>DATFFH010000018.1:0-22560 GCA_035250245.1 Luteimonas sp. | reverse complement strand
CAGGTGCGCGCCGGGCGCGCGCCACAGCGCGGCGGCGCGCTCCACGCGCTGGGCGAAGTCGCCGTCGATCTCGCCGCGCGGCGCATGCTTGCCGAATAGCAGCACGCATTCGCCGCGTTCGGGTTCGCAAGGCGCGTTGCGCGCCACACGCAGCACGTGGACGAAATAAGCCAGATACACCAGCCCGGCGCTGAGCGCGCACGCGGCCGCGCTGACCGCGACGGCTTGCAGCACGTCGGGATCGCGGAACAAGGACAGGCGGTGGGCGTTGCGGCTGGACATGCGTGCGGAAACTGGACCGGCGGGTTCAGTTTAACGAGGCGAAGAGACGCTTTTGCGACGCTCGCTATACTCCCGGGCCGAGCGATATGGAGTCCCTGGTGCGTCCGATCAAGCCGTTGGCGATCCGCGCCTACACCGCCACCACCGCGCTGGGCCGCGGACGCGAAGCCCAGGCCGCCGCCCTGCGCGAACGCCGCAGCGGCCTGCGACGCAACGATTTCGGCAAAGCGCCGCTGGACACCTGGATCGGCCGCGTCGATGGCCTGGAAGAAAAAGCACTGCCGCCGGCCTGGTCGGTCTGGGAATGCCGCAACAACCGCCTGGCCTGGCTGGCGCTGCAACAGGACGGGCTGCTCGAAACGGTCGGCGCGGCGCGCGAACGCTATGGTGCCGAACGCGTCGCGGTGGTGCTGGGCACCTCCACCGCCAGCATCGGCGCCACCGAAGAGGCCTACGAACGCCTGCAGGACGGCGGCGGCGCTTTTCCGCAAGAACTGGCCCGTCCGCAAGTGCATACGCCGCATTCGCTCGGCGGTTTCGTGCAAGAGGCCTTGGATCTGCGCGGCCCCTGCGTCACCGTGGCCACCGCGTGTTCTTCCAGCGCGAAAGTGTTCGCACAGGCTTCGCGCTTGATCGAGGCGGATCTGGCAGACGCGGCCTTGGTCGGCGGCGTCGACACCTTGTGCGGCAGCGTCCTGTTCGGCTTCAACTCGCTGGAACTGGTAGCCGCCCAGCCCTGCCGTCCGTTCGATGCCGCGCGCAATGGTTTATCGCTGGGCGAAGCCGGCGGTTTCGCGTTGCTCGAACGCGTGGACGCGGACGCAAGCGACCTGCAGCTGCGCGGCTACGGCGAATCCAGCGATGCGCACCATATGTCGGCGCCGCATCCCGAAGGTTTGGGCGCGAGTCTGGCGATGCGCGACGCGCTGGCCCGCGCGGGCATCGGCGCGGGCGAAGTCGGTTACCTGAACCTGCACGGCACCGCGACGCCGGCCAACGATGCGGTGGAAGCACGCGCCGTCGCCGCGCTGTTTCCGGATTCGCTGCACGCCAGCTCCACCAAGGGCTGGACCGGGCACACGCTGGGCGCGGCGGGCATCGTCGAATCCGTGTTCGCCCTGCTCGCGCTGGAGCGCGGCCTGCTGCCCGGCATCCTCAACAGCCAAACGCCGGATCCGGGCAACGGCCCGCAGATCCGCTTCGGCAACGCGCAGCGCGACATCCGCTATGCGATGAACAATTCCTTCGGTTTCGGCGGCAACAACTGCTCGCTGGTGTTCGGGCGGGCATGAGCATGGCGCGATACCGCTTCTGTTTTTGCTTTTGTTTTGTAGAGCGGAGCTTGCTCCGCTGCTCGTATGCGGCAAGGGCAAAAGCAGCGGAGCAAGCTCCGCTCTACAAAGCGGGAACGACAGCATGATCACGCTGTCCGCCACCCTCGAAGGCGTCGGCTTCTGGTGCAACGGTTTGCCTTCGTGGCAGGCCGCGCGCGATTACGCGCGCAGCGGCGCTTTGCCCGAAACCGCGCCCGCCAAGCCTTCTCCGCAATTGCTGCCGCCGAACGAACGCCGGCGCGCGCCGGATACGGTAGCGGTGGCGCTGGAAGTGGCGATGGCCGCCTGCGTCGCTGCGGGACGCGATCCGAAGACGCTGCCTTCGGTGTTCGCATCGACCCACGGCGAATTGGCCATCACCGATTACATGGCCGCGACCCTCGCCGCCGATCCGCGCGCGATTTCGCCCACCCGCTTCCACAATTCCGTGCACAACGCCGCGGCCGGGTACTGGACCATCGGCACCGGATGCCATGCGCCGACCACCGCCATCACGTCTTTGGATGCGAGCTTCGCCCAAGGACTGGTCGAAGCGCTGGCGCAGCTGGCCGCAGGCGAAGAGGCCGTGCTGCTGGCCGCCTACGACAGCGCCGCGAGCGGACCGCTGACGACGATGTGGGACAGCCGCGGCTTGCTCGGCGGCGCGATGGTGCTGTCCAACGCCACGAAACCGGGTGCCCTGCGTTTTCGCGCCACGCTCGGCGCGGGCGAGCCGCCCGCCGCTACAGGACCGCTTGCGCGGCTAGCCGCGGGCAATGCGATGGCGCCCATGCTGCCGCTGTTCGACGCGCTGGCTTTAGACACGGCCCATACATCGGGTTCGGCGATACTTCATGCCGGACCCGGGCGCGTGCTGCGGGTGGAGTGGGCCGATGCTTGACCGCAATCAGATCGCCGTCGTGATCCCCGCGCTGAACGAAGCGCTGCGGATCCGCGAGGTGGTGGAAGGCGCGTTGGCCCAATGTCCGAACGTGATCGTGATCGACGACGGTTCCGACGACGGCACCGCCGAGCGCATAGCCGATCTGCCGGTGACGCTGCTGCGGCATGCGCAGCGCAAAGGCAAGGGCGCTTCGCTGCGCGACGGCTTCCGCGAAGCCCTGCGCCAGGGCCGCGCCGGCGTGCTGACCATGGACGGCGACGGCCAGCATGTCGCCGCCGATCTGCCGCGTCTGCTGGACGCGGCCAATCGCCATCCCGGCTGCATCGTGATCGGCGCGCGGCTGCGCAAGCGTTCGCAACAGCCCACTTATCGCCGCCTGGCCAACGAATTCGCCGATTGGGGCGTCGCTTGGGGCACGGGCTATCAAATCGCCGACAGCCAGAGCGGGCAACGCTTCTATCCGGTCGAAGTGATGGCGCTGCAAGACGTGCCCGGCGAGGATTTCGTGTTCGAAGCGCAGATCCTGATTTCCGCCGCGCAACAGCTGGGCACGCGCTGCGTATCGGTGCCGATCGAATCGCGCTACAAGAGCGTGCACAGCGGCGAACAGTTCCGCGCCAGCCACTTCAAACCGGTGCGCGATTTCACCCGCATCACTTGGCATATCGTCCGCGGCTGCCTGAAGCGCGGCGGCGTGGCGTCGATGCATCGCACGATCCAGGCGAATCCAGCGGTGATCGACGATCCTTCCGGCGAGTTCGGCACGGTTTACGAAGCGGCGCACGCGCAAGCGCGACGGGCTTGAACGCAGCGACGCATTTCCTTCTCCCACCGGGAGAAGGTGCCCGAAGGACGGATGAGGGTTCGGCGAAGCGACGAAAGGCGGAGATCGCAGCAGCCAATCGTTGGCTAACCATTACCTTCGCTTGTTGCAACGTCATCGCTTCGCCGTACCCTCACCCCAACCCCTCTCCCGATGGGAGAGGGGCTTAAAGCCAGCAGACTGCATGCACAGCCACCTGCTCTTGCAAATCCTGATCATCCTCGCCGTGGCCCGCGCCTGCGGCTGGGTGCTCCGCCATTTCGGCCAGCCGGCGGTGATCGGCGAGATGGCGGCCGGTTTCGTGCTGGGTCCGATCGTGTTCGGCGCGCTGTTTCCGGAATTCCATGCAAGCTTGTTCGCCAAGGATTCGCTGCCCGGGCTGACCGCGCTCGCGGACCTGGGCCTGGTGCTTTTCATGTTCGTGGTGGGCGCCGAATTGCGTGCGCCGGACGGCGTGCGCGCGCAATTGAAATCCGCCGGCGCGGTCGGTGCGCTGGGCGTGCTGGTGCCGATGGCGATGGGCTTGGCGATCTCGCCCTGGCTGCATCCGACGCTGGCGCCCGCGGGCGTCGGCTTCTGGCCGTTCGCGCTGTTCATGGCCTCGGCGATGTCGATCACCGCCTTCCCGGTGATGGCGCGCATCCTCAAGGACCGCGGCATGACCCAGACCGGGCTCGGTCGCCTCGCGTTGAGTTCGGCCGCGATCGCCGACGTGTTCGCCTGGGTGATGCTGGCGCTGGTGCTGGCGCTGGCCGGCAACGGCTATGCCGATTTCGCCAAGATCGCGTTCGGCGCGCTGATTTTGTGCGCAATGGTGTTCGGCCTGCTGAAGCCGTTGTTCGCCGCGCTGATGCGCAAGCACGCGCCGGACGGAAGACCCGGGCTGATGCTGCTCGCGGCGATGCTGCTCGGCGCGGTCGCCTGCGCCGCGGCGACCGAATGGCTGGGCCTGCACGCCGTGTTCGGCGCTTTCCTGTTCGGCGCCTGTCTGCCGCGCGACGACCGCCTGCTGCGTTATTTGAGCGAACGCGTGGAATTCATCGCGATCGTATTGCTGATGCCGATAGTGTTCGCCTTGGCGGGCTTGAACACGCGCGCCGACGCCTTCGCGGGTCCGGCTTTGTGGGCCTTGCTGTTGATCCTGGCCGTGGCGGTGCTGGGCAAGATCGCCGGCGGCGCGGCCGGTGCGCGCTTGGCCGGTTACGGCTGGCGCGACAGTCTGGCCGCGGGTTCGCTGATGAACGCGCGCGGCCTGATGGAGTTGATCGTGATGAAGGTCGGTTTGGATGCCGGCCTGATCGGTCCTGAACTGTTCACGATGCTGCTGGTGATGGCGATCGCCACCACGCTGATGACCGCGCCGCTGCTGAACCTGTTCGCCGGACGCGCGCCTGCGCACGTGGCCGGACACGCGCCGCGCGACGGCGCCTGACGAAACTATCGGCGCTGCGGCGTCGGCGGCACGTAGTTGGGTTCGGGCGGCGGCGGATTCGCGACCCAGATCGCCAGGCCGTAGGCGTATTTCTGGCTGGGGCTGATGCTCACGCCGATCCCGCCGCTGCTGAAACCGCGCCCGCCGATCCGGCCGCCGCCCGCGCCGACGCCCACGCTGCTGCCGCCGTAACCATCGTCCGTACCAGTGAACAGCACGCCATTGGCGCCGAGCTTCGCCGCTTCCTTGCGCAGCTTGGCGATCACCGAATTCATCTTGTTCTGCTCGCCGTAGGTGAACGCGCCGCTGCCGGTCTGCAGGCGTGCGATCTCCTCGTAGCCGGTGGAAGGCGCCGAGAAATAGACCCGAACCTGGGACGGATCGATCGGCGGCCGCGTGCGGCCGGTGATCAGATGGGAGCTGGCGCAGGCGGTTGCGCCGAGGATCAGCGCGAGAAGGGCGAAAGCGCGGAAGAAGCGCATGGCGGCAGGCTCCAGGATGGCCTGTGCCGATCATCGCGCCGCGCGCCTGAACCGGGCTTCATCGGCCGCATTAGATGCGCCCGCCATGCTCTGCGCTTGTGTAGAGCGGAGCTTGCTCCGCAGCTTCGGCTTCGGCTTTTCGTAGGAGCGGCTTTAGCCGCGAGCTCTTCCTTCAAATCGCGACATCGCAAGGATTGGGAGAAGAGCTCGCGGCTAAAGCCGCTCCTACGAAGAACAAAAGCAGCGTAGCAAGCTCCGCTCTACACAAACAGAACGCGTCGTTCGCTCAGCTCATGCCGCCGTCGATACCGATCACCTGGCCGTTGATGTACCCGGCATCGGCCGAACACAGGAAACTCACCAAGGCCGCGACTTCATCGGGCGTGCCGGCCCGGCCGCCGGGCACCAGTTGCTTGATCGCTTGTTCATCGAAGGCGGCATCGGTCATGCGCCCTGCGATCACGCCCGGCGCTACGACATTCACAGTAATGCCGCGCGAAGCCATCTCCCGCGCCAACGATTTGCTGGCGCCGTGCAGCGCGGCCTTGGCCGCGGCGTAATTCGCCTGGCCGCGGTTGCCGAGCACCGCCGCCACCGACGAAACGCTGACGATGCGGCCCCAGCGCGTGCGCGCCATCGGCAGCAGCAGCGGTTGGGTGACGTGGAAGAAGCCGTGCAGGGACACGTCGATCACGCGCCTCCATTGCGCCGGCGACATGCCCGCCAACGGTGCATCGTCGTGGATGCCGGCGTTGTTGACCAGGATCTGGACCGGTCCGTCGCCAAGCAGACGTTCGATCGCAGTGCGCGCGCTTTCGGCGTCGGCCACGTCGAAGGCTACGGCTTCGGCACTGCCGCCTTCCGCTGTTATCTCCGCCACGACCGCTTCCGCGCGCTCGCGGTTGGCGTTCGCATGCACGAACACGTGCGCGCCGGCGGCCGCGAGCCGCCGGGAGATGGCGCCGCCCAGGTCGCCGCTGCCGCCCGTGACCAGAGCGCGCTTTTGCGTAGGATTCATGGGGCCATCGTAGCCCGGGTGGAGCCGAAGGCGATACCCGGGTCACCGTCTCCAGGAGATGGACGTTGCAACTGCCGCATTTTTTGCGCGGCATGGCTCATGCCTGAAAAATGGCGATCCCGGGTATCGCTTCGCTCCACCCGGGCTACGCGAACATCACCGCGGCGCGGCCGTCGGCGATGGTTTCGCCGACATGGAAAATGCGGAATGCGTATTGCTGGCTGCCCTCGCCTTTCGCGAGCGCCCGGGCTTCGCATTCGAGCGGACCGGGCAGGTCGTCGATGCGGGCGACGCGCAATTCCACGCCGCGCAAGGCCACCAGCAGACCGGGTTTCGCTGCGCCGCCCGAGCGACGGGCGAGCAGACCGCCGTGCACGGCCATCGCCTGCGCGCCGTATTCGCACAGATGCGCGGCGCGCAGCCGGCCATTCGAGCGCAGGGGATGAGCCGCATCGCGATGGGTGTGCGTGCGCAACCGGATCGATTCCGCATTCCATTCGATCGCCTCGTCCCACAGGCACATCGCGCCCTGGTGCGGGATCAAGGCCAGGATTTCGTCGCGTCCGATCATCGGCACAGAATACCGATTTTTGCGCGGCATCTCAGAGAAGCGGCTTTTCGTAGGAGCGGCTTTAGCCGCGAGCCTTTCTCTGAAATCGCGGCGATGTTGCATTTTTGAGGAAAGAGCTCGCGGCTAAAGCCGCTCCTACGAAAAGCGCTGCTACGCGACTTGCGACCTCGTCGGCTGGCGCGAGATCAGCAACGCCAATACGAAATTGAAGACCACGCCCAGCGCGACGGTGCTGCCGATCGCGCGCAGCACCGGAATCGACGACAGCGCCAGCAAGGCGAACACCAGCAGGGTCATCAGGCTGCAGACGATCAGTGCATGCAGCGTGCGCAGCTGATCGGCGTAATCGTCGCCGGCATGGTCGAAGAACAGGGCGTAATCCAAACCCAAGCCAGCGGCCAGGATCAGCGAAACCAGATGGAACAGCGTCAACTCGACGCCGCAAGCGCGCAGCACGGCCAGGATCAGCAGCGTGGTCAGCGCCATCGGCAGCAGCACGCGCAGCACCCGCCGCGGGGCGCGCAAGGCGATCCACACGGTCGCCATCAGCAAAACGGCCGCAGCGGCCAAGGCCGCGAGCACGCGTCCGCGGTAGGCCGCCACCAAAGTCTCGGATGCTTCCTTCAAATCGAGCAATTGCGCGCCCTGTGTTCGCGCAGCGGCGGCCACCGCTGCCGGATCGGACAAGCCGCTCAGCGACACCAGCGCGGTCGCATGGCCGCCGCCGCGCAGCAGCAAGCCATCGACGCTGGTCGCCAACGGCGTGCCTGCCAAGTCTTTCGGCATCAGTGGCGGCGCGCGCTTCGCGGTTTCGATGTCCGCGATGAATTCGTCGAAAGCATCGCTGCGAAACGGACTGGCGGCGACTGCGGCATCGAGTTCTGCGCGCAATGCGGCGGGTTCCGGCAAGGCGCGCTGCCGCGCGAGCTGAACCGCGGCGCTGGGCAGATAACGCGCGGCCAAGTCGTAGCCGGCGATGGCTTTCGCGGCGACCAGGCGGTCGAGTTCGGGGCGAAGTTTTTCCGACGCTTGCAACGCACCTTCGGCATCTTGCGCGCGCACCGCGATCACGTAGCGCACGTCGGGCGCACCCAGCGCCGTGCGCAGCTGCGCATCGAGCGCCAGCGCATCGGCCGGCACCGGCGTCAGTTTGGCCAGATCGTTCTGCCAGAACGGACCCGGCGCGAACACGGCCGCCAGCGCCGCGACCAGCGCCAATGCCGCCAACGACCAGCGCAGCCGCGGCAATCGCGCCACGCCGGCCCACAACCGCGCCAGGAAGCGCGAATCGGCGAAGTCGCGCGGCGCCGGATCGATCAATCCCGGCAACAGAAAACGCGTGGTCAATGCCGCGGTCGCCAGTCCGGCGATGGTGAACACCGCCAATTGCTTCAATCCGTCGACACCGGAAAACAGGAAGGTGACGTAGGCAATGCAGGTCGAAGCCACACCGGTGGCCAGGGTCGGCCACAGCGCGCGTGCATTGGCGCGCGGCGACAACCCCGGACGCTGATGACTGAACAAATGGATCGGATAATCCTGCACCACCCCGATCAGGGTGAAGCCGAACGCGACCGTGATCCCGTGCACGCCGTCGAACAGCAGCGCGACCGCGCCGAGCCCCGCCAAACCCGCGCTGGCCAGCGGCAGCACGCCGAGCAAGGGCGTTTTCCAGCTGCGGTAGGCGATCCACAGCAGCAATACCAGGCCCACCGTGTCGATGGTGCCGATCCACTGCGCCTCGCCCTGCGTGCGTCCGCCGATTTCGACAGAGAACGCACCCGGCCCGGTCAGCAGCAATTGCGTTTTCGCATCGCTGCGCGTCTTTGCGAACGCACCGCGGATCGCGTCGACCGCGGCCTGCTGGCCGGTCGGGTCGAATCCGGCCGCGCGCGTTTGCGCGACCAGCAGCGCGCGCTGTCCGGCGCGGTCGAACCAGACGCCGTGCAAACGTTGCGGCGCCTGCGCGGGTTGCAGCGCTTCGGCGATCTTCAGGGTTTCCAGCGTCGGGTCGGCGCCGACCAGCGGTTCGATCAAGGCCGCCGCGGGCGAGCCGAGATCCTGCACGCGCGCTTCGAGTTCCTGCTGCAGGAAAGCGCGGTCGAAGCCTTGCGTATCCAAGGTGGGCGACAGCAGATAGCGATAAGGGCGCAACCGCTCCGGTACCGTATCCAAACCGGCGTCGGCGCCGTTGGCGACGAAGGCGAATGCAGGGTTCGCCGCGAGCCGCGCGCGCATCGCGTTCGATTGCGCCGCCAAGACCTGCGCATCGCCACCGGACAAACCGATCAGCAGTAGCCGCGATCCGGGCCCTTCGCCCAACTCGTCCATCAACAGCTTCTGCGCCGGCGTTTCCGCTTCCGGCATGAATTTGCGCAGATCGCCGCTCAGTTGCAGATGCCGGCCGATCGCCCAGCCCGCCAAGGCCAACAAGGCCAGCCACAGCAGCGCCAGGGCCAGCCGCGTGCGGGCGCTCATCGCGATCGCACCGCGCTCAATTCGCGCCGCCGCGGCACAGCGTCTGCAACGCCTCGGTCGTCGCCGCGGTTTGAGCGGTGCGTGCGGCGCCGGCCAGCAAGGTGCGCTGGACCTCGCCGCCGGACCCGGCCGCGCGCGTTTCGATGCAGCGCAATTCGGCGCCGCGTCCGTACAGGGCTACATCGCGCACCTTCGCCGCGAGCGCCGCTTCCTTCGGCACCAAAGTCATCGTCCACTCCTGGCGTGTGCCTTGCGCGGCGATCCGGTAAAACTTCTCCAGCGCGGCGCGATCGCCGGACAGCAAGGCGCCGAAACTGGCTTGCAAGCCGGCCAATTCGGGTGCGCGCGACAGCGAGAAGCGGCGCGGCGATTTGCCCGCGCGGGCGATGGTCGCTTCGCCTGCGCGGATGGTCGTGGTCTCGGCATACGGCGCGCGCACTTCGCGGACCAGCGTGTCGGCGTCGGGGCGCGAATACACGCCGGACAGGCGCAGCGGCTGCTTCAGCAGCTTGGAACCGCGCAGCTCGATGAAATCGGTGCTGGTCGGCGCCGGCCGCGCCAGTTTCTGCAGGATCCAGCCCGCATCCGCCGCCTGCGCGAACGCGTCAGGCGCGTTGCTGGCGCAGGCGGCGACGCACAGCATCAGCGCCGCCGTCCGCATCCGCCGCGATGTCTTCTTGCCCGTCATCGTCGCGTTTCCAGAAATCGTAGAAGTTGAACCAGTTGTAGGGCGCGGCGCGGGCGTGGTGCTCCAACCGACGCGCATAGCGTTCGGCCAAGGCCGCCAGCGCCGGACCGCGTTCGTCGCGCTCGATTTTCAATCCCTCGCTGAACGTCTCGAACACCAGATCGTAGCGGTTGCCGCCGCGGTACAGGCCGAAGGCCAGGCTGACCGGCACCTGCAAGGCCGCCGCGATCAGCCACGGCGACGACGGAAAAGCCGCGTTTTCGCCCAGGAACGGCGCACGCAACACGCTTTCGCCCGGATACACGCGGTCGGCGAGCACGGTCACCAGCGCGCCGGCGTCGATCGCCTGCTTGATGCCGAGCGTCACCGCCAAGCCGCCTTGGGAGGCGTCGATCACGCTCGCCGCCACCGCCGGATTCAACTCCTCCAGCAGTTGCGTCATCGCCGGCGTCTGCGATTTGTCCAGCACCGCGCGCACTTGGATGTCCGGCCGGGTCTGGGCCAAGCCGCGCAAGGCTTCGAAGCTGCCCAGGTGCGAGCCGATCAGCAGCACGCCGCGCCCCTGAGCCAGCTGCGCTAGCACGCCTTCAGTGCCGCTGATGCGCAGATCGAAGCGGCGCGTGTCCGGATCGCCGAGCAGGTACACGCGGTCGACGATGGTCGCGGCGAAAGTGTGGATGTGCCGGGCCACGTCCCACAGCGTCGCCGGCCGGCCCAGCGCGCGGCTCAGGTAAGCGCGCGAGGCGCGCCGTTCCGGACCGCGTTTGATCAGGAAATAGAGCGTGATCGGATACAGCGCCAGCCGCGTCGGCGCGCGACCGAAATAGCGACTGAAGCCGCGGATCAGGCGGATCGCGAATCGCCCGCCGCCTTCGGGGCGCTGCCGCCAGGCGGTGCTCACGCTGCTGCGACCTCGCCGCTGGCGATCAATTCGTCGCCGCGGACTATCCGGAACCGCCAAACACGTCCTTCCTGCGCTTGCAGTTCGATCCGCGCCGATTCCTCCGGCAACAGCGGCCGCAGGAATTTGACTTGCGGCAGGCGCAACGCATCGATCTGCGCGCCTTCAGCTTCGATCGCCTCCAACACTCGATCGAGCAGAACCACGCCGGGCACGATCGGGCGGCCCGGAAAATGGCCCGGCAGGCTCGGATGATCGGCGGGAATGCGGAAATCCATGGTCACAAGGATGGTCGGCCGGCATGAACGCCGCAAGACCGGCCGCTCAACGCAGGAAATCGCGCCAGAACGCCGGTCCCAGGCCGCGCAGGCGGCGCAGGAAATCGGCGAAGCTGTGGTAGCGGCCCGGGAAGCGGCGCTTGCGGATGGCGAATTCGATGGCGAAAAAACCGCCGATGATCCCGTAATTGAAGACGTTGGCGAACCACGACCATTGGGTTTCGGTGACCGTCAACGGCGGATGCGCGCCGAACTGCGCCAGCAGGCCGTCCGGCACGGCGATCAGCGCCAGCCCCAGGTTCAGCAGCGCCAGCACGCCCAAGGCGATCGCCCAGGCGGCGGTGAGGCCGCGCGTGTAGCGCAACAGCTCCGGCGGCGGCGCTTCGTCTTCCAGCGCAGCGACGATCTTGCTGATCAGCGGCGTGCGCCCCGGCGCCAGACTGCGCGCGAACCAATAGCCCACCAGCGCGACGAAAGCGGTGGGCACCAGCAGGATCGGCACCTGCACGTACGGCGAGCGCGCCAGCCACAGCAGCCCCGCCAAGCCCGCTGCCAGCGCGGCCCACGCCCAGAATCGCCGCTGCAGCAGTGGCGCCGCCAGCAGCATCAGCAGCAGGATCGCCAAAGCGCAGACCGCCATCGGGCCGTCGTGGCGCGCGCTGGCGATGTGCGCCACCACCGAATAGGCCAGCGCCAGTACGATTTCGAGGATCAGGATCAAGCCGACACCGCCGGTGGGTCGCAGGCCGATCGCGCTCAGGCGGCGACCTTGTGCTGCTGGATATGCGCCGCCAGCGCGCGCAGCGTCGCGAACGCGCGCCGGTTCTCTTCGCTGTCCGACTTCAGCTGGAAGCCGTAGCGCTTGCTGATGGCCAGCGCCAATTCCAGCGCATCGATCGAATCCAAACCCAGCCCGCTGCCGAACAGCGGCGCTTCGGGGTCGATATCGGCGGCGGCGACGCCTTCCAGGTTCAGGCTTTCGATCAGCAGCTGGGCCAGTTCTTGCTCGGCGTGGCTTTGGGTGGACATGCTCGGTTCCGTTGAGGTGTTCAACCGCCTCCCCGGCGGCCGTGAATTCCGCGTCAGATGGCGGCCGCGGAGGGCCGCGCTATCATTCGCGCCTGCGAAATGATCGCATGGCGAGGCGGCGACCGCGAATGACCCCAACTCCTGTGGACACGGACGTACTGGTAATCGGCGGCGGCCCGGCGGGCTCCACCGCGGCCACCCTGCTGGCGCGCAAGGGATGGCGGGTCGTTCAGCTTGAGAAATCCCAGCATCCCCGCTTCCACATCGGCGAATCCCTGCTGCCGATGAACCTGCCGATCCTCGAGCGTTTGGGCGTGCTGGAGCAGGTGAAGGCGATCGGCATCCACAAGCCGGGCGCCGAATTCCCGGTCGACGACGCCAACTACAACACCTTCCGCTTCGAGCGCGCGCTGAATCCGAAATTCGGCTACGCCTACCAGGTCAAGCGCGAGGAATACGACCAGCTGTTGTTCGAGCACGCCCGCGCCAACGGCGTCGATGCGCGCGAGCGGGTCGAAGTGCTGCGCATCGATTTCGACGCCGCCGGCCGCCCCGCGCTGGCCCATGCGCGCGACGCCGACGGCAACGAACTCGCGTTCAAGCCGCGCTACGTGGTCGACGCCAGCGGGCGCGACACCTTCTTCGGCAACAAGTTCAAGCTCAAGCAGAAGAACCAGGCGCACCAGTCGGCGGCGATCTTCAGCCACTTCAAGGGCGTACAGCGGCGCGGAGGCGACGACGCCGGCAACATCACCGTGCAGCGCTTCGCCCATGGCTGGATGTGGCTGATCCCGCTGCGCGAGGACGTGATGAGCGTGGGCGCGGTCTGCTTCCCCGAATACCTGAAGCAGCGCCGCGGCGAGAACGAAGCCTTCCTGATGAAGACCCTGGAATCCGAGCCGCAGGTGTGGGCGCGGATGCAGGGCGCCGAGCGCGTCGCGCCGGTGCACGTGACCGGCAACTATTCCTACACCTGCAGCCGCATGGTCGGCCCGGGCTGGGTGATGGTCGGCGACGCTTACGCCTTCGTCGATCCGGTGTTCTCCTCCGGCGTTTATCTGGGCATGAACAGCGCCGAACAGGCCGCAGAAGTGGTCGACGGCGCGTTGCGCGATCCGTCGCGCGAAGCCGAGCTGCAGCGCGGCATGGACAAGCGCATCCGCCGCGGCCTGAAGCACTTCACCTGGTTCATTTACCGCTTCACCACGCCGGTCATGCAAGCCTTGTTCAACGAGCCGCGCAATTTCTGGCAGGTGGAGCAGGCGGTGATCTCGATGCTGGCCGGCGACGTGTTCGACAACCGCGCGGTGCTGCGGCGCCTGCGCCTGTTCCGCGCGATCTACGCGATGACCGCGCTGAGCATGGCTCCGCGCGCGTTCCGCGGCTGGCTGCGGCGCAAGCGCCAAATCGGCGTGGACGTGCGCGGCGACACTTTGCATCAGGGCAATCCGTGAGCGCCCAGCCTCAACCTTTGCGCGCGCCGCGGCTGCAGGTCGACTACGTCTGGAACACGACGCCGGAAGCCCTGCTCGCCGGCGACGATACGCTGGCGGTGTTCGGCTTCGGCAACGATGCGCCCGTCATCGACGATCCGCGCTATCTGCGCGTGCCGCTGCAGCCGTACGGCGAAGCGCCGTTCGAAATCTGGCGCACCCAGCGTCCGATCGAACGCGGCCGCGACGGCGAAATCGCCTGGTGCGGCGACGGCTATCTGCAGTTCGGCGCGATCGAAGTCGACGAGAACGCTTACGCCGGCGCCGGCGAGGACGCGATCGTCGAAGCCGCCGCGCACGCTTATTCTCGCCTGACCGCATTCGTGCGCGATAGCGGTTATCCGCACATGCTGCGGATCTGGAATTATCTGGATGCGATCACGCTGGGCGACGGCGACGCCGAGCGCTATCGCCGCTTCTGCGTCGGCCGCGCCCGCGGTCTGGGCGAATTCGACACCACGCGCCTGCCCGCCGCGACCGCGATCGGGCGCTGCGACGACGACCGCGTGCTGCAGATCTACTGGCTGGCCGCGCGCACGCCGGGCACGCCGGTGGAGAATCCGCGCCAGGTCAGCGCCTACCGCTATCCGCGCCAGCACGGCCCGCAGGCGCCCAGCTTCGCCCGCGCCATGCTGCCGCCGACCCACGGCGGCACGCCGCTGCTGCTGTCCGGCACCGCCAGCGTGGTCGGCCACCAGTCGCAGCATGAAGGCGAACTGCTGGCGCAACTGGAAGAAACCTTCGCCAACTTCGACAGCCTGCTCGGCGCAGCGCGGCAACGCCAGCCCGCGCTGCCCGCGCGCTTCGGCGCCGGCACGCGGCTGAAGGTGTATGTGCGCGATGCGCACGACCTGCCGACCATCGCGCAAGCCTTGCAAGCCCGCTTCGGCGAAGCGGTGCCGCACATGCTGCTGCACGCGGCGATCTGCCGGCGCGAGCTGTGCGTGGAGATCGACGGCGTCCACGGCTGACCGCTTCCCGCTTTTGTAGAGTCGAGCCTTGCTCGACTGCTTTTGCTTCGGCGTGGCGGAAGAGCAGTCGAGCAAGGCTCGACTCTACAAAAGCCGGGCGCGGACCCTTGAACGGCGCAGCCGCGCCCGCATACTGCGCTTTACGGCACCCCGCCGTTCACGAGGGAAACGCAATGGGCCTGATCAGTCTGCTCTGGGGCATCGTCGCGATGCTGTGGATGGTGCTGGCGCTGATTCCGGTGATCGGCATCACCAACTGGCTGTTGATCCCCTTCGCCGCCGTCGGCGCGCTGATCGCCGCGATCGGCATCGCCCTCACTTCGCGCGAGAAGCGCGGCCGCGCCAAGGCCGGGCTGCTGCTGAACGGCCTGGTGATCGTGGTGGCGGTGGTTCGCTTGAGCATGTTCGGCGGTCTGCTCTAGCCGCCGCCGTATCACAAACGATACGTTTCGCAACGAAACCGGCGCCCTGGCGCCGGTTTTTTTGCGTTCGCACAATCGCGAAACGCCTGTCTGGCCGACGGAAACGCGGCATCGTGCAACGCAACATCGAAGCGCCGCGCCGCGCCGCGCGAGGCCCTTGTTTTTCACGCGAGCCGGGGAGCAAACTCGGCCTGCGAGCTATCGCAACCCCCTGCTTTGCGTAATGTCGCCGCCATCGCCCCGCGATGCGCGAATCTCAATCCACCCCCGGGGAAAATCCAACATGAGGACGACCACGATCGCAAGCTGCGCTTTGCCAGCCTTGTTGCTCGGCATTGTTTTCGCAGCCAACGCAGCACAACGCCCGACCGGCCCCTCGGCCGTCGTCGATGCGAAGTCCGGAAAACTATTGCGCGCGCCCACCGCCGAAGAACGCAAGAGCATGGCGCAAGCGGTAGCCAGCCGGCAGCGGCTGGTCAAACAGCCGCGCACCGCCGCCGAAGCGCAACGCACGTACCAGGCCACGCCGAACGGCGCGGGCAGCACCATCCAGGTGCCGACCGAACTGTGGACCCATATGGCGGCGAACACCGACGCGCAAGGCCGGATCACGATCCGCGAATACGAAGGCGATCAAGCGCCGGTCGCGAACGACGGAGGGCTCGAGAAATGAAAACCCCTATTCTCGCGTTGACCGCCGCCGTCACCCTCGCGCTGTCGGCCATGTGCGCCAGCGCCGGCGAAATCATTCCCGTCATCACCGACGATCCGGGCGAAGGCTATAACGATCCCACGCCGCTCGCGCCCGCCGGCGGCAACCCCGGCACCACTCGCGGCCAACAGCGTCAGATCGTCGCCCAATACGCGGCCGAGCTGTGGGGCGCGGTGCTGCAGAGCGACGTGCCGGTGTACGTCGGCGCGCAGTTCAATCCGCTGGGTTCGAACGTGCTCGGCCAGGCCGGCGCGACGTTCGTGTTCTCCGACTTCGCGCCCGGCATCCAAGCCGACACCTGGTACAGCTCGGCCCTGGCCGACGCGATCGCCGGCAGCGATCTCAACCCCGGCTTCACCGACATCGGCTCGCAGTTCAGTTCCGACTTCAACTTCTACTACGGACTGGACGGCAATACGCCCGCCGACCAAGTGAACTTCCTGGACGTGGTGATGCACGAATTCGGCCACGGCCTGGGCTTCCAGAACTTCGAGAACGAAGCCGCGGGCACGTTCCTGCAGGGCCGCAAGGACATCTACTCGGTCTTCACCTTCGACAACACCACCGGCAAGTTCTGGCCGCAGATGACCGTCGCCGAGCGCCAGGCCTCCGCGCTCAATTACGGCAAGGTCGTGTTCACCGGCGCCAGCGCCAGCGCGGGCGCGCAGGCGATCCTGGGCGATCGCACCGCGTTCAAGGTGACCGCGCCGGCGTCGATCGCGGGCGAATACGAGTACGGCACGGCCGGTTTCGGCGCGCCGATCTCACCGACCAACTTCAACGGCACGGTCGTGATCGCCACCGACGCCGCCGACGCGTCCGGCCCGTCGACCACCGACGGTTGCAGCCCGATCAGCAACGCGGCCGCGGTGGCCGGCAAGATCGCGCTGATGGACCGCGGCACCTGCGGCTTCGTGATCAAGGTGAAGAACGCACAGAACGCCGGCGCGATCGGCGCGATCATCGCCGACAACGCTCCGGGCACGCCGCCGCCGGGCCTGGGCGGCGCGGACCCGACGATCACCATTCCGTCGATCCGCGTGACCCTGGCCGACGGCAACACGATCAAGGCCAATCTGCCGGGCGTCACCGTCGGACTGACGGTCGACCCGACCAAGTTGCAGGGCGCCGACGATGCGGGCCGGCCGCGCTTGTTCATGCCCAATCCGGTGCAGGGCGGTTCGTCCGGTTCGCACTACGACACGGCGACCTTCCCGAACACGCTGATGGAACCGGCGATCAATAGCGACCTGCTGTCGACGTTCAACATCGACATCACGCCGAACCTGTTGAAGGACACCGGCTGGACGCTCAATCCGGGCAACGGCAAGATCGGCGATTGCGACACCGGCGTTCCCGCGGTGACCAATGTGGGCATCATCATCGGCGCGCACATCCAGGCCTACAACAACGTATGCCTGACCGGCGCCGGCAACAGCCGCGCCAAGTACATGCGCTGCATGAACGACCACATCCAGTCGCTGTACAACGACGGGCTCATCACCCGCAACCAACAGGTTTCGGCCCGCACCTGCGTGGCCAGATTCCTGCAGCAGTAAACCGGCTTCATGCTCCACCGACCGGCGCCCTCGCGGCGCCGGTTTTTTTGTTGGCCGACGATGCCGTAGGGTGGGCCTTGGCCCACCATCGCCACCTTCCATTGCGACGAACAATGGGCGAAACCGGTGCGCCGTTCCCAATGCCCGTCACGCCCGTCGCATGGCGCCGGTGGGCCAAGGCCCACCCTACACAACGGGCGTATCATGTCGCCCCATGACCTACCCCCTGACCCGCATGCGGCGGATGCGCCGCGACGATTTCTCGCGCCGTCTGATGCGCGAGCACGTGCTCACGGCGAACGACCTGATCTACCCGGTGTTCGTGCATGAACTCGACGGCCGCGAAGCAGTGCCGTCCATGCCCGGCGTCGCGCGCGTGAGCGTGGACGAACTGCTGCGCGTGGCCGAACAGGCCAGCGAGCTGCGCATTCCCGCGCTGGCGCTGTTTCCGGTCACCGCGCCGGAAGCCAAATCGCTGGACGCGGCCGCGGCCTGGTCAGACGACGGCCTGGTGCAGCGCGCCGTGCGCGCGCTCAAGCAACGCTTCCCGCAGTTGGGCGTGATCACCGACGTTGCGCTGGACCCGTACACCTCGCACGGCCAGGACGGCCTGGTCGACGACAGCGGCTACGTGATCAACGACGAGACCGTCGAAGCGCTGGTCAAGCAAGCCCTGTCGCACGCCGCCGCCGGCGCCGACGTGGTCGCGCCCAGCGACATGATGGACGGGCGCATCGGCGCGATCCGCATGGCGTTGGAAGAGGAAGGCCTGGTCCACACCCGCATCCTGGCCTACGCGGCGAAGTACGCCAGCAGTTTCTACGGCCCGTTCCGCGATGCGGTGGGCAGCGCCGGCGCGCTGGGCAAGGGCAACAAGTACAACTACCAGATGGATCCGGCGAATTCGGACGAGGCCCTGCGCGAAGTCGCGCTGGACCTGGACGAAGGCGCGGACATGGTGATGGTGAAGCCGGGCATGCCGTACTTGGACATCGTGCGCCGAGTGAAGGACGAATTCGGCGTGCCGACCTTCGCTTATCAAGTCAGCGGCGAATACGCGATGCTGAAGGCCGCCTACGCCAACGGCTGGCTGGACGAACGCGCCTGCACGCTGGAGGCGCTGACCGGCTTCAAGCGCGCCGGCGCGGACGGGGTGCTGACCTATTTCGCGTTGGATGCGGCGAAGTGGTTGAAGGAAGAGCGCTGACCGGCGTGCGCATCCGAAGCGCGCTCTCCGTAGGGCTCTTCGCTACGGGCCTGATCAGCCTGCTCGTGTCGGCGATGTACATCCACCACGTGCTGGTGGCCTATCCCGTGAACGACATCGCCCGTTACGGACCGGCCGTTCCGGCCTTAGGCGGGGCTTATGCGGCATGGCTGCGTTACGCGCCTTCCGGCTTGGCCCTCGCCAGCGTTGCGAGCATCATCGTTTTGTTGCTCGCTCGGCGCGCGCTGGTCTCGCCGGAGGCCAGGGCTTTCGCGGCTGCCTTGATCGCGGCTGTCGATCTGTTCCTGGCGCTCTTCTGCTCGATGGCCTTGCTGCTGGCGTATTTCTCCCTCCCGAAGCTGGCCGATGGCTTTTGAACTGCGAGCCGCGGAACCGACGGACGCCGCCGAAATCGCGCGCTTGTCCGCGCAGCTGGGCTATCCGGCGCCGATCGAAGCTTTCGAAGAACGGCTGCGCAAATTGCTGGTCTCGCCGCAGCATGCGCTGTTCGTGGCCGAAGCCGGCGACAGCGGGCTCGCCGGTTTCATCGCGGTCGAACGGCGCTTGATCATCGAATACGGCGAACGCGCGGAGATCGCTGCGCTGGTCGTCGATGCGCACATCCGGCGCGGCGGCGTCGGCCGGGCGTTGGTGGCGGAAGCGGAGCGCTGGGCGGCCGGGCTCGGCCTGCACGATCTGGTGGTGCGTTCGAATGCGGTGCGCGTGGAATCGCATCCGTTTTATGAAGGTTTGGGGTACGAACGTACCAAGACCCAGCATGTTTATCGCAAGGTCGTCGCGACGTAGGTTCGGGCTTAGCTGCGTGCTTCGTTTGTTTGTTCGTCGCCAGCGGCACTCGGCAATCATGTTTTAGCGCAGCTTTGCGAAGATCTTGAAGATACCTGACGTAGTCAACCTCGCGAAAGAAACAGGGTTGCCGATCGTTTCCGCGCTGTATGACGTGCTGCGTCACGCCCGCTAGATCAAACCGCCGCCCTCTGGGCATCGCCCGCCTCTATATGGATGACTTGCGTCATCGTCACATTAGAGTCGGCCACTGGCGACAGCTCAACATGTAAAAACCGTCGGACATCTACCCCGCTGCTTATCGGAAATGTACTCTGACCCCTGTTTTGCACCGACACCGTAGTCGGCTTGCCGAACACGTCGCGATCGATGGTGACGAAGGTGCCTTCCGGTTGCGCGGCGTAGGCAAGCCATTCCGGGGTCAGAGTAACTTTTCCGACATCTGCCTTGTTACCTATCGGAAATGTACTCTGACCCCTGTTTTTTAGTAACGATCGCTGCCGTCGGCGCCCTGCACCCGGGTCAGGTTGTCCAGCACGTCGTAGTCGTAATGGAACCAGCAGGTGACCGCGCCGAAGCTGCACGAACCGGTGCCGGTCAGGCGGTCGCGGCCGTCGTAGGTCATGGCCCGGTCGTAGTTCGACCCGCGGGCCAGGTCCAGGATCTGGGCCACGTTGCCGTTGCCGTCGTACGTGTATTGGTGGCTGAGCACGCCGCCCGAGTCGGTGCTGGTCTGCGGCAGCTGGCGGGCGTTCTGCGCCAGCGTGTGGACGAGGCCGTTGCCGGACAGCTTAGTTGAAAGCTGGGTTGAGGAAGCCAACCCAGCCTACGGCACTGCCCTGTGACTTTAATCAATCATTAGATAAAGCGTATAGCGCAATTTTCTTGGCGATTGGAAAGGCACTTTTAATCTTTGAAAGTGTGGAATGAGCCAAATTCAATTGGATTTCTGTCACTAAGGGCCGACACTCTTTCGCGCATAACCTCATCTGCTTCCATCCACTTTTCAACTGAATCAATGAACTCTACGTCTTCGAGTTCCAGTAAATCAAAGTTCATGGCGTTGAAAGCAATCCTTGAATTATCCAAGAACTCGGCTTCTGAAGCAGCGATACCAACCACGCCAACATAAGCGCCATCCGCACCCTCTAGCAGATGATTTCCTGTCCGAGGAATTACTTCTGCCACACCAGACCAAAAACCTTTTTCATTCGTATCCATGATGAACTCGGCTTTTTTTACCCGATTGGGATGTGCCGTGATAATGATCTTTTCCAACCTTTGGGCTTGTGTGATTGACGGTGCTTCCTCCTTTGCCATTCTCTCGACGAGCGGCCTCTTTTGCTTGGCCGCGCTTTCCACCGTGATCAACAGCATGAATTTTTGGTTTTCCAGAAGGTCCCAACTGGCTTTCTGGGATCCCCTTGGCAACATTCTCAGATCTATTAGCGGCAGCGACAGACTTTCCGGCATCAGCGATCTTATCCGCATTCTTGATTAGCTTCCCGCCGAGATCGCCAACAATCGGCACGAAGCCCACGCCTGCAGCCGCGATATTCTTCAGCGACGGCTCTTGATATGCCTCGTAAACACCTTTCGCGTCCCCAATCACTGGGATGAAGTCAACGATCGTCCCCAGCATGTCAGCCGTCATTGTCGGCTGGGCCATCTGATATTGCGGTTGCGTGTAGAACGCGATGCCATCGCGTCCGTCCGGATCGACCACCGTGTATGGATTCTGGCGAGCGTAACAATACCGGCAGAAATTATAAGCCGTATCCGTGTCCACCGGCTTCGGATCGGTCGATAGGAACACGCCGCCATCGGGCCAGTAATAGCGATCCTGCATGTAATTCAAGCCGGTCGCCGCATCGGCCACGTGACCGGTATAGCCAGGACCGTCTTTCAACGGGTGATTGATGACCCTGCCGAACGGTTCGTACTCAGTCCTCTCAATGACGACCTTGTTTTGGCCGGTGACAGCCACCGGCGTCCCCAACGCATCGGTATGCTGGTATTTCACCGTGGAGGCGCCGCCGACGAACGGCGTCTCCCGCTGCGCCACCAGGCTGCCGGACAAGTAGATGTACTCGCTCGACTTCTGCGTGCGCCCGTTGTGCTGGTACATCAACTGCCCATCGCGGCTGTACTGCGAGAAGATCTCGCCCAGCGTCGGGCTGGACGCGTATGCCCGCCGGCCCAGGCCGTCGTAGCGGTAGTACTCCAGCCCGCTCACCAGCCGCAGCCGGTTGCCGTAGTCGAACAGGTACGCCTGACCGTTCTTGTTGGCCAGGTTGCCGCGTTCGTCGTAACCCAGGCCCACCACGCTGGCGCCGGCGCAGCTGCCGGTCTTGATGTTGGTCAGCTGCCAGCGGGTGTCGTAGCAGTAGTAACGATCGCTGCCGTCGGCGCCCTGGACCCGGGTCAGGTTGTCCAACACGTCGTAGTCGTAGTGGAACCAGCAGGTGACCGCGCCGAAGCTGCACGAACCGGTGCCGGTCAGGCGATCGCGGCCGTCGTAGGTCATCGAGCGGTGGTAGTCCGAACCGCGGGCCAGGTCAAGGATCTGGGCCACGTTGCCATTGCCGTCGTACGTGTATTGGTGGCTGAGCACGCCGCCCGAGTCGGTGCTGGTCAGCGGCAGCTGGCGCGCGTTCTGGGTCAGCGTGTGAACGAGGCCGTTGCCGTAGGTGAACTGCTGGATGCCGCCGTTCGGGTAATAGCTGACGTTGGTGGCGAAAGTGCCGGCCTTGGTCGCCTGGCCCAATGCGTTGGGCTGATAGGCGACCGTGTAGCCGGACGGATAGGCGTGGCTGGCCAAATTGCCATTGGCGTCGTAGCCGTAGCCGATGCCCCAGCTGTACCAGCTCGGCTGGCTGATCGTCTCGCCCTGGCCGTTGAGCAGGCGGTGCTTGTTGTACTGGTAGGCACTGACCACCGCACCGGTATGGTTGGGATCGTTGTAGGCGATCACTTGCGACGGCAGGCCGTCGGGCGTGTAGGTCCAGATCTGGTCGCCTTGGCCGTCGGGGAAGGCGAGCGTGGCCAGGCGGTTGCGCGCATCGTAGGTGCGGTCCACGCGGCGCGGCACCACGAAGGCGTGTTCGCGCGTGTAGCCGCACGGCGCCAGCGGCGACCAGGGCAGGCCGGTGGCCGACCAAGTCAGATTGCCCGCATCGTCGTAACCGAA
>DATFFH010000017.1:0-22999 GCA_035250245.1 Luteimonas sp. | reverse complement strand
GGCGGCGTGGCGGCGGGTTCTTCCTTCTTCTTGCAGCCGACCAGGGCGACGGAGCCGGCTAGGGCGACGATCAATGCGTAAGCGAGAGTCTTGCGGTTCATGGAAGTGTCCTTGAGAGGCGGGAAAGGAGGGTCAGTCTTCGATGGCCGGGATCTTCAGCACCTGGCCCGGTTTGATCAGATCGGGATCGTCGAGCTGGTCGCGGTTGGCCTCGAAGATCGCGTTCCATTTGCTGGCCTTGCCGTAGAACTGCTTGGAAATGTGCGACAGCGTGTCCCCTTTCTGCACGGTGTAGGTCTGCTCGGGCGAGCCCACCTTCTCGGCGGTGGTGTCCACCTTGGCGGTGACGCCGGAAAAGTCGGCTTTCTCCACCTTGTCCGCGGTGGTGTCGACTTTGGCGCTTACGCCGGAAAAATCCGCTTTCTTGTCGTTGCTCATGTCGGCTCCTTACCCGGACCCGGTCCGGATGGCGCACGTTTGCACGAGTCTTGTTAAGAAAGCATTGCGGCTGCGTGAACCATGCGTACGAAAACGGTTACTGCCGCGGGTCGCGGCGCGCCTCCGGTGCGGCCCGGTCGGCGGTCGCGCGCCACGGATTGATGTCCAGGCCGCCGCGGCGGGTATAGCGCGCTTCGACCGACAGCGAGCCCGGCGCGCAGCGCGCCATCACGTCGACGAAGATCCGCTCCACGCATTGCTCGTGGAATTCGGCGTGGTCGCGGAACGAGACCAGGTAGCGCAGCAGGCCGGCGCGATCCAGACGCGGACCGTGATAGCTCAAGCGCAGGCTGGCCCAGTCCGGTTGTCCGGTGACCGGGCAGTTCGACTTGAGCAGCGACGATGCCAAGGTTTCTTCGACGATAGCGCTCGGGTCCGCCTTGAGCCATTCCGCATTCGGCGGGCCGTAGGCTTCTATCCCGATGTCCAGGCCGTCGATCGATTCCGCGTCGTCCCCCTCGGCGAAAGGCGGCAGCCCGAATTCGGCCGCGACTTCGGAACCCGCCGCTTGCGACAAATCCCTGGCCATGGTCGCCAACACCGCTTCGGCACTGTCGAAGCGATGCGCGTTGAAGGAGTTCAAATACAGCTTCAGAGATTTGGATTCGACCAGGTTCGGGGAATCGGCCGGCACACGCAAAGTGGCAGTGCCCATTTGCGGCTTGCCGCGCGGATCCAGCCAGCTCATTTCGTAAGCGTGCCAACGGTCGTGGCCGACGAAGGGCAGAGCCTCGTCCCACACGCCCAGCGCGGTGCGGCCCAGCGCGCGCGGGATCGGGTAGAGCAGCGCCGGGTCGTAGTGCGCGGGGTAAGCGACTTCGCGGCCGAGGGGGATAGAGGTCATGCGTGCATATTAATGCGGCGGCGCGGGTTTGTTCGTCGGAAGTGGAGAATGTTTGGGTTCTGTTTTTGCTTCAAATATGAAACAGCGAGCGGATGTGCAGCTAGCTGTTTCCTCTCCCCTTGCGGGGTGAAGGGGACATGCGCGCGAAGCATCGCTTCGCATGTCCCCTGAACGCCCTCGCGCAAGCGAGGGCCGGGGCGCGGAGCGGGATGCCCGAAGGGCAGGAGAGGGGTGCGCGATGCGGAGCGAGCGTGCTTTTGATCTTGTAGCTTTACGCCAAAAAGCCGAACCCTCTCCCTGGCCCTTCGGGCCTGTCCCTCTCCTGTAAAAGGGAGAGGGACTAGAGCGCGGTCACTTCGCGGCTGCGTCGCCTTGCAGGTAATCCAACGAAACCTGCAGCATCGCGCGCACGCCGAGCTTCAGCGTCGACTCGTCCAAGAAAAACTCGGGCGAATGGTTGCTCGGCGCCTTCAGCGCATCCTGCCCCTGCGGCGTGGCGCCGACGAAGAAGAACAGCGCCGGCGCCCGCTTCGCGTAGTACGAGAAATCCTCCGAGCCCATCACCAGCGGCATGTCGACCACGTTCTGCGCGCCGGCGATCTTTTCCAGGCTGGGCCGCATCCGCGCGGTCAGCGCCGGGTCGTTGTACGTGACCGGATTGCCTTCGGCCTCCAGCGGAATCTTGGCCTCCACCGTCGCGCCGTGCGCTGCGGCGACATGCTCGGCCACGTTCTTCAAGCGCACGAACACGTCCTGACGCATGCCTTCGTCGAAAGTGCGGATGGTGCCGATGGTCTGCACCTGGTCGGGGATGATGTTGTGACGCACGCCGCCCTTGATCGCACCGAAGGTCACCACCACCGGTTGCTTGCTGATGTCCATCTGGCGGCTGACGATGGTTTGCGCGTTGCCGATGATCTGCGCGGTCGCCACGATCGGATCCACGCCGCTCCACGGCCGCGAACCGTGGGTCTGGCGGCCTTTCACCGTCAGTTCGAAACGGTCGGAGGCGGCCATTGTCGGCCCGGCGCGCAAGCCGATCTGGCCGGCGTTGAGCGTGCTGAACACGTGCAGGCCGAACACCGCATCGGGTTTGAAGTCGGCGAACAGGCCTTGTTCCAGCATCAGCGGCGCGCCGCCGCGTTCGCCGTCCGGCGGGCCTTCTTCGGCGGGCTGGAACACGAACAGCACTTCGCCCGGCAGTTCGGCCTTCATCGACACCAAAGCCTCGGCCACGCCCATCAGGATCGATGTGTGCGCGTCGTGGCCGCAGGCATGCATCACGCCGACGGTTTCGCCGCGGAAAGTCGTCGTCGCTTTGGAGGCGAACGGCAACGCGTTGCGTTCGGTCACCGGCAACGCGTCCATGTCGGCGCGCAGCGCGATCCGCGGTCCCGGCTTGCCGCCCTTCAGCACTGCGGTCACGCCGGTGTGGGCGACGCCGGTCTTCGGCTGCAGGCCGAGCTTGCGCAGATGGTCGGCGACCAATTTGGCGGTGCGAGTCTCGCGGTTGCCGAGTTCGGGATGCTGGTGGATGTCGCGGCGCCAGGCCAGGACCTGCGCATCGACCTTCGCGGCCAGGACTTCGGTATCCGCGGCATCGGCCCGCGGTGCGATCGGAATCAGCGCCGCGAACGCGGCCAAAACAAGGAATCGCATCGTCGATCTCCCCTCGCAACGCAGCGATGCTAACCCAGCACTCGCATCCGGGGGCGGGTCCGTGCGAGTCTGCGCCGTCCGGGAACGAGGCCGACCATGAGCGACCCACGATCCGCCCCCAGCGGCGGCGCATTGCAAGGCGAGGCCGCGCTGCTGCGCGCGGTGGGATCGTTCGCGCTGACCGCGGCGGTGATCAACATCATCGTCGGCGCCGGCATCTTCAAGATGCCGGCCACGCTGTCGGCGCAGATGGGTGCGGCCGCGCCGCTGGCGCTGATCGCCGGCGCGCTGGCGATCCTGCCGGTAGCGCTGTGCTTCGCCGCGGTCGGCAGCCGCGCCGCGGCGACCGGCGGGCCTTACACCTATGCCAGCGCCGCATTCGGGCCGTTCGCCGGTTTCGTCGCCGGCGCGCTGATGTGGATCAGTAACGTCGCCTCCAGCGCCGGTGTCGCCGCCGCGCTGGGCGTGCAGGTCGCCAGCCTGTTTCCCGCGTTCGAATCCGCGCAGATGCGCGCGGTGCTGCTCGCTGGCGTGTATCTGGCCATCTTCCTGTTGAACGCGTTCGGGGTGAAGTTGGGTGCGCGCGCGATCGCTACGCTGGCCACGTTGAAACTGACGCCGCTGTTCCTGCTGACCGCGGCGGGCCTGTTCTTCGTCGATTGGACGCAGATCAATTGGACCGATGTGCCGTCGTGGGGCGCGATGGGCACCTCGATGGTGCTGGTGATGTTCGCCTATTCCGGCATGGAAACCGCGCTGATTCCCTCGGGCGAAGTGCGCGACGTGTCGCGCAGTGTGCCGCGCGCGACGATCGCCGCGATCCTGCTGGTGGTGTTGCTGTATCTGGGTCTGCAGATCGTCAGCCAGGGCGTGCTGGGCCCCGCGCTCGGCAAGAGCGGCGTGCCGCTGGCCGATACCGCCGGCGCGCTGTGGCAGCCGGCGCGCACCTTGCTGCTGCTGACCGCCTGCGTGTCGATGCTCGGCTTCCTGATGGGCAATCTGCTCGGCACTTCGCGCCTGGTGTACGCGCTCGGCCGCGACGGCTATCTGCCCAGCGCCTTCGGCGGGATCAGCGCCAAGTACCGCGTGCCGCTGCTCGCGATCACGGCCCACGCCGGTTGCGCCTGCGTGCTGGCGCTGGCCAGCGTGCTGGATGCATCCGAACTGGTCTCCGGTGGCTTCGACGCACTGGTGCTGATTTCCGGCGGCGGCAACTGCCTGGTCTACATCATGGTCTGCCTGGCGGCCTGGCGTTTGCAGAAAGTCGACCTGCGCGAGCGCGGCGAACCCTTCGTGCTGCCGGGCGGAGCGATCCTGGTGCCGCTGATTTCGGTATTGGCCATGACCGCGATCGTGGCCACACTGACCGCGAAGGAATGGTGGGCGTTGGGCGGCGCCTTGGCCCTGCTGATCGCGCTGTACGCCGTATTGCGCATCGTCCGGCGCGGGCGGCTCGCGCGCGCGTCGGCGGATTGACGCGTTCTTAACTTGCGCGCGTCGCCAGACGCGCAACACATCGTCCTGACGGCTTTTTCATGGCCGCTCTTCCATCATGCATCGGCCGGCGCCATATCCGTAGCGCCAACCTCATGATGGAGCAGGACGATGCCTTACACGCTTCCCAAGCTGCCGTACGCCTACGACGCGCTCGAGCCGCACGTCGATGCGAAGACGATGGAGATCCACCACACCAAACACCACCAGACTTATGTCGACAAGCTCAACGAAGCGGTAGACGGCACGCCGCTGGCCGACAAGCCGGTCGAGGAACTGATCCGCGACCTGGACGCGGTGCCCGAAGCCAAGCGCGGCGCGGTGCGCAACCACGGCGGCGGCCACGCCAACCACAGCCTGTTCTGGACGGTGATGAGCCCCGATGGCGGCGGCGAACCCGACGGCGATCTGGCCAAGGCGATCGACAGCGATCTCGGCGGCTTCGACAAGTTCAAGGAAGCCTTCACCAAGGCCGCGGTCGGCCGCTTCGGCAGCGGCTGGGCCTGGCTGGTGGTGGACGGCAAAGGCAAGCTGGCGGTCGAAGACAGCGGCAACCAGGACAGCCCGTTGATGAAGGGCGTCGGCTCGGGCAACACACCGATCCTCGGCCTGGACGTGTGGGAACACGCGTACTATTTGAAGTACCAGAATCGCCGGCCCGAATACATCGCCGCGTTCTACAACGTGATCAATTGGAAGGAAGTGGCGCGGCGCTACGCCGAGGCCAAGGGCTAGGCCTTCTAGCGCGGGTCGCTTCTCCGCTTTCGTAGGTGCGAATTCATTCGCACGCTTTCCCGCAAGAGCGTGCGAATGAATTCGCACCTACAGAAACAACGGCAGCGACGCAAGCTCCGCTCTACAAAGGCCGAAGTTCGGCGAGAGCCAGCTCCGCGATCGGCAGATCGATTACCATCTCTTTTTCGCTTTTCGTAGGTGCGAATTCATTCGCACGCTTTGCCGGTAAGAGCGTGCGAATGAATTCGCACCTACAGAAAGCAACAGCAGCGGAGCGAGCTCCGCTCTACGAAAGCCGAAGTTCGGCGAGAGCGAGTTCCGCGATCGGAAGGTCGATCTCCGCCTCTTTGCCGTCGTCCAGCCACCACGCCGCGGACAAGCCGCACCAGGCCAGGATCCATTGCAGCAGGCGGCGCCGCTCGATGCCCGACGCGGCCACGACAATCTCGACACGCTGACGGAAGCGCTCCTGCGCCAGGTCGGTGCGGTCTTCCGGGTTGCAAAAAATGTTCGCGTAGTCGAAGCCGCGCTCGCCGAGCAGGCGCTTGGGGTCGATCGCCAGCCAGCCGCGCTCGCCGAAATCGAGCACGTTGTCGTGGTGCAGATCGCCGTGCAGCGGCACGACGTCGCGCGGGTCGTCCAGCAGCGCGCGCGCGGTGCGCGCCGATTCGGCGAACACGCCGCCGTATTTGGACGGTGCCGGCCACAGTTGCTCGAACCAGGGCTCCAGCCCCAGCAACTCCGGCAGCGGCTTCGCGCGCGGCGCATGCAAGCGCGCCGCCGCCGCGCACAGGATGCGCGCCGCCTCGTCGTCGCGGTCGTGAGCCGCCATCCACGCCAGCGAGCGCGTGCCCGTCGCGCGTTCCAGAAGCAAGGCATCGCCTTCGTAAGCGAGCACGGGCGCGGCGCCGTCGCCGTCCCACCAACGCATCAGCAGGCCGCCGAGCTTTTCCTCGGCTTCGCGCGCGATCTTCAGCATCGCGGGACGATCGTGGTAACGCACCGGCAACAGATCGCTGCTGTGGGTGTGCAGCGGCGGACCGTCGGGCGTGAGGGCCCAGCGGGCCAAGTAGTCATCGAACATCCGCCCAAGCCTACCCGATGATCGCGACGCTTGACGCGACTCGGTGAGCGGCGTAATTTGCGCTCGCCGAAGGTATTCATCCTTTCATCAAGATAAAGGGATGAATTTAAAAGGGAAGTCCGGTGCCGCCCTCGAAAGGCGAACTCCGGCGCTGCCCCGCAGCGGTGTGTGGAAACGAAGGCTGTCGCCTGTGCTGGGGTTCGATGCCAGGAAAGCGACGGCCAGTGTGGAAGTCCGCTTTTTGCTCTTCGTAGGAGCGGCTTTAGCCGCGAGCTCCTTCCTTCAAATCGCGACACGGCCGCGATTTGGGAGAAAAGGCTCGCGGCTAAAGCCGCTCCTACGAAGAGCAACAGGCGAAATCTCCGCATCCACGAGCCCGAAACCTGCCTCGGCCGGGAGCGATCCCGAACGACCTGGAACTTCCGCGGGGAAGTGGCCGGAACGCGCTGCATGGTTCAAGCCGTGCGCGTGCGCCTGCGCCCGCAGAAAGACCGGTTCGCCCGCGGGGGCGAAGGTCGCCGCACGGGTGCGCAGGCGCGGACCGGTGCGGTCCTTCGTCCTCATTCGCCACGAATCGAGGACACGACGCATGACCATCGTTACCAACCTGGGCTTCCCGCGCATCGGCGCCAAGCGCGAGCTCAAGCGCGCCTTGGAAGCCTATTGGCGCGGCGAGGCCGCGGCGGCGCAGCTGCTGGACACCGCCGCCGAGCTGCGCGAGCGCCATTGGAAGCTGCAGCACGCCGCTGGCGCCGACACGGTGCCTTGCAACGATTTTTCGCTCTACGACCAAGTGCTGGATACCGCCTTCCTGTTCGATGCGATCCCGGAACGTTATCGCGCGCTGGCCGACGCCGACCCGCTGACCGGTTATTTCGCCCTGGCGCGCGGCCTGCAGCGCGACGGTTTCGACCTGCGCGCGCTGGAGATGACCAAATGGTTCGATACCAACTACCACTACCTGGTGCCGGAGCTGCATAGCGGCCAGCATTTCCGGCTGCGCGGCGACAAGCCCGTCGCCGAATACCTGGAAGCGCGCTCGCTCGGCTTGAACGCGCGGCCGGTGCTGCTGGGGCCGGTGAGCTTCCTGCTGCTGTCCAAAGCGGTCGACGGCAGCGACCGGCTGGCTTTGCTCGAACGCCTGCTGCCGGCGTACGCGGAACTGCTCGGCAAGCTGAAAGCGGCGGGCGCGGAATGGGTGCAGATCGACGAGCCCTGCCTGGTGCTGGATCAGGACGGCCACGATCGCGCCGCCTATCGCCGAGCGTACGCCGCGCTGGCCGGCATCGATCGGCCGAAGCTGCTGCTGGCGGCGTATTTCGGCGCGCTCGGCGACAACCTGGCGCTCGCCGCGGCGCTGCCGGCCGAAGGCCTGCATCTGGATCTGGTACGTGCGCCGGAGCAACTCGACGCCGCGCTCGATGTTCTGCCGGAAGACAGGCTTTTGTCGCTCGGCGTGGTCGACGGCCGCAACGTCTGGCGTACCGATCTCGATCGCGCCCTGGCTCTGGCGCAACGCGCACAGTCGCGGATCGGCAACGAACGGCTGCTGTTGGCGCCTTCGTGTTCGCTGCTGCATGCGCCGATCGACGCGTCGCTGGAAACCGCACTGCCGCCCGACGTGCACAGCTGGCTGGCGTTCGGCCGGCAGAAGATCGAGGAATTGCGCACGCTGGCCGATGCGCTGAACGGCCTGCCTTCGGCGCGCTCGACGATGGAGGTGGCGCGCGATCGCCTGGAGACGCGGCGGCGATCGAAGAAAGTGCATCGACCCGAAGTCGCCGAACGCCTGGCCGCGCTCGACGCCGCCGCGGGCGAGCGCGCGTCCGCCTACGACCGTCGGCGCGAGGCGCAACAGGAACGCCTGCGGTTGCCGCCGTATCCCACCACCACCATCGGTTCGTTTCCGCAGACGCAGGTCGTGCGCGAAGCGCGCGCGCGCAACAAATCGGGCCGGCTGGCGGATGCGGATTACGAGCGGTTCCTGGCCGAGGAAACCGAGAAATGCGTGCGGTTCCAGGAGCAGATCGGCATCGACGTGCTGGTGCACGGCGAATTCGAGCGCAACGACATGGTCGAATACTTCGGCGAGCAGCTGGACGGCTTCGCCTTCACCAAGCTGGGCTGGGTGCAGAGCTACGGCTCGCGCTGCGTGAAGCCGCCGATCATCTACGGCGACGTGCGCCGGCCGGCGCCGATGACCGTGCGCTGGTCGCAATACGCGCAATCGCTCACCGACAAGCCGATGAAGGGCATGCTGACCGGGCCGGTGACCGTGCTGCAGTGGTCGTTCGTGCGCGACGATCAGCCGCGCGCGGCCACCTGCCGGCAGATCGCGCTGGCCTTGCGCGACGAAGTGGTGGATCTGGAAGCGGCGGGCATCGGCGTGATCCAGATCGACGAGCCGGCGCTGCGCGAAGGATTGCCGCTGCGCCGCGCCGATTGGCCCGCGTATCTGGCCTGGGCGGTGGAATGCTTCCGGATCAGCGCCGCCGGCGTGGCCGACGAAACCCAGATCCACACCCACATGTGCTATTCCGAATTCAACGACATCATCGAGGCAGTCGCGGCGATGGATGCTGACGTGATCTCGATCGAGACTTCACGCTCGCGGATGGAGCTGCTGGATGCGTTCGCGAAGTTCCGCTATCCGAGCGGGATCGGCCCGGGCGTGTACGACATCCATTCGCCGCGGGTGCCGGATGCGGCGGAGATGCTGGGTTTGCTGCGCAAGGCGCAGGAAGTGCTGCAGCCGGAACAGATTTGGGTGAATCCGGATTGCGGGTTGAAGACGCGCGGCTGGCCGGAGACGCGGGCGGCGCTCGAAGCGATGGTGACGGCTGCGCGAGTGATGCGGGGCTAGCCTTCCCCCCTCGCGGGGGAGGATGCCCGAAGGGCAGGAGAGGGGGCGCGAAGCGGAGCGAGCGTGCTTTGATTTGTGGTTCTGCGCCAAAAGCCGAACCCTCTCCCTGGCCTTCGGCCTGTCCCTCCCCCACAAGGGGAGAGGGACAAAACGCCGGCGCTTCAAGTCATGCGGGCAGTTGAGGCACCGCCGCGGGTCTGCCACGCGCATCCAATGCGATCATCACGAAGCGGCCGCGCGTGCACGGCTCGCGTTCGCCGCTGAGCAAATCCTCGGCGATCAGTTCCACTTCCACCTGCATCGAACTGCGGCCGACTTCGACGACGCGGGCGACGGCTTCGACCAGTTGGCCTTGCCGGATCGGCAGCTGGAAATCGACTTGCTCCGAGCGCGCGGTAACGACTGTGCGGCGGGCGTAGCGGGAGGCGGCGATGAAGGCCGCCTTGTCCATCCAGGCCAAGGCCTGGCCGCCGAACAGCGTACCCAAATGATTGGTGTGGTCGGGGAACACCATTTCCAGCAGCCGCGCCTCAATGGGCGGCATGGCGGGCAAAAACTCTTTCATGAGAATTCCTGTGCGGCGGAATCGCTTCTGTGGGAGCGGCTTCAGCCGCGAGCTTTCTGATGGGCAGCCATTTGTCGCAAGAGCTCGCGGCTGAAGCCGCTCCCACAATAAATAGCTTTCAGAAGGCGTGGTCGAAACCGACTTCGCCTTGCACGCCGACCTGGTAGGCCGATACGCGCCGTTCGAAGAAATTGGTCAGTTCCTGCACGTCCTGCAGGTCCATGAACGGGAACGGATTGCGCGCGCCGAAATGCTTGGGCATACCGAGCTGGGCCAGGCGCTGGTCGGCGCAATATTCCAGGTATTGGCGCATGTCCTTCAGCGACAGGCCGGCGACGCCGCCGGACAAGGTGTCTTCGGCGAACGCGCATTCGCAATCGACCGCCTCGACCATCATCTTTATCACCTGCGCGCGCAGATCGTCGTCGAACAGCTCGGGTTCCTCTTCGCGCGCGGTCTTGATCACCTCGAACGCGAAAGCCATGTGGCAGCTCTCGTCGCGGAACACCCAGTTGGTGCCCGAGGCCAGGCCGTGCAGCAGGCCGCGCGAGCGCAGGTAATAGACATAGGCGAAGGCGCCGAAGAAGAACAGGCCTTCGATGCAGGCGGCGAAGCAGATCAGGTTGAGCAGGAAGCGGCGACGTTGCTCGCGCGTTTCCAGCCGTTGCAGATCCTGGATCGAGTCGATCCACTTGAAGCAGAACTCGGCCTTCTTGCGGATCGCGGGGATGTTCTCGACCGCGGCGAAGGCTTTCGCGCGCTCGTTCGGGTCGGGCAGGTAGGTGTCGAGCAGGGTCAGGTAGAACTGCACGTGCAGCGCTTCCTCGTACAGCTGCCGCGACAGGTACATGCGCGCTTCGGGTGCGTTGACGTGCTGGTACAGGTTCAGCACCAGGTTGTTGGACACGATCGAATCGCCCGTGGCGAAAAAAGCCACCAGGCGTTCGATCAGATGCCGCTCGGCGGGGCCGAACTTGTGCTTGAGATCGTTGACGTCCAGCGCGAAATCGACCTCTTCCACGGTCCAGGTGTTGCGGATCGCGTTGCGGTACATCTCGTAGAACTGCGGATAGCGCATGGGGCGCAGGGTGAGTTCGAAGCCGGGGTCGAGCAGGAGTTGGTGGTTGTGTGACGACATGGAGGTGGCTCTCGATATTCCTTCTCCCATCGGGAGAAGGTGCCCGAAGGGCGGATGAGGGTTCAGCGGAGCGATGAAGCGACCGATCGCTGCGCCGGCTGGATTTGCGCGGCGAGAGCGGTGCGAAGCAGCTGCGCCGAACCCTCACCCCAACCCCTCTCCCGGCGGGAGAGGGGCATCGTTTGGCGTTACTGGCAAGCCTCGCAGCTCTCCGGATTCTCCAGCGAACAAGCCACCGCCTCGCTAGGCGCGACCACCGCGGCCGCTTCGCCCACCGTCGTTTTGGCGATCTTCGTCGCCGGCCTTGAGCGCAGGTAGTACGTGGTCTTGATGCCCTTCTTCCACGCGTACATGTACATCGACGACAGCGCGCCGATGTTCGGGCTTTCCATGAACAAATTGAGCGAGGCCGACTGGTCGATGAAAGCGCCGCGCTCGGCGGCCATGTCGATCAGCGAGCGCATCGGGATTTCCCAAGCGGTGCGGTAGATCGCGCGCAACGCCTCCGGCACTTGGTTCAGGCCTTGGATCGAACCTTCGGCCTGCTTGATCGCATCGCGGATCTCCGGCGTCCACAGGCCCAGCTTCTTCAGTTCGCCGACCAGGTAGCGGTTGACCTGCAGGAAATCCCCGGACAGGGTCTCGCGCTTGAACAGGTTGCTGACCTGCGGCTCGACGCATTCGTAGCAGCCGACGATCGAGGCGATGGTCGCGGTCGGCGCGATCGCGACCAGCAGCGAGTTGCGCAGGCCGTGCTCGCCGATGCGCGCGCGCAGGGATTCCCAACGTTCCGCGCTCTCGGGAACCACGCCCCATGCATCGAACTGCAGTTCGCCGGCCGCGGCGCGGGTATCGGCGAAGGAGGGATGGCGGCCGCGTTCTTCGGCCAGTTCGCAGGAAGTCTCTAGCGCATGGTAGTAGATGGTCTCGGCGATCTGCGCCGACAGCGCCCGCGCCTGCTCGCTGTCGAAAGGCAGGCGCAGTTTGAAGAACACGTCCTGCAGGCCCATCACGCCCAATCCGACCGGACGCCAGCGCAGATTGCCGCGGCGCGCGGATTCGATCGGGTAGAAATTCAGATCGATCACCCGGTCCAGCTGGCGCACGGCCAAGCGGACGGTTTCGCCGAGCTTGTCGAAATCGAAATAATGATCTTCGTCGAAATGACGCGCCAAGTTGATCGAACCCAGGTTGCACACCGCGGTTTCGTCGGAAGAAGTCACTTCCAGGATCTCGGTGCACAGGTTCGACAAATGGATCACGTTGCCGGACTTGCCGGTCTGGTTGCTGGCGCGGTTGCACTTGTCCTTGAAGGTCATCCAACCGTTGCCGGTCTGGGCCAGGGTACGCATCATCCGTCCGTACAAGTCGCGTGCCGAAACGGTCTTGACCGCCTTGCCTTGTTTTTCGGCCTGCTCGTAGGCCCGTTCGAACGCGTCGCCGTACAGGTCGGTGAATTCCGGGACGATCCGCGGATCGAACAGCGACCATTCGCCGCCGGCTTCGACCCGTTTCATGAACAGGTCGGGGATCCAGTTGGCCAAATTCAGATTGTGCGTGCGCCGCGCTTCGTCGCCGGTGTTGTCGCGCAGCTCCAGGAATTCCTCCACGTCCGCATGCCAGGGTTCCAGGTAGACGCAGGCCGCGCCTTTGCGTTTGCCGCCCTGGTTGACCGCCGCCACCGACGAATCCAACGTCTTCAGCCACGGCACGATGCCGTTGGAATGGCCGTTGGTCGATTTGATCAGCGAACCGCGCGAACGCACCCGGGTGTAGCTGACGCCGATGCCGCCGCTGAACTTGGACAACTGCGCGATGTCGCCGTACTTCTGGTAGATGGATTCCAGCGAATCCTGCGGCGAATCGAGCAGGAAGCAGGACGACAGCTGCTCGTGGGTGGTGCCGCTGTTGAACAAGGTCGGCGAGCTCGGCAGGTAGTCGAGGTTGGCCATGCGCCGGTACAGCGCCAGCGCTTCGGGCACGTCCTCGCTCAGCGCGCAGGCGATGCGCAGGAAGAACTGCTGCGGCGTCTCGATCACCTTGCGGGTGTGCGGATGACGCAGCAGGTAACGGTCGTACAGGGTGCGCAGGCCGAAATAGTCGAATTGCAAGTCCAGCGCCGGATCCAACGCGTCGTTGAGCTTGCGCGCGTTGGCCTGGACGAAACCGAGCAAGCGGTCGTTGATCAGGCCGACTTCGTGCCCACGCGCGACCGATTGCGAGAACGCGTGGATTTCCTGGCCGGCGACTTCCTTGGCGATGTAGTTGGCCAGCAGGCGCGCGCCCAGTCGGCCGTATTCGGGTTCTTCGGCGGTGAGCAGCGCGGCGGTACGGATCGACAGTTCGTCCAGCTCGCGCGTGCTGGCGCCGTCGTACAGGCCGGAGATGGTGCGGGTGGCCACGCGCATCGGGTCGATCGCGTGCAGGCCCTCGCAACAGCGCTGCACGGCGCGCACGATCTTGTTCAAGTCGACCGGCTCGCGGCCGCCGTTGCGCTTGGTCACGCTCATCGCGGTGGCGGTGGGCGGCGGGGTGAGCAGGAAGGCGGCGTTGCGGTCTGCGGTCGCGACGGCGGTGTCGGTGGCGTTCATGGTGGTGTCCTCTTGCGATGTCGCACCGGGCCGTCTGTCCCTCGCGGACGGCGGAAGAAACGACATCGCGTCAGGACAACGAGCGCCCGCGACGCGACCTCGCCCCCTCGGGCGGGCGGACATCTCGGGACGGTTCAGCGGTGTCGGAGCGGCTGCGAAATCGCAAGGCCGGCAACGTCACCAGCCATCTCCCCCCGGAGATTCCGCGGCCGGCACCGCGCGGCGTGCATCGCGCGGCTGTCGGCAGGTCTTCGGACTCGTGGACGCGGGATCGGCTTTTCGTAGGAGCGGCTTTAGCCGCGAGCTCTTCGGCCAGATCGCGCGAGCGTCTCGGAAGAGCTCGCGGCTAAAGCCGCTCCTACGAAAGCAAAAGCTATCCCACCTACCGGCCGTCGCTTCCCAGGAATCGGATCCCAGTGCCAATGACGGCTTTCGTTTCCACACACCGCTGCGGGGCAGTGCCGGAGTTGTTTCGTTAAGAAACGCACCGGCTTCCCTTTTCATCCGAAGGCGCGAGCCGCCGGAACCGACGGGCACAACATATCGGGGTGATCAGGATCCGTCAACACGATATGTCGAGTTTGCGCGCAATGCAGCCGGTTTAAAGCCAGGTGGTCCGAACAGCGTCAGCGCATGTTCGCGCCAGCCGCGCGCATGCCGCAGAGCGTGGAACATGTCTCGCCAGGCGTGGAACGCTATGCGCAGCGGGTTGTAACTCTGCAGCGGCGAAGTCAAGCCGTAGCGTAAAGGCCGGTCGGCCCGTTCGCTGCGGAACGTGCCGAACAGACGATCGAACAAGATCAGCACGCCGCCGTAATTGCTGTCCACGTACTCGGGGTTGCTGGCGTGATGCACGCGATGGTGCGCCGGCGTGTTGAACACGTACTCGATCGGCGCGGGCAAGCGTCCGATCAGCTCGGTGTGCAGCCAAAACTGGTACAGCAGATTCAACGCCAGCGCGGCCAGCACCAGCGGCACCGGAAAACCGATCCAGACCAACGGCGCGAAGAACAGCGCCGCGCCAGTGAGCTTGCCGGTCCAGCCGAGCCGGTATGCCGCCGACAGGACGTATTCGTTCGGCGAGTGGTGCACCGCGTGGTTCAACCAGAACCACCGGACGCGATGGTCGGCGCGATGCATCCAGTAGTAGCAGAATTCCTGGCCGACGAAGAGCAGCAGCCAGTGCCATCCGCGATCCATCGCGATCGTGGCGATGCGCCATTCCCACACCGCATACAGCGCCGCGCCGACGAAACCGGCTTTCAACCAGACATTGATCGCCAGTCGGCCCAGGGCGTCGGCGAGCGAACTCCAATACGCCTTCCAGTCATAGCCGTCGCCGCGCCGCCGCCGCAGCCAGCCTTCGATCGCGGCGATCGCGGCCAACAGCGGCAGCGGGGTCAGCAGCAGCGCGGAAGCTTCCATTCGATTCGCGGAAAGTCAGCGGCCGAACCGCCGGCGCGCGTTCTGCGCGGCTTGCTGCAATTCGCCGCTGGAAAGCCGGTCATCCTTGTCCGTATCCAGCGCATCGAAATTCTTGGCTACGCGCGGCAGTCCGGCGTCGGCTTCTTTGCGGTCGATGTAGCCGTCTTGGTTGGCGTCGGCGGCTTTCAGCCGTTCCTGCATTTTTTGTTTGGCCTGCGCGGCGCGGTCGCCGCTTTGGGCGCAGGCGCTGGTGGCGATGGCGAGCAGCAGAGCGGCGGATGCGTAGCGAAAGTACGTGTTCATGAGTGATCTCTTTCGGTCGGGAATGAAGACGGCCGTCCTTGGCCGGGGGGAGGGATTCGAAAAATCAGCGGCTGCGGCAGGCGATCGTTTCGCCGGCGGCATTGGCGCAGGCGTGGGTGTGTGTCACCACGCCGTCCTGCACCGCGGTCGAGCCGCTGTAGCTATTGCCGTTGCGGCCGGTGGCGCTGGTGCTGCGATTGCCGTCGAGGTTGCCGTCCGCATCGCGGGCGATGCCGCCGCTGGTGCGCAGGCCGCCACCGTTGGCGCCGTCGATCGAAGCGCTGCCCTGACGTCCGGCGCTGCCGTCGGCGTTGCGGTAGAAGCTGCCTTGCCGCTGTGCCGTGCCGCCGTTCGCGCCAACGGCGTAAGCGCCGCTGCGGCCGGCGGCATTACCGTGGCCGTCGCTGCGCGCATTACGGCCGCGGACGAAGGCGCCGTGTTCGCCGCGCGCCGCCGTGCGGGTCGCGGCCACGCGGCCGCCGTCAGCAGCGTGGACTACTGCGCGTCCGCGCACACGGTTTTGCGCGGAGGCGTCCGGGATGGCTGCGCTCAGCGCGCCGGCCAGGGTCAACAACGCAAGCAAAAGGGAAGCTCGGTTCATCGCGTTTTCCTTCAGTGGTCGCGATGCGTCTGCGTCGCGGTATGGCCAAGCTATCCCCTCGATCGCGAGCGGACATGTCGCAACTGCCATCGGATGTGTCGTCAACGCGCTACCGAAACATTCGTTTACAACTCCAGGCCCGCGCCCGTTTGCGCGCGCCCTCGGCAAGCCTCGATAGTGGGCGACATGAACGAACCACCACCGCGCGTGCTGTTGATCGACGACGATTCGCGCCTGCGCGAACTGCTGACGCGTTATCTGGAAACGCAGGGTTTCCAGGTCAAAGGCGTGGGCGACGGCGCGCAGATGCGGCAAGCCTTGGACCGCGGCCATTACGACCTGATCGTGCTCGACCTGATGCTGCCCGGCGAGGACGGATTGCAGATCTGCCGGCGTTTGCGCGGCCACGGCGACGCGACGCCGATCGTGATGCTGACCGCCAAAGGCGACGAGATCGACCGCATCGTCGGCTTGGAAATCGGCGCCGACGACTACCTGCCCAAACCGGTGAACCCGCGCGAGCTGCTGGCGCGGATCCGCTCGGTGCTGCGGCGCGCGCGTCCTGCGCCGGGCGCGCCGCAAGCCGATGGCGGCGAAATCCGGTTCGGCGCCTTCCGCCTGGATTTGGGCAGCCGCGAACTGAGCCGCGACGGACAGCCGCTGCGGCTGACATCGGGCGAGTTCGCGGTGTTGGCCGTGCTGCTGCGGCACCCGCACCAGCCGCTCAGCCGCGATCGCTTGATGAGCCTGGCGCGCGGCCGCGAACACGATGCCTTCGAACGCAGCATGGACGTGACCGTCGCGCGCCTGCGGCGCTTGTTGGAAGAAGACGCGCGCCATCCGCGCATCATCCAGACGGTGTGGGGCGTGGGTTATGTCTATGTGCCGCCGGAGCCCGTCGCATGAATTTCTTGCCGCGCAGCGTGTTCGGCCAGTTGGTCCTGGTGATCGGTCTGGTGCTGCTGGGCGCGGCGGCGCTGGCGGTGGCGCTGGGCCGCGAATTGGCCACGCGGCCGGCGGCCGAACGATTGCTGCGTGCGATGGACGGTTTCGCCGATGTGGCCGAAGAACTCGCCCGCAGCCAATCCCGCGCGCGCGCTGCCGAACACCTGAGCCGCGCCGGTTTGGAAGTGAGCGATGCGCCGCCGTCGCGTACCCCGCTGCGCGCTGCGCCGTTCTTGCGGGAAGTGCTGGAACAAGCGCCGCGGCAACTGGTTCCCGGCCGCGAAGTGCGGCTGGGCAGGGCCGGCCGAACGAACGCGCTATGGCTCAAGCTGCATACGCAGCCGGCTTTATGGGTGTCGTTCGCCGCCGACCGCCCCGGCGATGGCGTGCTGCGCTATTCGGTGCTGATGTTGTGCGTCGGCGCGCTGCTGGTCTGGCTGGCCGCCGCCTATTACGCGCGCCGGCTGGTGTTGCCGCTGCGCCGGTTGGCGCACGCGGCTCCGGAACTGGTGCGCGGCGAAACCCCCGAACTCGGCCGCCTGGACGGGCCGCGCGAGGTGCGCGAATTGGCGCGCGCGCTGGCCGAATCGAGCGACGGCGTGCGCGAGGCGGCGCAGGAACGCGCACTGATGCTCGCAGGCATCTCGCACGATCTGCGCACGCCGCTGACCCGCCTGCAATACGCCGCCGAGCTGCTGCCCGGCGCGGATCCGGAACTGCGCGCGGGCATGCACCGCGATATCGCGGAAATAGACGCGATCCTGTCGCAATTCATCGCCTACGCCCGCGATGGTCGGGACGAAGCGGGCGAACCGCTCGATCTGGCCGTGCTGTGCCGAAACGCGGTCGATGCATCGGAGCAGCCGTGGGAGCTGAAGACGCCGAGGTACGCGCCGATGATCGGCAAGCCCATGGCATTGTTGCGCGCGGTGGAAAACCTGCTGACGAATGCGCAACGGCACGGCGCGCCCCCCTATTCGCTGCATTTGCGGCGCGAAGACGAAGGTGCTTGGCGCATCGAAGTCGGCGATCAAGGGCCGGGCCTATCGGCGCCGGCCGCCGAACGCGCGTGCCAGCCTTTCGTTCGCGGCGAAGGCGGCGGCACGGGGCTGGGGTTAGCGATCGTCGACCGCGTCGCGCGCCAGCACGGCGGCGAACTGCGATTGGCGCCGCACGGTTCGCGAGGCTTGCTGGCCTCGCTCGTTCTGCGCGGCGGTTGAATGCGGCATCCATTTCTACGAGGCCCTCGTTACATGAAATTCCTTCGTTCGATTGGTGCGGGCGCGCTGTTCCTGGCGATGGCGGCCGCGCATGCCGACGTTCCGCGCCGAACCAGTATCTCGTCCGTGCGCGACCTGCCGGCAGATACGCGCATCGTGCGCGACATCGCCTATGGCCGGGATCCGCGGCAGCGCTTCGACGTCTACCTGCCGCCGAACGCGAAACGCGCACCGGCGATCCTGCTGGTGCACGGCGGCTCCTGGACTTTCGGCGACAAAGACCATCCCGGGCTGATTCCGGGCAAAGCCGGCTATTGGCTGCCGAAGGGCTATGTCCTGATATCGATGAACTACCGCATGCGTCCCGATACGCCGCCGCTCGGGCAGGCGCAGGACGTGGCGCGTGCGCTGGCGGCGGTGCAGGCGCGGGCGGCGGAGTGGGGCGTGGATCGCGACCGCATCGCGTTGATGGGGCACTCGGCCGGCGCGCACCTCGCAGCCGTGCTCGCGGCTTCGCCGCAAATGCTGCGCGCGGCCGGCGCTGCACCGCCGCGCGGCGCGGTGCTGCTGGACAGCGCCGCCTACGATGTCGAGCGTTTGATGAAGAATCCGCATCCGCGCTTGTACGATCGCGCGTTCGGTGCCGACCGCGCGGCTTGGCTGGCGGTGTCACCGCACGGCCTGTTGACAAAGCGGTCTTTGCCGATGCTGGCCGTGTGCTCCACGCGCCACGTCTTGGCCTCTTGCGCGCAAGCCCGCGCATTCGAACGGAAAGCGTCCGCCTTGGGCGTACGCGTGGACGTGCTGCCGCAGGACCTGTCGCACATGCAAGTCAACCGCGAGCTCGGTTCGCCATCGGCGTATACCGAGAAGGTCGCCGAGTTCCTGCGATCGCTCGGCGTCTAGGGCCTCGCCTTTGTGGGAGCGGCTTCAGCCGCGAGCTTCTCGGCAGCGGCCAATGACGCAAGAGCTCGCGGCTGAAGCCGCTCCCACAAAAGCGGGAGTAGCCGTCGCGCCTTACTGCCGGTGTTCGAGCGTGAGGTATTCGGCCGATTGCATTTCGATCAGGCGCGAAGCCGTGCGCTCGAACGCGGCGGCCAGGCGCACGCCTTCGTACAGCGACGGCGGCGCGGCATCGGCGGTGCAGACCAGGTTGACATGGCGGTCGTACAGCTCGTCGATCAGGGTGATGAAACGTCGCGCGGGGTTGTCGCGCTGCTCATTCATATGCGGCACGCCGCCGAGCAGGACGGTGTGGAATTCGCGCGCGATCTCGATGTAGTCGGCGGCGCCGCGCGGGCCTTCGCACAATTCGGCGAAATCGAACCAGGCCATGCCCTTGCAGCGCGCGCGCACCGCGATCTTGCGGCCGTCGATCTCGATGCTGCCGTCGCGGTGGGCGTCGTCGCCGCCCAGCGCGTGCCAGCGCGCCTCCAGCCATTTGTCCGATTCGGCATCCAGCGGCGCGCGGTACACCGGCGAGCGGGTCAGTTCGCGCAGGCGGTAATCGGTGGGGCTGTCGAGGTGGGCGATGATGCAGTGGCGCTGGATCAGTTCGATCGCCGGCAAAAAACGCGCGCGCTGCAGGCCGTCCTTGTACAGCTCTCCGGGCGCGGCATTGGACGTGGTCACCAGGATCACGCCTTCGGCGAACAGGCGGTCGAGCAGGCGGCCGAGCAGCATGGCGTCGCCGATGTCGCTGACGAAGAATTCGTCCAGCACCAGCACGCGCAGCGTGCGCTGCCATTCCTTGGCGATGATCGCCAGCGGATCGCGCTCGCCGGCGTGAGCGCGCAGGCGTTCGTGCACGTCGCGCATGAAGCGGTGGAAATGGGTGCGCTTCTTCTGCGCGATCGGTAATCCGTCGTAGAACAGATCGATCAGGAAGGTCTTGCCGCGGCCCACGCCGCCCCACAGGTACAAGCCGCGTTCGGGCGGCGGCGGGCCTTCGCCGAACATGCGCTCGAACAGGCCGCGCGACTTCGGCGGTGCGACGAGTGCGGCGTGGATCCGGTCCAATTCGCGCAGCGCTTCCTGCTGCGCAGGATCGTCCTGCCAATCGGCGCGCGCGACGCCGGCGCGATAGTTTTCCGACGGCGTGGCCGCCGCGCCCGTATCAGCCATGCGTCGCGGGCAAATAGGGACGCACGCCGTTCTTGATCGCGCCGCGCAGGTCGATCAGCTTGCGATGGAAGAAATGGCTGGTGTCGGGCATGCGCACCACGTCGGCCTTGGCCTTGGATTTCTTCAGCCAATCGTAGACGGCCTGCGGGTCGACGATCTCGTCGTTCTCGCCTTGGATCACCAGCCAGGGCATGCTCGGCAAGGCCATGTTTTCGAAATCCCAGCGGCCGGCGGGCGGGGCGATCGAAATCAGCACGGCGGGCTTCAATTCCTCGGCGGCGCGGATCGACACGTAGGCGCCGAAGCTGAAGCCGGCCAGCCACAAGGCGTGGTCCGGGCGCTGCTCGCGCACCCAGGCGACGACCGCGCGCAAGTCGTCGGTTTCGCCGCGGCCCTCGTCGAACTCGCCTTCGGAATGGCCGGTGCCGCGGAAGTTGAAGCGCAGCGTGGTCGCGCCCAGTTCGCGCAGGCTGCGCGCGGCCATGGTCACGACCTTGTTGTGCATGCTGCCGCCCTCGGTGGGCAGCGGATGGCAGACCACCGCTACCACCGGGATCGGAGCGACATCGGCTTCCGGGGCCTCTACAGCGGCTTCAAGGAGACCAGCCGGGCCCGGCAAGGAGATCGGGCCGCTCGCGTCAGGGAAGGCGGGCGTATTCATGGCGGCGATGATACTAGCGGCGCGTGCCTGGGCGATGAGGATCGATCATCGATTGACCGGCCCTGTTAATTTGGCGACACGATAATCACCGTTCATAACTATATCGCAGAAGTTATACGCATTTCATTCGTAGCCCGGGTGGAGCGAAGCGATACCCGGGACCGCAGTGTAGCGATCAAGCCCACAGTCGTTTTTCGTAGCGCGCGGCGGCGCGTTGGACCAACGACGTAACCGAAATGCCCAGCAGCGCGGTATCGCTTCGCTCCACCCGGGCTACGTCCAAGAACGACAACGCCGCCCGGAGGCGGCGTTGGAAGCGGGGTCGGGCGCTGCTTACTTCAGGTTGTCGAGCATCCAATCGACCGTCGCCTTCACCTGTTCCTCGGTCAGCGCCGGGTTGCCGCCCTTCGGCGGCATCACACCGCCGTCGGGGCCGGTGAAGCCGTCGATGGCGTGCTTGTACAAGGTGTCTTTGCCCTGGGCGATGCGCGGACCCCAGTGGGCTTTGTCCATGGTCGGCGCATTGCCCGCGCCGGAGGTGTGGCAGCCGGTGCACAGGTTGCCGAAGATCACCGAGCCGTCGGTGGTGCCGCCGTAAGCGACCTGCGAAGCGGCCTTCGCGGCGGCGGCTGCCACGGCTGCGGCTTGCTGCGCGGCGCCGGTGGCGCCGGCATAGACCGAACCGGCCGGCGCGATCCGCTGTTCGGTGCGCTTGGCGGCCTGCGGCGAGACTTCGGGCGGGATCACGGCATGCAGGTGATGGGCCAGCAGGATCAAGCCCAACGTCACCAGCATCAGGATGACGATCACCAGCGAGAATTTCTTCAGGAAATCGAGGTCGTAATTGCGCACGTTCCACCTTTGGCGGCCGCTAATCGAGGCCGTGCATGCTTACAGTATAAATCGCCCCAGCCAAAAAACCGCCAGAAAAGCCCGCGGATCAAGCGTTTGGCGCTCCGTGCCCGGCAGGCGAATCCTGGCCGGATACGGCAATACGTTTAGTTTAATGGCGCTTCGCGCCCGGGCAGGAAATCCCGACCGGACACGGCAACACATAAGTTTACTGGCGCGCCTGGAGGGGTGAGCCGTTGCGCTCGCAAGCCATCGGCTTGCGCAACGGCGAACGCCCGGGCGCTTCGCGCCCGGGCAGGGAATCCCGACCGGACACGGCAACACATAAGTTTACTGGCGCGCCTGGAGGGATTCGAACCCCCGACCAATGGCTTCGGAAGCCACTACTCTATCCGGCTGAGCTACAGGCGCCGAGCCGCCTATTGTCCATCATCGCGCCGCGCCGCGCGAGCCGTTAACCTGTCGCCCGCATGAGCTACGAACGCTACAGCCCGCCCGCGACCGTCCCCCTGCCGCGCTGGCGCGAACGCCTGGGCCAGTACTGGAAATTGGTGCGCGGCGACCGGCCGATCGGCTGGTTGCTGCTGCTCTGGCCGACCTGGTGGGGCCTATGGCTGGCGGCCGAAGGCGTGCCGCCGCTGTGGACGCTGGTTGTGTTCAGCGCCGGCGTTTGGCTGACCCGTTCGGCCGGTTGCGTCATCAACGATTACGCCGACCGCTGGCTGGATCCGCAGGTCGAACGCACCAAGCACCGGCCGCTCGCCACCGGCGCGGTCTCGGGGCGCGAAGCCTTGGCGGTATTCGCGGTGCTGATGCTTGCCGCCTTCGGCCTGGTGGCGACTTTGAACCGGCTGACGATCTATTTGAGCTTCGTCGGCGTGGTGCTGGCGGCCAGCTATCCGTATCTGAAGCGCTACACCTATCTGCCGCAGGTGTATCTGGGCATGGCCTTCGGCTGGGGCATCCCGATGGCTTTCGCCGCGACCCGCGGCGAATTGCCGCCGCTGGCCTGGGTGCTGTACGTGGCCAACATCTTCTGGTCGACCGCGTACGACACCTGGTATGCGATGGTCGATCGCGACGACGACCTGCGCGCCGGCGCCAAGTCCACCGCGATCCTGTTCGGCGAACTGGACCTGGTCGCGCAGGGCCTGCTGTATGCGCTTTTCTTCGCCGCGCTGGCGCTGTGCGGCCGGCAGGCGCAGATGGGCATTTATTTCTGGTCGGCGCTGGGGGTAGCGGCGTTGCTGGTCGCCTACGAGTTCGTCATCGCCCGGCATCGCGACCGCGACGCCTGCTTCCGCGCCTTCCTGCACAACCACTGGGTGGGCATGGCGGTGTTCGCGGGGATCGCCTTTGATTACGCCTTCCGTAGCCCGGGTGGAGCGTAGCGATAC
>DATFFH010000016.1:0-67767 GCA_035250245.1 Luteimonas sp. | reverse complement strand
GTGAGGCGCCCCCGTAGGCTGGGTTGGCTTCATCAACCCAGCAATGCGTGACTGCAGGAGCGACGCTGGGTCGATAGAGCCGACCCAGCCTACGAGGCAACGAATGCAACGACACATCGCCATGATCTCTTTGCTCGTCCGCGACTACGACGAAGCGATCGCCTACTACACGCAGAAGCTGGGCTTCGTGTTGCTGGAAGACACGCCGCGCGGTGGCGACAAGCGCTGGGTGCGGGTCGCGCCGCGCGGCGCTGCGGAAACGTCGCTGCTGCTGGCGCGGGCCGTTAACGAGCGCCAAAGCGCGCAAGTCGGCGACCAGATGGGCGGCCGCGTCGGCTTCTTCCTGCATACCGATGATTTCGGCCGCGACTACGCCGCGATGTCGGCGCAAGGCGTGAACTTCGTCGAAGCGCCACGCCATGAGTCTTACGGCACCGTAGTCGTGTTCGAAGACCTGTACGGCAACCGTTGGGATTTGATCGAGCCGAAACCATGAAACTGGTGCTGGCCAGCAGCAACGCGGGCAAATTGGGCGAACTGCGCGAAATCCTGGGCGGCAGCGGCATCGACCTGCACGCGCAATCCGAATTCGGCGTGGCCGACGCGGACGAAACCGGGACCACTTTCATCGAGAACGCGCTGATCAAGGCGCGCCACGCGGCGCGCGCCACCGGCCTGCCGGCGCTGGCCGACGATTCGGGCATCTGCGTCGACGCGCTGAACGGCGCGCCGGGCCTGTATTCGGCGCGTTATAGCGGCGCGCACGGCGACGCCGAAGCGAACATCGACAAGCTGCTGCTCGAATTGCAGAGCGTGTCGGAAGGGGGCCGCAGCGCGCGTTTCCATTGCGTGCTGGCGCTGCTGCGCCATGCCGACGATCCCGAACCCATCGTCGTCGAAGGCAGCTGGCGCGGCCGCATCCTCGGGGCGCGCCGCGGCAGCGGCGGTCACGGCTACGACCCGGTGTTCTTCGATCCGGTCAGCGGACTGTCGGCCGCCGAGATGGCGCCGGAGGAGAAGAACCGCGTCAGCCATCGCGGTTTGGCGCTGGCGGCGCTCAAGCGACGCCTGCCTGAGTTGCTTGGCTCTTCGTAGGAGCGGCTTTAGCCGCGAGCTTTCTTCATCAAATCGCGACAATGCGTGATTTCAAGGAAAGAGCTCGCGGCTAAAGCCGCTCCTACGAAACGCAAGACCTACAATAGGACGATGCTGATCCCGCCGCCGCTGTCGCTGTACGTGCATCTGCCCTGGTGCGTGCGCAAATGCCCGTACTGCGATTTCAACTCGCACGAAGGCCGCGGCGCACTGCCGTTCGACGCTTATGTGGACGCGCTGATCGCAGACCTGGACCACGATCTGCCGCTGGTCTGGGGCCGTACCGTGCAAACCGTGTTTTTCGGCGGCGGCACGCCCAGCCTGTTCCCGCCGGTGGCCATCGACCGCTTCCTGCAGGCAGCTTCCTCGCGGCTGCGGTTCGCGCCGGGCCTGGAAATCACCCTGGAAACCAACCCCGGCACTGCCGAACACGGCCGCTTCGAGGATTACCTCGCCGCCGGCGTCAACCGGCTCAGCTTCGGCGTGCAGAGCTTCGACGACGGCTGCCTGCGCCGGCTCGGCCGCATCCACGACAGCGGCGAGGCCGAGCGCGCGGTGAAGATGGCGCAGGACGCCGGCTTCGACAATTTCAATCTCGATCTGATGTATGCGCTGCCCGAACAGACTTTGGCGATGGCCGAGCGCGACGTCGAACGCGCCCTGGCGTTGCAGCCCACGCACATCAGCCATTACCAGCTGACCCTGGAACCGAACACGCTGTTCGCCGCGCGTCCGCCCGCCGGCATCCCGGAGCACGACGAGGCCTGGGATATGCAGGAGCGCTGCCAAGCGCTGCTGGCCGATGCGGGTTATGCGCAATACGAAATCTCCGCGTACGCGAAGCCGGGCCGGCAATGCGCGCACAACCTCAATTACTGGCGTTTCGGCGACTATCTGGGCATCGGTGCCGGCGCGCACGGCAAGCTGACGTTGGGATCGGAGCAGGCGATCCTGCGCCGTTGGAAGGTGAAGCATCCGGCCGAATACCTGGCCAAGGCTGGGCGGGAGGATGCGATCGGCGGCGACGAAAGGATTTCGCCGGAACGCAGGCCGTTCGACTTCATGCTGAACGCGCTGCGCTTGAACGAAGGCTTCGCGCTCGCCGGCTTCGAAGCCACGACCGGCTTGCCGCGCGAGGCGATCGCGGCCGAACTGGCGACGGCGACCGAACGCGGCTGGTTGGCGAACGACGGTGAATGCGTGGTGCCGAGCGAACTGGGACGGCGGTTCGCGAACGATGTGATCGGGTTGTTTCTGCGGGATTGATCGCAATCGCTTCCTTCCGCAAGCGGGAGAGGCTAGCTCAGAGCAGCATGACAACGGCGAGCTCACGCCACGACATCGGCTTGAGCGCGATAATCCACCCATGCTCGAATCCCGCACCATCCGCTGCCCGTATTGCGGCGAACGCTTCGAGGCGCTGGTGGACGCCAGCGCCGGAGAAGCCGCGTACGTCGAGGACTGCCCGGTCTGCTGCCGCCCGATCGAGCTGCAATTGCGCGTGGACGAAGAAGGCGGCGCTGGCGGACTCGAAGCCTTCCGCGACGACTGAACCCCTGTTCGGCGGGCCTTGGCCGCCTTCCCGCCCCCGCCGCGTTAGCAGATGCGTATGGCGCTCGCGGCGCCGGGCATGCTATTTAACGAGGACGATTTCGCAGGGGAGCGAAACGAGCAGGCCATGGTGCATTCCAAAGACAGCCAGTTCGCCACACTGGTCGGCAGCGACCTGCCGCCGCGCGTGCGCGCGGCGCTCGAGCCATTGCTGGCGGTGATCTCCGAAGAGATCGTGCGCGGGCTGGGCAAGATGCTCAACGAGCTCGAGCAGCAGTTGTTCCAGCAGGCCAACCACGCCCGCAACGCCGCCGCCCAGGACGACCAGTTCAACGCCTTGCGCAACTTGCGCATGACCCGCGCCGATTTCATTCCGCATTATCTGCACGGCCTGGAGGACGCGCTGGCCCGCGTTCGCGTGGCACGGATGGAAGGCGAGGATGCGCCGGCCGCCAAGCCGACGAGCCAGCAATGGCAGCTGGTGGAGCACGATGTCGGCGACGAGGAGATCCTGTTGCGCGATCTGTCGGTCCGCTACGAATCGCGCGCCACGCTAACCCTGTATCTGCTCGGCCAGCGCTTCGGCGTGATGGCCGCCGCGCCCGCCTTCGAAACCGAACGTCTGCCGGTCGGGCCACGCGCCCTGCTACGGATCGCGCAGGAAACCTCGCACGCCCTGCATCACGACAACGTGCTGCGGCTGTCGCTGTATCGCGCTTTCGAACACCACGTGCTGGCGGGATATCCCACGCTGGTCGAACTGATGAACGACGTGCTGGGCAAGGCAGGGATCCTCCCCGGTCTTGAATTCGTGCCGGCGCGGATCAGGCCCGCCGCGCAACGCGCCGAAGCCGAAGGCCCGGCGAAGGCTGAAGCAGCCGGCGCCAAACCGGCGGCCGCCGGCGACGTCCAAGCGCCCTTCACCGGCTGGCTGGGCCAGGCGAATGCGCCGAGCGTGGCCGACGACGCCATGCAATTCGCGCTGCTGCAGCAATTGCTGTCCGGACGCCGCGGTTTGATCGGCAAGCTGCAGGCCGGCGCCGCCGCGCCGGGCGCGGAAGCGCTGGCCGCGCCGGCGTTGGACGAGATGCTGGATACGCTGCAACGCAACGCGCGCAGCGCCGCGGCGCCGGAACAGAAACGATCGCTGCGCGACGTGCAGCAGGCGGTGCTGGCCATGGCCCGCCAGCAGCGCGGGACGGCCGCCACGCTGTCGCGCGAAGACAGCGACACTTTCGATCTGCTCGGCCTGCTGTACACCGAACTGGAACGCGAAGTCCGCTCCGACACCCTGGCGCGCGAACTGCTCGATCGCCTGCAGGTGCCGCTGTTGCGCCTGGCGCTGCAGGACCGCGGTTTCTTCGCGCGCAGCGAGCATCCCGGCCGGATGTTCCTCAACACGGTGGCCGAGTCCGGCGCTTCCTGGCTGGGCGAGGACGGGGTCGATCCGCAGTTCGAGAACCAGCTCGCCCAAACCGTGGAACGCGTGGTCAGCGACTACCAGGGCGACGTCAAGATATTCGAAGAGGCCAACGCCGACTTGCAGCAGCAGTTGCAGGTCCAGGCCCGCCGTGCCGAAATCAGCGAGCGCCGTCACGTCGAAGCCGCGCGCGGCAAGGAAAAACTGGCGGTGGCCAAGCAACGCGCCGCCGAAGTGCTCGACGGCATGCTCAAGGACCAGCCGCTGCCGCGCTTCGTGCAGACCTTGCTGCGCCAGGCCTGGACGGACGTGCTGACCCTGGTGTTGCTGCGCAACGGCGAGTCGTCCGAACTGTGGCGCACGCATCTGGAGGCGACCAAGCGCATCATCGAAGTCACCTGCGCCAAGGATTCCACCCTCGACGCCGATTTGGCTTCGCAGATCGAGCAATCGATGCTGCAGGTGGGCTACCACGCCAACGAAGCCACGGCGATGGCGCGCCAGCTGAGCCGGGCGCCGACCGAAAGCGACGATGCCACTTCGCGCACCGAGCTCACGCTCAAGCTGAAATCGCATGCGCGCCTGGGCGAGGAAGTCGCCGCCAAGAAGACCGAATTGCGCCCGCGCAACAAGGAAGAACAGGCCTGCTACGAATATCTGCGCTCGCTGCCGTTCGGCACCTGGATGGAATTCACCCATAACCAGCAGGGCGACGCCAGCCGCCGCCGCCTGTCCTGGTACAGCCCGGTCACCGACAACGTCTTGTTCGTCAACAACCGCGGCCAGCGCACGGCCGAGATGACCCTCGACCACATTTCCCGCCTGATGGCGCAGAACCAGGTGCGCGTGATCACCGTGCAAAGCAGTCGCCTGGTCGACCGCGCCTGGCAAGCGACGCTGTCGGTGTTGCGCAGCTTCGCCGGCCAAGGCGAGCCCACGGCAGGAGCCGCACCGGCATGAATACGACCGCGACGCCCGAATTCCGACGCGCCCGCCGCCGCCGCGCGATCGCCCGCATCGAAGTGGTGGATGCGATGACCGACGCGGTCATCGGCCAGCTCGGCAATTTGTCCGAATCGGGCCTGCTGCTGATCGCGCACGCGTCCTTGAACGAAGATGCGCTTTACCAATGGCGCTTCCGTCTGCCGCAACCCGGCGGCGGCGACGCGCAGATCGAATGCGGCGCGCAGGTGCTGTGGCTGGACCGCAGCGGCTCGGGCGCGCAACTGTGGGCCGGCGCGCGCTTCATTCTATTGCCCAAAGCCTCGCAGCAAGCGCTCAACGCGTGGGTAGACTCGCCGGGCGGCGAATTCGACTAGCACCGGCCCTCCGGCACCTGCGGCGAGGGAACGAATGCGGCAAAATCGGGATTCGCCTCCCCGAGACCCGCGATGTCCACGCCCGACCTGCGCACGCTCTACGCCGAACATCTCGCCACCGTCGAAACGCGCGCCGAAGAAGCGCTGGCCCGCGGCGGCTTCGACCACCTCGTCGTGCCCAGCGGCACGCTGCACTACCAACTGTTCGACGACCGCGACTATCCGTATGCGGTGAACCCGCAATTCAAAGCCTGGCTGCCGCTGACCCAGGTGCCGAACAGCTGGCTGGTGTACACGCCCGGCGACCGTCCCAAGGTCGTCTACCACCAACCCTTCGACTATTGGCACGTGGTGCCCGAAGCGCCGCGCGGCGTGTGGACGGAGCATTTCGACGTGATCGTGATCCGCACGCCGGAAGAAGCCCTGCAGCATCTGCCCAAGAATGCCGCGCGTTGCGCGATCCTGGGCGAGCCGCAAAGCGCGCTCGACGGCTACATACCGAACAATCCGCAGGCGGTGGTCGACTACCTGGAATACCACCGCGCCTACAAGACGCCCTACGAAATCGCGATGATGCGCGAGGCACAACGCAAGGCCGTGCGCGGCCACCGCGCTGCCGAGCGCGCGTTCCGCGCCGGCGCCAGCGAGTTCGGCATCCACCTGGCGTATTGCCAAGCGGCGGGCCAGGACGCGGTCGAACTGCCCTACCGCAACATCGTCGCACTGAACGAACACGGCGCGGTGCTGCATTACACCGAACTCGACCGGCTGCCGCCCAAGCCGGCGCGCAGCTTCCTGATCGACGCCGGCGCCGGCCATCTCGGCTACGCGGCCGACATCACCCGCACCTACGCCGCGGATACGGGCGGCGAATTCCAGGCGCTGATCGATGCCGTCGACAACACGCAACAGAAGATCGAACAGCTGTATCGCCCCGGCAACGACTACAAGCGCGTGCATCTGGATGCGCATCTGCTGCTGGCCGGCGTGCTGAAGGATTTCGGGATCGTCGATCTGTCTCCGGAAGCGGCGCTTGAAACCGGCGTCAGTTCGGCCTTCTTCCCGCACGGGCTGGGCCACGGCATCGGCTTGCAGGTGCACGACGTGGCCGGCTTCGCCGAATCCGACCGCGGCGGCAAGATCGCCAAGCCCGAAGGCCATCCCTATCTGCGCCTGACTCGCGTACTGGAACCTGGCATGGTGGTGACCAACGAGCCGGGGCTGTATTTCGTCGACCTGCTGTTGGACGCGCTGAAACAAGGCCCGCACGCCGGCGCGGTGAATTGGGATCGCGTCGAAGCCTTCCGCCCCTACGGCGGCATCCGCATCGAAGACGATGTGCTGGTCACCGATGGCGATCCGGTCAACCTGACCCGGCCGACGTTCGCGGAAATCGCTTGATCGCTTTTCCTTCTCCCATCGGGGTGAAGGCGTGCTGCTTGCGAGCCACGGCTCGCGCACGCCTGAACGCCCTTGCGCTATGCGCAAGGGCCGGGGCGCGAAGCGAGGTGGCGCGCAGCGCCGGATGAGGGTTCGGCGAAGCGAAACCGTCGACGACCGCGACCACAATCGTAGGCTCACGATTTCCGGCGCGATCGTAAATGCGCTCGCTCCGCCGAACCCTCACCCCAACCCCTCTCCCGACGGGAGAAGGGTGCGAGCCTATACTCCGCCGATCTTCCCGCCGGCCGCGGCGAAATGAACGTTCCGGTTCCGCGCACAGGCTCGCCCGTACCGCGCCGCCTCTGGCTGCTGATCGCCGCCGCCTGCGTCGTACCTGCCGTCCTCGACGTTTTTCAGGCCTGGATGCAGGCGCGCCTGGCCGGCGAGCCGCCGCGCTGGCAGAACCTGGTGTTCCAGGGCACGGAATGGCTGTTCCTGGGCGCGCTGACGCCGATCGCGTATGCGCTGGGGCAACGCTATCCGCTCGGCGGCGGCCGTTGGAAACGCAACCTTCCGATCCATTTGGCCGGCGCCTTGGCGCTGTGCCTGGGCTGGGCCACGCTGGGCCTGCTGTTAGGCGTCGTACTGCAGCGTTATCCCGCCGAAGGCCCGTTGCCGCAAGCCTACCTGAGCTGGATCCTGACCAGCCTGCCCTGGTCGGTGTTCATGTACTTCACCGTGCTCGGCTGCGTGCATGCGTTCCGCTATTTCGTTGAAGCGCGCGAGCAGGAATTGCAGGCCTCGCGCTTGACTGCGCAACTGGCGGAAGCCCGCCTGGGCGCGCTACGCATGCAGCTGAATCCGCATTTCCTGTTCAACAGTCTCAATGCCCTGCTGGTGCTGGTCCGCGACGGCAACCAGCGCGACGCTGCGCGGGTGCTGGAATTGCTGGGCGACGTCCTGCGCTTGGCGCTGCGTTCCACCCAGCCCAACGAAGTGCCGTTGAGCGAGGAACTGACCTTCATCGAACAATATCTGGCGATCGAACAGGTGCGATTCTCCGATCGGCTCGACGTGCATTGGCGCATCGACGAGGCCGCGCGCGAGGCATTGGTGCCCGGCTTCGTGCTGCAGCCGCTGGTGGAGAACGCGATCAAGCATGGCGTGGCCAAGCGCGCCGATGCCGGCAGGATCGAGATCGCGGCGCGCGTGTCCGCAAACCGCCTGGAACTGTCGGTGCGCGACGACGGCGTCGGCTTCGCCTCGCCCGCCCAGGCCGAAGAAGGCGTCGGCCTGTCGAACACGAGGGAACGGTTGCGCACGATGTACGGCGCCCAGGCTTCGTTGGTTCTGAACAGCCCGGCGGAAGGCGGCGCCGAAGTCGTGCTGAACCTGCCTTTGCGCAAAGGCCCGGCATGAACGCGATCCGCGCCGTGATCGTGGACGACGAGCCGCTGGCCAGGCGCGGCATCCGTCAATTGCTGGCGCCGCATCGCGACGTCGAAATCGCCGGCGAAGCGCGCAACGGCCGCGAAGCGGTGCGAATGCTCGAGGCGCTGGCGCCGGACCTGGTGTTCCTGGATGTGCAAATGCCCGAATGGGACGGATTCGCCGTGCTGCGCCAACTGCGGGCCGGGCGGTTGCCGGCGGTGATCTTCGTGACCGCGCACGACGCGTTCGCGGTGCGCGCATTCGAAACGCACGCGCTCGACTACCTGGTCAAACCCGTGCACGAGTCGCGCTTCGACCAGGCCCTGTCGCGGGTCCGCGAACGGATGCGCTCGGCCGACGCGCTGGCGCTGTCGCAGCGGCTGTCGGCATTGCTCGCCCACGGCTCGGATCTCGGATCGCTCGCGACGCAGGCGGCACCTGCGCCTCGCCCCCTGGCCATCGGCGCGACCGGCGGCGGACTGATTTTCGAACCCGCCGAAATCGCCTGGATCGAAGCCGACGACTATTACGCCGCCGTGCATGCCAAAGGCAAACGGCATCTGGTGCGCGAGTCGCTGGCCTCGCTGGAGCAACGCCTGGATCCGGTCCGGTTCGTGCGCGTGCATCGGCGCGCGATCGTGAATCTGGCGCAAGTGCGGGGTTTGCAATCGGGCGAGGACGGCGGTGTGCTGCTGCGCGACGGAACGGTCGTGCCGCTGAGCCGGCGCAGGCGCGAGCAGGTGGCCGCGGCGATCCGGGGTTACGTCGACAATCCGACCTAAACGTTGCGGCGTTAAGCCCTCTCCCGCGAGCGGGAGAGGGAGTTTTCTCGCCGCTCGCTGCAGGATTTTCGCCGCCCGCTGCATTGGCCTTGTTTCCAGCAATCCGCGCGCCTAGCCTCGATCTGGACCGAACCGGCAGCGAGGCCCTTATGCGCCAGATTGTCCTTCTCGTTCTCTTCCTGGTCGCGAGCGCCTGTTTGCCTGCCCTCGCCCAAAGCGACACCGACAAGCAGCGCGCACAGCGCCAAGCCCTGGTCGAAAAACACAAGGCCGACTTCGACTACCTGCTCGGCGATTGGGAATTCACCGCCGAAAACGCAGAGTTCGGCAAGATCCACGGCTATTGGAGCGCGATGCGCCTGTCCGGCGGCCAGATCCTGGACGAATACCGAGTGGTCGGCCCAAAAGACGAGACCTACTACGTGACCACCACCATCCGCGCCTACAACGCGGGCCTGGACCGCTGGGAACTGATCGGCATGGACGGCGGCGGCGGCCTGCAGGACTTCGGCACCGCGCAGCGCGACGGCGGGCAGATGCGGATCGAGCAACGTTTCGGCGTGTCCGGGCTCTATCCTTCGTTCTGGAGGATCCGCTATCACAACATCCGGCCGGACGCTTTCTCCTGGAGCGCGGACCGTTCGCTGGACGACGGCAAAACATGGACAAAAAATCACCAGACGCTGGAAGCGCGCCGGATCGGCCCGCCACGCAGCCTGCCCGCACTGACCGCCCCGGGCCGCAAGCCGGGCGCGATATCGCCGAACGAGGAGCATCCGTCGCTATGAGCTTGCAGGTCGAAGGAATGGCACCGCTGTTGCAGGTGTTCGACATGCCGGCGTCGCTGGCCTTCTACCGCGACCTCCTCGGCTTCAAGACGGTTTCGGATTCGGGCGGAGGCGATGCATCGGACTGGGTGTGGCTGCGGCTGCATGGCGTCGATCTGATGCTCAACACGCGCTACGAAGCCGAAGACCGTCCCGCCGCACCGGAACCTGCCCGCATCGACGCCCATGACGACACCGGTTTGTTCTTCGCCTGCCGCGACGTCGATGCTGCCTACGCGTATCTTGTTTCCAAGGGTTTGCAACCGAAGCCGCCGATCGTCACCGGCTACGGCATGAAGCAGTTGTACGTGAAGGATCCCGACGGTTATGTGCTCTGCTTCCAACGACAGGCCTGACCTTAACGAGGCGACGCCATGGCTGGAAGCATCGTACCCATGATCCACGTGCCGGACGTGCGCGCCACCATCGCCTGGTACGAGAGCATCGGTTTCCATTGCGACGCCGCCAACGAGAGCTGCGGAGAGATGGATTGGGCATCGATGACCTTCGGCGAAGGCCGGGTGATGTTCAGCGCCGCCGGACGGGCGAGCGATGCGCCGCGGCGGGAAGTCGACTTGTACATCTACTTTGACGATGTCGACGCCTTGCGCGCCCGGCTCGACGGCAAGGCTGAGATCGTCGAAGACCTGCACGACACGTTCTACGGCATGCGCGAATTCATCATCCGCGATTGCAACCGGTTCTGGATCGCTTTCGGCCAGCAGCTGCCGATCGGGCAAGCCGAACCGTGAGCGCGGATCCCGCAACGATCGACGAATGGTTCCGCGAGGCCGTCGCCGCTATCGATGCGGGTGATGCGGACGCCTTGTCGCGATCGCTCGCGGCGCGTCCCGAGCTGGCCGGCGCCAGGCTCGACGCGCCCGGCGCATGGCTGCGCGATCAGGTCGGCGATGCGCTGGAAGGCTATTTCCCTCGGCCCTATCTGCTCTGGTTCGTAGCCGGGAATCCGGTTCGCAACGAACGCTTGCCCGGCAACATCGCTGCGCTCGCCTCCTCCATTGCAGAAGCCGCGCCCCGCTCGGACGAAGCGGATCTGCAGCTGCAATTGGATTATGCGCTTGGCCTGACGGTGACCGGACGCGTCGCCCGCGAAAGCGGCGTGCAGATCGGATTGATCGATGCGTTGGTCGACGCCGGCGCGCAGCCGGGCGACGGCATCGGCGCACTGGGCGCGGCGAACTTGGAAGCGGCCGCGCATCTGCTCGAGCGTGGCGGCGAACTCACATTGGCCGGCGCCTTGTGCCTGGGTCGCAGCGAAGACGTCGAAACCTTGTCGCGTACCGCAACGGCGGAAGACCGCCAGATCGCTTTAGTCGCAGCGGCGATCAACGGCAACGCAGCGGCACTGGCCAGGCTGATCGTCCTGGGCGTCGACACCGATGCCTATAGCATCGTCATCCATCCACATGCCACCGCTTTGCATCAAGCCGTAGCCGCGGGTTCGCTGGAAAGCGTGAGAACGCTGGTCGAGGCCGGCGCCAAGCTCGACATCCGCGACAAGATCTACCGCAGCACGCCGCTGGAATGGGCGGAATACGGCGAACACCACGAGATCGCCCGCTATCTCCGATCGCTCTTGTAGAGTCGAGCCTGCTCGACTGCTCTGCTCTTGATGGCCGACACACAAAAAGCAGTCGAGCAGGCTCGACTCTACCAAAGCGGTCAGCGGGCCATGAATGTTTCGATCTCGTCCGCGCTGCGTTCCAGCTTCTCGGTCAGCACGCGATGGCCGTCCTTGGTGACGACCACGTCGTCCTCGGTGCGGATGCCGATCCCGCGCCATTTGGCGTGCACAGATTTGTCGTCCGGCGGCACGTACAGTCCCGGTTCGATAGTGAAGACCATGCCCGGTTCGAGCAGGCGCGAGTCGCCGTCGATGCGGTACTCGCCCACATCGTGCACGTCCAAACCCAGCCAGTGCCCGGTTTTGTGCCGGTAATAGCGCTTGTACGTGCCTTCTGCGAGGTTTTTTTCCAACTTGCCTTTCAACAACCCCAGCGACAGCAAACCTTCGGTCAGCGTTTCGACCGCGGCGAGATGGCCTGCTTCGTAGGGCATGCCGGGGCGCGCCTGTTCCAGCGCCGCCTGCTGCGCAGCGCCGACCAGGTCGTGCAGCGCGCGCTGTTCCTTCGAGAAGCGGCCATTCACCGGAAAAGTGCGGGTGATGTCGGCAGCGTAACCGCGGTATTCGGCGCCCGCGTCGATCAGCACCAGCTCGCCGTCCTTGGCCTGCGCCTTGTTCGCGCGGTAGTGCAGCACGCAGGCGTTGGCGCCGGCGCCGACGATGCTGCCGTAGGCGGATTCGGCGTCGTGGCTGCGGAACACGCGCTCGATTTCGGCTTGCAATTCGTACTCGCGCACGCCTGCGCGCGCCGCACGCATGGCCGCGCGATGCGCCTCGACGCTGATGTCGGCGGCGCGCTGCATCAGCTTCAATTCTTCCTTGGACTTGAACAGGCGCAGCTCGTCGAGCAGATGGCCCAACTCCAGGAATTCGTGCGGCGACTGTGCGCCCTGCCGCGCCTGGGCGCGGACCCGGTTGAGCCAGCCGATCAGTTTCAGGTCGAAGTCGGTGTCGCGGCCGAAGTGGTAGTAGACGCGGGTGCGGCCTTCGAGCAGACCGGGCAGGATTTCGTCCAGATCGTCGATCGGGTAGGCATCATCCAAGCCCAGCTTTTCCACCGCGCCTTCCGGACCGAAACGCGGACCGTCCCAGGCTTCGCGGTCGGGATCGCGTTCGCGGCAGAACAACAGGCTCTCGCCGTGCTTGCGGCCCGGCACCAGCACCAATACCGCTTCGGGCTCGTCGAAACCGGTCAGATACCAGAAATCGGAATCCTGTCGGTACGGGTAATGGGTGTCGCGGCTGCGGATGCGTTCGGGCGCGGTCGGCAGCACCAGGATGGCGTCGTCGCCGGCGATCCGCATCAACTGCTTGCGGCGTTTGGCGTAACTGGTGAGCGGGATGCCGGTGGAAAGACTCATGTCGTGTTCTCGAATCCTGTGGGAGCGCTTCAGCCGCGAGCTTTCCCTATCCCGCGATCTGCCGAGAAAGCTCGCGGCTGAAGCCGCTCCCACAAAAAGCAAAGCAGATCAATTCAAACGATGCCGATGGCGTGGGCCCATCACGCAATCGCCATGCAGCAGCAACGCGGCCACGCGCACGAATTCTTCGATCTCGGCATAAGCCTCTTCGTCTTCCTCGTCGCCGTCCGGCTCGGGCGTGGCGGCGGCCAGGCGGGCCAGGTCGTCCAACGCTTCGCGCCCCTCTTCCGACAAAGGCGGATCCTTGCCCGCCGCCAAACCGAACCCGCCGAGGAAACCGCGGCACCATTCGAACAAGGCTTCGCTGCGCTCGGCCAGCGGCGCGTCTTCATCGGGCAGCAGCAAGGCGAAGCCGAAATCGCGGTCTTCGAATTGCGCGCGGCTGGCCGCGCGCATCGCGTCCAGGGCGCTGCCCGACTCGGGCTTCGGCGCCTGGTCGTCGGCGAGCACTTTCGCCAGCCAGTCGGGAACGTCGCTGCCGCCGCCGGCCAGCCAGCCGCACAGGGCGCCATGCAATTCGGAAGGGGTGGCGGCAAGCTTCAGCGCCTGCGCCTGGGCATCGACACTGGACCAGCTGGGCAGATCGTCGGACACGGGATGCGCACGAAGGGGGTTCGCGCAGTGTAGCAATGCCGGCGCCACCGAGCAGTCGGCGGCGGGCCCGGCCGCTTGTTGCCGGCCTCGGACCGCCCCTACACTGCGGCGCATGCTCCTCTGACGGTCGACCCACGTGCGCATTTTTGGCGACGCAGGAACGCGCTTCCAGTTTGCGCTAGCGGCCGGTTTGGCGGCCGCGGCTCCCTTGTCCGCATGGGCCGGCGCCAGCCTGGCCGGCGGCGATCGCGCAGCGCTGCTGCTGTTGGTCCTGGGCCTGTACGCGGCCGCGGCGACCGCGATCGGCGGCGTGCTGGCCTGGCTGTGGCGCCGCCGCTGGCGCGCCGAGCGCACTTATTCCGAACAGATCCGCGAACGCGAGGAACGCCTGAAGATCGCGCTGTGGGCCTCGGGCGAGCATTTCTGGGACAACGACCTGGTCCGCAACTCGGCGCACGTGCTGAGCGTGGAGGAGCCGTCCGAAGTCGGCGCCGGCACCATCCGCACGCTGCGCTTCGCCAACCCCGATCTGGAAGTGCATCCGGACGACCTGCCGATGGTGCAGCAGGCGATGCAGGCCCACATCGAAGGCCGTGCGCCGATGTTCGTGTCCGAACACCGCTCGCGCAACCGCGACGGCAAGTGGACCTGGGTCCGCGCTCGCGGCCGCGCGGTCGCTCGCGATGCGCTGGGCCGCGTCACGCGCGTCGCCGGCACGGCGCGCGACATCAGCGACCGCCGCGACGCCGACCGCGAGCGCCGCATCGCCAGCGAAGTGCTGCGCAGCATGAACGAGGCGGTGTCGGTGCTGGACGAGAATTTCTTCTTCGTCGCGGTGAACCCGGCCTTCTCCAAGACCACCGGCTATACCGAGGACGAAGCGATCGGCCACTCGGCCAGCATGCTCGACAGTCCCCAGCACGACGCCGAGTTCTACCGCGAGATGCGCGAACAAGTGATGCGCGAGGGCCACTGGGTCGGCGAGATGTGGCAGCGGCGCAAGAACGGCGAAGACTTCCTGTGCGCGATCGAAACCATCAAGGTCGAAGGCGCCATCGACCAGCGCAGCCTCTATGTGGCCGTGCTCAGCGACATCACCCGGGCCAAACGCACCGAGCAGGAACTGCGCCTGCTGGCCAACTACGACACGCTGACCAACCTGCCCAACCGCAGCCTGCTGTCCGAGCGGCTGTCGCAGGCCATCGTCAACGCGCGCAAGGAAGACAGCCGGATCGCGGTGCTGTTCCTGGACCTGGACCGCTTCAAGGATGTCAACGATTCGCTCGGTCACGCCACCGGCGACCGCATCCTGCGGGCCGCGGCCGCGCGGCTGCGCGAAGTCGCGCCGACCGGCGCCACCGTGGCCCGGCTCAGCGGCGACGAGTTCACCGTCGTGCTGGAGCATCTGCGCGATCCGGAGGAAGGCGACCGCCTGGCCGAACGCATCATCCAGGCATTCGACGCGCCGCTGGCGATCGAAGACCGGCGCGAGATCATCATCTCGCCATCGGTCGGCATCAGCCTCTATCCGGATCACGCGCAGGTGCCGACCGACCTGCTCAAGCACGCCGACACGGCCATGTACCAGGCCAAGGCCGCCGGCCGCCGCACCTACCAGCGCTATACCGAACAGATGGAATGGGAGTTGCGCCAGCGCGCGACTTTATCCGGCGCATTGCGCAAGGTGCTGGAAAACGGCGAACTGCGGCTGGTCTACCAGCCGCGGCTGTCGCTGCGCACCGGCGCGATCACCGGCGTGGAGGCGCTGTTGCGCTGGGAACACCCCTATCTGGGCCTGATCCCGCCGAATCACTTCATCCCGCTGGCCGAAGAAAGCGGGATGATCCTGCCGATCGGCGAATGGGTGATGCGCGAGGCCTGCACCACCCTGCGCCGCTGGCGCCAGCACGGCCTGGGCACGCTGAACATGTCGGTGAACGTGTCGGCGCTGCAACTGCTGCGCGGCGACCTGCCGCGCTACGTGGCCAAAGTGCTCGCCGACACCGGCGTGCCGGGCGAACGCTTGGAACTGGAACTCACCGAAAGCGTGGTGATGGCCAAAGCCGCGCAAGCGGCGCAAACGATGCAGGCATTGCGCGATCTGGGCGTGCGCCTGGCGATCGACGATTTCGGCACCGGCTATTCCTCGCTGGCGTATCTGAAGCGGTTGCCGATCACCACGCTGAAGATCGACAAGGCCTTCATCGACGACATCGCCCAGAACCGGGACGACAAGGCCATCACCCATTCGATCATCGCGATGGCGCGAACCCTGGGCCTGTACGTCGTGGCCGAGGGCGTGGAACACCAGGCCCAGGCCCGGCTGTTGATGGAACAGCACTGCGACGAGATCCAGGGCTACTGGGTGGCGCGGCCGCTGGACCCGTACCGTTGCCTGGCTTTCCTGCGCAATTGGCGCTCCGGCGTGGCCCGGTTCGAACCCGCTTGACCGCCGGTCCGGCGGTGCTATCGTGCCGCCATGGACCACGCCGAAGCCATCGCCCAATTGCGCGCCCTCGCGACCCGCGTGGAACAATTGGTCGCGCACGCGCAACGCCTGGCCGAAGAGAACCGCAGCCTGCGCGCGCAGCAGGAACAGCTGAGCGGCGAACGTTCCGCGCTGCTGGCCAAGAATGAACAGGCGCGTTCGCGGGTCGAAGCGATGATCACCCGTCTCAAGTCGCTGGAACAGCACACGTGAGCGCCAGCGAACCGGTCAACGTCCGCATCCTCGACCGCGAATACACGGTCGGCGTGGAACCGGACGAACGCGACAGCCTGCTCGCCGCGGCCAAACTTCTGGACGGCAAGATGCGCGAGATCCGCGGCGGGAACCGCATGGCCGCGGTCGACCGCATCGCGGTGTTGGCCGCGCTGAACCTGGCCCACGAACTGCAACAATTGCGCGGCGAAAGCGATAGCCGCGACCGCGAATTGTCCCGCACGCTGGGCGATTTGCAGCGCAAGCTCGACGGCGTGCTCGACTCGCCGGCCTGAACGCGAGTTTTGTTTTCGCCCGACGAACGGGCGACACGATCCGCATCGCCGCGCTATACTTCGTTCGCGTCCTCTGCCGTGTTCGACGGCGCGCAAAACATTCGCCTTGTCCCTTAAAAACGACACCGGGGATGCGACGAAGCCAGGCGTGCAAGTCCGCCCCGTTGCGGAAAGCCCGAAGGCCTCCCAGCGTTCCCACTTGAACCCCGGGTTCAAGGTCGTTTCGCGCGCATCGGCATGGCGGAGGATGCATTTTTCGAAAGCCCGCTCGCGCGGGCTTTTTTGTTTTTGCTGTTCCTCCCCTTTGAAAAGGGGGATTGAGGGGGATTTGCTTTTGATCCCCCGGCAAGAAAAGCAAAAGCAAATCCCCCTGTGTCCCCCTTTTTCAAAGGGGAAAAACAAAAGCGGCTAGAATTCTCGCCATGACCGGCGTCGAAACTCCTGCCTCGCCCGAAGACCGCATCGCGCTGCGCCGCGACTTGCGCCAACGCCGCCGCGCGATTCCCGCCGCCGAGCGCATCGCCGGCGCCGAAAAGCTCGCCGAGCATCTGTTGTCCTTGCCGTTCGCGCCGCAAGCCGGCTACGTCGCCGGCTACTGGGCCATGGACGGCGAAATCGCCCTGCACGTCTGGCAACTGCGGCTGCCGGCAAACGTCGTCTACTGCCTGCCGGTGCTGCACGGCGACCATCTGCGTTTCGCGCCCTGGCGTCCGGGCGATCCGCTGGTGTCCAATCGCTACGGCATTCCCGAACCCGATTTGTCGCCGGATTCGCTGCTGGAAGCTACCGCGCTATCGCTGGCGATCGCACCGCTGGTGGGTTTCGACCAGAACGGACACCGGCTCGGCATGGGCGCCGGCTGGTACGATCGCACTTTCGCGTTCCGCCACGAACGCGCCGCCCCGCCTTGGCTGGTCGGCGCCGCGTTCGCCGCGCAACAGGTCGACGGCTTGTCCGCGCAGGCCTGGGACGTGCCGCTGGACGCCGTCTGCACCGAACAAAAAGCCTTGGTTCCCGCAAGGAAATCCGCATGAGCGCGCGCAAACGCTACTGGCTGATGAAGACCGAGCCGGACACGTTTTCCATCGACGACCTGGCCAAAGTGAAAACCGAGCCTTGGACCGGCGTGCGCAACTACCAGGCACGCAACCACATGAAAGAGATGCAAGTCGGCGACGGCGTGCTGTTCTACCACTCCAGCTGCGAAGTGCCCGGCATCGCCGGCGTGGCCACGGTGGCCGCCCCCGCCTATCCGGACCCGACCCAGTTCGACAAGAACTCCGATTATTTCGATGCCAAGAGCTCACGCGAGCAGCCGCGCTGGGAAATGGTCGACGTGGCCTTCGACCGCAAATTGAAACGCGTGATCGCGCTGGAAGAAATCAAGCAGCACGCCGACGCCCTCGGCCCGTTCGCGCTGACCCAGCGCGGGAACCGGCTGTCGGTGCTGCCGGTGAGCGCGGCGCAATGGAAGTTCCTTCTTTCCCTGGAGTGACGGTTCCGTGTCCGAAGCCAAACGCCTGGCCGGCGAAAAAGCCATCGATTACGTCGAAGACGGCATGATCGTCGGCGTCGGCACCGGTTCCACCGTCGCCTTCTTCATCGACGCGCTGGGGCGGATCAAGCACCGCATCGCCGGCGCGGTGTCCAGTTCCGAGCAGAGCACGGAACGGCTGCGCGGCCACGGCATCGAGGTCATCGATCTGAACAACGCCGGACAGCTGGCGTTGTACGTGGACGGCGCCGACGAATGCGATCCGAACAAATGCCTGATCAAGGGCGGCGGCGCGGCATTGACCCGCGAGAAGATCATCGCGCAGGCCAGCGCCAAGTTCGTCTGCATCATCGACCCGGCCAAGCGGGTCGATGTGCTCGGCAAGTTCCCGCTGCCCATCGAAGTGATCCCGATGGCGCGCAGCCTGGCGGCGCGCGAGATCGTCGCGAAAACCGGCGGCCAGCCGGTCTGGCGCGAAGGCGTGGTCACCGACAACGGCAATTGGGTGCTGGACATCCACGGCCTGAAGATCGCCGACCCGGTGGCGATGGAGCGCGAGCTCAACCAGATCCCCGGCGTGGTCAGCGTCGGCCTGTTCGCACGGCGGCCGGCTGATGTGGTAATCGTTGGCGGCGAGCCGCCGCTGGTGCTCTAAGTCGCTTTTGCTTTTGTTTTGTAGAGCGGAGCTTGCTCCGCTGCTTTGCCTCGACTTTGTAGGTGCGAATTCATTCGCACCTACGAAAGCAAACAGGCCCGGTAAACGGTTGATTTCCCTGTGATCTCACAGACCGAGACCGAACGGCGCGATACTGTCGCCCCAAGCGCTATCCGTTCCGCCGGGCCATGACGCTGCGCTGCCTGTTCGTCGACTTCAATTCATTCTTCGCCTCGGTCGAGCAGTACGACGATCCGTCGCTGCGCGGACATCCGGTCGGCGTGGTTCCGGTGATCGCGGCGACCACTTGTTGCATCGCCGCCAGCGTCGAGGCCAAGGAATACGGCATCACCACCGGTACGCCGGTCTGGGAGGCCCTGGAAAAATATCCGGAACTGAAACTGGTCGAAGCGCGGCCGGCGCGTTATGTCGAAATGCACCATCTGCTGATGGATGCGATCCAGGACTGCATTCCGCACGGACTGGCCGCATCGATCGACGAAGTGCCCTGCTACCTGATCGGCCGCGAGCGCAAGCGCGAGAACGCAGAAGCGATCGCGCGCAGGATCAAGCAGACCCTGCTGGATCGCGGCTACAGCCCGGCCATCCGCTGCTCGATCGGCATCGCCCCGAACCGTTTCCTGGCCAAGACCGCGTCGGACATCGTCAAACCCGACGGCTTGACCGTGCTGGAGCTGGACGACTTGCCGCACAAGCTGCATGCGCTGGAATTGCGCGACTTCTGCGGCATCGGCCCGTCGATGGAGCATCGGCTCCGCTCGGCCGGCATCCACACCGTCGAACAGTTGTGCGGCGCGACGCGCGAACATCTGCGCGCGGCCTGGGGCAGCATCGAAGGCGAGCGCTATTGGCTGCAGTTGCGCGGCCACGACGTCCCCGACCGCGCGACCAAGCGCGGCTCGGTCGGCCATTCGCATGTGCTGGGCCCGGAGTTGCGCAGTTTCGAAGGCGCGCGTTCGGTGCTGTTCAAACTGCTGGCCAAGGCCGCGATGCGCTTGCGCGACGAAAAATACCTGGCCAGCGGCATGGCGCTGCGGATCCGCTTCGTCGGCTTGGAGTCGCGCTTCGAGCGCGACCTGAGCTTCGCCCCGATCGACGATACGCCGACCTTCCTGCGCCTGCTCGGCGAGCAGATGGAGCAGCTGCAGGCGGCGATCGGCCGCAAGCGCTGGCATCCGAAACGCAACCCACCGTTGTCGGTGGCCGTGACCCTGGTCGGCCTGGAACCGATCGGCAGCATCACCGAAGAACTGATGGCCGAACGCCGCCGCGACAAGACCATGAGCGCGGTGGTCGACAAGATCAATGAGAAGTACGGCAACAACGCGGTGTATTTCGGCGCGATGCAGCAGGCCATGGCGCACGATGCGGCGCCGATGCGCATTCCTTTCTCCAGCATTCCCAAGCCGGGGCGCGACGAAGACGTGACCACCCGCAAACGCGCCGCCGCCAAGGCCGCCGAATCGGCCGACGAGTTGTGGCTGCAGCGCGAGCGCCAGTACAAAGTGCTGGCCGAAAACGCCCACCGCGAGCAGCAGAAGCATAAAGGCCGCAAGCCCGCCGCCGAACCGTTCAAGGCTGGCGCCGGCGGCTGGGGAGCGGCGGCCCGGAAGAAGGAACCGGATGCGGAAGCCGGCGAAACCCAGCCCTTGTTCTGACCGCGTTCTGGGTGTCGCCCGATTGCCGATAAACTAGCCGGGCCTTCCCACGCCGGTGTCGCCATGACCGCACGTCCGCTCTTGTTCGCCGCCCTGCTGCTCAGCGGTTGCGCCAGCGCCAACAGCCCCTGGGTCGAACTGGGCGGCCAGCGTTACACGGTCGAAATCGCCGACGACGATCCCGAACGCGCCCGCGGCCTGATGTTCCGCGAACAGATGGCCCCCGACCACGGCATGCTCTTCATCCACGACGCCCAGGAACCGCTGGCCTATTGGATGAAGAACACCAAGATCCCGCTGGACATCCTGTATTTCGACAACGACCTGAAGCTGGTATCGCGACAGGTCGACGTGCCGCCCTGCACGCTCGGCGACAATTGCCCCAATTATCCGAGCGAAGGGCCTGCACGCTACGTGCTGGAATTGAACGCTGGCGAAGCCGCGCGCCTGAAGCTGCAGGACGGCGCCGTGCTGAAGCTTTCGCCCGCGATACCGCCCGCGCGCTGACCAGCTCCATCGCTGCTTGCTGTTTGTAGGAGCGGCTTTAGCCGCGAGCTCTTTCCTCCAAATCGCGACGTCGCAACGATTTTGAGAAAGAAAGCTCGCGACTAAAGCCGCTCCTACAAAAAAGCGGGACGAAGGGCGCTTGATTCCGCGCGAAAACCGGCTCAATCTTCGTCCATGCGCGAACGCTTTCCCCTGCCGGAATGGAACAGCCTCGCCGGCCTGGACGACGACACGCTGCCGCTGCTCAGCACCGCGCTGCTGATCGCGCGCGACGAATATCCCGCGCTCGATGCCGACCTGTACGACACTCTGCTGCAGGAACATGCCGAAGCGCTGCGCGGGGAGATCGACGCCGTCGATTCCTGGCCGCTGAAGATGGCCGCGATCAACCGCCACCTGTTCGACGAGCTCGGCTATTCGGGCGACAGCGACGAGTATTACGACCCGCGCAACAGCTATCTCAACCAGGTGTTCGAGCGGCGGCGGGGCAATCCGATCTCGCTGGCCCTGGTCCAGATCGAAGTCGCGCGCCGGCTGGGCGTGCCGCTGGACGGCGTGTCCTTCCCCGGCCATTTCCTGGTGCGGCTGCCGGTGGACGACGGCCTGCTGGTGATGGATCCCTTCAACCGCGGTCGCCCGCTGGGCGTGGACGAATTGCGCGAGCGCGCCAAGCCGCATCTGGGCGGCGAACTGCCCGACGACGGCGCGCTGCTGCACATCCTCAACCCCGCTTCGCACCGCGCGATCCTGGTGCGGGTGCTGCGCAACCTGCACAGCGTCTATGCCGAAAGCGACGACTGGGAGCGTGCGGCGCGCAGTTCGGACCGCATCCTGAAGCTGTCGCCGGACCAGCCCGAGGCCTTACGCGATCGCGGCCTGGCTTATCTGCGCCTGGGCCACACGGGCGGCGCGCGACACGACTTGGCGCGCTATCTGCATCGCCACCCGGACGCCTCGGACGCCGCCGCAATGCGCGAGCGCCTGGTGGAGCTCAGCGCCGGCTCAGCGCGGATGCATTGACGGAAAACGAACGATGGCTCCTGCCGCAAAATCCGCGAAGAAGCCCGCAGCCGCGAAGAAAAAGTCCGCAACAAACGCAATCATACCCGTCGACAAACAGGTTCAAGAAGCCCTGGCCTGGCTGAAACGCCACGGCACGAAGGCGCGGCGCGACGGCATGGCCCGCTACGGCATCCCGCTCGGCAACGCTTACGGCGTGACCATGCCCGACATCCAGAAACTGGGCAAGCAACTCGGCAAGAACCACGCACTCGCGCTCGCGCTGTGGGAGACGGGCCAGTACGAAGCGCGCCTGTTGTGCGCCTACGTGGACGTTCCTGCCGCGGTGACGCCCGCGCAAATGGATCGCTGGGCGCGCGATTTCGACAGCTGGGCGGTCTGCGACACGCTCTGCTTCTCGCTGTTCGACCGCACTCCGCACGCCTGGAAGAAAGTGGAGCAGTGGTCCGGCAAGCGCGACGAATTCGTCAAGCGCGCCGCATTCGCGATGCTGGCCAGCCTAACCATCCACGACCGCAACGCGGATCGCGCACTGTTCCTGCGCGGCTTGGAACTGATCGAACGCGAAGCCGGCGATGCGCGCAACTTCGTGTCCAAGGCGGTCAATTGGGCCTTGCGGTCGATCGGCAAGAAACGCGATCCTGAATTGAAGAAAGCCGCCGTCGCCGTCGCCACGCGCCTGGCCGCTTCGGCCGACACCGCACCGCGCTGGGTCGGCAAGGACGCGCTGCGCGACATCGCCAAAGCCGCCGCGCGATCGTAGGCAGAACGTAGGCTGGGTTGAGCGCAGCGAAACCCAGCATTGCCATGCTCCGAACGTCGACAAACAACGATCGGAATCGCTGGATCGTCGCTGTTCCGTCGTGCAGTGCAGATGGCGATGCTGGGTTTCGCTGCGCTCAACCCAGCCTACAGGTCTCAATCGGCCTTGCGCGAGACGACATCGAAACCGCCGCCGGGCCATTGCCATCGGCCCGAGATCGTCTTGCCGTCTTCGCTCAAGCGACCTTTGAAGAAGTTGGACGAGCCCTTGTCGCCGAACCAGGTCCAGCAGGTGCCGTCGTCATCGACTTGATAGGTGTAGGCGAAGTTGCTGCCGTCGTCGGCCATCAGGTGCGAACGCAGACTCTGCGTGTCTTCGTCCCAGGTGACGTACTCGATCCCGGCTAGTTTCCGTCCGCGCGGCGTAGTTGTTTCGAACTCCTGGATCAAATAATGGCCGCCCAGCCCCATCCGATAGGTGGACATGCCAGGAGCGCCGCCCTCGTTCTTCCACGTGCCGATCAGATGCGCCAAGCGCTTCATCTCGGGATGGGGCGTCAAAGGCAGTTCGGCGACGCGATGGTTATTGCTGTCGGCCATAAATCACCTCACGCCTTCGGCTTGAGTTGGTGGAGCAGGATCGAATTGCCTTCCGAATCCAGGCAGACCGCCATCCGGCACACCGGACTGGGGATGACGCCGCTGGTGAAGACCACGTCCTTCGATTTCAGATCCGCGATCAGCGCGTCCAGGTCGGCGACTTCGAACGCGATCGTCCCGCCGGCATTCGCACTGGGTTCGTCGGGAATGAAATTGGTCAGCGCGATGCAGCCGCCGTCCGGCAGATCGTATTCGATCCAGTGTTGATCGCCCCGATTACCATGCGAGCCGATCTTCAGTCCCAGCTTGTTCTCGTAGAAATCGCGTGCGCGGGCGACATCGCGGATCGGGTACATGGTGAAGGCTACTTTTTTGAGCATGGGGCACCTGATGTGTGATGGAAATGACGGGAAGCTAGTGTTTGACGCGATCTGATCCACCGCGCACCCTCACCCAACCCTCTCCCGTAAACGGGAGAGGGCTTTGATCAGCCGCGATTGCGGCGGTACAGCACGCCACCGAGCCACGCGGTCGGAATCGAGCTGAGCGCGAGCAGGATCGGGTACCAGGACGGGCCGAAATTCGCGCGGATCGCCACGGCCGCGCCGACCCCGCTCAACAGCATGCCCAGCGCCCCGAGCACCACGGCATGGCGAACCGGATTTCGCGGCGCGAAGCGCGCGCAGACGTAGCCGCCGACCACGCCGAAAATCAGCCGGTAGGACAGCGCCAGCAGGTTCAAGCCGGGATCGTGCATCGGCTCGCCCCACGGCGGGTATACCTGCAGCACATGCAATAGCTGGTCGGTGCCCAGCGACAGTACGAATACGACGATGAAGCCCAGCAGGATCGCGCCTGCGCTGCGCCACAGATTGCGCGGCGATGCGGCTGGGCGGGTTGCGAGAGTCGTCATGCGTTTCTCCTCGGTGACCGTTGGTCGAAGATCGCGATCTCGTCCCTCTCCCTTTTACGGGAGAGGGACAGGCGCGAAGCGCCAGGGAGAGGGTTCGGCTCTTGGCTCAAAGCCGAATGCAAAGATCAAAAGCACGCTCGCTTTCGCTCGCGCCCCCTCTCCTGCCCTTCGGGCATCCTCCCCCGCGAGGGGGAGGAAAAATCTCAAGCCGCCTTCGCCATCAGGATCTTCTCCAGGCGGGCGTAGCCGGCCTCCATTCCGTCGGTCATGCCGGACCGCAGCGCACCGTCGCGGGCTTCCTTCGACGAATACAACACCCGCGTTTCGAGCCGGGTCTTGCCGGCGAGTTCGCTGAAAGTCGCGGTGCATAGCGTTTCGCCGCCGGTCCAGTCCTGGTCGAACAACTCGGTCGTCACCAGCCGCGCGGGCGCGTCGATGTCGCGGTATTCGCCGCTCATGCCCATCGACGTGTCGCCCTTCGCGAAGACCAAGCGGTATTTGCCGCCCACGCGCAGATCGACTTCGCAGACGTCCAGACGCCAGCCGTCCGGCCCGAACAGCCACAGCCTCATCAGTTCCGGCTTGGTATGCGCATCGAAAACCATCTGCCGCGGCGCGTTGAAGTCGCGGCTGATCAGGATTTCGCGATCGCCGGGCGTGGTGACTTGCAGGGTGTTGGCGGTGCTCATCATCGTTTCTCCTCGTAGATGGATTAATCGCGCTGCGGAGTTTTCGGCATGGCCTGCATCGCCTCGAGCAAGGCGTCCAGGCGTTGGTAATTGCGTTCCCATATCTCGCGGTAGCGTTCGAGCCAGATGTTGGCTTCGGCCAGCGGCGAGGCTTCGATGCGCACCGGCCGCCGTTGCGCATCGCGGCCGCGGCTGACCAGCCCGGCGCGTTCGAGCACCTTGATGTGCTTGGAGATGGCCGGTTGGCTCATCTCGAAGGGTTCGGCCAGTTCGTTGACGGTCGCCTCGCCCAAGGCCAGCCGGGCCAGGATGGCGCGGCGGGTGGGATCGGCCAGCGCGGCGAAGGTGTGGTCGAGTTGGGCTGGGCTCATCTTCTATAACCTCAAAGTTCCATAACTTTATGGTTATATAAAGACCACCACCTGTCAAGCATTAATTTCTCATTTGAATTCAATCAGTTATGAGTTTGGCTGAGCGATGAACTTAGAGTCGAGCCTTGCTCGACTGCTTTTCGATCCGTCGCCGACCAACAAACATGGGCCGGGTTTCCGCGCACGGTCTAAAAAAGCAGTCGAGCAGGCTCGACTCTACGGGTGGCGGACGTTCCGGTACTGGTCCATATCCAGCGTCATGTCGATCAAGTCGATGCCGGGCGCGAAACCATCGGCGACGGTTCTGCGCTGCACGAACCCGTAGCGCTCGAAGAAGCCGCGGCTGAACTGCGAGGTTTCGATTTCGACCCAACGGAACACCGGTTCGCGCGCGATCAAATCCAAACGATGGCGCAGCAGCGCATCGCCCCATCCTCGCCCGTGATGCGCGCGATCGATCATGCCCCAGCACAAAGCCGCGGTTTCCGGCTTCTTGTCGTGCACCGCGTAGCCACCGCAGCCGACCGCGATGCCGTCGGCGTCAAGCGCCACGAAATAAGGCCCCGGAAGGTCGTCGATGAATTCGATGAAATCCGCGCGCTCCTGCGCGGCGAAGTATTGCGGCACGTTGCTGTCGAACAAGGCCAGGCCCGTGTCGCGATCGTCTTCGCGCCAGGCACGGAAACGCAGCGGCGGCGCATCCTGGCCGTCCATCGCCGCGCTCAGACCTGCATCATCTCGAAATCGTCCTTGGTCACGCCGCAATCCGGACAGGTCCAAGTGTCCGGGATGTCCTCCCAGCGCGTGCCGGGCGCGATCCCCTCTTCCGGCAGGCCCGCCGCCTCGTCGTAGATGAAGCCGCAGACCACGCACATCCAGGTGCGGTAGGCGGTGGCTTGGGCGGTTTCGGACATCGGAGCGATAATACGTATCTGGCGAGGTGGCATTGTCCCACCCCGCGCCCGGCACGGAAACCCACCCGATGAATCCCCGCTGGCCGCGCCGCGGCCTGTATCTGATCACGCCCGACAGCGCCGATACGGACGCGCTGGCGGCACGCGTAGCGCCGCTGCTCGCGCACACGGCCTGGCTGCAATACCGCAACAAGGCCGCCGATGCCGCGTTGCGCCGCGAACAAGCGCAAGCCCTGCAGCCGCTGTGCCGCGCGCACGGCGTGCCGCTGATCGTCAACGACGACGCCGCGCTCGCCGCCGACATCGGCGCCGACGGCGCGCATCTGGGCGAAGACGACGGCGACATCGCCGCCGCGCGCGCCCTGCTCGGCAACGATGCCATCCTCGGCGTTTCCTGCTACGACTCGCTGGAACGCGCGCAACGCGCCGCCGCGGCCGGCGCCGATTACGTCGCTTTCGGCGCGTTCTTCGCCAGCCGCACCAAGACCGCGACGCGGCGGGCTACACCGGCCCTGCTGCGCGGCAGTGCCGCGCTCGGCCTGCCGCGGGTGGCGATCGGCGGCATTACGCCCGACAATGCGCCTGCGCTGATCGCCGCCGGCGCGGACTTGGTCGCCGTCGTCGGCGGCGTGTTCGAAGCTGCCGATCCTCTTGCCGCCGCACGCGCCTACCGGAAACTCTTCGACGCATGAATACCGAAAAATCCCACGAGCTTTTCGCCCGCGCGCAAGCGCTGATGCCCGGCGGCGTCAATTCGCCGGTGCGCGCATTCAAATCGGTGGGCGGGGAACCGTTTTTCGTCGCCCGCGCCGAAGGGCCTTACCTGTTCGACGTAGACGGCAACCGCTACATCGATTACGTGGGTTCGTGGGGGCCGATGATCGTCGGCCACAACCATCCGACGGTGCTCGACGCGGTGTTGCGCACCGCGCGCGACGGGCTCAGCTTCGGCACGCCAAATCCGCTCGAAGTGACGATGGCCGAAACCATTTCGCGGCTGGTGCCGGCCTGCGAAATGGTGCGCATGGTTAATTCCGGCACCGAAGCCACGCTGTCGGCGATCCGTTTAGCGCGCGGCGCCACCGGCCGCGCGCGCATCGTCAAGTTCGAAGGTTGCTACCACGGCCACGGCGATTCCTTCCTGGTCAAGGCCGGCAGCGGCGCGCTCACCTTCGGCGTGCCGACCTCGCCCGGCGTGCCGAAAGCGCTCGCCGATCTGACCTTGACGCTTTCGTACAACGATTTCGACGGCGCGACCGCCTTGTTCGACGAATGCGGCGGCGACATCGCCGGCTTGATCGTCGAACCGGTGGTCGGCAACGCCAACTGCCTGCCGCCGCGCGAAGGTTACCTGCAGCATCTGCGCGAGCTGTGCACGCATCACGGCACGCTGTTGATCTTCGACGAAGTGATGACCGGTTTCCGGGTGGCGCTCGGCGGCGCGCAGGAACGTTTCGGCGTGACGCCCGATTTGTCGACGTTCGGCAAGGTGATCGGCGGCGGCATGCCGGTCGGTGCTTACGGCGGCCGCGCCGAACTGATGCGGCAGATCGCGCCGAGCGGGCCGATCTACCAGGCTGGCACGCTCAGCGGCAATCCGGTTGCGATGGCGGCGGGATTGGCGATGCTGGAACTGATCCAGGCACCGGGCTTCTACGCCGACATCGAACGCCGCACGCACGCTTTGTGCGACGGATTCGAGGCCGCGGCGAAGGAGGCCGGCGTGGCGATCACGACACAGCGCGTCGGCGGCATGTTCGGCCTGTTCTTCAGCGAGGAACAAGTCGACACCTACGCCCAGGCCGTGGCTTGCGACACCGCTGCCTTCAACCGTTTCTTCCACGCCATGCTCGAACGCGGCGTGTACCTGGCGCCGTCGGCGTTCGAAGCCGGATTCATGTCTTCCGCCCACGACGACGCGGCGATCGCCGCGACCGTCGCCGCCGCGCGCGAAGCCTTCCGCGAGGCCAGGGCATGAGCGCCGCGCCGGCGCTGGTGCTGTTCGACCTGGACGGGGTGCTGGTCCACTACGACCACGAAGCGCGGCTGGCCTCGCTGGCGCGCAGCACCGGCAAGAGCGCCGACGAAGTGAAGGCGGCGCTGTTCGATTCCGGGTTGGAAGCCGATTCCGACCGCGGCCAATACACCGCGCAAGGCCAGTCCGACGAATTGGCGCGCCGGCTGGGCACGCCGGTGACGCTGGACGATTGCGTGCGGGCGCGCGCGGCCTCGATGTCGATCTTCCCCGAGATGTTGACCATCGCCGCCGAGATCTCGCGCTCCGCGGGCGTGGCGATCCTCACCAACAACGGCTTGATGGTGCGCGACTATCTGCCGCAGATCTGCCCACCGCTGTTCCCGCTGTTTTCGGCGCGCGTGTTCTGCTCGGCGCAATTCAAGATCGAGAAGCCGGATCCCGAGATCTACCGCCGCTGCCTGGCCGCGCTGGGCATCGACGAAGGGCGCGCGATCTTCGTCGACGACAAACTCGCCAATGTGGAAGGCGCGATCCGCGCCGGCATGAAGGGCCACCATTTCACCGATCCGTCCTCGCTGCGCGCCGAACTGCAGGCGCTCGGCCTCGTGGGGAAAGACCATGCGACTTGAAACTCTGGCCATCCACGCCGGCGGCGAAGCCGACCGCGAAACCGGCGCGGTCGCCCCGCCCATCCATCTGGCCACCACCTTCAAGCACGGCCCCGCCGGCGAACGCATCGCCGGTTACGAATACCAGCGCGAAGGCGATCCGAACAACGACCGCCTGCGCAGCGCCATCGCCGCATTGGAAGGCGGTTCGGCAGCGCTGACCTTCGCTTCCGGTATGGCGGCGATCAGCGCGCTGCTGGAATCGCTGCCGAACGGATCGCGGATCGCGATCCCCGACGATTGCTACACCGGCGTGCGCGTGCTGGCGGCGGAGTTTCTGCCGGAACGCGGCCATGTCGTGTCCAAGGTCGACTTCTCCGATCTGGAGGCGGTACGCGCGGCCTGTGCGGCGGGGCTCGATCTGCTGTGGGCCGAAACGCCGTCCAATCCGGGCATGAAGGTCTGCGACATCGCCGCCATCGCTGCGCTGGCGCACGAACACGGTGCTTTGCTCGCCTGCGACAACACTTTCGCTTCGCCGGTGCTGCAACAGCCTCTATCGCTGGGCGCGGACGTGTCGATGCATTCGACCACGAAGTATTTCGGCGGCCATAGCGATGTCTTGGGCGGTGCGCTCGCGTTCGCGCGGCGCGACGAACTCTTCGAACGCGTCGCGCACCGGCTGCACGTCACCGGAGCCAATCTGGCTCCGTTCAGCGCCTGGCTCACCCTGCGCGGTTGCCGCTCGTTGCCGGCGCGGATCGCGCTGCACTGCGCCAATGCGCGGCGCGTGGCGGAATATCTGGCTTCGCGCGAGGAAATCGAACGAGTGAACTATCCCGGCCTGGCTTCGCATCCCGGCCACGCGATTGCCGCGAAGCAGATGCGCGATTTCGGTGGCATGCTCTCGGTGCAGCTGCGCGGCGGACGCGAAGCGGCTTTGGCCTTCGCCGGCAAACTGAAGATATTCACCAATGCCACTTCGCTGGGCGGCTGCGAATCGCTGGTCGAGCACCGCGCGTCGGTCGAAGGCGCGAACCCGGTTTCGCCGCAGAATCTGCTGCGGATGTCGGTGGGGTTGGAGCATATCGACGATCTGATCGGCGATATCGGGCAGGCGTTGGCTTGACCTGTGCTTTGCTTTTGTAGGAGCGGCTTTAGCCGCGAGCTTTTCTTGAGCCGGCAAAAAACTGACGGAAAGAGCTCGCGGCTAAAGCCGCTCCTACAAACTCAAGCAAAAGCAGCGGAGCAAGCTCCGCTCTACAAAGACAAGGCGGCGCGCAGGCGACGCAGGCCTTCGGCGATGTCGTCGTCGCCGATGTTCAACGCCGGCACGAAACGCAACACGTCCGGTCCGGCTTGCAGCAGCAACAAACCTTGTTGCGCCGCACGATCGAGAATTTCTCCGGCCTTGCCGCGATGCGCATCGGCCAATACCGCGCCGAGCATCAGGCCGCGGCCGCGCACGCCTGAAAACAAGCCGGTTTCGCAGCCGATTTCTTCCAACGCGGACCGCAACGCCGCCGACTGCCGGGCGACGTTCGCCGCGATCTCCGGCGAAGACAATTTCCGCAACGCCGCGCGCGCCACCGCCGCCGCCAGCGGATTGCCGCCAAAAGTGGTGCCATGCGCGCCGAACTGCATGACCTCGGCCACTTTCGGCCCGGCCAGCAGCGCGCCGATCGGAAAGCCTCCACCCAGCGCCTTGGCCAGTGTCACGATGTCCGGCACGACGCCATCCTGCCAATGCGCGAACAGCGTGCCGGTGCGGCCCATGCCGGATTGGATTTCATCGAGTACGAGCAAGGCGCCATGACGATCGCAAAGTTCGCGCACGGTTTTCAGGAAACCGTCCGCGGCCGGCATCACGCCACCCTCGCCCTGCACCGGTTCGAGCAGCACCGCGGCGACGTCGCCGGGCGCCATCGCGGCTTCCAGCTGCGCGGCGTCGTTGAAATCGACGTAGCGGAAGCCTTGCGGCAACGGCTCGTAGCCTTCCTGATACTTCGGCTGCGCCGTCGCGGTGACTGCGGCCAGCGTGCGACCGTGAAAACTGCCGCGGAAGGTGACGATCACGCGCCGATCCGGCGCGCGGCCCTGCGACGCAGCCCATTTGCGCACCAGTTTGATCGCCGCTTCATTCGCTTCCGCACCGGAGTTGCACAAAAAGGCGCGGCCGGCGAAACGCGAGGCTGCCACCAATTCTTCGGCCAGGCGCAGCGGCGGCTCGCTGTAGAAAACGTTGCTGGTGTGCCAGAGCTTGCCGGCTTGTTCGGTCAGCGCGGCGGTGAGATCCGGGTCGCTGTGGCCCAGGCCGCACACCGCGATGCCAGCGGCGAAGTCGACGTATTCGCGGCCTTCGCGATCCCACAGGCGAGAGCCTTGGCCGCGCTCCAGGATCACTTCGCGCGGGCGGTAGACCGGGAGGTAGTAGCGCTTGCCGAGTTCGACGAGGTCTGCAGTGGACATGGCGACTGGATTCCGAGGGTTTCCGGAATTGTAGCCATGCACGGCTTTTCGTAGGAGCGGCTTTAGCCGCGAGCTCTTTCCTTCCTTTCTTACGGGCGGGTAAAGCTCGCGGCTAAAGCCGCTCCTACGAAAATCAAGAGCCGAACCCTCTCCCTGGCGCTTTGCGCCTGTCCCTCTCCCGTAAAAGGGAGAGGGACTAAGCAGCACCGGCGTTGTCAGTTGGAAATCTTGCCTATGTTCATGGCGACGAGGCGATCGCGACCGATACCCGCACGCGCCAGGCGCGTATGCGATACGACATCCGCCTTGCGCTCATCCGCGGTCGCGACCAAAGCGGCGGCGAAGTTCATGCCGGAATCGGTCGGCCGCAGGCGCAGCGCTTGCCCGATCTTCGCGCTGCCGTCGCCCTTGGCGACGATCGCGCGCAAGGCGGCTGTATCGGCCTTGCCCACGCCGGGCATGTCGTAGCCCTGCAGGCGGACGATGTCCTGCAAAGTCTCCGCGTAGTAACCGGCGTCGAACAGGGCCAGCGCGCGCGCCTCCGGCGTCGAGGCTTTGGCGATGCGGGCATTCAGATGCGTGGCCAACGCCCGCGCGACGGCACCGTCGCGGCTGGCGTAGATCGAGGCGCGACGCAGGGTTTCCATCCGCGCGATCACCGGCGTGTCCGGCGTTAATAGCACCGATGTGTTAGCGACGAGCTTGCCCAGATCGTAATCGCTGCGCGCCTGGTTCCAGCCTTTACCGCTCCAAGCCAGCGACGGCGCGCCGGCGGTGTCGAAGGGGTGGCAGAGCAGCGGCGGGCCGGCTAACGCAGTGGACGCGAACAAGGTCGCCGACAGCGCGGCGGCGTACAAGAAGATGCGGGGCGAAAGGCGTTTCATGGCAATTCCTCCGATGCGGTGGAATCCGTCCTATGCGAATGCCATCGGGCGGATCGCGGCACGTGATGTGCGCATCGAAGGGACGACCGCAGTCAGCCCAGCGTTAACGCTCAGCGTGGCTGTTCGCTGAACAAGACTTCCGCGGGCGCCTTGGTCGAGAACGCATCGGGCCACTGCATCCACCAACGCTTGATCCGCGGATACGGCAGGCGATCCCACCATGGGCCAAGAGCGCGAGGGCCGCGCCGACGCAGATCTTCGCGGGTGACGACGGCGCCAGCCGGCATGATCGCCGCCAACCGGTCGAACACCGGTCCTTCGCCCAATCGTGGATTCTGTTTGAGCAACGACAGCAGCGTGATCGCATCCTGCGGCCGCGCCTGCGCGGCGAGCCGGCGCACTGCCGGCGCGATCGCGGAGACGTCGCGGCCCTGCGCATCGACCTCGCGCAAAGCAGCGACGAATTCGGCGCTGGCGCCGACGTCGTAAGGCGTGCCGGGCGGCCCGTCGCCGCGGAATTCGATGCGCGCGCCCTGCGGCACCAGCGTTTCCCACCACAGGCCGTCGATCTGCACCCAACCGCTGCGCACTTCCAGGCTGCCGCTGCCATCCGCTGCGCTTTTCAGCACGAATTCGCAGCCCAGATCGAGCACGTCGCCGTGCCGGGTATCCACGCCCAGCGACCCCGGCGGCGCCCACACCCGCGCCCACAGACTGCCCTGTTGCAGGCTCACACGATGCCGTCCGCTGCGCGTTTCGACCAGGCTGAAACGCGAATCCTCGCCGAGCACGATTTCGCCGATGCGCGCCGCGCGCAACCGCACCGAAGCGTCCTTGCCGGTTTCCAGCACACTGCCGGGTGCGAGCGATCGCGCCGCGGATGCGTCGCGACCATCGATGCGGGCCGGTCCGTTCACCGCCATCCGCCACGGCTGCGCCTCGGGCCACGACAAACGCTGCCGATACCACGTGCCGGCGCCCACGGCGAACATCGCCAACACCGCCGCGCTGGCCAGCGCGATCCGCCAGCCGCGACGCCGCCGCGGGCGCGCAACGGAAGCGCGTGGAGTACGGCGTGCATCGCCCAGAGCGTACGGCGCCAGCAAACGCTCCAGGCGTGCGATCTCCAGATCCACGGGACCGCTGCGATCCCACAGATAGTCGTCGCGGTCGATGTCGTGCTCTTGGCTCATGCCGTGGTTCCTCGCGCGGCCGGCGTCGCCAATGCGACGCGCAGCATCGCCATGCCGCGATGCAGATTGACGCGCACGCTGCCGGGCGTCAGGCCGGTGCGCTCGGCGATTTCGGGCCCGGTCAGGCCTTCGACCAAGCGCAGCAACAGGGTTTCGCGATAGGCCTCGGGCAAGGCGACGATCGCGCGCAGCGAGCGTTCGGCTTCCAGATGCTCATCGGGTTTGTCCGGTGCCGTCGCTTCGTTCCACTCCATGCCCGTCACCGCGGCGGGCCGGCGCTTGGCGTCCAGCGCGGCGTGTCGCGCGATGCTCACGATCCAGCCCGGAAAGGCCGCGTTGTCGCGCAATTCGTGCAGACGCCGGATCGCGGTTTCGAACACATCCTGGGTGAGATCGTCGGCATCGGCTTTCTGCACATAGCCCAGCAGCACGCCATGCACCACCGGCGCGAAACGCCGGTAAAGCGCGTCCATCGCGCCGCCGTCGCCGGTGCGCGCCGCTTCGACCAAATCCGGGGTGTCCGGTTCGCTCACGTCGTCCTTGCCTGCGGGTCTGGGACAAGACGTTACCGGAAGGCGGGGTGTTAACCAGGCCGTTGGTCGGGTCGAATAAGCCTTCTCCCGCTTGCGGGAGAAGGTGGCGCGAAGCGCCGGATGAGGGCGCGCGAACTGGCAGGTGGCGACAAACAGCAGGTTCCAATCACGATCCTGGTTTGTCGCGATCTGCCAACCCGCGCCCCGCCCCCGCCCCCGCGAGCGGGAGAGGGCTACAACCTCACCAAGTACCGGTATTCGGCATCGAAGCCCAAGGTTCCTTCGGCGTCAGATGCCCTTCCTGCAGCAACTCCACCGAAATCAGATCCGGCGAACGCACGAAGGCCATGTGCCCGTCGCGCGGCGGGCGGTTGATGGTGTAGCCCATCGACTGCAGGCGCTCGCAAGTCGCGTAGATGTCGTCGACCCGGAACGCCAGATGGCCGAAATTGCGCGCGCTGCCGTAGTCCTCTTCCGAACCCCAGTTGTAGGTGAGTTCGATCTCGGCCTGCGGCGTTTCCGGGGCGGACAGGAACACCAGCGTGTACTTGCCCTGCTCGTTGTCCATTCGACGGTTCTCATTCAGGCCCAGGCCTTCGCAGAAGAACTTCAGCGTGGCGTCCAGATCGCGGACGCGGATCATCGTGTGCAGGTATTTCATGTTTTCTGTCTCCGAAGCATTTGAAGCAGCAGCCTCAGCTTAACCGTGCCGCGGTCTTGCCGGACGCCATTCTCGCGGACATGGGCGCAACAGACCGTCACGGCCGCGCAAAGCCCTGCTCTCGTAGGGTCGAGCCTGCTCGACTGCTTTTCGATCAGATCGCGAGGTGATTTTAAAAGCAGTCGAGCAGGCTCGACTCTACAAAGCGGGTGCGTCAATCCAGGAACAGATCGGGCAACAACGGCTGCGCCGGATCGACCGCGTAGCGCGACAAATCGGTAACGCCCGCTTCGGCCAGCACTTCGTCGTCGATCAGGAAGCGTCCGCTGAAACCCTTCGCCGGCCGCACCAGGATCGCGTGCGCCGCGTCGGCCATGATCTCGGGGCTGCGTCCGTTGGCCTGGCTCACGCCGGGAATCATGTTCAACGCATCGGTCGCAATCAGCGTGCGCGGCCATAGCGCGTTCACCGCCACGCCTTGCGGGCCGAACTCGCCGGCCAAGCCCAGCGTGACGAAACTCATGCCCATTTTCGCCAAGGTGTAGCCGGTGTGCGGCGCCCACCATTTCGGATCCAGCGACGGCGGCGGCGCCAAGGTCAGGATGTGCGGATTGGCCGCCTGCAGCAGATGCGGCAGGCAAGCCTGCGCGCACAGGAAGCTGCCGCGCGCATTGACCTGCTGCATCAGATCGAAACGCTTCATCGGCGTGTCCAGCGCGCCGCGCAGCCAGATCGCGCTGGCGTTGTTGACCAGGATGTCGATGCCGCCGAACGCATCGACCGTCGCCGCGACCGCGGCGCGCACCTCGTCTTCCTCGCGGATGTCGCATTTCAGCGCCAATGCGCGTCCGCCGGCCGCTTCCACCGCCTGCGCGGCTTCGTGGATGGTGCCCGGCAGCTTGGGATTGGGCACGTCGGATTTCGCGGCGATGGCCACATTGGCGCCGTCGCGCGCTGCGCGCAAGGCGATGGCCAGGCCGATGCCGCGCGAGGCGCCGGTGATGAACAGCGTTTTGCCGGAGAGATTGGACATGGCCAAGACCTTGCGGAGCGATTCGGGATTCTAAACCCCGCCATCCCCCTCGGCATCTCTCTTGTAGGAGCGGCTTTAGCCGCGAGCTTTCGGCTATGCCGCGATCTTGCAGGAAAGAGCTCGCGGCTAAAGCCGCTCCTACAAAAGCCAGATTGAAGAAAGAGCAGCGGAGCGAGCCCCGCTCTACAAAGCGATGGTCGGCAGAAATTCGTCCATGTTGCCTATAATCGGCCGATGCCAACCGCTTGGTTAGACAGCCTGATCGCCTGGATCAGCGCGCATCCGCTCGCCGCAGGCGCGCTGATCGCGCTGATCGCGTTTTGCGATGCGCTGGCGGTGATCGGCATCGTGGTGCCGGCGCTGCCGCTGCTGTTCGCGGTCGGCACTCTCATCGGCCTGGGCCACATCGACGGGCCCTATGCCCTGGCATGCGCCGCGATCGGCGCTTTCTTGGGCGACGGGCTCAGCTACTGGATCGGCCGCCGCTGGGGCACGCACCTGAGCGAGCAATGGCTGTTCCGCCGCTATCCGCAATTCCTCGCGCGCGGCGAACGGCTGTTCCGCCGGCACGGCAGCCTGGGCATCGTCATCGCCCGCTTCGTCGGCGCGGTGCGGCCGTTCGTGCCGGCCATCGCCGGCATGCTGCGGATGCCGCTGCGCCGCTACGCGCCCGCCAGCCTGTTCGCCTGCGCCGCCTGGGCGGCGGTGTTTCTGGCGCCCGGCTGGATCTTCGGCGCTTCCTACGATGCCGTCGCGGCCGTGGCCGACAAGTTGAGCCTGGCCCTGGGCGCGCTGCTGGCTGCGCTGGCGCTGGTCTGGGCACTCGTGCTGTACACCTATCGATGGTTCGCCGCGCACGCCAACAACCTGCTGGCGCGTGCATTGAAATGGACGCGCGAACATCCGCACTTGGGCAAGTATGCGGCGGCGCTGATCGATCCCAACCGTCCTGAATCGCCGTCGCTGGTGCTGCTGGCCACGTGCCTGCTGGCGATCGGCTGGGCCTGGTTCGCCTGGCTGGCGGCGGTGCTGGCGCGCGGCGGTCCGTTGGCGATCGATCGCAGCATCTACGAAGCCATGTCGAAGCTGCGCAATCCTCTGGCCGATCAGCTGATGGCCGCACTGGCTTCGCTCGGCGATGCGCAGATATTGGCGCCGGCCGCCGCGGCCGCGTTGGCTTGGCTGCTGTGGCGGAGGCGCTGGATGGCGGCGGCGCATTGGCTCGGCGCGCTCGTGTTCGGCTTGGCTTTGACCGCCTTGCTCGGCGCCGCGATCGACATGCCGCGCCCGCCCACGGCGCCCAGCGGCTTCGGCTTCCCTTCGATTTCGGTGACGATGGCGACCATCGCCTTCGGCTTCTTCGCCGTGCTGATCGCGCGCGAACTGCCGGGACGCAATCGCGTGTGGCCCTACCTGATTTCCGGCTTCGTCGTCACCACGCTCGGCTTCGCCCGCTTGTACCTGGGCGCGCATTGGCTGAGCGACATCGCCGGCGGCATGTTGTTCGGCGTGGTGTGGCTGCTGTTGCTGGGCATCGCTTATCGGCGACATGTCGCGCGCTCGTTCCTGATGCGGCCGCTGGCCGGCATTTTCTACGGCGTATTCCTGGCCGCCGCGCTTTGGCACGCGCCGCAGCAGCCGCAGCCTTTGCTCGCGCGATTCGCGCCGCCGCCGCCGGCGCGCCTGTTGGAAACGGAAAGCTGGTGGCAGAGCGGCTGGGCCGAATTGCCGACCCGACGCGACGAACATTCCAAGAGCCTGGCCTGGCCGCTGGATCTGCAAGTCGCCGGCCCGCTGGAACCTTTGCGCGCGCGTCTGCGCGCCGCGGGTTGGCGCGAACAGGCGCAGGCGAATTGGGTCGCCACGCTCGGCCTGCTCGACGACGACACGCCGCCCGCGGACCAGCCGGTGCTGCCGGCGACGATGGAAGGCCATGCCGAAGCGCTGCTGATGCTGCGCCCGGGCCCGGACGGCAAGCACCAATACGCCCTGCGTTTGTGGCCGGCGCCGGCGCGCTTGAACGACGGCACTGCGCTTTGGATCGGCACCGCGCAGACGCTGGAATACCGGCGTCCTTTCAACGTCGCGGGCTTGTGGCAACCGATGCAGGATCCGCAGGCCGCGCATGCGGCCCTGCGCGAGGCGTTGCGCGGCGCGGACGTGCGCGAGGCGCCCAACCCGCAGTCGGGTAGCGTGGTATTGCGGATGCGGACCGGCCGCTGATTGGTAGAGTCGAGCTTGCTCGACTGCTTCTTGCAGTGCCTCGCGATCCGGCCGAAAAGCAGTCGAGCAAGCTCGACTCTACCAAAGCTAAAATTCGCTACGGCATCAACTCGAGCAGCCGATCCAGGCGCGCATGCGGATCGTCCTGCTGCAGCAGCGCCTGCCGGCTGGCGTCGTCCAACGGCAGCAGCTCGGCCAGGCGCCAGCCGACCCACGACGCCTGATCGAAGCGTTCCACCGGCGCGGATGCGTGCTCGCCGCCGATCTGGTCGAGCAGTTTGCGCAGCAGGATCGCCAGCAGGCCGTGCTGCGGCTGGATCTCGTCGTCCGCGTCGTTGTCCAGCCAATCGATTTCGCCGACCACCAAACCGTTATCGCGCACCCGCGTGCGGCGCACGTGGAAGCGGCGCGCGCCGCGCACGCGCAAGGTGAGCAGGCCTTCGTCGGTGCTGCCGAAATCCTCGATGCGCGCCTCGGTGCCGAACGCCGCCGGCGTCGCCGGCGCGCCCGCCTCGCGGCCTTCCAGGATCAGGCAGACGCCGAAGCCTTCTTCGCGGCGCCCGCATTCGCGCACCATGTCCAGATAGCGCGGCTCGAAGATGCGCAGACCCAGCGGCGCGCCCGGCAGCAGCACGGTATGCAGCGGGAACAGCGGGTAGGACTTGCCGTTGGGCATCGAAGCCAGTTTACGCGCTTGGATGCCGGCGACAAGCTTTCGTAGGCTGGGTTGAGCGCAGCGAAACCCAGCGTCGCCATGTGAGATAGATGGCAATGCTGGGTTTCGCTGCGCTCAACCCAGCCTACGGACGGAGGTCTCGCAAAGCCTGCAAAAAGCGCCGCGGCGCGCCGTCGAAACCGCCGTTCGACATGAATACGACGTGGTCGCCGCCTGCGACCAGCGTGCGCAGCGTCTCGATCAAAGCATCGACATCCGCCGCCGCATGTCCCTCGCCGCGCAGCGCGGCCACCACTTTGCCCGCGTCCCAGGCCAGTTCGGGACGATGCAGGAACACCACCGCATCCGCCCCATCCAGCGACGGCGCCAGCGCATCCGCGTGCGCGCCGAGCCGCATCGAATTGCTGCGCGGCTCCATCGCCACCACGATCCGCGCAGCGCCTACGCGCGCGCGCAAACCGGCGAGCGTGGTGGCGATCGCGGTCGGATGATGCGCGAAATCGTCGTACACGGTGATGCCGCCTTCCTCGCCCAACACTTCCAGGCGGCGCTTCACGCTGCGGAAATTCGCCAGCGCCGGCATCGCATCGGCGATGTCGACGCCGACCGCATGGCAAGCCGCCAGCGCGGCGAGTCCGTTCATCACGTTATGGCGGCCGAGCAACGGCCAATGCACTTCGCCGACTTCATTTCCGTCATGCAGCACCGCGAAAGCGCTGCCGTCTTCGGCGATGAGCCGCGCGCTCCAATCGAAGCCTTCGCCCAGGCCGAACGTCTCCACCGGCGTCCAGCAACCCATCTTCAGCACTTCGGCCAGGCGCTCGTCCTCGCCGTTGACGATCAGGCGGCCGCGCGCCGGCACGGTGCGCACCAGGTGATGGAACTGGCGTTGGATCGCGGCCACGTCCGGAAAGATGTCGGCGTGGTCGTATTCCAAATTATTGAGGATCGCCACCGTAGGCCGGTAGTGCACGAACTTGCTGCGCTTATCGAAGAAGGCGGTGTCGTATTCGTCGGCTTCGACCACGAATTCCTTGCCCAGGCCGATGCGCGCGGAAACGCCGAAATCCTCGGCCACGCCGCCGATCAGGAAACCGGGTTCGCGGCCCGTGGCCTGCAGCAGATAGGCCAGGATCGTCGTGGTCGTGGTCTTGCCGTGCGTGCCGGCCACCGCCAGCGTCTCGCGCCCGGGCAGCACGTTTTCGCGTAGCCACTCGGCGCCGGAGGTGTAGCGCAGGCCTTCGTCCAATACGTATTCGACCGCGGCGTTGCCGCGCGACAGCGCATTGCCGATCACGATCTCGTCGCAATCCTTGGCGATATTCTGCGCGTTATAGCCCTGCTTCAGCGCGATGCCCAGGTTTTCCAGTTGCGTGGACATCGGCGGGTAGATCGCCTGGTCGGAACCTTCGACGTCATGGCCGAGTTCGCGGGCCAAAGCGGCGACGCCGCCCATGAAGGTTCCTGCGATGCCGAGAATATGTAGCTTCATTGCGATGCCTAGACTGGAAGAAAGTACATAACAGCGAATTCGCTTGCGGACAGAATTAAAACCAAGAACAGGCAAACTACCGCCGATCTCGATATCGCATGCATCCAGATGCGAATCTTGACGGCCAGACCCCAAAAAAGCACGGCTAGCAGCCACAACAACACCGGCAGCATCACGCTTGGGGATGGATTCTGTTCGTCATACGGAAAGAAATGAAACCCCGGCATCATTAGAACGATGCTCGCAAGGTCGGTGCCGGAAAGAGCCAATAACGTCTTATTGACGAGCGCGTCCCGTCCGGAAGCACGGAGAATCGACCAAGGCACGGCGATCATAAAAAGCGCCGATACCATGGCGCTGAAAAGCACATTCCATATCGTGGCCGGACCGAAGGCGGCGACCTGCGACAAAACAATGCAAATCGCAGCGATGCCGATCGCCAAAGCTAGCGAGTCCCGCAACGGCTCGAGCGAGCCGCGGAAGCAGAAAAGCTTCGCGAGAGGCCCGAGCAAACCGCTCATCGATAGGCCTTCAGCCCGCCGCAGGTAGATGCGATCAACCGACCTCTGTCGCCGGCGCGATCGCCTCGACGATCCGGTTGAACACATCGTCCATCGAACCCACGCCGTCGACCACGGTCAGCTGGCCGTGCTGGCGGTAGAACTCGATCACCGGCGCGGTCTGCTCGTCGTAGATCCGCAAGCGCTTGCGCACCGATTCCGGATTGTCGTCGTCGCGGCCTTCCGCTTTGGCGCGGCCGGCGATGCGTTCGATCAGCAGTTCGTTGTCCACGTCCAGCTGCAAGGCGAAATCCATCGGCTGGCCGATCCGCTGCAACAATTTGTCCAGCGCGTCGGCCTGGGCCAGGTTGCGCGGGTAGCCGTCCAGGATGAAACCGTTGGCGGTATCCGGACGCGAGAAGCGGTCTTCCAGCATGCCCAGCAGGATCGCGTCGGACACCAGCTCGCCGCGCGCCATGATGTCTTTCGCTTCCAGGCCCAAGGGCGTGCCCGCGGCCACTTCCGCGCGCAGCAGGTCGCCGGTGGAGATGTGGGGCACCTGCAGGTGCTCTTTCAGCCTAGCGGCCTGGGTGCCCTTGCCGGACCCGGGCGCGCCGAGGAGTACCAATCGCATCGCTCGCTCCAAAACGCTAAAAATCGTGTCGCCGCGCGGCGTTACACTCCCCCGGACGCGGCGAAATACCGCGTCAGCTTACCCCAAACCCCCCGAAATCCCGAGCCTGCCATGTCCGGAACCCTGCTCTACGCCCAGTCCGGCGGCGTCACCGCCGTCATCAACGCCACCGCGGCGGCCGTGATCGGCGAAGCCCGCGCCCGCAAGGTCAAAGTCCTGGCCGCGCGCAACGGGATTTTGGGCGCCCTGCGCGAGGAGTTGATCGACACCACTAAGGAATCGGCCGCCGCGATCCGGGCCCTGGCCCATACCCCGGGCGGGGCCTTCGGTTCTTGCCGGGTCAAATTGAAATCCTTGGAAGCCGACCGGGCCCGCTACGAGCGCCTGCTGGCCGTGTTCCGGGCGCACGACGTGCGCTACTTCCTCTACAACGGCGGCAACGATTCGGCCGACACGGCGTTGAAGGTGTCCAAGCTGGCCGCCGAATTCGACTACCCGCTGACCTGCATCGGCGTACCCAAGACGGTGGACAACGACCTGGCCGTCACCGATTGCTGCCCCGGTTTCGGTTCGGCCGCGAAATACACCGCGGTGTCGGTGCGCGAATGCGCGCTGGACGTGGCGGCGATGGCGGAGACCTCGACCAAGGTGTTCGTGTACGAAGCGATGGGCCGCCACGCCGGGTGGTTGGCCGCGGCCGGCGGTCTGGCTGGGAAATCGGCCGACGATGCGCCGCATCTGATTCTGTTTCCGGAGCGGCCGTACGACGAAGCGGATTTTCTGGCGCAGGTGTCGAAGATCGTGAAGCGCGTCGGCTATTGCGTGGTGGTGGCCAGCGAAGGCATCCGCACCGCCGATGGTTCGTTCGTCGCCGATGCGGGCGGTGGGAAGGATTCGTTCGGGCACACGCAACTGGGCGGCGTGGCTTCGTTCTTGGCCGGGCGGGTGAAGGATTCGCTCGGCCTGAAAGTGCATTGGACCCTACCCGACTACCTGCAACGCTCCGCTCGGCATCTGGCTTCCAAGACGGACTTGGATCAAGCCATGGCCGTCGGCAAGGCCGCCGTGCAGTACGCGTTGAAGGGGATGAATGCGACGATGCCGGTGATCAAGCGCACTTCCGATTCGCCGTATCGGTGGAAGATCGAGCCGGCGCCGTTGGAGAAAGTGGCCAATCACGAGAAGAAGATGCCGGCGGGGTTTATTCGTAAGGATGGTTACGGCATCACTGCTGCGGCGCGGAAGTATTTGGAACCGTTGATTAGAGGGGAGGCGCCGCCGCCTTATGGACGGGATGGGATTCCGAGTTACGTGACGCTCAAGAATGTTGGCGTTAAACAGAAGCTGGGTGATTGGAAGGAATGACGTGCGCATAAAAATTTCCGCACTGCCCTTGGCCCCAACATGTCAATAAAACATTGATCTTATTGAGATTTTTCTGATTGACGAATTCTCCTTGCAGTTGCAGGCTGTTACAAATGCCCCACCTAAGGTCTGGCTAAAGTTAGGTCTCATAGAAGGAGCTTCTAATGGCCACAAAACATGACGTGACGGATTGGGTTTCAACTTCACTTTCGCGCTTAGGCGGGAGTGCTTCTCTCATCGAGGTTGCTCGTGACATTTGGAAACATCACGAGTTAGATCTGCGCTCTTCTGGAGACCTGTTCTATACATGGCAGTACGACATGCGCTGGTCGGCTAATCTACTCCGTCGTAATGGCACTATGAAAGCTGCTGAAGTTTCACCGCATGGTGTTTGGCAGCTTGCTGGCACCTGACATCTATTCAAGCCGATGCGCTTCGCAGGGCGTGACTTAATTCAGGCTTAGCTATGGACAATGATTCCAATCTTCGCAACCTAAAACTTGCGGTCTCAAGCAGCGCAGCACTAGTTGCAGCTGCCCACCTTATATGGCCATACATCGCCATTGACGGCATTACGCTCGGTTTACTTGTCGTCGCGGTGATTCCCTGGCTCGCTCCCTTAGTCAAATCAGTTGAGCTTCCAGGCGGCCTAAAGGTAGAACTACAAGAAATACAGAAAGCCGCCGAAAAAGCCAAGGAAGCGGGCCTTCTTGAGCCATCCGAAGAAGCACCGAAGATTGAGCACACCTTTCTTGCTGTCGCTCAAAACGATCCCAATCTCGCTCTCGCGGGTTTCAGAATCGAGATTGAGAGAAGACTGGTAGAACTCTGTGAACGAAACGGCATCTCAACTAAGAATCGGGGGCTTGGCCACCTTCTTCGTTCCCTTGACGAGAAGAACGTCTTAACTCCAGAACAGCGCTCTGCAATTTCAGACCTAACCTCACTGCTCAACTCAGCAACTCACGGCGCCAAAGTTGAGCCTCAAGCTGCCCAGTGGGCACTAGACATTGCGCCTGAACTACTTGACTCCCTCACAAGATTGATCGGTCCGCGCGGTCATAAAGTCTTCACCGGAGAGAATGAACCCCGCTTCGCCCATGAAGGCGATCTATGGGAGCAGTAGACAGCTACAACTAAAATGAAATAAGTACTCGTTTAGAAAAAGACTCGGAGAATTTTTTGCAACGACACCCAGCCCCCATTTTATCTACCACTCTTAGGTGTAATTGCAGCTAGCCAATAGGGGGAAGCTATGTCCCAGATACAAGCCAAGATTCAAAAGCGCTTCGACGAATTAATAGAAGTTGGTAGCCGCATCCCCCTTGTTGGCCGAGATGCTGCCAACGCGGATGCCCAAGCTTTTTACACGTGGGCGGCAAGCGTACTTAGCTTATTCCATGGCGTATTTGGGCCAGAAAGCCCGCACTACACGCGCTTTAACAACGAGATTTCTGTTATTCAGAACAATTATGTTACCGAGCGAATGCTTCATGCATGCCGCGGCATATTCATTGGCGCCAAGAGTGACTTCGAAGGCGGCTACATATTCGACATCGAACGAAGCGTATCCGGCGAGCTATTTGGTGACTTGGTTGCATTGGCGAAAACCTCATTAACTGAAGGCCATCACACCGTAGCTACCGTCTTAGCATCTGCCGCGCTTGAAGATGCGCTCAAGCGCTACGCTACTGCAAATGATTTAACCGTTGATGGCAACACAATGGAACAAGTAGTAAACGCTCTAAAGTCACAAGGCCTTATCTCAGGCCCGCAAAAGGCACTTTTGTCGGCCATGCCTAAAATTCGCAACCACGCCATGCACGCCGACTGGGATAAGTTAACCCCTCAGGATGCTGGCAGCATAGTTGGATTCGTAGAGCACTTTCTGCTGTCAAACTTTTCCTAGGACCCGTAGGATCCGTAGGATCCGTAAGGCTGGCTTCAGCCCGCCGCAATGCGTGATCCGATCATATTCTCGCGCCAACTACTTCGCGACATCTTGACACTAATGAATTATTCCGACCGCTTCATCGAGAGCTATGTGCACAACGGCGGCATCGGCGTGCTCATTGAGCTTGGCGCATCAGATCCGGTCGTCGTCAAATCCGATACATTCAAATTTCTTGCCAAAGACCTAGCCATGCACATTGCGGCCATGGCGCCGGCCACTGTCGACGACCTGATGCGACAGCCTTTCGTCAAAGACTCCGAATTAACCATTAATCAGTTGGTTGCCAGGACAGCTGGGGGCTTTCGCGAGAGCATCGCAATCCTGAGATTCGTTCGCTGGTCGACCGAAGCGCAGGAGCCGCCACAACCTGAACCTCCGAAATCACCCGCCGTGATCTACAACTTGCGGAGCCCCAGATGAGAACCGCAGGCCCGTAGGGCGGGCTTCAGGACCGTAGGCTGGGTTGGCTTCAACAACCCAGCATCGCAATCGAACAAGGCAAAGCGCTGGTTGATAAACGAGAATAGGGGTCAGAGTACTCTTTTTCACTCTGCCCTTTCTCGGATCAGAGGCAGAACAGAAAACGGGATCAGACCGTTTTATGATCAGGCATATGGAACCGCACCGCGCCTTAATGATGAAGGCACTCAAAGATATTTTTGTGCCGGAGCTTCGTAGCCGAGGCTTTAGCGGAACCTTCCCTCACTTCCGGCGCATCACCTCTGATCATGTCGATTATTTGACATTTCAGTTCCTTAGCTCCGGGGGCAGCTTTGTCGTCGAAGTGGCTAAAAGTGATCTTGCAGGCAACTTGGCAATGGGGCGCGGAGCAGATCTGCCCGTCTCCAAGCTCAACGCTCAGTTCTTCAGCGAGCGGCTTCGGTTGGGTGGCGAGGGCCCGGTAGAAGACTGGTTCGTGTTCGGTCCCCGCAGTTACGATCCCCCGATGCCGGAGCGAGCGCCCTCCTTCTACGCAGGTATCGCTTCTAGGCTGGTGCATCTCCTGGATACGCAGGCAGAGGAATGGTGGCGAGCCCGCTAGCCCGTAGGTTGGGGTGAAACCCCAACACCGTGAACCCGTAGGCTGGGTTGGCTTCAACAATCCAGCATCGCAATCTAACAAGGCAAAGCGCTGGGTTGATGAAGCCAACCCAGCCTACGAGCTAATGTCGTTAGACGATCAATGTCCCAATGGATCGAGACCCATGAACCGCTCCATCCTCACCATCCCCGCCCTCACCCTCATGCTGGCAACAAGTCCGCTTCCCGCGCAGAACGCCCCGGAGCCAGCCAAGCCCACCGAACTTCCCAGCGTCGCATTGCCGCCGCAACTGGACCGGGTGCTTCGCGACTACGAGCGCGCGTGGCGCGCGGGTGACGCGGCGGCGCTCGCCGCGCTGTTTGCGGAAGACGGATTCGTGCTGCAAAGCAATCGCCCGCCCGTCCGCGGGCGCGCGGCCATCCGGGCAGCCTACGAGAACCAAGGCGGCGGCCCGTTGCGGCTGCGCGCGCTCGCTTTCGCCGAGGGAGACGCGACCGGCTACATCATCGGTGCCTACGGCTACGGCGATAAGCCTGGCGACATGGGTAAGTTCACGCTCACTCTGCGTCGCGCTTCTGGCGAACCGTGGTTGATCTTCTCGGACATGGATAATCAGAATGCAGCGCCGAAGCCGCGCGCATCGAAGAAATCCTAATCCCGCCCTGAGCCTCGGACATGCCCGAACCCATCTTCTGCGCAATCTATCGCTGGCGCCTGCACCCCGGGATGGAAGAACAGTTCGTCCGCGCTTGGTCGCGGGTGACGCAGCTTCTGCGCAGCGAACGCGGATCGCTGGGCTCGCGCCTGCACCGCGGGCCCGACGATATCTGGTATAGCTACACCCAATGGCCCTCCGCCGAGGCGAAGGCGGAAGGCCTGGCCCTGCCGTCGGTAGATCCCGAGGCATGGCAACAACTGCGCGAGACGATTGCGGAGAGCCTGCCTGAGCTTATTCTCGAGCCGGTCGCGGATCATCTGGCGCCCATTCCGGAAAACAGGGTCGCAGATCGTTTTTAATAACGGTTTCCGGCGTTCTGAAAGGATTACCCGATGCGCTATCTGCCTTGTTTCATGGCATTCGTGCTGCTCGTCGCCGCCGGCGCCCTGCATGCCCAGCCGGTCGACACCGACATCGTCGTCAGGGCCAAGGCCCGGGACGGGAAGTTCATCGGCTCGTCCGTCGGCGGCGCGCTAATCCGGATCAAGGATGCCGACAGCGGCAAGATACTCGCGGAAGGCTTGACCGAGGGCGGTACCGGCAACACCGACCTCATCATGAAAACGCCGAAAACGCGCTACGGCTCCATCACGGAGAACGCCGCTTCGTTCAAGGCCACTTTGGCGATCGAAAAACCGGTTTTCCTGACCGTCGAAGTGCTTGCGCCCTACATCAAGAAACAAGCCAGGACCGTGTCGCAAACGCAAACCTGGCTGGTTCCAGGAAAACCCATCGCCGGCGACGGCTTGATCGTCGAAGTGCCGGGCATGATCGTCGACATATTGAGTCCTGGCACCCATCTCTACACGCCGCTCAAGCAAGCGCCTTACGAGATCAAGGCGAACGTCGTCATGATGTGCGGCTGCATCGTGACGCCGGGCGGCGTGTGGGACGGAAACGGCATGGAAGTCGCGGCGGTCGTCAACAAGGACGGACGCCACTACAAAACCATCCCGCTGAAGATGCAGGACGCGATGAATACTTTCCTCGCGCAGCTCAAACCGGATTCGCCGGGCAACTACCACATCACTGTCTATGCCTACGATCCGAAAACCGGCAACACCGGTGTCGATCAGACCAGCTTCGTGGTGACGGATTGAAAGCGCAGCTTCTTGGCTCGGCTTAATTCGGATGTCGTATCCATGAACGCACCGTTCTCCGCCGAGCATTTTCTCCCCCAGCCCGACCTTTCCTTCGGCATAGGCGGCATACGATTTTTTTCGCCCGCCTCCCTAACCGAAGAGCAAGCCGGGTACGGCGGCGGCGACTGGAATCCGAACTGGCTCGTCCTGGCCCGGGAAACCGTATGCGGCGATCCGATCTTCATCGATCGGTCTTCTGCGCCATTGCCCGTCTACACGGCGATGCACGGCATGGGCTATTGGGCGCCGACTCCGGTCGCGGATTCCTGGTCGCAATTCTTGGCCGCTCTCGAATTCATCCGTCCTTACGCGAAGAACAGGGAGCATCCCGTTGGCTTGGAGGAGAACCCGCTTTCCGCGAATGAGCGGCTGGCGCTTGAAGCGGGCCTGTCCGATATCCTCGGCTCACCGCTTCCGAATTTTTGGCGCTTCGTACTGGCGCCGATTGAAGACTCGTAGGGCGGAACCGCCGAAGGCGATTCCGCCGAAAAAACTATTCGACACTCGCATTGTTTGGGTTTCATGCCACCGGAAACCTCAAGCGGCAGACGCCAAGGAGACATCATGACGGTCAAACGCATGGACAACGTCGGCATCGTAGTGGAAGACCTGGATGCCGCTATCGCGTTCTTCACCGAACTCGGTCTCGAGTTCGAAGGACGCGCCCCGATCGAAGGTCCCTGGGCGGGCGGCGTCACGGGATTGCGCGACATGCGCGTGGAGATCGCCATGATGCGCACGCCGGACGGCCACAGCCGGCTTGAGTTGTCCCGATTCCTCGCCCCGCGCGTGATCGCCGATCACCGCAACGCGCCGGTGAACGCACTGGGCTATCTGCGCGTCATGTTCGCCGTGAAAGACCTGGACGATACGCTCGCCAGGCTCGGCACACTCGGCGCGACGCTCGTCGGCGACGTGGTTGACTACGAAGGCATATACCGGCTCTGCTACATCCGCGGCCCCGAAGGCATCCTGATCGGACTCGCCGAACAGCTGGGGCAGCAGACTTCCCGAGCGGATCCGATGTGACGAAGGCGTAGAAAGTCTCTTATCGACGTCTAACGAGCTCCAAGCCAGCCGGCTTCGGCCAGCCCGATTCAGGCGCTATCCGGCAAAATAAGGCGTGCCGTTTCCGCTTGAGGAGGACGAAATGATCCGACCGTCGGCCGAAATACGCAGCGCCACGCCCGATGAAATGCCGCGCACCATCGCAGCGATCGTGGCCGCCTTCATCGAAGACCCGCCCGCGCGATTCGCGTGGCCTTCCCCGCATGATTATCTCCAGGCCATGCCCCGGGCCACCCGCGAGTTCGCGGGCAGCTGTTTCGAGCACGGCACGGCCTACGTGTCCGCGGATTTCCGCGGCGCCGCGCTGTGGCTGCCTCCTGGCGTCGAACCGGACGGCGAGACGCTCGAAAAGATGTTTCGCAACACCGCGGAACCCGAGCACCTTGACGATCTGCTCGCCACGTTCGAGGCGATGGGAAAGGCGCATCCCAGCGAAGCCCATTGGTATCTGCCTCAGATCGGCGTCGACCCGCATGCGCAAGGCGAAGGCATCGGCGCGGCGCTGATGCGGCATGCGCTCGCCCGCTGCGATCGAGAGGGCGCATTGGCGTATCTTGAGGCGTCGAAGGCCGAAAACGTTCCGTTTTACCGGCGTTATGGTTTCGAGGTCACGGGCGAAATCCAAATCGGCGCCGCGCCGCCCGTGATGCCGATGGTCCGAAAACCGGGCGCTTAGCCTGGCGTTCGAAGCGCAACCGATGGGAGACGTCCATGATTTCGCGCCAATGGCGAGGACTTGCCAAGCCAGGCTCCGCAGAAGCTTACATCGAGCACCTACGCTCGGAGACCTTCCCCGGCATCCGAAAGCTGCCGGGCTTTCTGAGCGCTTCCATTCTTCGGCGGACTGTTCCCGGCGGAGTGGAGTTCCTCATCGTCACGCGCTGGACGTCGGTCGAGTCCATCCGCGGCTTCGCGGGTTCGGACATCGAGACCGCGGTCGTACCGGAGAAGGTGCGCCAAATGATGGTCGAATACGACCACACCGTCGCCCATTACGACGTCGTAGAGTGATGCCGTAGGTTGGAGCCGCCGAAGCGCTCCGCCCAACTGGGAAACAAAATCGCAGCCGAGGCCCTGCATGCAAAAAACCTTTCCCAACGCCGTACCGGAAATCCCGGTGACCGATACGGACGCCGCCCTGGATTACTACGAAAAGCGTCTCGGCTTCGGCATCGACTGGCGCGCCAAGGAAGACGGCATCTCGGGCGTCTCGCGCGGGCAATGCCGTTTGTTCCTGACCGACCCGCCGTTCCGGGACGGTCGGACCAATTCACCGCCTGTGGTCGTATGGATAAACCTGGGCAGCAAAGCCGAAGTCGATGCGCTGCACGAGGAATGGCGCGCGAACGGCGCCATGATCGCCTCCCCGCCGGAGTCGAAGCCGTGGATGCTGCACGAGTTCACCGCGACCGACCCGGACGGCAATTTCTTCCGCGTCTTCTACGACTTTTCGAGCGATCAGTAGGGCGGAACCGCCGAAGGCGATTCCGCCGAAATCGAGGCCCGGCGGAATCTGCTTCGTAGGTTCCGCCCTACGTTTCAGGCGTTGGGCCGTATCGGAGTTATCTATGGCGAAATCATTGAAGCAAAACACGAACCGGAAACCGCCCGAGCCTTCGGACAATCATGCCGAGATCGAAGACTGGATCCGGCGCGTAATGCCGGATCTGCACCCCATCGTCCAGCACCTGGACAAACTGATCCGCAAGACGATTCCCGGGCTTCAATACGCCGTCAAATGGAAGAAGGCGTACTACGGCTTGCCGGAGCGCGGGTGGATCATCGAAGTCGTCGCTTACGATATTTCCGTGAACGTCGTCTTCTTCGGCGGCGCGAAATTCGATGCCCCTCCACCCCTCGGGGAAGGATCCCGCTACGTGAAGGTGAAAACCTTGGAGGAAGCACAGGCGCCGGAGTTGCGCGAATGGATCGAGCAGGCGGGACGCGTACCGGGCTGGAAATAAAGCACCCGCACTAGGTTCTGCAGCCTCTCAACCGACAGCGCGCGGTCGAACTCGTTGGAGCATACTTCCGGCATCATGTTTCCCATACAGAACGAACGAGGAGAGCGCCTTCTTTCGGTCGAGGAGATCGACGAAGCCGCGGCGACGACCTTGCCCGTCGCTTTCTCGTTGATCATCGGACGAAACGATCTCGGCTTCTTGCTCGTACACAACGCAAAGAGAAAAGTGTGGGAATTGCCCGGCGGGTTCATCGATGCGGGAGAAACGGCCAGGCAATGCGCAGTCAGGGAGCTTGAAGAAGAGTCCGGACATCGGGTCTCCGAACTGCGTTGGCGAGCGGCCATCGAGATCGAAGCCATGAATAAGATCCGTTACGGGGCTTTGTACTGCGCGCACATCGCGGGCCCGCGCCCTTTCGTAGGCAATAGCGAGATAGACTCCATCGGCTATTGGCCCGTCTGCGGGTTGCCGGCTCGCGTTTCGGCGATCGATAGAGCCTTGCTTGCCTATTACAGTTAACTCCGCAGAACGAGCGGCCATGAAACGAGCGCCCGCTTTTCCTCGCGAAACGCCCGATATTGCGGCACCCGAGTCGACGGAGGAACGACATGGCCGGACATCGCATATTCGCGACGAAATTCTCCGCGGTCTATCCTCTGTACGTCCAAAAGGTGGAGCGTAAGAGCCGGACGAAAAAGGAAGTCGATCAAATCATCTGCTGGCTGACCGGCTACGATCAGGCCGGGCTACAGCTGCAGATCGATCGGGAAGTCGACTTCGAAACCTTTTTTGCCCAGGCCCCTGCGTTCCATCCGAACAGTTCGCTCATCAAAGGCGTAGTGTGCGGCGTTCGGGTGGAAGAAGTAGAAGAGCCGCTGATGAGGAAAATCCGCTATCTCGACAAGTTGATCGATTAACTGGCGAAAGGTAAGGCGATGGAGAAGATTCTGCGGTCATAGCCTTCCCTCAAAACCGTCATGCAATCTTGATGCCCAGTGCACCCGGATTGAACGCCGCAGAACCGGAAATGTGCCTCGCAAGCGGCGATCAGCCGCAAGGGAGGCCTCATGAGCGACCCGAAACTGAGCAAAACACCGGTGGCCAGAACCGGCATGCTCATCCGCAAACCCATCACCCGAGTTTTTACCGCTTTCATAGACCCGGCGATCACGACGCGGTTCTGGTTCACGAAAAGCAGCGGCCCGCTCAGGGTCGGCGAACCGGTGACTTGGGAATGGGAAATGTACGGCGCCTCGACTCTCGTTGTGCCGAAAGCCATCGAACCCAGTCGACGCATCGTCGTCGAGTGGGACGGCTACACCGGCCGCACCGTCGTGGAATGGAAGTTCGTTCCGCAAGGCGACGGCGCCGCCTTCGTCAGCATCACCGAATCCGGCTGGACCGGCACCGGCGACGAATTGGTCGAGCACGCCATGAACTCCGCGCAAGGCTTCACTTGGACGCTCGCCGGCCTCAAGGCGTGGCTCGAGCATGGCCTTGAACTGAAACTGGTGGCGGATCGTTTCCCCAATGGGCCTCAGGATCCTTATCCCGATCAGCTGGCATAAGCGGAATACGCATTCTATGCTGAGGCGTCATAACCGCACTTTTTAGGCTCCCATGGCTCGCGATCTCTACTGCTGGCGGTGCGACATGGTAATTCCCATGGTCGATGACCACGAGTGGGAACTGCTTCAACCATTGCTTATGAAAAGCATCCACGAACTGCAGCGGCATCGCCAGCAACACGGAACTTCCCTCGCCGCGGCCAGACAACAAGGTTTCGGCCGGGCCGCCCTAGACAAATATCGCGAATTGACCGGATTCAACGAGACGAATGTCGATGCTCTTTGGCATCATCGTGTCGGCATTTACGGACCGGATTGCGTTTCTTGTGGGAAACCGCTGCGGACCCCCAGGGCCAGCTTCTGCGCCGCGTGCGGTACAGCACGAAGCCAGACTCGTAGTCGTGCGGCTGGAGGCTTTGGAGAAGTCGTGAGCATCCTACGCAGGCTATTTGGGGCAACCCGCACACCTTCGCCAACAACGAAGGTTGAACTTTTGGCGCGAGGAGAAGCCTTCAGGCTTTATCGGGGCTCGGAAGTTTTCGAAGGTTCCTGTACGCGAGACAGCTATCGGAACGAATGGAGCAGGTTAACCCTTTTGGCAGACACCATTCGCCAAACGGCTCCGGCGAATGCGCCCCAAATTGATCCTCATCGCCGAGCCGTTCTCGCGAACGAAGCGATGCGGTTGCTGCAGCCCAAAGCAGGCCAGACCCTGGTACAGGTCGGATATGGCATCAATCCGCCCTCTCCGTCGCAGGAAGTCGAATCGCTGCTCGCGAGTACGCTGGCCAAACATGGCATAAGCTTCGATCATGCGCAGGGCGAATTCACCGTATCAGACGGCCTGCGCTTGACGGTTCTCGTCCATGAACGGCCGTTTGAAGCCGGTCGGCATTCCGTCGTTCTGGAAGTGTTGGCGGAAGGCCAGGCACTAGAAGGCGGAACTATTTCCGAGTGCTTTGCGGGCGTCGCCGAGGCGCAATCCGGCGCAATTAAGGAATCATACGGAAAGTTTCTTCTCAGCACGTTCCATGTACTTATCGATGCTTTATCGGTCCGTCGCTGCGACGATTGCCAGTCCGAAATCGAGTACTGGACCGGCAATCGCGGCGATTGGACTCTGTATAGCGGCCCATTACTGAGCCAGCATTCTGGCAAATCCCTTTTAACCGACGCCTACTCTCAGTTATTGCCGAAATTGCAGATCCTTTTCGAACAAACCCAACCTTCCGGCCCGCACTGGATCCGGATTTTCGTAGCTTCGTATGACGGAAAAATCCAAGCCTCGGAGGTCCTGCTCGACAACGAGCCCTGGCCGGAAGCTCTGGAGCTGGTGAATAGCCAATCCTGGCAACCTAGCCATGAATACCAATCGATAAGACATTTCATGATTGCCCTGCCTAACGGAGCAACTCATCCTGCACCGACCGGCTTCACAGCGCAGTAGAATCCAGGCATTCACCAATCGAGCTGAAGATGGTCATCCAATGGTCCGACACCACCGAAGCCGTCGACTGGACGGCTCTCTCCGAGATGTACCGGCTCGCGCCGCTAGGCAACAAAAGCCCGCAATGGCTTGAGACGGCTTTCGCCAACAGCATGTTCAAGTTCTTCGTGCGCAGCGGCGGCGCGGTCGTCGCCTCGGGACGCGCGGTGGCCGACGGCGTGGACTGCGCTTATTTGTGCGATATCGCCGTGCACCCCGACCATCAAGGCGCGGGCTTGGGCAAAGAACTGATCCAGCGGCTGGTGGACCGCTGCCGCGGGCACCGCAAGATCATCCTGTACGCGGTGCCGGGAAAGGAGCCGTTCTACGGAAAATTCGGCTTCAAGCGCATGCGCACGGCGATGGCGATCTTCGAAAATCCAGAGCAGGCGGCCGCGAACGGCTATACGGATTAAAGCTGGTAGGCGCTTGCCGGTTCGGATGCGGCTTCATCCAATTCACGGTCGCGCTACACGTCCCGCGACTAAGCTGGCCTATCCTCGAACATGGAGAGCGCCATGGCGGGCCAGCACGTGATCGTTGCCGGATGGTACTTGGTAGACCCCGCCAAGCGCGCGGACTTCATCGCGAGCTTCGAAGACCTGATAACCCGCGCTCGGAAGGCGCCGGGTTGTCTGGACTTGGCCATCTCCGCGGATGCCGTGGACCCATCCCGCGTGAACAACTTCGAACTGTGGGAATCGGAAGAACACTTGGATGCATGGCGCAAGGTCGCCAATCCTCCCAAGCCAGTCACGCAGATGACTGCGGTCAATATGGGAAAGCATGCGATCGCCCGTTCGGGTCCTCCTTTCGAGTAACCGATAGACGCTCCCGCAAACTCCGGGTGCGCTACGCTTACGCGGGCTACGGCTGCGGGGAACCGTCATGGGTCGCACTTGGCATCTGGTCTTGGCGCTGGTCGTGGCCGGTTCGCTGGCGCTGCAGATAGGGCTGCTGCTCGCCGGCGGGCAGGACGTCAATTCCGGGCAGGCCAGCGCATCGGTGAGCCTGGCCACGCGGTTCGTGCGCTTTTTCAGCTATTTCACGATACAGAGCAATTTGTTGGTGCTGGCCGTGTCGGCGAGCCTGGCCATCGATCCGCAGCGCGACGGCCGCTTATGGCGTGTGCTGCATTTGGATGCACTGCTCGGCATCGCTGTCACCGGCGTCGTATTCGCCACCCTGCTGGCCGGCCTGGTCGATGCCCAAGGCGCCGCCGCGTGGGCGAATGCGGGGTTCCATTACCTATCGCCGATCATGGCGGTACTCGGCTGGCTGTTCTTCGGGCCGCGTCCGCGCATCGATATGCGGACCATCGCGCTCGCTTTCGTCTGGCCGCTCGCCTGGCTGGGGTACACCCTGTTGCACGGCGCTTCGACCGATTGGTATCCGTATCCTTTCTTGAATGTCGACAAGTTGGGTTACCCCCGGGTTTTCGTCAACATGGGCGCGGTGCTGATCGGCGCGACCGTACTGGCGTTCGTGTTGAGATCGCTGGATCGCCGGTTGCCATCGACACGCCTTGCCTCGTAAGACCATTTTCCTTGCACTGGCGGCCGATTGGCGGGTATTTGGCGTCACGGTCGCAGTGCAACCTGGATTAAGTTGCGCTCCAACGGCAGGAGACCGGCATGTCCTTCAGATCGTGGAGAGAGCGCCAGCGTCTTTCGCAGGAACGGGTCGCCGAAATGAGTGGGCTGAGCCTGAGGACCGTTCAGCGTTTGGAAGCCGGGCATCGCGTCAGCTACGCCACGCTGCGCGCCCTGGCCGCGACTTTCGAAGCCGACGTCGATTCGCTGGAGCGGGAGTTGTACGCGATGAACCGTCCGAGCGCCGATTTCATCGAGGTTCCCAGATGGATCCGGCTTTGGCACGACAACTTCTGGTTCGGCGGCCCACGTCCGAGCCGGCGGGATGCTTACGTCATCGAGACGATGTGCGTGGCATGCGCTGCCGCGGTGTTCGCGGCGTCCTTCCTGGTTGCCTCCGACGCGAGGGCGAACGCAGTCCGCATGGGTGCCGTCACTGCACTTGCGGCAGGTTATCTGGTTTCGGTATTCATCCGGATTGTCGATGCTTACAAGCTTTGGCCGAACTCCGGAGATGTGCCGTCGGCACCGCCGCCCCGGAACTGGCGAAGCACGGCTACTGAATACGCTTTCCTGTTCGGCGTCGGAATTTTGGGCGCAGCGGCGATGTACTGGCTGGTTCTGTAGCGCGATGCAACATCGCCCGTAGGCCCAAGACCGCGACGTTTGGTATGCCGCATAACCAGAAAATTGGTCGTGGGGCCGCGCCATGGCGAAAGCTATAGTCGCAGGGCTTTCCGCAGCCTCGCGCGTCGCCGACGCGCGCGCGACGGCCAAAATTACCTTCGAGGCCCCGATTTCGGCGGATCGATCGGCGGCAGGCCGCAAACGAGGCATCGATGCACACCGGCAGCTGTTTTTGCGGATCGGTTCGCTACGAAATCGACGGGGATGTCGGCAGCACCTACTACTGCCATTGTTCCCGTTGCCGCAAGATCAGCGGATCCGCGTTTTCCGCCAACGCGGTGATTTCTCCTTCGCAATTCCGGGTCGTGCTCGGCGAGGAATTGCTCATGTCCATCACCGATGAGCAGCGCGTCAGTCGCGGCTTCTGTTCCCGCTGCGGCTCCCATCTCACGGTGAGCCAGGGTGAGCATATGCGCTTGCGGCTGGGCAGCTTGGATACGCCGCTGGGCGCGCCGCTCGGCAGGCACATATTCGTCGCGTCCAAAGCGGACTGGTTCCAGATCCTGGACGATTTGCCGCAGCACGATGAGCGGCCTTGAGGCTGACGGCATGTTCGGCATCCGCTTGGCGGGAAAAATAGATGCGACCGGGATCCTCGCACTACAGCTATCGATTCGAGCGCTGTACGAGGACTAGTCCATTCCGCCGCTCACCTCTTCCCAGGCTAAGGAAACATCATGCTCTCTCAGATACTCCTATCGGCCAGCGCCGCCATCGTGCTCTTCGCCGGCACGCTGCATCTGCACGGCACGTTCTACGGCACGGATCTCCGGCCGCAGGATCCGGAGCTCGAGGCCAGGATGAAAGAGGCGCTGCCCAACATCACCGGCCTCACCACGATGTGGAACCTTTGGCTAGGCTTCAATGCCATCCTCAGCCTGGGCCTGATGTTCTTCGGCTTGCTGTACGGCTACCTGGCCATCTTTCGGTTCGCGGTGCTGCAGGAATCCCCGTTCCTGCTCGCGATAGGCCTGGTATTCCTGGCCGGCTCGATCGTGTTCTGGAAGCGCTACACGTTCTATCTGCCGGTCAGGGTTTTTCTGCTCTCGCTCGCTTTTTATGCGGCCGGTATGGCTTTGGCTTAAGCACCGCGCACCGGACAAGCCCAAAACTCGCACAGCCTGTTTCATTCCGGAAGAACGTCCCGGGCGCGAATGTAGCGTAGGATCGCGCAGCATGCGGTCCGAACCGCCTACCGGAGACGCCGATGGCCAAACCCCGCATCTTCCTGGGTTCGTCGGGCAAGCAGGCGAAATTGCTGCAAGCTTTGACCCGCGGCCTGGAAGACGTCGCGCACGTGGAACCGTGGACGACGTCGTTCAATCCCGGCACCACCACGCTGGAGCGCTTGCTGGAGCTGACGCGCGAAGTCGACTTCGCGGCTTTCGTGTTCGCGCAGGACGACTGGACCACGAACCCTTCCACCGAATCTGCCCCTGGACAGGCATCGCCGCGGGACAACGTGGTGTTCGAAGCCGGCCTGTTCGGCGGTGTGCTCGGCATGCGCCGCACCTTCATCCTGCACGCCCAGGGCGCCAAGCTGCCCAGCGATCTGCTGGGCCTCACCTGCGTGCGCTACGAGGGATCGGCCACCGCGGCCGAGACGAAGACCATTTGCCAGAAACTGCGCAACGCGATCGAGAACGAAGGCCGTGCCGCACGCATCGAAGGCCTGTGGTGGCAGTTCTCGCAGACCCGGCGCACCGAGAAGGAGCCTTCGGCGCTGGGTGTGCTGAAGATATCGCGCAACCGCAACGGCGCGTTGGAAATGAGCGGCCGCGCCTGGCAAGAAGACGGCACTTTGTCGGCCCGGTATTGGAGCGAGGCCACCAAGGAAAAGGAGGACGCCGCGGGCATCTTCTATTACTGGAAAGGCGAACGGCCGTTGGATCCGGACGCGCCGCAGCTGGAAGGCACCGGGGAAGTTCGTCTGGAATCGGCCGACCGCGCTTCGGGCTACTTCACCACGCGCGGGCATGAGGTGAACGCGCGCACGGCGGGCGTCTATCTCCGCGCCGACCCTGCAGACGCAGACGTCATGGACGGGAACGACAGCCGCAAGCGCGCGGACCTGATCGCGCAACGGCTTGCGGACTGGAAATCCATCATCAACATCTGATCGTTAGACGAACCAAAGGAATCGTGCATGAAACCGCGTATGGAATATTGGAAGGCCTCCCCCGACAGCTACAAAGCGATGATGGCCGTGGATGCCTATCTCCGCGGGTCCGGCCTGGAAAAAAACCTGTTGCACCTGGTCAAACTGCGCGCATCGCAAATCAACGGCTGCGCCTATTGCATCGACATGCACTGGAAGGACGCGCGCGCCGCCGATGAAACCGAGCAGCGCCTCTACGGGCTGGACGCCTGGCGCGAAGCGCCCTACTACACCGACCGCGAGCGCGCGGCGTTGGAATGGACCGAGGCATTGACCAACATCCAGGACGGACACGCGTCCGACGCCGCCTACGACACGGTCCGCGGCCATTTCTCGGACAAGGAACTGGCCGACCTCACCTGGGCCATCGCCGCGATCAACGCTTGGAACCGCGTCGCAATCGGTTTCCGCTCGGAGGCTGGGACTTATCGGGTCAGGGCGCACGGTTGATGCCAGACCCTCGACGGCCGCTGCCTAAAGTGGCGTGTCAAGTCGCGTCATGGCGTACGATCGCACGGCGGGGATAGTCCGTGCTTGCGGCCTTGGGGGGTCCGTATGAAATTTCTCGTTGCAGCCTTCATCGTCGCAACCGCGCTCTGCGGCTGCAAATTTTCGGTCTCGTCGGGCGACGAAAAACTCCCTGCGCCGACCGCCGGGACCGCGGCCGAGCAAGAGGAGGCAGCCGCCGCGGCGCGCCGGTACCTTGCCCTCATCGATCAGGAAAAATACGACGAAACTTGGCGCCAAGCCGGGCCGGCCCTGCGCGATGAAACCAACAATTTCTTGTGGCGGAACACGCTCAAGTTAACCCACAAGGCATTCGGGACGCCGGCCAACAGAGAAATCGAGGGATTCGGCTTCTCAACGCGGATCGAGGCCAACGTTCCTGTCGGCGAGTACGTCTTAGTTCAGTTCAAGAGCCCTTCCGGCAACACCACGGCCACCGAAAAAGTGGTGATGCAAAAAGAAGCGGGGGCATGGAAGATCGTCGGCTATTTCGTCGAGAAAGGCACCCGCGTTTCGAACCACTGAGCACCGCGGTATGCCGCACCCCTTGATCCTTCCGATGGCGGCGCATATTGGTCTGACGGCCTTCCTGTACGCGCTGCTGACCGTCGCGCGCGCCCCATCCGTCTGGGGCCTGGGACGCCGCCCGGACGGCACGAATCCCTGGGCGAAACTCGAGCCGCGCATCAGCGCCAACCTGTCCAATCAATTCGAATGGCCCGTGGCTTTCTACGCCGCGTGCTTGCTGTTCATGGGTCATCCGACGGCAAGCCCTCTTCCGCTGTGGCTGGCCTGGATTTTCGTCGGCGGGCGTTTCGTGCACAGTTACGTGCAGATCCTTACCGCGAACGTCCGGCTTCGCGGGGTCGTCTTCACGATCAACTTCGTCGCGGTCCTGGGAATGTGGGCCATTATTGTGTACGGCCAAGCGAGCTGATCTCCGGCGACGGCTACCCACCCTGCTTCGGCGCGCCAACCTCACACTCGCTTCACCGTTGATCCCCGCTGCGCTCATGGGCGCAGGCGATGCTCGACCCGCCGGACAAACAAAAGGCATACGCGATGCACATCGCCATCCTCACCTTCCAAGGCTTCAACGAGCTCGATTCCATCGTCGCCCTGGGCGTGCTCAACCGCATCAAGACGCCGAGCTGGCGCGTGACGCTGTGCTGTCCGGAACCGGCCGTCACTTCGATGAACGGCGTGACCGTGCATCGGCAATCGAGCTTGGCCGAGGCCGCGACCGCCGATGCGGTGATCGTCGGCAGCGGCATCCGCACCCGCGACATCGCCAACGATCCGGCGATCCTGTCCGCGCTGCGCCTGGATCCCACGCGGCAACTGATCGGCGCGCAATGCTCGGGCACGCTGCTGCTGGCCAAGCTCGGATTGCTCGAAGGAGTTCCCGCCTGCACCGACCTCACCACCAAGCCCTGGGTGCAGGAAGCAGGCGTGACCGTGCTGAATCAGCCGTTCTATGCCGCGGGCAACGTCGCCACCGCGGGCGGCTGCTTCTCGTCGCAATACTTGGCCGCCTGGCTCATCGCCCGACTGGAAGGCGAAGAGGCCGCGATGGCGGCTTTGCATTACGTAGCGCCGGTCGGCGAGAAAGAGGAATACGTCGCGCGGGCGATGCGGAATATCGCGCCGTATATCGCGGCTCGAACGGAGTCCGAACCCACCCTCGAATGCGCACTCGGCATCGCGTCTTGAGCTGCTGCTGTTCCCCCTTTGAAAAGGGAGAGGAACCGCTGGCTTAGTGAGCAGATCGCGGCTTATGTCTTCCATCGCAGGTCACGCGGCCGCTGGCGTCGCCGCATATTTGGCATTCAAACCGCTTGAAAACAGGCAGTTGCTCCTGATGCTGCCCGTTTTCGTCTTCCTCGCCATCTGCCCGGACTTCGACTACTTCGCGATCTGGCTATTCGACATGGCCCCCGCGCCGCGCATCACCCATTGCCTATTGTTCGGCCTGGCGACAGCTTCGCTCGCTTGGTGGCTTACGGCTCGCTCCGACCGCAAAACTCCTGTCCGAATGCCATCCCTCGCATTTCTGGCGGCGAGCTTGTCCCACCCGTTGCTGGATCTGCTGGTAGGCGCGCATCCGGTGCCGCTGCTGTGGCCGCTGCCCGATCACGATGTGGCCCTGCCTTTCGGCGTATTGCCCAGCGCAGGACGGTTGGCGCCTGGCAACTACTATCTTTGGCGCAATCTGCTGATCGAACTGGCGGTGCTGCTGCCTGTGCTGGCCGTTCTCGTCGCGGCGGCGCGGCGAATGTCTTTTCGTCCTATCGCGAAATGGCTGTTCGCGTTCGCCCCTGTTTGGCTCGCCTTCGTCGCCTGGTCGGTAAGCTTGCCTCGCTGAGCGGTATGATGGCCTTCGAACCGAAGCCGTTCGGCTCGATTCGATCCAGACGTTCGAAGCCCGCATGCCCCACGATTCCGTCCATGTCGCTTCCGTGCCGCTGCCGGCCGATTCCGCGGTCGTAGGCGTCTATTCCCCGCCGAACTTCGCCGACGCTTACGAAATCGCGCTGCCGCCCGGCGCATCGACCGATCCGGAACGCCTGGCGCGTTTCATCTTCTCCCAACACTCGCCCTGGGCCGCGGCATTGATGCGGTTGCGCGACGCGCTGGTGGCCGGCTTGGGCCTGAAGACGGCGCATTCGCTGGCCAACGGCACGGCCGACCGGACGCAGCGCGTCGGCATGTTCAAGATCTACAGCATCGCGCCGAACGAAATCGTGATGGGCGAAGACGACAAGCATCTGGATTTCAGGCTGTCGCTGCTCTGCCCGGCGTCGCCGGCGCAGAGCGAGCGCAAGGTGGTCCTGTCCACGGTCGTTCGCTGCCACAATCTCCTCGGCCGCACGTATATCCGGCTCATCGCGCCGTTCCATCGCATCATCGTCCGATCCAGCTTGCGGCGCGCGGCGCGCGCGGGTTGGCCGGCGGCCTGAGCGCACATCTGCGCATCGCAGCGTTGCGGGTTTCCCGGGTGCGGCTGCGCCTTACCCGGGCTACGATGCGGGCCTCTCTCCCTCGGATCGAGCCATGAACATCGAACCGAACCTCTTGCTGGCCGCGGTGCTCGTCGGATTCGGCGCCACCTTGGTGATGGATGCCTGGGCCTTGCTGCTCAAGCGCGCCTTCGACATCCCTTCGCTCAGCTATTGCCTGGTCGGCCGCTGGTTGCGCCACATGCCGGCGGGCACGTTCAAGCACGCCAGCATCGGCGCCGCCGCGCCCAAGCCGCGCGAATGCACGGTGGGCTGGATCGCGCACTATCTGATCGGCGCGATCTTCGCCGTGGCGCTGGTCGCGCTGGCGCCGGCGGAATGGCTGCAACGGCCCACGCTGTGGCCGGCGCTGCTGTTCGGCGTCGCCACGGTGGCCGTGCCGTTCCTGATCATGCAGCCTTCGTTCGGATTCGGCATCGCCGCTTCCAAGACTCCGAATCCTCGCCAGGCGCGGCTGAAAAGCCTGTTGACGCATGCGGTGTTCGGTTTCGGCCTGTATCTGAGCGCGCTGGTTCTGAGCCGATTCTTCTGAATTGCGACAGGTCACGGAGACGATGGAATCCCGTTCCATCTGCGCCACGGCTTCCTGGTCCTGATCGCCCTGGCCGCCGGATTGGCGGCGGCGGTTTCGCTTACCGGCTGAGCGCCGTATAGAAACGGCCGCCGCGTACACTGAGGCGAATCCAGCATCGGAGGCGCCATGCGAATCGTGTACGCGCTGTTGTGCATCCTGGGCGCGGCGTGGCCGCTCGCTGTCTTCTTGCCTTGGCTGAGCGAACACGGATTCGATCTGCCCCTGCTCGTGCGGCAAGCGGCCGCAACGCCGGTTTCGGCCTTCGCATGGACGGATGTGCTGGTGTCCGCGATCGCGTTCGCGGCGTTCGCCGCCGTCGAAGGGCGGCGCCTGGCGATGCGGCGCTGGTGGCTGTCGCTGCTGGGTTTGGCGGTGGGCGTGTCGCTGGCGCTGCCGTGGTTCCTTTGGCTGCGCCAGCGACACCTCGACGCGCTTCAGCGGCCGTAGCGCGCGATCGTTTCGGCCAGAGGCACGTGGCCGCGGAATGCACCGGAACCGGCCGGCGTTTCCCCGTTTTCGATCGCGATGGCGAACCTCACCGCCGGATCGGCCTCGATCCGCTCGCGCAGCGCCGCCAAGCGCGGCCAGCGCGCCGGCTGCGCGACTTCGTGATATTCCAGCCAGCGCGCGACGCCGATCAACACGGCGTCGGCCAGAGTCGGACGATCCCCGACCAGGAAGGCCGTGTCGCCGATCATCGCTTCCAGCCGGTCGTGGCGTTCGGCCACGTATCCGCGACCGAATTTGCGCAAGTTCTCCTGCAAAACGGGATCCGCCGGCTGCATTTCCAACGCCACCCACAAAGGCGTGAAGGAAGCGGTGAAGCCGGTATTGAGGAAGCCCATCAGCTGATGCATGCGATCGGCCTGCACCGATCCCGGATCGAAGCTGACCCTGCGGTCCGTGTCGCGGTTTTCGAGCCAGGCGGCGATGGCCATGGTTTCGGTCAGCGCGCGACCGTCGTCGGTGACGAGGACCGGCGTTTCCAGGCGGCCGTTGAGGCGCGCGTAGGCGTCGTTCTTCATTTCCGCGAGCATGTCGACGCGGGTGAGGCGATAAGGCATGCCCAGCCATTCGAACGCGGCCACCAGGCCCATCGAGCTGCCCAGCGGATGGCCGTACACCAGTAGCGGAGTGTTGTCGTCTTCTTTCACTTGAAATATTCCCAACCAGGTCCAGACTGCAACTTATGCCGGCATCGCCGCCGAGTAAATTGCGCACATTTCTGTAACCAGGTGCTTTCATGAAAGACGTCGTCTCGCATTGCCCCATCGAAGAAGCCATGCGCTTGCTCAGCGGGCGATGGCCGACCTTGCTGCTGTACTACCTGAAGGATGGAACCAAGCGTTTCGCGGATCTGCGGCGCGACAATCCGACCATCTCGCATCGGATCCTGACTTTGGAGTTGCGAAAGCTCGAGGATGCCGGCGTGGTGCTGCGCACCGCATACCCCGGCTATCCGCTGCGGGTGGACTATTCGCTGACGCCTTTCGGCTTGCGGCTGGTGCCGCTGATCGATGCGATCGGCGACTGGTGGGAAGGCCGGCCCGAACAGGCCGAGCCCGCTCTCGCCGGCAACGGCTGAGTCTTGATGAAACCGGTCTACGCGGCGATAGGCTTGATCGCATGGTGGGCTTCGGCCTGCGCATCGCCGATCGGCGCAACGGCGCCGATCGATGAGAGCGGGTTTTTCCAGCGCTATTCCGCGCCCGATCCGTCGGCGCTGGAGAAAGACATCGAGCAGGCGCGCGACGCGCTGGCCGCCGCGCGCGAACGCGGCGACGAACCGGCCGAGCTCGAAGCCGCAGCCGACCTCGGCGGAATGCTCACCACCGCACGCCAGGAAGCCGAAGCGCGCGCCATTCTGGTTCCGGCGGTGGAGCGCGCGCGCCTTAGCGGCGACGACGAAACTTTGGGCTGGTTGCTGCTCAATCTGGCGACGGCCAATCAGTATCTGCATCGCTCGACGGAAGCCGCGGAGCAATTTCCCGAGGCCTTGCAGATCGCGCGCGCGTCCGGAGACACGGAACTCGAGCATTACACCCTGCATCATTGGGGCCGGTTCCTTGCCGAAACGGGTCAGAGCGCGCAGGCCCGCGAGCGTTTCTCGCAGGCGCTCGCGCTACGGGTGCGCTTGAACGAGCCGCGCCAGGAATCCACGCGGCGCGCCCTGCGTGCCTTGGACGCGTTGGAAAGTACTGATCGCCCGCCGGAGCCATAAAACCCGCATGACCGACATCCAGTTTTCCGCCGAAGAGAAGGCGATCATCGTCCGCAAGATCCAGCTCTATTTCGCCGAAGAGCTGAAGCAGCAGATCGGCGCCTTCGACGCGGAATTCCTGCTCGATTTCTTCGCCGGCGAAGTGGGCGCCTACTTCTACAACCGCGGCCTGTACGACGCCCAGACCGCGCTGGCGGCGAGGATGGACGACGTCCAGGATGCGATCTATCAATTGGAACGGCGCACCGATTTCAAGCGTTGATCCGGGCCGCTGTCGATTTCCCGCTCCGCCGTTCGACTACGGGTATCCACCCACCGAACGGAGAACGCGATGGAGATCCATTGGATCAAGGCCCAGGCGCCGCGACGCGTGCTGGCGCTGGCCAAGCACCTTGGCGTCGATGCACGGTACGTCGAGCAGAAACTGGGCGCGGAAGGCCTGAAATCGCCCGGCTACGCCGCTCTGAATCCGAACATGAAAGCGCCGGTCCTGGTCGACGGCGATGTCGTCCTGTGGGAATCGGCCGCGATCATGGCTTATCTGTGCATCAAGCAGGGCTCGGACCTGTGGCCCGCGCACGATCCGGCCGGACAGGTCGACGTGTTGCGCTGGATTTCCTGGAACAACAGCCATTGGTCGCCCGAGGTGTCGCCTTACTATTTCGAGCACATCGTCAAGACGACGTTCGGCATCGGCCCGCCGGACCGCGACGCGCTGCACGATCAAGCCAAGTATCTGCCCAAATACGCGAAGGTGCTGGACGATCATTTGCGTGACCGCGATTACCTGGCGCTGGACAGGCTGACCATCGCCGATTTCCAAGCCGCTTCGATGGCCAGCTATTGGCGCGAAGCCGAGATGCCGTTCCAGGATTATCCGAACCTGTTGCGCTGGCTGGACCGGCTGATGCGCATTCCCGCGTGGGCCGATCCGTGGCCGGACGCACGGCAGGCTTAACTCATGCCGTCCGCGCCATCGCGCCTTGCCGAAAAAACGCGAGCACCTGCGTGAATTCGTCGGCCAGCGACAGTTCCGGATCGTCCAGCCAGCGCAACAAGGCGCAAAGCGTGAGGTAGTGAAGGTAAAGCGCGAGCCGCGCCACGGCTGCGCTTTTGCGGATCTCGCCGTTTTTCTGTCCTTGTTCGATCAGCAACGCATACACCGTCACCATGTCGGATGCGCTGCTCGTCGGCTCCTGCCCGACGCTCTGGAAACGGTAGCGGACGTAAGGCGCCAGATAACGGCGATGCGCCTCCCACCAGTTTGCCGAAGCCTCCAGCAACGTCGCCAGCCGGCGCTCAACGCCGGTACGGCGCATCGCCTTCTCCATCAGCGGCGAAAGATCGTGCGCGAGTTGCGCATGCATCCAATGGACCAACACCGCTTCCTTGATCGCGAAATGGTTGTAGAGCGTGCCTCTGGCGACGTCGGCGGCGGTTGCGATCTGGTCCATGGTGACCGCGTCGTAGCCGTGCGTTTCGAACAGTTCGTAGGCGACCTGCGCCAGGCGGTCGCGGGTGCGTTGCCGCTTGCGTACGGGTTGTGCGGCGGAAGGCGTGCTTTGCATTCGCACAATATAGTGGTATAAAAATTGGACATTGTCCAATTTTATGATCGGGATGCTTCCCGACGCTTATTTTTACGAGGCCGAACAGGATGTCCCGCAGCGAGAATTCTTCCGTGGTGGTGATCGGCGCCGGCCTGGCCGGGCTGGGCGCAGCGCTCAACCTGGCGCGTTCGGGACGGCAGGTGACCGTGCTGGAAGCTGGCGACTCGGCGGGCGGTTGTTGTTCGACCCGGCAGGTGTCGGGGTACACGTTCAACAACGGCGCGCTGTATGTCGCGGTGCCGTCGGTGCTGAGAGCCGCCTTCCATCGCCTGGAACTCGGCTTGGATGCCGAGTTGTCGCTGGTTCCCATCGCCCATCCGCACCGCACCGTCCTGGACAACGGCACGACCGTGCATCTGTCCAGCGCCGAGGCCTCTTTCATCGAAGGCGAAAACGCATCGCGGCGTACCGCCGTCTTGCGCGGAGAACTAGCCGCGTTGCGCGAACGATGGAGCCCGATCTACCGGGCGCTTGTGCAGGACATCCTGCCGGCACCGCCCTCGTTGCCGCGATTGCTGGGACGGTTGTGGCGATACCTGCCGCGCATGACCGGCAGCGTGGAGCGGCTGATAGCCGCGCAGTTCCAGGACCCCGACGTCCAGGCGGCGGTCGCCTCGACGCTGCTGTACACGGGCATGGCGCCTGCGCGCCTGCCTGCCACCCAGATCATTGGTTTTCTGGCCTTGCTCGAAGAAGGCTTCTACCTACCACGGGGCGGCATGGGTGCGATTCCTGCCGCGCTGGAGCGGGCCGCAAGGCAACGATCGGTGGCGTTCCGTTATGGCGCGAAAGTCAGCGGGCTGCAGGTGACCGGCGGACGCATCCGGGCGGTCGAGTTGTCGACCGGCGAGGTGATCGAGGCCGCGCAAGTCGTTGCGACCTGCTCCGGATTCGAGCTGGTGTCGCGCTTGTTGCCTCAGCAGGCCGTACCGCTGCGGTTCGCGAAACAAGCGCGCCGATCGCCGCTCTCGCATCGCGCGATCGCGATTCAGATTGGTTGCAGCAGCATCGGCGATCCGGGGGCCTTCATCGTCAATCACGTCCCGCCGATGGCCGAGCAGGGACGGATGCACGAAAGCCAGCCGGACGTCCCGCGTTGGCTCGCTTACACGAATCCGACGCCGACGCTGCCGGAGGTCGCGCCGCAAGGAAAAACGGTCATCGAGCTCTATGCGCCCGTGAGCGGCGTCGCCTCGGCATCGCAGTGGAGCGCGTCGATGACGGAGCGAACCGTGGAAAACTACATCGAAGGTCTTCGGCGGAAGTTGCCCGCGCTCTCGATCGAGACGGTGCAGGCCATGGACCCGCAGACTTTCGCGATCCAACGCCATCTCTACGAAGGCGCGCTGTACGGCATCGCCCCGGGCGCTACGCCGGGACAGTTCTTCCCCCACCGCACGCACGTCGGTGGGCTTTATCTAGCCGGTCAAACCACCTATCCCGGCTACGGCGTGCCATCGGCTTTGTGGTCGGGGATCCAGGCATCGGATGCCTTGCTGGCGGACGCTTATCCTTCTTCCTGATGCGAGCGTCGCCGTTGCAACGCGTCGCGAGTTCGTCACGCGGCGGGAACCCGGGCGTCGCGACACTGTACCGAGCGTCGCACGGAGAACTCCGCATGAGCCTGGAAAAAGAACTGGGAGAACTGGAATCGCGGTTCTGGAAAGGAACGCGCAACTTCTACGACGAACATCTGGCCGCCGAAGCGAAGGCGGTGTATCCGGAACCGGCGGGTATCCTCGATCGGCAGGCGATCGTCGACGCGATCGACGACCTGTCGCGCTGGGAACAGGTCGAATTGCGCGACTTGGCCGTGACCGAACCGGCACCGGGTGTGGCGATGGTCATCTATCGCGCGCACGCCCGGAAGGCGGGCGACGACCGGACGTATGAGGCCTTCGTCGGCAGCGTCTATGTGAAAGAAGGCGGCGAATGGAAGTTGGCGTTCAATCAACAGACGCCGATCTAGCGCATGGCAAATTTTTTGCTTTTGTAGGAGCGGCTTCAGCCGCGAGCTTTCCTTACAATCGCCAAAATCCGCAAGAGAGGACCGGAGACGCCCGACTGCTTTTCGTAGGAGCGGCTTTAGCCGCGAGCTTTTCCCTAAGTCTTTGCAGTGCCGCGATTTGATGGAAGG
>DATFFH010000015.1:0-7121 GCA_035250245.1 Luteimonas sp. | reverse complement strand
CTGCCGGCGCGACTGGCCGCCGCCAGCCTGCAACGCGCGCGCGGCGACCGGGCGACGGCCGACGCCGGCTATCGCACCGCGGTCGCCATGGCCGAACAAGCGGGCGTGCCGGAAGAAGTCGCCATCGCCGTGCAGGCTTATGCGCCGTGGCTGCTCGAGCAGGGCCGCGTGGCCGAAGCCGGCGCGATGATCGGCCGCATCGCACCCTGGGCCGAGCACGACTTCGACACGGCCGTGCTCCAAGTCCGCCTGCTGCGGGCGATGGGACAGCGCGGCCAATGGCGATCCGCCTTCGAACACGCCAAGCGTTTGGCTGGCGAACGCTCGATCCCGGCCGAGTTGGATCCGACCCAATCCACGCATCGTGAGTGACGCGTTTCACCGATTGGGCGCCATCAAAGCCCTGTAATGCGATCGTCAAAGGTTTGGAGTGACGCCTGGTAAGGCTTGAGCGCATCGTCGGCCGGTCGTGCCCCCGCACGTCGTCCGTCGACCTCCCCGCCCCCAGGAGCCCTGCATGACCCGCACGTTGCTCGCTGCTGCGCTGCTGTCCGCTTTTGTCCTTCCGCCCGCGCGTGCCGCGAGCTCCCCCGAGCCGGTGAAGCTGGACCTGATCCGCGGCGGCGCGGTGACCGGCGAGCTCATCGTCGACGGCCGTTACGTGCATATCCCCACCGGCCGGCTGCTGGCCACCTGGGACTACAACACGCCCACCGCGCCGCAACGGATCGCCACCACCGAGGCCGCCGGCGGGCCGATCATCTCGGCCACCCGCCAAGGCCAGTACCTGTACGCGGCCTGGCGCGGTTCGGACGGCGTCAGCGGCGTGGCCACCTATTCGCTCGCCAACCCGGCAGCGCCCAAGCTGGTCGCCGACAGCCACGATTACAACGACGCGGGCAACAAGTTCATGGTCGGCATCGTGGCCGCGAACAGCCATCTGTATCTGTTCGACAACAACCATGGCTTGTACGTCGGCGATTTGACCGACCCGGTCCATCCGCGTTTCGTGCGCAGCGGGATCGAAACCGTGCCGGTGCAGTACTCGCAGATCAAAGCTTTCGGCAACCAGATCCAGGCCAGCGGACGCACCTGGCTGGGCACCGAAGTGGCGCTGCACATCTACGACGTAAGCAATCCGGATGCGCCGCATCTGCTCAGCTCGCACCAGGTCGACGGATTCGACAGTTTCAGCCTGAACCTGGCGCCGGGCATGGCGATCGGCGTGGGCAACCAGCTCAGCCTGTTCGACACCAGCAATCCGATGGACATGGTGCGCCACGGCTGGATGGACATCCCGCCAGCCACCCGCGGCGCGCGGGTCGGTTCGTATTTCTATTCCTTCGGCTGGGGCGAAGGGATCGACGTGTGGAACGTCGGCAACATCGACCATCCGCTCGCCGCCGGGCATCTGAACATCTCGACGTTGGGCGGCCGACACGCCACCGGTTTGGGCGACACGAATCTGTTGCTGCAGACCGACACCGACCTGATGCACACCATCGACATCCGCACGCCCGGCAAACCGCGCCGCACCGCCACCGGCTGGCTACCCGCGGGCGTGGATGCGCGCGACGTGGCGATGTACCGCGGCAAGCCGGTCTTGGTGCAGCCGAATTACGGACTGACCATCAACGACGCGGTGTCGCTGGCCCCGCTCGCCCGTTTCGAAGCGCGCCTGCCCTTCAGCCTGGAAGACCGCAGCTTCGAGCAAGTGGACGTGGTCGGCGACCGCGCCTACCTCGCCGCCTGGGGCGCGGGTTTGTTCGCGGTGGATCTGTCCAATCCGAAAGCGCCCAGGGAAATGGGCAGCTACCCGTTCTGGGGCGCTGCGGTATTGGATGTGGAAGGCCAGTACGCGTACGTGGCGAAGTGGACCAACGGCGGCTTGTTCGGCGTGGTCGACGTCGCCAACCCGGCCGACATGAAACTGACCTGGTACGAAGGATTGATCGGCCAGCCGTATCGCCTGAAGGTCGCCAACGGCCATGCTTTCCTGGCCGAGAGCGCCGAGTACGGCACCACTTCGGGCGGCATGCGCATCTACGATCTGTCGCGCCCGGACCAACCCAAGCAGATCGCCCAGATCAACGAAGGCTGCGGCAACGCTTTCGATCTATCGGTGGACGCCGAACTGTCGCTTGCCTACATCGCCTGCCAGAGCGGATTGCAGATCGTGGACGTTTCCAATCCCGCCAAACCGGTGCTCGCCGGGCGTTACGACATCGACAACGGCGAATTCGTCTTCCAGTTCCAGAAGGTGACGCATCGCGGCGATCGCGCCTGGTATGCGGACGACCGCAACCTGCGCGAATTCGACGTTTCCAACCCAACCAAGCCTAAGCTGCTGAAAGCCACGCCGCTCGGCCGTCGCAGTCCGCAGCGTCTGTTCGCCGATCCCAACAGCGGGCGTTTGTATCTGCTGGGCGGCGAGAACGGCGTACATGTGTTTTCCACCACCCTGCCCCGCCCCGGCGGCGGCGATCCCGGCGACAAATTGCCTGTGCCGAGCAGGCCCTGAGTCTCGCGGGGCGCGCGGTTTCTTTCCCTCATGTCGGAGCCGCGCGTCCCGTGAGCTTTTTTCTGCGACCGAAACAAATTCTTGTGGAGCGGGGCTTGCCCCGCTGCTCTTCTCCCTCGTCCATCGTCGGCGCCCCGCGATCGCAGAAAGGATGCGGAGGCGGCGGTTCGGGCTTCGGCGCTCGGAAGCGGGCTTCTGCGCAGGATGCCGAAGCTGCGGCGGGGCAAGCCCCGCTCCATAAGTTCGAAGGCCTCCGCTCGTCCTGAGCAGAGGCCTCAGCTTTTGTCTTTGTAGAGCGGAGCTTGCTCCGCTGCTTTCGTTTTCTGATTTTTTGCTTTTTGTAGGAGCGGCTTCAGCCGCGAGCTTTAGCCGTCATCCCCGTGAAAGCGGGAATCCAGTGACTTTGCTCTGCGAAAACCTGCGCACCGGCTGACCGAAAGTCGCTGGATCCCCACTTTCGCGAAATGACGGCTGAAGAGCAAAAGCTCGCGGCTGAAGCCGCTCCTACAAGAACACCAAACAGCGCGGTCTCCGCCCATGACGGGCGGAGACCGGCGAATCGCCTAGCGTGAACCCACCAGGCCATGCACCGCGATATTGCGAGCGCGCTCCATCGCCTTGTCCTGCGCAGGCTTGGGCTTACCCTTCTTGTGAGCGATCCCGCGCGGATCGCTCAGCACTTCGGACACCACGACGGTTTCGTTGTTGGCGGTGATGTCCTCGTTGGTCGACGTGCTAGCCAGCGCGGTAGCCACCAGCGGCCAGTCGCTGGCGGCGGGCGCCGTCGCATCTATCTTGATCGCCACCGCGGGGCGCGGAATCTTCGGGTTCGGATTCGGCCGCAAGGTGCCGCCCGTCGGCGCGCAGGAGAACGCGCTGCCGGATTGTTCGCAACGCCACGTGCCCGACTGGTTGGATTGCGCGATCTGCCATTTCTTCACCGCCACGCCCGGCGGCAATTCGGCTTCGATGCCCACTTCGCGCGCAGTCAACGTGCCGGCGTTCTCCAGCCACAATAGATAATTGAAGTCGCCGCCGCCCGGCACTTTCGGCTTGGACACCGACATCTGCAACGCCACGTCCGCGTACGGGCCCGGCGTGGGCGTATACACCTCGGCGATCGCCAGCGGCGGCTCCCACGGACGCACGCCGCCGGCGACGAGCACGCGCCCGTCGTGCAGCACCGCGGTCGCCGAACGCGCCCTGCCCAACTGCATGTTCGCCACGACAGTGAACTGGCCGGTCGCCGGATCGTAGCGCTCGGCGCGGCGCGTGCCGCCTTCGTTGGTTTCGCCGGCGGTGAACAGCACGCGGCCGTCCGGCAACGCCGTCTGCGCGTGGTCGGCACGCGCCCAGGTCAGATCGTCGGTGCGCGAGAACGTGCCGGCCGCCGGATCGTAGACTTCGCCGTACGCACGCCAGACGCCGTTATCCAGGCCGCCGCCGACCAGCACTTTGCCGTTTTCCAGTTTCGAAGCGGTCGCCATGAAGCGCGGCGCTTCCAATCCGCCGGTTTCGGAAAACTGGCCCGTGGCGGGATCGAAAATCTCCGCCGACGACACGCTCCAAGCGTCAGTGGTCAGACCGCCGACGACCAGCACGCGCCCGTCGTCCAGTGCCGTGGCGGTGTGGCCGTTGCGCTCGATCGCCATGTCGCCGACGCGGGTGAAGCGATTGGTCGCCGGATCGTAAAGATCGGCGCTGGCCAGGCGCTCTCCTGCGCCCCAGCCGCCGATGACGAGCACGCGCCCGTCGGGCAGCAAAGCGGCGGCGTGGAAATAGCGCACGCTGCTCATGTCGTTGGCCGTGCGGGTGAACTGCCCGGTCGCCGGATCGTAGACCTCGGCGCTGGCCAGGGCGATGGTCTGGCCGTCGGCATCTTGGCTGATGCCGCCGGTCAACAGGATCCGCCCGTCGGCCAAGGAGGTGATCGTGGCGTTGCCGTCGCGGCCGGCGGTCATCGAGCCGGTGGCTTGGAACGTGTTCGTCTCAGGATCGAACAATTCGGCGCTGGCCAGGTATTCGCCCCAGCCCTGATCGTTCAAGCCGACGCCGCCGGTGATCAGCACCCGCCCGTCCGGCAAGGTGGCGGCCATGCCCATGTCGCGGCCTTGGCGCAGGTCGCCTGCACGGACGAATTCCGTGGCCTGCGCATTGACGAAGGGAATCAGCAACAGCAAGAGAAACGGAATCAGGGCAACGATGCCCGTCCAGAAAACGCGGACAAGCTGCATAGGTCGCATAGGTCGTCTCCAGCAGGGTGGGACGGCCGCGGGGGCGCGGGCCGGTCCGCCACGCTGGAACGCTGCGTCGCCTACGGCATTCCCATCGCGTTACGAAGGCTTTCCGATCGTTTTACGGGCTCAGACCGGCGGCCTTATCCATGCCGCGGTGCGGGCGCCGAGCCAGACCAATGCCAAACCGGCGGCCAAGGTCAAAGCCAGATAGCCGACCAGCATCCCGCCGCGCTGGGACCGGGCGAACAGCAGGCACTCGACCATCAGGGCCGAATAGGTCGTCAACGCACCCAGCACGCCGACGATCAGGAAGGCACGCCAATACAACGCCGACGGCCCGCGATTCTCCAGCCAGATCGCCAGATAGCCGGCGGCGAACGAACCGATCAGGTTCACGGCCAGCGTGCCCCAGGGAAAGCCGTCGCCGAGCCGGCGCAGGAGGAGTCCGCCGAGCCAGAAACGCCCCGCCGCGCCCAGCGCACCGCCGGCCATGACTAGGATCAGTTGCTGCCACCAGATGGCTAGGTTCATCGCGGATATCTCGTTCACTGGCTTTTCGTAGGAGCGGCTTTAGCCGCGAGCTCTTCCCCAAATCGCGACATCGCCGCGATTTCATGGAAAAGGCTCGCGGCTAAAGCCGCTCCTACGAAAAACCGGGCCACGAAGGAGACGAGATAAAAAAGATAAATAGATCATGGATTTGCCCTTCATAGTTGAAATAAATTCTGAAGGGCGAATGCCTACCGCCCTTGCCGGGTCCGGTAGGCATCATCAGCCGATCGCAGCGGATCGTCGGTTCGAGGAGGATGCCATCTCCTCGTCGGATTATGCCGACGGCTCGCCGCGTGCGCGAGCGCGTGCGGCGCGCAAGGCGCTCAGCTTTTCCCTCAGCTTGATTTCCAGTCCGCGCTCGACCGGCTCGTAATACACGCGCTCGCCCATCGCATCGGGAAAGCCGGTCTGGTCCAGGGCGATGCCGTCTTCGGCGTCGTGATCGTATTGATAGCCCTTGCCGTAGCCGAGCTGCTTCATCAGCTTGGTCGGCGCGTTGCGGATGTGCATCGGCACGTCCTGCGTACCGTATTCCTCGACATCACGCTTGGCCGCTTTGAAAGCCACATAACCCGCGTTCGATTTCGCGGTGCTGGCCAGGTAGATCACCACTTGCGCCAAGGCCAGGTCGCCTTCGGGACTGCCGAGCCGGTCGTAGGCGTCCCAAGCCTCGGTCGCCATCTGCAGCGCGCGCGGATCGGCCAGGCCGATGTCTTCCACTGCCATCCGTGTCAAACGCCGCGCCAGATAGATCGGATCGGCGCCGCCGTCGAGCATGCGTGCGAACCAGTACAGCGCAGCATCCGGATTGGAGCTGCGCACCGATTTGTGCAGCGCCGATATCTGGTCGTAAAACTGTTCGCCGCCTTTGTCGAAACGGCGCGTGCGATCGGCCAGCACTTGTCGGAGCGTGTCCTGATCGATCTCGCCGCCCTCGCCTGCCAACTCGGCGGCGATCTCCAGCAAGGTCAATCCGCGGCGTACGTCGCCATCGGCGGCGCCGGCGATATCAGCCAGCGCTTCGTCGCCGATGCGCAGGCCGCGTCCGCCGAGGCCGCGTTCTTCGTCGTGCAAGGCGCGGCGCAAGGCTTCGGCGATATCGGCGGCCGAAACGGCTTCCATCACGTGCACGCGGCAGCGCGACAACAGCGCCGAATTCAGTTCGAAGGAAGGGTTCTCGGTGGTCGCGCCGACGAACAGGATGGTGCCGCGTTCGATATGCGGCAGGAACGCGTCCTGTTGCGCCTTGTTGAAGCGGTGCACCTCGTCGACGAACAGCACCGTGCGCCGGCCTTCGGCGAAGCGGTGGCCGGCTTCGGCCAGCACCTGGCGCACTTCCGGCAAACCGGACAGCACCGCGGAGATGGCGCGGAACTCGGCATCGGAATATTTCGCCAACAATAGCGCCAGCGTGGTCTTGCCGCAGCCGGGCGGCCCCCATAGGATCATCGAATGCACATGGCCCGATTCGATCGATGCGCGCAGCGCCGAACCGGGCGCCAGCAGGCGGCGCTGGCCGACCATTTCGTCCAGCGTCTGCGGGCGCATGCGCTCGGCGAGCGGGCGCAGTGCGTCGCGGTTCACCGACAGTAGATCGCTATCGTCGCGGGATTGAGACTTTCGGGCCACGGCGACAGTTTAGCGCCGACGCGGTGAATACCCTCTCCCCCGCTTGCGGGGGAGAGGGCTAGGGTGAGGGGGTGAGCGCGGAGCGCGAATGCTTTGCTCTTATTGACGACGCTGCAAACGCCCCCTCACCCCAACCCTCTCCCCCGCAAGCGGGGGAGAGGGAGCGTTCACTCTTCGCCGAT
>DATFFH010000014.1:0-61157 GCA_035250245.1 Luteimonas sp. | reverse complement strand
CGCCGGCGCCGCGCTGGACGCGGCCGAGCGCGCGCTGCGCGCCGCGCGCGTGGCGCCGACCGGCATCGCCGATTACGAGCCGCCGCAACAGGAACCGCAGGAACAAACGCAGTCGGCCACCGATCACATCCGCGAAGCGCTCGCGGAGAACCGTTTCGAACTGGCCTACCAACCGATCGTAGCCGTGGCCGGCGGCGATGAACCGCAATACCAGACTTTGCTGCGGCTGCGCGACCACGACGGCCACCTGCGCCCGGCCGCGCAATTCCTGCCGGCGCTGGAGAACACCTCGCTGCTGGCCGAGATCGACCACTGGGTGCTGGAGCGCGTGCTCGATACGCTGCAGAGCCGCTACAACGACCAACGCCCGCTGCGCCTGTTCGTGCCGCAATCGGCGCGCTCGCTGGCGCGCGACGACTACGCCGACTGGCTGCTCGGCGCGCTGGAAGTGCACGGCTTGCCCGGCAATGCGCTGGTGATCGACCTGCGCCTGGCCGAAGCGCTGATCCACACCGTCAGCCTGCAGCAGTTCTGCCAAAGAATGATGCGCGCCGGCGTCCAGTTCTGCCTGAGCCAGTACGAACAGGGCACCGAGGCCGAAGCCTTGCTGGCGCAACTGCCGCTGGGCTATCTGCGCCTGTCGCCGCGCTACGCCAACGCCCAGGCCAGCCCGGTGCTGCGCGACGAGATGCGCGGCGTGATCGACCGCGCGCACCGCCTCGGCCTGCTGGTGATCGGCCACCAGATCGAGGATCCGCAAGCCGCGGCCAATCTGTGGATGAGCGGCATCGACTTCATCCAGGGCAATCTGGTGCAACGCGCCAGCGGCGACCTGGAATTCGATTTCCACAACGCGGTGTTGTGACGGTGGTCGCCGCGACCTCGCCGCCGAAGATCGTGCGCTGGCTGGCCCTAGGCTCCGCGATCGGCGCCGCGGTGGCGCTGGGATTGGAGCATCTGGGCGTCGGCGGGCCATGGCGCGTCGTCGCGCTGCTGCTGGTGCTGACCACGCTGCTGAGCGTGCTGGTAGTGGTGCTGGCGCTGCGCAACCGCGAATCCGAATTGGAAGCGCGGCTGCTGCGCGCCGAACGCGGCCGCAACGAAGTCGAAGCGCTGCAGCGCGAGATCCGCCAGCACCAGGAACTGGAACGCCAATTGCAGCTGGCCAAGCAGGCGGCCGAAGCGGGCATGCTGGCCAAGGGCGAATTCCTGGCCACCATGAGCCACGAGATCCGCACCCCGCTCAACGGCATCGTGCCGATGCTCGACCTACTGCTGACTTCGCCCTTGCCGCAAGGCCAGCGCGATCTGGTCCGCACCGCCTATGCGTCTTCGCAGCAATTGCTGCGGATCGTCGACGACATCCTGGACTACTCCAAGCTGGAAGCCGACAAGCTGGTGCTGGAAAGCACCGTGTTCAATCTGCGCGAACTGCTCGAGGACGTGGTGCAGTGGATGCGCCATCCGGCCGACATGAAAGGCCTGAAGGTGCACCTGGAGATCGATCCGTCGGTGCGGCTGCCGGTGCGCGGCGATCCGGTGCGCCTGCGCCAGGTGCTGGGCAATCTGATCGGCAATGCGGTCAAGTTCACCGAGCGCGGCAGCATCGGCCTGAGCGTGCGCCGGCTGGGCGAGAACGCCAGCCAGCACCTGCTGCGCTTCGAAGTGCGCGACACCGGCATCGGCATTCCGCCCGAAGCGCAGGCCAAGCTGTTCACCGCATTCTCCCAGGCCGACGCGTCGACCACGCGGCTGTACGGCGGCACCGGCCTGGGGCTGGCGATCTGCAAGCGCATCGTCGATCTGATGGGCGGCAAGATCGGCGTGCAGTCCGACTACGGCACCGGCGCCACCTTCCATTTCGAAATTCCGCTCCTGAAAGTGCAGGGCGACCTGGAGCAGCGTCCGGTCGCGGCCGAACGCAGCGGCAGCCGCGTGCTGTTGCTCAGCGCCGACGAACGTCTGCGCCGCCGCCTGCAGATGCTGTTGCCGAACTGGGGCTTGCGCCTGACCGCGGTGGACACCGTACACGATGCGCTCGAACGTTTGCGCACCGCTGCCGCGCAAGGCCAGCCCTGGCACTACTCGATCGTACTCGCCGATCTGGCCGGCATGCGCAACACCGCCGTCGCCCTGCAGCGCAACCTGCAACGCCATGCTTTGTACGGCAACGTGCGGCTGGTGTGCCTGTTCGGCGAAGAAGGCATTCCCGAAGGCTTGCAGCGCACCGATACCGCCTTCCTGCCGCGCGGCGTGTCGGACAGCGAATTGCGTTCGTCGATCATGGCGCCCAACGTGGTCGCGGCGTCGCCCGCCGCACCGCGTCCGGATGGAGAAAGCGCGCCGGAACGCCGGCGCTGGCGCGGCAAGCTGCTGTTGGTGGAAGACAATCCGGTCAACCTGCTGGTCGCGCAGCAATTGTTGAAGGTGTTGGGTTTGGAATGCGACACCGCGGTGAACGGCGAACTCGCGCTGCAGGCGATGGCGCGCACGGCCTACGACCTGGTGCTGATGGACTGCCAGATGCCGGTGATCGACGGCTACACCGCCACGAGCCGCTGGCGCCAGCACGAAACCGCGCTTGGCGCCGGACACTTGCCGATCGTCGCGATGACCGCCAATGCCATGGCCGGCGACCGCCAGAAATGTCTGGACGCCGGCATGGACGATTACCTCGCCAAGCCGGTGACGCGTACCCAGCTGGACGCTTGCCTGAGCCGTTGGCTGCCTTCCGAGCCGATCGCGCAGGAAAGCGCGCATCCTCCGGCCAGCATTGGCACAATCGGCATCGCCGCCGCCGATCCGCGGCCGGCGCCCGCCGCGCCCGCGGCGCCCCCCGTGCCGGAGATGCCGATGCTCAACGAAGAGACCTTGGACGAATTGGAAGCGATGATCGGCAACGGCGTCGTCCAGATCATCGCCGCCTTCCTCGACAACACGCCGCGCCTGATCGCGCAGCTGAAGACGGCGGCCGAAGCGCAGGACCTGCCGATGCTGCGCGAGCTGGCGCACAGCCTGAAGTCGTCCAGCGCCAACCTGGGCGCCGATGCGCTGTCGGAAGCGGCCAAGCGCATCGAACTGGGCGCGCGCGAAAAAACCCTGGACCGTCCCGCCGCCGCGGTGGCGGTGGTCGTGGCCGAATACGAACGCGTACGCCCCGCCCTGCTCGCGCGCATGCCGGCGAACGCGCAGCGCGCGTAACGCCTCGCGCAGGACGGCTCTTCGTAGGAGCGGCTTCAGCCGCGAGCTCCTTTCCTCAAATCGCTGCATCGCGGCGATTTCGGAGGAAAAGCTCGCGGCTGAAGCCGCTCCTACGAAAAGCTCGAACTACGGCGGCGCGCCGGCGCGAGTCGCGACGGTTTTCCCGAACACCTTCCACACCCCATCCTTCCCGCGCACTTCATCGGTGATCCGCAACTTGCCGTCCGGATCGATGCGATAGGTAGTGCGCCCGCGCTCGGTGCTCTCGTCGCCCCACTCCACCATCAGCCGATCTTTCTGGCTGCTGGTTTTCAAAGGCAGCGTCATGCCGCGCGTGTCGTACCAATGTCCGCTGCAGGCGCCGCTTTTTTCGCACAGGTAGAAAGCTTCGGCGCGGAACGGCCAGACTTTGCCGTCGGCACCGCGCATGTCGTTGGAGAACGACAGATGCCGGCCGCGTCGGCCGAGCGCATCGCGAAATTCCAATTCGACCTTCGCGGCCATGCCGCTCACTTCGCCCGAACCGGTCCATCGCCCCGCCAGCGATTCCCAGATATCGGCGCGCGCGGTGCCGCAAGCCAGCATCAGAAATCCGGCGACCGCGGCGCGCATGTCATTGCCTCCTCGCCGCTTCCGCCGACTGGTACAGGCTCAGCACGTTGCCGTCGGGGTCGAGGAAATCCATCGACAAGCCGCCGTCCGGCGCTTCGCTCACCGGCACCACGATCTCCACACCCTGCGCGGCCAAGGCGTCGGCGTAGTCGTCGATGCCGCCGTCCAAACTGAAAACCACCACCGGCGATTCGCCGGCCTTGGACGGGCGCGGAATGAACACCAAGGCCAAATCGCCGACTTGGCCCATCGCCCACGGCCCGTCGTGGCCCTCGTGCGTTTCGACCGGCAGGCCCAAGGTTTTCGTATAGAACGCCAGCGAGCGCGCCAGATCGGCGACGAAAAAGACGATGGCGCCTACTTTGGTATCGGTCAGCATGAGAATCTCCTTCGGTTGGTCCCGCTTATCCGTTGCCGCGGAAGGGCCAGGTGTGAGCGGCGCCGCGAATCACGAGCAGATGCCCGTCGGGATCATGGGTTCCCAGGCCGGCGGCCTCGTGCAATGCGGACTTCAGGGCCCGGCGCACCAGGCCGAACTGCAGATCGACCGCTCGAGCGGGATCGCGCACGTAAGCCAACGCCAGACTTTCGCTTTGCAATTCCGGCGGCAGGGCGCCGATGGTTTTGCGGATCGAAGTCAGGCGTTGGCGGAAGGCGGCCGGCGTGAGTTGCAGGATCCAGCGGATCTCGTCGGCCGACAGGCCGTGCAGCGCCAGTATCGCGACGCGGCGCGCAGCGGGCGGCAGGCGTTGCAGGAAGGGTTGCGGATCCGGTTCGGCGGGCTTTTCGGAAATCGACGCATCAGTTGCAGCGTCCGCTTCGCGGCGGCGACGGCGCGCCGCGCCGCGCGCGGTCATCGCCGCTTGATTGCGGATCACGCCGGACAACCAAGCTGGATCGGTGCGTCCGGTTTCCAAAGCGGCCAGCAACGCCTCCTGCACCAGGTCCTCCGCCTCGTGATCGCGGCGCGTCAAACGCCGCGCCTGTGCGAGGAGTTCCCGATAGAGAGCCAGGTCCATGCGCCGATTGTGGCTCAGCCCCTCTCCCGTCGGGAGAGGCAAGCGACGTCGTTTCGGCTCGCGTCGTACTCCGAACCCTCACCCACCCTTCGGGCACCTTCTCCCCAAGGGAGAAGGAAGAGCTTTAGCCCCTCTCCCGTCGGGAGAGGGGTTGGGGTGAGAGTTCGGCGAAGCGACATCGTTTCCAGCTCGCGTCGTACCCCGAACCCTCATCCGCCCTTCGGGCACCTTCTCCCGAGGGGAGAAGGAGAGCAGGCTTTACTCGCCGTCCTCGATCTTGGTCTGCAGATAGTTCTGCTCGCCGATGCGCGCGATCAGGCCCAACTGCGTCTCCAGCCAGTCGATGTGCTCTTCTTCCGAATGCAGGATGTCGGCGAACAGCTTGCGGCTGACGTAGTCGCCGACTTGCTCGGCGTGCACGATGCCGGCCTTCAGCGCGGGCAGCGCTTCCAGTTCCAAGGCCAGGTCGCATTCCAGGATCTCGCGCGGGCTCTCGCCGATGCGCAGTTTGCCCAGCGCCTGGAAGTTCGGCAGGCCGTCGAGGAACAGGATGCGCTCGGCGAGCTTGTCGGCGTGCTTCATCTCGTCGATCGACTCGTGGTACTCGTGTTCGGCGAGTTCCTTCAGGCCCCAGTTCTTCAGCATCTTGGCGTGCAGGAAGTACTGGTTGATCGCGGTCAGCTCGTTGTAGAGCGCCTTGTTGAGATGTTCGATGACTTTGGCGTCGCCTTTCATGGCCGCGCTCCGCTGGTCGGGACGGCGCGCAGGTTAGCGCGATCGGCACTGCGATGACGGAACGCGAATCGTGCGCATTTCGCGCCGGCTTTTTTGTAGGAGCGGCTTTAGCCGCGAGCTTTTTTTGGCCGGCCGCGCGTGCAGGAAAAGCTCGCGGCTAAAGCCGCTCCCACAAAGCAAAGGCGAAAGGATCAGGCGGCTTGCGAGAGGATCGGCAACGGCAGGACGCAACCGGCCGGCTGGACGCGGGCCTGTTCCAAAGTCTCGGCCGCGAAATCCAGGCAGGTGCCGCAATTGGCGCCGCAACCGGTGCGCATGGTCAGCTCGGCCACGCTGCGGCAGCCGGCGGCCGCCGCTTGGCGAATGTCGTGGTCGGTGACGCCGTTGCAGACGCAGACGTACATGTTTCCTGGCTCGTTCCGGTTCGGGCCGCGACGGCCCTACCCGATATTCGGCCAGGAATGAGAATGATTGTCAATTCTTACCGGGTTCGCCGCCGTTTCCGCGGCCCGACGTCGGCTGCCGGTAGCGCGGCCGGTAGCGTCCGTTGCCCGGCCGGCGCGGATCCGGCTTGGGCTGGGGCACCGCCTGCAGACCAGCCACGCCGCGGGCGATCGGCGCCAGATGGCGCAACGCGCTGGAATAGACCCCGCGCTTGAAGGTGACGACGTGCTCGACCGGGTACCAGAAGTCGACCCAGCGCCACAGGTCGAATTCCGGCTTTTCGGTCAGATCCAGCCGCAGATCCTCTTCGCAGCCCAGCATCCGCAGCAGGAACCAGACCTGTTTCTGGCCAATGCAGACCAGGCGGTCGTCGTGGCGCACCGAGCGCTGCGGCAGCCGGTAGCGCAGCCAGCCGGGGGTGGCGCCGAGCACTTCCACGTGTTCGGGCAGCAGGCCCGTCTCTTCGCGCAGCTCCCGGTACATGGCTTCCACCGGGGTCTCGTCGCTATTCATCCCGCCTTGCGGGAACTGCCAGCCGTCGCGGCGTACGCGCCGGGCCCAGAACACCCGGCCGTCCGGGCGCATCAGGATGATGCCGACATTGGGTCGGTAGCCGTCCGGATCGATCACGATGCGGACTCCTAAGTCTTTGACTTTCGTCGCTATACCCGACTCTGCCACGGGATCGGCGGGGCGACAAGCGCGGCCGGGGTCGAATTGACGCGACCGGCCCGGGCAGGAATAATTCGCGGTTCTCCGCGTGGCTATGTAGCTCAGCCGGTTAGAGCACAGCACTCATAATGCTGGGGTCGGTGGTTCGAGTCCACCCATAGCCACCAATCGCTAGTCCCAAGACGTCCGGCGACGTCCGCTAAGCCAGAACCTTCCATAAACAGGGTTTCTGGCTTTTTATTTCCGCCTTAAATGCGACGCAGCGCACGCCTCTCTCGGAGTGCGGCGATTACCAGTACAAGACGTAAAGCCCCACCAGGATCGCGATCACGCCGAACGCGCCGATGTTGAAACCCCGCGGCGTGCGATAGCTGACATCGTCGACGCGGATCAGGTCGCTGCCTTCCTTCTGCTTGGGCGTGACCAGCGACACGATTACCGCCAGCCCCAGGGCCGACAGGAACACGAGGCCGACGCGATCGATGAACGGCAGTGCCGGCCAGGTCAGTTTCAACAGGATCGACAGTACGAACGAACCGATCGCCGCGGCCAACGCGCCGGCCTCGTTGGCGCGCTTCCAGAACAGGCCGAGCACGAAGATCACCACGATGCCCGGGGTGAAGAAGCCGGTGTATTCCTGGATGTACTGGAAAGCCTGGTCGAAACTGCCCAACAGCGGCTTCGCGCTGAGGATCGCCACCGACACCGCAACCGCTGCGGCGATACGGCCGACGCGGACCAGATGCGCCTGGTCGTCGTCGCGGCCGCGCTTGGCATAGAAGTCTAGGGTGAAGATGGTCGCGATCGAATTGATCTTGGACGCCAGCGACGCCACGATCGCCGCCACCAGCGCGGCGAACACCAGGCCGAGCATGCCGGTCGGCAACAGATCCATCATCGTGGGATACGCCTGATCGGGCTTGGCCAAGCCGGGCGCCAGCATCACCGCGGCGATGCCGGGCATCACTACCACCAACGGCATCAGCAGCTTCAGGAATGCGGCGAAGATAATGCCTTTCTGCGCTTCGCCCAGATCCTTCGCCGCGAGCGCGCGCTGGATGATGTACTGATTGAAGCCCCAGTAGCTGATATTCATGATCCACATGCCGCCGACCAGGACGCTGATGCCGGGCAAGTCCTTGTAGAACGGGCTGTCCTTGCTCAAGATCATTTGGAAATGTTCCGGATGCGCGGCGATCAGTTCGCGGTAGCCCGCGACCACGCTGCCGTCGCCGATCCGCGACAACGTCAGTGCGGTCACCGACAAGCCGCCCAGCACCAATAAGCCGACCTGCACGATGTCGGTCAACGCCACCGCCTTCAAGCCGCCGTACAACTGATAGGCCAGCGCGAACACGCCCAGCAGCACCAACGCCGCCATCGGGTCGATGCCGGTCACCTGGTTGACCGCGATCGAACCGAGCCACAGGATCGAGGTCAGGTTCACGAACACATAAAGGCCCAGCCAGAACACCGCCATCAGCGTGCGGATCCTGTGGCCATAACGCTCTTCCAGGAACTGCGGCATCGTATAGATGCCGTTGCGCAGGAATACCGGCAGGAAAAATTTGCCGACGATCAACAGCGTCGCCGCCGCCATCCATTCGTACGATGCGATGGCCAACCCGATCGCGTAGCCGGAACCCGACATGCCGATGATCTGCTCGGCGGAGATGTTGGCCGCGATCAACGAAGCGCCGATCGCCCACCACGGCAGCGCCTTGCCGGCGAGGAAGTAATCGCTGGCGGATTTCTTGCGGCCTTCTTTCTCGCGCGACACCCATTGCGCGAGCGCGAAGATGCCGATCAGGTAGACCACCAGGATCGTCAGGTCCAAGGTTGACAGTTTCAAGGCGTTTATCCCCTAGTGCGACGTCCGTCTGCGGTTGCAGAAGGAATGAATGGCTGCAGGAACTCGCCCCCTCGGACGACGAGCCAGAATGTGTTTCGGAATTCGGCGAAGCTCGCTTACTTGCGCGTGCTGCACTCGAGCGTCCGCTCCGCCTCGCCCTGCGGGGCCAGCGCGAACCGCGAGAACGACAGTTGCAAAGGCGCGCCGGTTTCGATCGATAACAGGCCGGACAACTTCGACAGGTCCGCGCCGGCCGTCGCGAAGCATTTCAACGGAATGCCGAGCGTGGTCCATTGGCCGACGGGCAGCGAGGACAACGATTCGCGCAGCGGCAGCATCGCGCCGCAAGCTTCGCCGCAGGCGACGCTCACAGTCACGTCGCCTTTCAGCGGTGCGTCCACGCGCAGCGTCAGTGCGAGCTGCACGTCGCCGTTCGCTTCCCGCGTCAGGTCTTTCGCCGCATCCGCGATCAACGACAGGCGTGCGGGCGCCGATCCGGCCCAGGTCACGCGGCGCGCGTCTTCCTGGCGCCGGTGGTCGACCGCGGCAACGCGAAGGCTGCCGTCGCGCAGCGCCGCGGGCAGCATCGCGATATCGACGGCGGGCTGGCCTGCAGTCTCCAACCTCATCGACAGTCCCGGCGCCAGCTTGCCGAGCGCGTAATACAGGCCCGGTTGCGCCTGCGCGAGCGATACGCCGGCGATTTCCGGCAGCGGCGCGAGGTCGCCCTTGTCTGCGTAGGTCAGGCCGTAGCCGTAGGCGAACTGCGGGTCGTAATCCTTCTGGCCGACATTGTTGGCGTACTGATCGGCGCGGCGCGGCCATGAGAAACTCAGCTTGCCCTTGAAATCGTGATGAACGCGCCCATCGGGCGTGCGCAGCAGCACATCGGCGACGCCGCCGCCTTCGCTGCCGGGCAGCCAGGCCGCGACGAAAGCGTCAGACGCGTTGATTTCGCGGTTCACCCACAGCGGGCGGCCGCTGAGGAACACCGTCGTCACCGGGATGCCGTCGGCTTTCAATTTATTGATCAGTTGCAGATCGCTGTCGTCGCCGGGCTTGTACAGCAGCGTGGGCAGGTCGCCCTGGAATTCGGCATAAGGGTTCTCGCCGATCACGACGATAGCGGCGTCGGGTTTGATCCCATATCCGCCGTCTAGCGCGAGCTCCGCACTGCCGCCGGCAGATTCCACCGCACGCTTCAGGCCTTCCCAGATCGTCTCGCCGTTCGGGAAATCGGCGCGGGCGGTGCCCGTGCCCTGCCAGGTCAATGTCCAGCCGCCGCTCTGCTTGGCCATGCTGTCGGCGCCGTCGCCGGCGACGAGCAGCTTCATTTTGGGATTCAGCGGCAGCGTGCCGCGCCGGTTCTTCAACAGCACCAGCGATTCGCGCACCGCTTGGCGCGCGACGGCGCGATGCGCGGGCGCGCCCAGCAGTTCGAACCTGCCGCCGAGCGCGCGCTGCGATGGCTTGCCGGCATCGAACAGGCCGAGCCGGAATTTCACCCGCAGCACGCGCCGCACCGCATCGTCGAGCCTGGCGACCGGAATCGTGCCGGCTTTCGCCGCAGCCAGCGTGCTTTCGTAGAACGGTTTCCAGCTGTCGGGAGCCATCACCAGGTCGATGCCCGCGTTCACCGACGTCGGGCATCGCGTGTTGTCGCAGCCGGCGACTTGGCCATGCGCGTTCCAGTCGGTGACGACGAAGCCGTCGAAATTCATGCGCCCTTTCAGCACGTCAGTGAGCAGAGGCTTGTGCCCCGCCAGCTTCACGCCCCAATAGCTGCTGAAAGAAGCCATCACCGCTTGCGCACCGGCCGCGATGGCCGGCGGATAACCGGCGTTGTGCACGTCGCGCAGCACTGACTCGTCGACTTGCGCGTCGCCCTGGTCCTTGCCGTCGCGCGTACCGCCGTCGCCCAGATAGTGCTTGACCGAGGAAATCACATGCGCGCCGTCCAGGAATTCCTTGTCGCCGACCTTGCCCTGCAAGCCTTCGACCATCGCGCCGGCGTAGCTCGCCACGAGCTTGGGATCTTCCGAATAGCCTTCGTAGCTGCGGCCCCAGCGGTCGTCCTGGGGCACCGCGACGGTCGGCGCGAAGGCCCATTCCATGCCGGTGGTCCGGGTTTCGATCGCGGTGATGCGGCCGATCTCGCGGATCAGGTCCGGATTGCGCGCCGCGCCGAGACCGATGTTGTGCGGGAACACGGTGGCGCCGACCACATTGCTCTGGCCATGCACCGCATCGATGCCGTACAGGATCGGGATCGCCTTGCCGCCGCCGCGGGTGTCCATCGAAGCCTCGTAGAACGCGTCGGCTTGCGCCAGCCATTCCGTCGGCGTCGCGTTGTACCTGCCGCCGGGATCGGAGCCGCCGCCGGCCAGCACCGAGCCGAGCCTGTATTTGCGCACGTCTTCGGGCGTGAGGCTGGAAATGTCGCCCTGCACGATCTGGCCGACCTTTTCTTCCAGCGTCATCGTTTGCAGCAATGCGTCGACGCGCGCTTCCAGCGCCGGGTCGGCCGGCAACGGCCAGACCGGCGACGGCCAGCGTTCGGGATGGATGCTGGCGTTTGCCGGCGCGTCTTCGGCCGCGCCGGCGCCGGCGGTCATGCCCAGCGCCGCAACCAGGGCCAACCCTCGACGCAGGGTCGCGACGCTCGCCCGCGGGTTCCTCGATGCGATCTTCAAACCGTACTCCAGACATTCCGTGCGAGTGCACGCCTAATCGCCCGTTACGCCGCACGCTCTGCTTAGCGCGGCTAAAGGACGAATCGAAACTGCGATGCGCACTCCTGCCCCCCTGCGTCCGCTGCGCGAACGAAGGGAGGCCCGAGCGCGGGGTCAGAAACGCAGGCCGAAATTCACGCCGTACGTGATCGGCGGCAAGTACTGCGATACCCACAGGAACTGCCCGCCGCCGGGATTGAAACGGCCCGCCGCGGTGCGCGTCTTCTCATCGGTGAAGTTCTGCACGTACATGCCGGCCCACCAGCGTCCTTCGGGTTCCTCGTAGCGCAGCGAGAAATCGCCGCGGCCGTAGGCTTTTTGTTGGTCTTCGTCGCCCAGGTTGAACACGCTCAGCCAGGTTTCGGTTTCGTAATGGCCGCTCAACCGCGGCGTCAGCATGCCGCCGTTGCCGAGATGGAAGTCGTGCTCCCACATCAGCGTCAACGCGAAGTCGGGCGCATGCGGCAGTTCGTTGCCGGTCACGTTCATGCAATTGCTGATGCCCGACGCCGGAGGGCACGGCGGCAATCCCTGGTAGTCGTTGCTGCCCGCGTACAGCAGCGTGCCCAGCTCCTTTTCGGGAACGCCGGAAACCGTCAGGTTGACGCGGTCGTTGTCGCCGATGAGCGCCGACAGTTCGCTCTCGTAACCCCACACTTTGGTGCTGCCTTGCACGTTGCTGAAGCCCAACCCGCGATTGCCGTCGGGGAAGGTCACCGGCGCGGACAGCTGGAAGTTCTTGAAATCCATGTAGTAGATCGCGCTGTTCCAAATCACGCGTCCGCCCATGAAGCTGAACTTGCCGCCGATCTCGTAGTTGGTCAGCTCCTCGTGCTCGTAGGTCGCACCGCCGTCCTGCAGGCCGCCGGACTTGTAGCCGGTGGAGACGCTGGCGTAGAGCAGGCCGTTGTCGCCGACGTCGAAGTCGGTGCGCAGCAGCCAGGTGGTCTGGCCGTGGCTGTATTCGCCGTCGTTGATGGTGGATACGTTGAATCCCGTCGCCGGACTGGGATTCGTGCCCGGCGAAATCGGCACCTGCGGCACCGCCGGGTTGTAGGCCCAGCCCCAGCCGCGGCCGCCGATGTTCTCTTTCTTGTCGTCGGTGTAGCGAGCGCCGGCGGTCACGCGCCAATCGTCGTTGACGTTCCAAGTGGCCTGGCCGAAGGCGGCATAGGAATCCACCGTTTCCTTGGGCTGGATGAACGAGCCCTGCCAAGCGACGGTGCCTTGCTGAGTACCGTTGAAGATCGGAATGTCGAAGCGGATCGAGTTGTCTTCGGCCGCGTAGTACAGGCCGAGGATCCAATCGACGGTGTTCTCGCCGGTCGAGGCCAGGTTGAACTCGTGCGAAGTGCTTTCGTACTCGGAGTGGTTGGTGCGGTCTTCCTGGTACTGCGCAGGACCGCAGGCGAAACAGGTCGGCACCAGCACGCCGCTGTCCTGGTCGTAAGTGGAGGAGCCATCGAACTTGGAGAAGCCGGCGATGTAGCTCAAGCGCAGCCCGTCGTTGATGTCCCAGTCCATCCGGCTGCGCAGCGCGTAGGAATCGCGCTCGATGTAAGGCGCGGTGTCGATCAGCGCCGACCAGAAGTCCTGCCCGGGCCGCGGCTTCTGCATCAGATTCATGCTCGGCGTGCCGCGGTCGCGGAAATATTCCAGCGCCAGGTTCCACGAGAACGCTTGGCTGGGCTGCCATAGCGCGCTGACGCGTGCGGCCGACTGGTTCTGCGCGTTGTACTTGTCGCCGCCGGTGACGAACAGGTTCGGATTGATCGGCTGGAACGCGGCCGGATCGCCGCCTGAAGCCGCGTAGGCGGCCTGTTGCGCTTCCAGCGACGGGATCTGGCCGACGGGATCCTGGTAGTCGACGTAGCCGTCGTGCTGCTCCTGCGCCAGCGCCACGCGCATCGCGAAGGTGTCGCTGATCGGAAGGTTCACCGCGGCGCGCGCGCCGACCGCGTTGTAGCTGCCGACGGACAGCTGCGCGCTGCCGGAGTAGTCGCCGATCTCCGGCTTCACGGTCTGGAAGTTGACTGCGCCGACCGTGGAGTTGCGGCCCCACAGCGTGCCTTGCGGGCCGCGCAGGACTTCCGCGGTCTCGATGTCGAGCAGCAGGCCGGCGGCGGCTTCGGCGCGCGGCGAGTAAACGCCGTCGACGAAGATCGCGACCTCCGGATCGGCGTACTCGGTCTTGGCCTGGTCGTTGCCGATACCGCGCAAGGTCATCGTGATGACGTCGTGGTCGCCCTGGCGAGTGGCCTGCATGCTCGGCACCAGCTTGGCGATGTCCTGCACGGTCATCACCCGTTCCTTGTCGAGCGTTTCCGCGCTGATCGCGCTGATCGCCACCGGCGTCTTCTGCAGGGGCGTCACCCGTTTGGTGCCGGTCACGACTACGGTGTCGAGCGTTTTGGCCTGGGCGGCGGGCGCCTCTTGCGCGGGCGTCTGTTGGGCGGGCGCAGCCTGCGCTTGATCGGCGGGTGCGGCCGAGGCGTTGCTTGAAACTAGCGCGGCGACGACTGCCGTATAGAGCAACGAGTACTTCATCTGGTCCCCTCTCGAATTTGCTTTGGTTGTTGTCCGGCCGCGCAGTGGGCACAACGCCTGTCGACACCCCGATGCCTGGCGCGCCGAAGCTTGCACGTCACATGACAGCGCTGTCAACAATTCGATGACAGCGCAGTCATTTGGGCCTATGCTGCTGAAAATTAGGGGAAAAATTTGCTGCGCTGCGGTAGCTGCGTCGCAGCAAAAAAGAGGGGTCTCCATGGCATTCGTGCGCAAAGTACTCGTTGTCGGCGGCGGCACCGCCGGCTGGCTCACCGCGACCTACTTGGCGCGTGCGCTGGGTGCGGCCAAGCCCGGCGGCATCGCCGTCGAACTCGTCGAATCGCCCGATATCAGCATCGTCGGGGTCGGCGAAGGCACGTTCCCGTCGATCCGCGGCACGTTGTCCGCGATCGGCTTGGACGAGAAGAAGTTCATCGCGCGCGCCAACGCGACCTTCAAACAGGGCATCCGCTTCGAGCACTGGGTGCGCCCGCCCGCCGCGCCGGGTCGCGATCACTACCTGCATCCCTTCAGTGCGCCCAGCCAACGGGCCGGCGCGCCGGAACTGCTGCCGTACTGGCTGCTCGGCTACGCGCCGAAGGAACTCGCCTACGCCGAAGCGGTGACTATGCAGAAACGTTTGACCGACGCCGGCCGCGGCCCCAAGCGCCTCAGCGACGGTCCCTGGCAGGCGCCGCTGAACCACGCCTACCACTTCGACGCGGCGCGGTTCGCCGATGCCTTGTCCGAGCACGGCCAGCGGGAACTGGGCGTGGTACGGCGTGCGGCGACGATCGAGCGCGTCGAACTCGACGAGGCCGGTGCGGTCGCGTGCGTGCACACGCGCGAACTGGGCGCATTGAGCGCCGATTTGTACGTCGACTGCACCGGATTCCGCAGCCTGCTGTGCGGACAGGCGCTGGGCGTGGGCTGGCGCAGCGCAAAGGATGTCCTGTTCAACGACCGCGCCTGGGCGATGCAGGTGCCGTACGAGCGCAAGGACACGCCGATTCCGTCGTTCACCATCGCCAGGGCGCACGAAGCCGGCTGGACGTGGGACATCGGGTTGCACGAGCGCCGCGGCGTCGGCTACGTATTTTCCAGCCGCCACACCGACGAAACGCGCGCCGAACAAGTGCTGCGCGGCTATCTGGGCAAGGCCGCGGACGGGCTGACAGCGAAGCTCATCCAGTTCGAAGCCGGCCACCGCACGGCGCCGTGGCACAAGAACTGCGTCGCGGTGGGCCTCGCCGGCGGCTTCGTCGAGCCGCTCGAATCCACCGGCATCGCGCTGATCGAGATCGCCGCGTACCTGATCGCGCACCTGTTCCCGGCCGATGGCGACATGGCGCCGGTAGCCAAGACGTTCAACGCGATGATGGCCGCGCGCTACGAGCGCATCTTCGATTTCATCAAACTGCACTACTGCCTCAGCCAACGCCGCGATACGCCGTTCTGGATCGACAACATCGATGCCGCCAGCATCCCGCAGACGCTGCAGGACAAGCTGGCGATGTGGCGTTCGCGGCCGCCGCACCGCCTGGATTTCATTTCCGACCTGGAGATGTTCCTGCCGGCGAGCTGGCAATACGTGCTCTACGGCATGGAGTTCCGCACCGACCTGTCCGCCATGCGCGACGTGTACGATCAAGGCGAATCCGCGCGCCGCGAGTTCGCCGCGGTCCAACACGTCGCCGGCCTGGCGCTCGACGATTTGCCGGCGCACCGTTCGCTGGTCGAGGCGATGGTGCGCGACTACGAAACGCAACGGGACCGATTCCCGCAAACCGCCTGATGCCGGAACAGCTTCCTTCACGACGAGCCGATGAGGCCCCGGACGATTCGTGCGCGCCGGCCCGAACGGCGCCAGCCGGCACCGCCGCATGCGATAACATGATTCGCCCCACCCCGCCCTTCGGAAACGCATCGATGCGCGCCAGAATCGAAGACGTCGCCCAGGCCGCGGGCGTGTCCATGAAAACCGTCTCGCGCGTCTTCAACCACGAACCGAACGTGCGCGAGAAGACCCGGCTGAAGGTCGAGGCGGCGGCCAAGGCCCTGGACTACCGCCCCAATCCGTCCGCGCGCAGCCTGGCGGGCAACCGTTCCTACCTGATCTCGCTGGTGTACGACGATCCCGCGGCGGCGTCGAGCTACGTCATGGAGATCATCGTCGGCGTGCTCGCCGCCTGCGAACGCCAGCGTTACAGCGCGATGCTGCGTCCGCTGGAATACTCCAATGCCGACCACATCCGCGCGGTGGAGGAATCGATCGCGCAATATCGTCCGGACGGCCTGATCCTGGTACCGCCGTTCGCCGACGACGTCGAACTGCTGCATCGCCTCGACGCCATCGGCGTGCGTTACGCCACGATCTCCGCGAAGGCCAAGCTCGGCCACGCGCGCATCGGCACCATCCTCGACGAGCGCAAGGCGGCGGCGGACATGATCGCGCACGCGGTCGAACTCGGCCATCGCCGCATCGCCCACATCGCCGGCCCGCCGCCGCACGGTGGGCGCGCCTGGCGCTTGGCCGGTTACCGCGACGGCCTGCGCCGTGCGGGCATCGCTTACGATCCCGAGCTCGTCGTCGATGGCGGTTTCACCTTCGACGACGGCGTCGCCGGCTCGCGGCGACTGCTCGATCTGAAGCATCCGCCCACCGCGATCTTCGCCGCCAACGACGACAGCGCCTGCGGCGTCATGCATGAAGCGTTCGAGCGCGGCATGCGCATCCCGCATGACTTGTCCGTATTCGGTTTCGACGACACGCCGGCTTCGCGCCAGATCTGGCCTAGTCTGACCACGGTGCGGCAGCCGTGCCGCGAGATGGGGCGCATCGCCGCCGAGCAGTTGCTCGCCGAGATCCGCGAGCCGGAGGCGGGCGCGCTGGTGCACGTGCCCTACGAACTGATGATCCGCCAGTCGGGCGGGCCCGCACCGGTTTCGGCGACGCGGCGCTAAGCGGCGGCGACGCGACATCGCACACTTCGGCCAGATATCCATGCCTGCCACGACGAACAGGCTTCCGGTCGGCTTCTGGCAGATCTGGAACATGTGTTTCGGCTTCATGGGGCTTCAGTTCGGCCTCGCGCTGCAGAACGCGAACGTCAGCCGCATTTTCCAGACCCTCGGCGCGAGCATCGACGACATTCCCGCGCTGTGGATCGCCGCGCCGCTGACCGGGCTGCTGGTGCAGCCGATCGTCGGCTATTGCTCCGACCGCACGTGGGGCCGGCTCGGGCGGCGCCGGCCGTATTTTCTCGCCGGTGCGATCGTCGCCGCGCTGGCGCTGATCGCGATGCCGAACTCGCCGACGCTATGGGTGGCCGCGGCGCTGCTGTGGATCCTGGATGCGGCGATCAACGTCTCGATGGGGCCGTTGCGCTCGTTCGTCGGCGATCAGCTGCCGTCGTCGCAGCGGCCGGCCGGCTACGCGTTGCAGACCATGTTCATCGCGGCCGGCGCCGTCATCGCCAGCCTGCTGCCCTGGCTGCTGGCGCGATTCGGGGTCGGCAACCTCGCCGTCGACGGCGGGATTCCCGACACGGTGAAGCTGGCGTTCTATCTCGGCGCCGCCGTCTTGTTCGGCACGCTCGCCTGGACCGTGCTGTCGACGCGCGAGTATCCGCCCGACGCGCTCGCCGCGTTCGAGGACACGAAGCCGGCCGCGCCTCCGCGGCCGTTGCCGGCGCACCTGCGCTACACCGGCATGCTCTGGTGCGCGGTGGGATTGGCCGCGTTCCTCGCGATTCGCCTGACCCAAGCCGATGCGCGACTGCATCTCCTCGCCGCCGGCCTGTTCGCCTTCGGCGCGATACAGCTGATCGCCGGCTACAGCCGCGCGCGCAATCCGCTCACCGCGATCATCGCCGATCTGCTGGCGATGCCGGCGACCATGCGTCAACTCGTGCCGGTGCAGTGTTTTTCCTGGTTCGCGCTGTTCGCGATGTGGATCTACACGACGGCGGCGGTGACCAGCGTGCATTTCGCCACGCAGGACGCGCACTCGGCCGCCTACAACAACGGCGCGAACTGGACCGGCGTGCTGTTCGCGGCCTACAACGGCTTCGCCGTCCTCGCGGCGATACTGATTCCATGGATGACGCGCCGGTTCGGCCTGCGCTTGAGCCATTTGCTCAATCTGGTCCTGGGCGGCTGCGGCCTGCTGTCGTTCCTGCTGATCCGCGATCCGCACTGGCTGCTGTTGTCGATGGCCGGCGTCGGCTTCGCCTGGGCATCGATCCTGTCGCTGCCGTACGCGCTGCTGTCCGACAGCGTGCCGGCGGGAAAGATGGGCGTGTACATGGGCATCTTCAATCTGTTCATCGTCATTCCGCAATTGCTCGCCGCCAGCGTCCTCGGCTTCCTGTTGAAGACGTTCTTCGGCAATGCGCCGATCTGGGCGCTGATGATCGGCGGCGTCAGCTTGCTGCTCGCGGCGCTTTGCGTGCTGCGCGTCGGCAAGGTTGCGGGAAACGATCGCCTGCCGTGAGTGGGCGCGTCCAGAATCTATGGTATTCGCGAAATTTTAGCCGCTAATGAGCATGAAACGACGCCGCACTCTCTGGCGCCCGGCGTTGCTTGCCTCGTCGGCATGCTGCTCGCCGAAGGCTTCTGGGATGCCCTGTTCTTCGCGATGGCAGCCACGCCGCTGGCGTGGGGCGGCGCACGCCGGATCGCGCTCAGCAAACAAGCGCACAGGCCGACCGGGGCATCGAACAAGCCGCGCTAGCGGCACTCGGGCTGGCGTCGCCTTCCGGGGATATCCTTAACCCCGATTCGGCCGCCATGCGTTTGTCTTCGTGAACGCGGCCGACGATGCGCCGCGACCACGAGCCTGAAGGAATCGCCATGCCCCGGATCGCCCCTCTCCTGCTGGCCTTGGGCCTGCTGACCGCTTGCAACGGTGCTGCGGCCGCGCCCGACACCGCGCCGCGCAAGACCTTGCGCGCCTTTTCCAGCGAACGGGAATTCGACCGCCTGCTGCAGCGCTGGCGCGCGCAGGCCGAAACCAAACGCAGGGAATTGGCCAAGCAAGCGGCCAAATCGCCCCCGCCTCCGCCCGCGCCCTCCGTCGCGTTGATGGCGCCCGCCGCCGAAGCGCAAACGCTGGACAGCGTGTCGGTTGCGGGCAACGTCGCGAAAGAAGAAGAATCCATCACCAACGTGCAGACCGCCGGCGTCGACGAGGGCGGCATCGTCAAGCGCCACGGCGACCATCTGGTGATCCTGCGCCGCGGCCGCCTGTTCACCGTGCGCATCGGCGGCGACACGCTGCGGCCGGTGTCGGCGGTCGACGCTTATGCGCCCGGAACCGATCCTTCCGGCGCCTGGTACGACGAAATGCTGGTGTCGGACAGCACCGTCGTCGTCATCGGCTACAGCTACGCGCGCGGCGGCACCGAGATCGGCCTGTTCGACATCGGCCGCAACGGCGGCCTGAAATATCGCTCCACCTACCACTTGCGCAGCAACGACTATTACTCTTCGCGCAATTACGCCAGCCGGCTGATCGGCGACAAGCTGATCTTCTACACGCCGATGCATTTGAACGCCTGGAACGTCGGCGGCGGCGAGTTCTATCCGGCGGTCCGCCGTTGGCATCGAGACGCCAAGCCCGAGGAATTCCGCCGCATCCTGCCGGCCACGCGCATCTACCGCAGCGGCGACGAACTGGACCCGTTCGAAGGCGCGGCGCTGCATACGGTCAGCATCTGCGACCTGGGCCGCGCCGACATGCAATGCAAGTCCAGCGCGGTGCTGGGTCCGCAAGGCCGCGTGTTCTATGTCTCCGGCGATTCGGTGTTCGTCTGGACCACGCATTACGACCGCGACCAAAGCCGGCCCTACCGTTCCGCGGTGTTCCGCATTCCGCTGGACGGCGCCGCGCCCAGCGCGCTGCGCACCAGCGGCAGTCCGATCGACCAGTTGTCGTTCCTGCAGGACGCGAACGGCTTTCTCAACGTGCTGGTGAGCGCCCACGGCGACGGCGAAGGCATGTGGCGCGCCGAAAGCAAGCGCGGCGACATGGCCCTGATGCGCGTGCGCCTGCGCGATTTCGGCGACGGCAGCGCCGCCGCGCCGGCTTCGGCCTACACGCCGTTGCTCAATGCGGACGACAGCGAAGTGCAGAACCGCTTCATCGGCGATTGGCTGGTGTACGGCTCGGCGCCGTACCGCTGGCGCGATCCGTCCGCCGCCGGCGCGCATCCGATGCTGTACGCGATCCGCTACGCCGACCGCAGGCCGCTGCAGCAGATCGCGCTGGGCCACGGCACCGAACGCATCGAAGCTATGGGCCGCGATGCGGTGATCGTCGGCGGCGCGGGCAAGGACCTGCACTTCACCAGCCTGAAGCTGGGACCGCGCCTGGCCAGTAAGGGCAGCGTGTACGTGCAGCGCGACGCGGCGCAAGGCGAAAGCCGCACCCACGGTTTCTTCTACCGCGCCGAAAGCGAAAACCAAGGCATCGTCGGCCTGCCGATCATCGGCGAGGCGCGCAGCAACAGCATGCAGCGCTATCTCGACCAGACCGCGAGCGTGCTGTACCTGCGCAACCGGGATTTGAAGCTGGGCCGCATGGGCCAGCTGGACGCACGCGCCGAGCGCGCGGTCGACGACGGCTGCAAGGCCAGTTGCGTGGACTGGTACGGTGACGCGCGCCCGATCTTCATCGGCGATCGGGTGTTCGCCCTGCTCGGCTACGAGCTGGTCGAAGGGCGGATCGAAGGAGAACGCATCCGCGAACGCCGGCGCGCCGATTTCGCGCCGCGGCGCGCGGTCGCGATCGCACGCTGAGCGCGTGGGAGTTCACCGTCATCCCGGCGCAAGCCGGGATCCAGGTCCGTGACGAGGGTTGGCTCGACGCAGCGGGATCTGCGTCGACTGGGTCCCGGCTTCCGCCGGGATGACGGCCGCGGCCATTTGCCGGCATCGGGGCTTGGGCCGAAAATGCCCGCATGGACATCTTCAAAGTCTTCACCCTGGAAGCCGCCCACCGGCTGCCGAACGTGCCGGAAGGCCACAAATGCGCGCGCCTGCACGGACACTCGTTCCGGATCGAAGTGCACGTGTCCGGCGAACCGGGCGAGCGCAGCGGTTGGGTGATGGACTTCGCCGACCTGAAGGCCGCCTTCCGGCCGCTGTACGAGCGGCTGGATCATCACTACCTCAACGACATCGAAGGCCTGGACAACCCCACCAGCGAGCGGCTGGCCGTCTGGATCTGGGAACGGCTGAAGCCGGAGCTGCCGCAGCTGAGCGAAATCGTCGTCCACGAGACCTGTACTTCGGGCTGCCGCTACCGCGGGTAGCGCTTCGTCCCGGGTAAAACTTGCGCAGTTTGAAGCCCAAACCCGCCCAGCAAGGGACGAGGTCGAGCAAGATCAATCTTAAGTTATTGATTTTTAATAAACTTTTAATTCCCTGAACCTGCAATACGGCTGTTGTTGCATTGCAACATAGGCGGCGCTATGCTGCACCGCACAAACCGGCAAAACGCCGATTTCCTTCAGGAGCTCCGCCATGTATCCGCAGTTCAACGAGCAGTTCACCGCCGCGACCCGTCAGTTCGCGGACACGGCGGCCCAGATCAACCGCCTGGCCCTGGAAAACGCCGAGAAGGTGTTCGGCCTGCAGCTGGCCGCGTTCAACGACAGCGCCAACGCCACCTTCGCCTACTTCGGTCAGCTGGTCGAAGCCCGCGATTTCGATGCGCTGAAGGCCGTGGTTCCGAACGGCATCCAGATCGCCCGCGAGAACGTCGAGCGCGCCATCAGCACCGGCCAGGAAGTCTACGGCCAGACGCTGAAGACCAACGAAGCCATCGGCCAGATCGCCAAGGGCCAGTTCGAAGCCGCCACCGCGCAGGCCCAGGCCAACGCCGAGAAGGTCGTGAAGGCCGCCGGCAAGGCCGCCAAGTAAGACTTCGCTCCGCGCGGCTCTCTCCCCGCGCGAACGGAAAAACGAAACCCGGCGGCTTCGGCTGCCGGGTTTTTGTTTGTCTTTGTAGAGCGGAGCTTGCTCCACTGCTCTTCCGCCGCTGCTCTTCGTAGGAGCGGCTTCAGCCGCGAGCTTGTTCTCGCAAATCGCTGCGATGTCGCGATTGGAGGAAGAGCTCGCGTGAAGCCGCTCCTACAAAAGCGAAGCAGCGGAGCAAGCTCCGCTCTACAAAGCGGCCGCCATCAGGGCGGCGGGAAATCGGGAACCGCGAAGGCCGGCGCAGGCAAAACCACCTCGACCGGCAAATCCTTCTTCATGCCGGTCTTGAGGAATTCGTAAACCGCCTGTTTGGCCGCCGGCTCGTGACGCAGCTGGTACATCGCGCCGTCGTGGCCGCCGCGGTGGACCAGGATCGCATGGCCGTTGCGGAAGTATGGCAACAGGCCCAGCGTGTTGTCGATCGGCGTCGAAGTGTCCCAGTCGCCATGCACGAACACGACCGGGATGTCGCTCGGCACCGGCTTGCGCACGGCATCGCCCATGTCCCGGGTCGGCCAATCGGACGCGGAGGCGATGTTCGTCTCGAAATTCCACATGCCGAGCATGGGAACGGCAGGATCGGTGCGCAAGCGATGCTCGCGCTCGGCGCTGACGCCCAGGCTGCTGTCCGCCAGCGGACCGATCATGATCGTGTCGGACGCCGCGCGGTCGGCGATCGTTTCCTTCGCCCACGTTTCGTAATGGCCGTGGTACAGCGACAGGATGAAGGCCGGCCAGTTTTCGCCTTCCTGCGTATGCGACAGCAGCGCTTGTTGCAGGTCCTCGGCCCCCAGTACGACCGTCTGCGACTTACCGTCTTCGCTGCGCACCGTGACGCTGACCGGGCCCTTCGCGAAACGTTCGTGCAAGGCGAGCACGGCCGCCATCGTGCCGCCGGGCGGCAGGTACGGTTTCAAACCCGGGTCGCGATCGGCGTCGTAGGCGATGCGTTGCAGCGCGGCGTAGACGTGCGAAGGCATGTCGTAACCGTTGTCCAGCGGCTCGACAGCCGACAACACCGCGCGCGCGACGCTGGCCGGATGCAGGCGCATCACGGCCAGGCTCCACTGCGATCCGAAGCTGCCGCCGAACAGGCTGATCTTGTCGTAGCCCAGCGCGCGGCGCACGTCGTCGACGTCGGCGGCGAACTCGCCGATGTCGTAGCCGGACAGGTCTTTGTCGGGATTCGCCGCGATGGCGTTCTTCGCGCGTGCGCGCATTTCGGCCGCCGCGCCCCGAACCGAGGCCGGTTTGTCGAGCGGCCAGGCTTCGCTGGCGATCGTCAGCTTCTCGCCGCGCAGCGTGTAGCCGCGCTGCTCGACCACCACCAGGTCGCCCACGGCGGCCAAAGCGAGCCAGGTACGCAGCTTGCCCATGTCGTTCTTGGCGAACGCATCCAGCACGCTCAATCCCGGCCCGCCCGGCAGCCAGAACACCGGCGGCGCGCCGGTGGGTTGCGGCGACTTGATCCGGGCGAAGCCGACACCGATCGGGCGGCTATCGGGCATGCTCCGGTTTTCCGGCACATACAGTGTGCCGATTTCGTAAGGCACCGGCTTGCCTTGTTCGTCGCGCACCGTGCCGCGTTCGACGACCATATCGCCCGCCTTGTGCTGGGCGAAGGCAACCGTAGGCATAACGAGAAGCAAGGCGAGCAACCAATGCCGCCTTGGCGGCGTTGCGGTCACGGGGCTCATTCGCGACTCCCTCTGTGGAGCAGGCTCGGACCGCCAACGCCAAGATAAGTTCGCGCCACCGCCGCTTCGTGGGAGCGGCTTCAGCCGCGATCTTTTCGGAACGGGCGCAATGTCGCAAAAAAGCTCGCGGCTGAAGCCGCTCCCACAAGGGCGATCCCGGCTGCGCTTTCGCTACCGGCTACCAGCTGATAAATGGCGTTCCCGGGTATCGCTTCGCTTCACCCGGGCTACGTCATTCCTTGGCGAGGGCCGGCTTCTCGTCCAGCTTGTCGCCCAGCATCCTCCGCACCACCACGTAGAACACCGGGATCAACAACAGGCCCAGGAAGGTGGCGAAGATCATGCCGCCGATCACGCCGGTGCCGATCGCGTGGCGGGCGTTGGCGCCGGCACCGCTGGAGATCGCCAGCGGCGTCACGCCCATGATGAAGGCGAACGAGGTCATCAGGATCGGGCGGAAACGCAGCTTGGCCGCTTCGACCACCGCCTCGCGCAGCGGCTTGCCGGCCTGGCGCTGCTCGATCGCGAACTCGATGATCAGGATCGCGTTCTTCGCCGCCAGGCCGATCACAGTGATCAGGCCGATCTTGAAATAGATGTCGTTGGGCAAGCCGCGCAGCATCGAGAACGCGACCGCGCCCAGCACGCCCAGCGGCACCACCAGCAGCACCGCCACCGGCACCGACCAGCTTTCGTACAAGGCGGCCAGGCACAGGAACACGACCAGGATCGACAGCGCCATCAGCATCGGCGCCTGGTTGCCGGACAGGATTTCCTGGTAGGACTGGCCGGTCCAGTCGTAGCCGAAGCCTTCGGGCAGATCGTTCTCCACGATCTCCTGCATCACGTTCATCGCCTCGCCCGAACTGTGTCCGGGCGCTTGCGAGCCCACCACTTCGGCGGCGGCGTAACCGTTGTAGCGGGTCAGCGACGGCGGAGCGACGATCCAGCTCGACTTCACCACGTTCGACAGCGGAATCATCGCGCCGACCGAGCCGTTGGCCGCGGTGGAAGTCGCGCTGGGCGTGAAGAAACGGCCCAAGGAATCCGGACCGGTGCGGTAAGCGGTGTCGGCCTGCATGGTCACGCGCTTCACGCGGCCTTCGTCGACGAAATCGTTCACGTACACCGGCGCCAGCATCAGCTGGATCGCGCTGTAGATGTCGCTCACCTGCAGACCCATGGCCTGCGCCTGCACGCGGTCGACGTCCAGCTTCAACTGCGGCGCATCGGCCAACGTGTTCGGACGCACGCCGGTCAAGGCCGGGTTCTGCGAAGCCTTGCCGAGCAACTGGCCCATCGCCTGGCCCAGCGCCGCGCGTCCTTGTCCGGTGCGGTCCTGCAGATACATGTCGAAGCCGCCGAACTGGCCCAGGCCGCTGACCGTGGGCAGGTTGATCACGAAGATCTGCGCGTCGCGGATGCTTTGCAGTGCGCCGTTCGCTTTCTGGATGAATTCGGTCGCGGTGACGTCGCGCTCGTCCCAGGGCTTGAGCCGGACGAAGGCCATGCCGACGTTCTCGCCCTGGCCGACGAAGCTGAAGCCGGCGATCTGCATCATGCCTTCGTAGCCGTCCTGCTTCTCCAGCGTGGCGCGCACCTGCTCGAACACGGCCTGGGTGCGCGGCAAGGTCGCGCCGGGCGGCAGCTGCACGATCGCCAGCGCGTAGCCCTGGTCTTCTTCGGGCAGGAAGCTGCCGGGCATGCGGGTGAACAGGAAACCGCACAGCAGCGCCAGCGCCGCGAACGCGATCATCCAGCGCGGCGCGTGCGTCACCGCGCTGCCGATGTGGCCGACGTAGGTCTTGACGGTCGCGTCGTAGACCTTGTTGAAGGCGCGGAAGACGATGTTGCGGCTTTCGTGGTGCCCGGTCGGCTTGAGCATGGTCGCGCACAGCGCCGGAGTGAAGCCCAGCGCCAGGAACGCGGAGAACGCCATCGCCATCGCGATGGTGATCGCGAACTGCTTGTAGATCTCGCCCGCGCTGCCGCCCTGGAACGCCGAAGGCACGAACACCGCCGCCAGCACCACGGTGATCGCCACCACCGCGCCGGTGATCTGGCCCATCGCCTTGGCCGTGGCCTCCTTCGGCGACAGGCCTTCCTCGGTCATGATGCGTTCGACGTTTTCGATCACCACGATCGCGTCGTCCACCACGATGCCGATCGCCAGCACCATGCCGAACAGGCTGAGCTGGTTGATCGTGAAGCCGATGAAATACATGCCCAGGAACGTGCCCATCAGCGCGACCGGGATCACCAGCGTCGGGATGATGGTCGCGCGGAAGTTCTGCAGGAACACCAGCATCACCAGGAACACCAGCACGATCGCTTCGATCAGGGTCTTGACCACTTCCTCGATCGAGATCTGGACGAAGGTCGAGCTGTCGTAAGGCGAGAACCAGGTCACTCCTTGCGGGAAGGTGACTTGCAGTTCGTCCATGCGGTTCTTGACCGCGTCGGCCACGCCCAGCGCATTGGCGCCCGGCGCCAACTGGATCGCGAAGCCGGAGGTCGGCACGCCGCTCCATTTGGTGTCGAAACCGTAGGCGGACGCGCCCTTCTCGATTCGGGCCACGTCGTGCAACCGCACGGTCGTGCCGTCGGCGTTGGCGCGCAGGATGATGTCGCCGAACTGCTCCGGCGTGCTGTAGCGGCCTTCGGCGGTGACTGTCGCGGTGAACGCCTGGTCCTGCGGCGACGGCGCGGCGCCGATCGAGCCTGCGGCGAACTGCACGTTCTGGCCGCGCACCGCATTCAGCGCATCGCTGGCCGAAAGCCCGAAGCCTTGCAGCTTGTCGGGATTCAGCCAGATCCGCATCGAATACTCGCCGCCGAACAGCTGGGTGCTGCCGACGCCGGGCAGGCGCGAGATCTGGTCGAGCACGCGCGAGGCGAGCAAGTCCGACAACGCATTGCGGTCCACCGCCGGATTGCTGGAACGCACCGCGGCCACCATCAGGAAGCCGGCATTGGCCTTGGCCACCACCACGCCCTGCTGGGTCACTTCCGTAGGCAGGCGCGGCGTGGCGAGCGCCACTTTGTTCTGCACCTGCACCTGGGCGATGTCAGGATCCGTGCCCGGCTTGAAGGTCAGCGTGATCGAAGCGCGTCCGCTGGAGCTGGACGAGGAGCTGAAATACTCCAGGTTGTCGATGCCGGTCAGCTGCTGCTCGATCACCTGCGTGACCGCGCGTTCGGTGGTGTCCGCGCTGGCGCCCGGATAAGTCGCACCGACCGTGATCTGCGGCGGCGCGATGGCCGGGTACGACTCCACACCCAGGTTGAGGATCGCGAGCACGCCGCCGAGCGTGATCAGGATCGCGATGACCCAGGCGAAGACCGGATGGTTGATGAAAAATCTGGACATCGCCGATTAACCCTTCGCCGCCGGCTTGTCTTCCTTCTTCGCACCGTTCGCGGGCGCGGCGCCTTGGCCGTTGTTGGGCTGCCACGGCGTCGCTTTCGCAGGCTGGCCGGGCTGCGCCTTCTGCAGGCCGGAAACGATCACCTGGTCGCCCGCGTTCAAGCCTTGGCGCACCACCCACTGGTTGCCCTGGCTGCGATCGGTGGCGATGTCCTTGCGCACGACTTTGCCGTCCTGGCCAACGACCAGCACGTAGGCGCTGGCGGCATCGCGCTGTACGGCGGCCTGCGGCACCAGGAACACGTTCTGCTGTTCGCCGAGCGTGGCCTTCAAGGTGACGTAGGTGCCGGGCAGCAGGGTCTTGTCGGGATTGGGCAGCAGGGCGCGCAGCGCGATCGCGCCGGTGGCCGGGTCGACGATGTCGCCCGAGAAATCGAGTTCGCCCATGCGCGAGTACGGCGTGCCGTCGGGCAGCAGCACCTGCACCTGGGCTTTGCCTCGCGTCTGTCCGCCCTGCGCGGCGCGGACCTGCTCCAGTTCGGCCACGCTGAGCGAGAAGTTCACGTACAGCGGATCGATCTGGTCGACCGTGGTCAGCAGGGTCGCGTCGCCCTGCCCGACCAGCGCGCCTTCGGTCACCTGCTGCTTGCCGGCGCGGCCGTCGATCGGCGAGGACACGCTGGCATAACCCAGGTTGATGCGGGCGCTATCCACCGACGCCTTCCCGGCCTGGACCGCGGCCGCGGCGCTGCGTTCGGCGGCCTGGGCGTTGTCCAGGTCCGACTTCGAAATGAAGTTGGTCGGCGCCAATTGCCGCGCGCGGTCGGCCGCGACCTTGGCATTGGTATAGCTGGCCTGCGCTTGGGCGAGAGAAGCCTGCGCCTGCGACAGCGCGGCGCGCAGCGGCGCGGGATCGATCACGAACAACAATTGGCCCTTGCGCACGTCGCTGCCTTCCGCGTAGGCGCGCCGCTGCAGCACGCCCGGGACGCGGGCGCGGACATCCGCGCTGCGATACGCGGCCAGGCGGCCGACCAGGTCTTTCTGCAACGGCACGTTCGCGGGCTTGACCGCCAACACCCCGACTTCCGGCGGCGGCGGCGCGGGCGGGGCTTCTTGCTTGCCGCAGGCGGCGAGCAACGCCGACATCGCCAGGACGGGGAACCAGGTAGCGCGCATGGGGGAGTCTCTTAAGGTCTTGTTATTTTCTATACTGTTCAGTCTAACATTCGGCTGAGACGGCGACTGTGCCGGAAGTCAGGACCGTTTGGCGTTGTTTAACGGAGAACGCGCAAGCCTTGCTCCGGTGCACCCGACGCATGTTGCAAACATGCCCGCGTGGCCTTCGGACGTGAATCGCAGCTGATCTGCCTGCCTGCGGAATGCTGCCCGTAAGCCTTGATCAATTCGTGAACCATGTTCAAAATCGCGTCCGGACCGACCTCCGCACCAAGGACCATGGGCACCCGGGAACGCCGTCGACGCGAGCTCGCCGATCGTGAGCGCCTGTTCCTGGACAAAGCCCAGGAACTGATCCAGCGCGACGGCCTGCTCAATCTGCAGATGTCGCGCATCGCCGAGGAATCGGACTACGCGATCGGCACGCTCTACAATCATTTCGCCAGCAAAGAAGATCTGCTGGTGGCGCTGGCCACGCGCAATTGCCTGAGCCGGGTCGAACTGTTCGAACGCGCCGCACGCTGGTCCGGACCTACCCGGGAACGGATGCTGGCGGTGGCCCTGGCGGATCTGATGGTGATCCGCACCCAGCCCGAACATTTTCGCCTGGCCCAGTTCGTGTGGACCGACGTGATCTGGGGCGCAGCGTCGGAAGCCAGCAAGCAGCGCGCGCTGGAAGCCAGCGCGCCGCTGAGCGAATTGGTCGACGGGATCGTGCACGAAGCCTTCCGCAACGGCGAGTTGCCGGCGACGGTGTCGTTGTCGCCGCAAGCGTTGACGGTCGGGCCCTGGGCGATGTGCCTGGGCATGTACACCCTGCTGCAGCAAGACGGATTGTTCGACCACAAGGGTTTCGGCGATCCGTACCGGCTCCTGTTCAAGCAATTGCAATACCTGTTCAACGGTTACGGTTGGCGGCCGCTATTCGACCCGGCCGACGACGATGCCGTAGACGCGCTGGTCGTGCGCGTTAGCGAGGCCGTGTTCGGCTGCCCATCGCCGTACCTGCCCGATCACCATTCTTCTTCTACCTCCAAGGATGTTTCCCATGCCCAAGCATGACCCCGCGCGCAAGCCTTCGATGCGCAAACGGATGATCTGGATGCTGATCGGCGCCGTCGTCGTATTCGGCGGCGTATTCGGCGTCAAGGCGATGATGAGCGCCGGCATGAACCAGTTCTTCGACAACATGCCGCAGCCCGCGTCGGCGGTGACCGCAGCCACGGCCAAGTCGGAACGTTGGAGCGACAACGAAGAATCGGTCGGCACCTTCGTCGCGATCAACGGCACCAACGTCACCACCGAAGCAGGCGGCGTGGTCAAGTCGATCGAATTCGAACCCGGCCAACCGGTGAAGGCCGGCGCCGTGCTGGTGCGGCTGAACACCGCCAACGAACTGGCGACGCTGAAATCGCTGGAAGCGTCCGCGCGGCTGGCCGCCGTGCAGCGCGACCGCTGGCGCAAGCTGGGCCAGGACAAGCTGGTCTCGCAGGACGAGGTGGAGCAACGCGCCACCGCCGCGGCCACCGCGCAAGCCCAGGCCGACGCGCAGCGCGCGCTGATCGCGCAGAAGACCATCCGCGCGCCGTTCGACGGCTTCCTCGGCATCCGCCAGGTCAACCTGGGCCAGTTCGTGAATCCCGGCGATCCGATCGTGAGCCTGCAGTCGCTGGATCCGATCTTTCTGGACTTCACCCTGCCCGAGAAGCGCATGGGCCAGGTGAACAACGGCACCCGCATCCGCGCCACCGTCGATGCGATGCCCGGCCGCACCTTCGAAGGCGAAGTCACCGCCATCCAGCCCGAGGTCGACGCCAACACCCGCAACTTCAAAGTGCAGGCCACGCTCGACAACGCCGAAGGCAATCTGCGTCCCGGCACGTTCGCCCACGTCGGCTTCGCCCTAGGCAGCGAACGCAATGTGGTCGTGATCCCGCAGACCGCGGTCAGCTTCAATCCCTACGGCAACGCGGTCTACATCATCACCAAGAAGAAGCGTGCCGAAGGCGAGAAGGACATGCAGGGCAAGCCGCTGACCGGCGACAAGCTCATCGTCACCCAGCGTTTCATCAAGACCGGCGCCACCCGTGGCGATCTGATCGCGGTGACCGAGGGATTGAAGCCGGGCGAGCAAGTCGCTACCAGCGGTCTGCTGAAGCTGCGCAACGATGCGGAAGTGACGATCAACAACAAGGTCCTGCCGACCGCCGAAGCGCAGCCGAAGACCGAGAACCGTTAAGAACGCCAGCCTCGCGCGAGCGAGGCTTCCCCATTCCTTCCCCTTCAAGGGGAAGGCAAGGATGGGGATGGGTTTCCGGGCAGATGCCGCTCGAACCCCATCCCCACCCAACCCTCCCCTTGAAGGGGAGGGCTATCTAAGGCGGATAAGATGAAATTCACCGACATCTTCATCAACAAACCGGTGCTGGCGATCGTGGTCAGCCTGTTCATCCTGCTGTTCGGGTTGCGCGCGTTCAGCGAATTGAACGTGCGCCAGTATCCCGAGCTGCGCAACGCGGTGGTCAATGTCAGCACGACTTATTACGGCGCCGACGCGGACCTGATCCAGGGCTTCATCACCACGCCGCTGGAGCGCGAGATCGCCAGCGCCGAGGGCATCGAGTACATGAGCTCGACCAGCTCGGCCGGCATCAGCACCATCCAGGCCTACATCCGCCTGGACCAGGATCCGAACGAAGCGCTCACCCAGATCGCGGCCAAGGTCAACAAGATGCGCGGCCAGCTGCCGCCGGAATCGGAAGACCCGGTGATCGACCTGCAGCAGGGCCAGCAGATCGCGGCCATGTACGTGTCTTTCGCCAGCGAAACGCTGAACAACAACCAGATCACCGACTACATCACCCGCGTCATCCAGCCCAAGCTGGTCACCGTTCCCGGCGTGCAGCGCGCCGACATCCTCGGCGCCGGCACATTCGCGATGCGGATCTGGCTGAAGCCCGACCGCATGACCGCGCTAAAGGTCACCGCCAGCGACGTGGCCAACGCGCTGCAGAACAACAACGTGCTGTCGGCGGTGGGCTCGACCAAGGGCCAGATGGTCGCGATCGACATGACCGCGCGTACGGATCTGCGCGACGCGGAAGAATTCCGCAAGCTCGTGATCCGCGAGCAGGATGGCGCGATCGTGCGTCTGGGCGACGTCGCCGACGTGCAATTGGGATCCGAAAGCTACGGCACTTCGGTGCGCATGAACGGCCAGTCGGCCACCTTCATGGGCATCTTCGTCGCGCCCGACGCCAACTCGCTGGACGTGATCAAAGAAGTCCGCAAGCTGTGGGACGGGCAGATCGTGCCGCAGCTGCCGCAGGGCATCACGCCGTCGATCCCCTACGACAGCACCGAGGCGATCCAGGACGCGATCGACGAAGTGGTCAGCACCATCATCGAAGCCGTGGTGATCGTGATCGTGGTGATCTTCCTGTTCCTGGGCTCGTTGCGCAGCGTGCTGATCCCGGCGGTGACGGTGCCGCTGTCGCTGATCGGCTCGCTGTTCCTGATGCTCCTGATGGGCTTCACCATCAACCTGCTGACCCTGCTGGCGATGGTGCTGGCGATCGGCATCGTGGTGGACGACGCGATCATCGTGCTGGAGAACATCCACCGACACATCGAGGAGGGCATGTCGCCCTACGATGCGGCGATCAAGGGCGCGCAGGAACTGGCCTGGCCGGTCGTGGCGATGACCACCACGCTGGTGGCGGTGTATCTGCCGATCGGCTTCCAGGGCGGCCTGACCGGCGTGCTGTTCACCGAGTTCGCGTTCACCCTGGCCGGATCGGTGCTTTTGTCGGGCGTGATCGCGCTGACCCTGTCGCCGATGATGTGCGCCAAGATCCTCAAGCCGCACGCCGAAGGCAGCAAGGGCAAGCTGGAAGCGTGGCTGGACGCGCGATTCGACTGGCTGCGCCACGGCTACCAGCGCAAGCTGCACGGCGCGCTGGAAACCAAGGCGGTGATCGCCCTGTTCGGCATCATCGTGCTGGTTTCGTGCGCCTTCCTCTACATCACCGCGCCCAAGGAACCGGCGCCGCTGGAGGACGAAGGCTTCATCTTCTCGATCGGCAACGCCGATCCGTACGCCACGCTGGACTACGTCGAGCGCTACACCGAGGAGATCACCCAGATCGCCAAGGGCGTGCCGGAAGTGGACGGTTTCTTCCTGTTCAACGGCGGCTTCGGCGCCAGCGGCGGCGGCGCCAGCCCGATGGCGATGGCCGGCTTCGTGCTCAAGCCCTGGAGCGAGCGCGACAAGTCGACCAACGCGGTGCTGCAGCAGGAATTGCAGCCGAAGATGAGCCAGGTCACCGGCCTGAACGTGTTCGCGCTGGTGCCGCCTTCGCTGCCCAGCGCGGGCGGCGACGGCGGCGGCGAATTCATCATCGGCGGCGTGGGCGAACTGAGCCAGCTCAGCGAACTGGCCGACGCGATCCTGGCCAAGGCCTACGAGAGCAAGCGCTTCATCTTCCTCGACAAGGACCTGAAGATCGACAAGCCGCGCATCGAAGTGCAGATCGACCGCGACAAGGCGGCTACGCTGGGCATCGACATGCGCACGCTGGCGGCGGACATGTCGGCCATGCTGTCGGGCGGCTACACCAACCGCTTCGCGATGCAGAACCGCTCCTACCTGGTGATCCCGCAGGTGCAGCGCAGCGACCGCTTGAACGCGAGCGCGCTGCAGAACTACTACACCCGCACCCGCGACGGCGAACTGATCCCGTTGTCGACCATCGTGACGCTGAAGGAAACCGCCCAGCCGCAGTCGCTGAAGCGCTTCCAGCAGTTGAATGCGGTGTCGATCACGTTCGCCCCGCGCCCCGGCGTAAGCAAGGGCCAGGCGCTGGCGATCCTGGACCAGGCCGCGAAGGAAGTGCTGCCGCAGGGCTACAGCGTCGACTACGCCGGCGAATCGCGCCAGTTCAAGCAGGAAGGCTCCGCCATGCTGCTGACCCTGGCGCTGGCGTTGGTCGTGATCTTCCTGGTGCTGTCGGCGCAGTTCGAAAGCTTCCGCGACGCGGTGATCATGCTGTTGACCGTGCCGATGGCGATCTGCGGCGCGCTGCTGACGCTCAACGTGCTGGCGATTTTGGCCGGCGTGCTGCAGTTCGCGCAGATCGAAGCCTTCCCCGGGATGAGCATCAACATCTACACCCAGGTGGGATTGGTGACGCTGGTCGGCGTCATCTCCAAACACGGCATCCTGATCGTGGAGTTCGCCAACAAGCTGCAGATCAACGAGGGCTTGTCCAAGCGCGAAGCGATCGAGGAAGCCACCGCGATCCGCCTGCGCCCGGTGCTGATGACTACCGCCGCGCTGGTGTTCGCGATGATCCCGCTGCTGATCGCCACCGGTCCGGGCGCGGCCTCGCGCTTCTCGATGGGCGTGGTGATCGCCTCGGGCATGACCATCGGCACCGCGTTCACCCTGTTCGTGCTGCCGGCGTTCTACCTGTACCTGGCGCGCGACCATGCGCACGATCGCGATCGCGAAAAGGCTGCGGCGGGCGAACCGCACGGCGGACCGGAGCCGCACGCCGCGTAAATCGGCGTCGCACGCAAGACCGGAACGGGCGCAGCGATGCGCCCGTTCTTTTTCGCACCCCGCTTTCGCTTTCGTAGAGTCGAGCCTTGCTCGACTGCTTTTCGGTCTATCGCGAAAAACACTTCGCTTCCACTGCCGCAAGAAGCAGTCGAGCAGGCTCGCCTCTACGCAAAGCGGTTCGCGAATAGGAGTGAGCAATCCAGTTGAGCGGATAGCGCTCTCGCATCCAGATCGGCCGCGTGCGGCAGACGGCCCAGACAAGGCGCGGGAATCCGCGGCACCAGCAGCGCGAAATAGTCGTCGGCCCGGGCGAGCTCGGGATCGACGTCGTTGCCGATCCAGCCGACCAAGCGCGCGCCGTCCGCCGCGATCGCCTGCGCGCTCAATCGGGCATGGTTGATGCAACCCAGCTTCAGCCCGACCACCAGCACCACCGGCAGCCCGAGCGCGCGCACCACGTCGATCTGGTCCAACTCCGCCGACAAGGGCGCGGCCCAGCCGCCGACGCCTTCCACGACCACTGCGTCGGCCTGCACCGCGAGCCGGCGATAAGCGGCAACGATCGGCGCCAGCGCGATGTCGACGCCCACCTCGCGCGCGGCCAATTCCGGCGCGGTCGCTGACGGCAACGCATACGGATTGACGTCGGCGTAAGCCGGCACCGGATCGCTCGCCGATTGCAAGGACAGCGCGTCTTCGTTGCGCCATTCGCCCTGGATGCGTTCGCAGCCGCTGGCAACTGGCTTCATGCCCACCGCTCGCAAACCACGAGCGCCCAACGCGTGCAGAAGCGCCGTGCTGGCGACGGTCTTGCCGATACCGGTGTCGGTGCCGGCGACGTAGAAAGCTGCGGTCATGATGCGTTCCTCGTGGCCGCGCGCTTGCTCACGCGCGATCCGACGATACCGGTGAAGCTGAGCAGGAAATAGCTGCAGCCGGGCAGGCTGAGCTGCCAAGGCGTGGGCCTGTCGGGCAAAGCCAAGGCCAACGCGATCGACAGCGCGCCGATCGCGACGAAATACAGCCACACCGCCACCTCGGCCGCGGTGGCCGCGGCTTCGTGCGCATCCAGGCCGAGTTCGCCGCGTCGGCGATTCGCATGCGCGTACAAACCGGCCAGACACAAGGACATCGTCGAAAACGCCAACCCGTACACCAGATACATGAAGCCTAGATCGGCGACGCTGCCGACCTTCACCGGAAACGGCAGCCAGCCGCCGCTGATCCAGCCGAACAGTACGCCGAACTGGATCCGCAGCGGATACACGTACACCAGCACCAGGAACACCAGGGCCAGGCTGAGCAATTTGCTGGTTCCGTCGTCCAAACCGTAGCGCCGGCTCCAGGTAGCATGCGCGTTCCAGAACATCGCGATCATCGCGAAGCTCGCCGCGAAGGCCGGGATGCCTTTCAGCGCCAGCGCCAGGGCGGCCATGCTGTCGGGGATCGCATTCACCGAAATCACCAGCAGCGTCACCGAAAAGGCGAACGCCGCGTCCACGAACGCCTCCAGCCGCGTCACCTCGCGGCCGCGGTGGCGGAAGCCGTCGCGCGTGCGCGAGGTCCCGGATTCGCCGTCTACCGCCATCGCTCCGCTCCCGCCCCGCCCGATCCGTGCGATCCCACTGCTACACTCCCCGGTCGGAGGCCCCATGTTCGCAGCCCAGAGTCTAAGCGGCGGCAAGCCGGAACAGTACGCCCAGCTGGCCGAACAGGCTCAGGCGCTGCTGGCCGGCGAGCGCGACCGCATCGCCAACGCCGCCAACCTGTCCGCGCTGGTCTACCACGCGCTGCCAGAATTGAACTGGGCGGGTTTCTATTTCTACGACGGCGAAGAACTGGTCGTGGGCCCGTTCCAGGGCCTGCCTGCCTGCGTGCGCATCCCGCTCGACCGCGGCGTCTGCGGCGCGGCCGCGCGTACCCGCCGTACCCAGCGCGTCGAAGACGTGCATGCCTTTCCCGGCCACATCGCCTGCGACGCCGCCTCGCGTTCCGAGCTGGTGGTGCCGCTGTTCCGCGGCGAGGAATTGATCGGCGTGTTCGATCTGGACAGCCCCATTCCTGCGCGTTTCGACCAGGACGATCAGCGCGGCCTGGAAGCGATCGCCGCGATCTTCACGGAGGCGTCGGCATGAGCGCCGCACCCAAGCTACGCAACATCGGACCGAAAAGCGCGGCCTGGCTGCGCCAAGTCGGTTTGCGTTCGCGCGAGGATCTCGCGGCCGTCGGCGCGCTGGAAGCGTTCATGCGCGTCAAGCGCGCCGGCTTCAAGCCCAGCCTCAATCTGCTTTACGCGCTGGAAGGCGCGCTGCTGGATTGCCACTGGCAGGAAGTGCCCGAAGCGCGCCGCAACGAACTCGTGCAGGCCGCCGAAGCGGCCATCGCCAAACTGCCCCCGCCGCGCGGCCGGCCGGCAGCGACGCCGGTGACCACGACCCACATGCAGGAAGAATCGGCGCCGATGCCGAGCTTCTTCGACGAACCCGGCAACGCGCCGGAATCCGATCACGACTGATCGCCGCCAGCGATCTCCGGATCGAACAAGCCGCTTTGCGCGACCGCTTCTTCGCGGTTGCGGAATCCGCCCAAACCAACGCCGACCAACCGATAGCGGGTGGTCGGCGGCAAGCCGACACGTTCGCGCAGCGACAACGCGATATCGGTGAACTGCCGCAACGAAGCCGGCGGCGATTCGGGCGTATGGCTGCGGGTGAGGGTTTTGAACTGCGCGGTCTTGAGCTTGAGGATCACCGTGCGGCCGACGCGTTCGGTGCGCCGCGCCGCGGCCCAGGCTTTTTCGGCCAAGGAGCGGATCGCAGGTTCGAGCTCTTCCAGCGGCAGATCGCGTTCGAACGTGTCCTCGGCCGAAATCGACTGCACCGGCTGATCGGGTTCGACCGGCCGTTCGTCGATGCCGCGCGCGCGTTCGTACAGGCGCCGGCCGAAACTGCCGAAGCGCTGCTCGAGTTCGTCCGCGGCCAGCGCGCGCAGATCGCCGACGGTGGCGATGTCCAGTTCCGCCAACTTCGCCTCCATCACTTTTCCCACGCCGGGAATGCGCGCCACCGGCAACGGCGTCAAAAACGCTTCGACCTGATGCGGCCGGATCACGAATTGCCCGTTCGGCTTGTTCCAATCCGACGCGATCTTGGCCAAAAACTTGTTCGGCGCGATGCCGGCCGACGCGGTCAGCGCGGTTTCCTCGCGGATCTGGGCGCGGATCGTCTCCGCCGCCGCGGTGGCGCTGGGCGATGCGATCTTCGGCGATGTCACGTCCAGATAGGCTTCGTCCAACGACAGCGGTTCGACCAAGTCGGTGTGGCGCAGGAAGATCTCGCGCACCTGCCGGGACACCGCCTTGTAGCGCGTGAAATCCGGCGGCACGAACACCGCATCCGGACACAAGCGCTCCGCGCGCACCGCCGGCATGGCCGAACGCACGCCGAACTTGCGCGCCTCGTACGAAGCCGCGCACACCACCGAACGCGCTCCGCGCCAGGCGACGACCACCGGCCGCCCACGCAGCGCCGGATCGTCGCGCTGTTCGACCGATGCGTAGAACGCGTCCATGTCGATGTGGATGATCTTTCGCACGTGATCGCAAACCGGATAACGGATCCGTAACTTTCGCCCGCATCTATTTTGGCATCGCCGTGGCCAGCTGCGGCCAAGTTTGCCGTCTTGTTGGTTTCCGGCTTTTCGCCGACCTCGCCCTTCGCATCGTTTTTCTGGATCCCTTCATGAAAACACTGCCGGAACCTTTCCGCATCAAAATGATAGAGCCCATTCGCCTGCCTTCCCGCGAGGAGCGTTGCGGCGCCATCCGAAGCGCCGGCTGGAATATGTTCCTGCTCGACGCAAAAGACGTCTACATCGACCTGCTGACCGACAGCGGCACGGGCGCGATGAGCGACCGGCAATGGGCCGGCCTGATGATGGGCGACGAGTCCTACGCCGGCAGCCGCAATTTCCATCATTTGCGCAACACGGTCCAGGAGTTGTTCGGCTACGAGCACACGATACCGACGCACCAAGGACGCGGCGCCGAGCAGATCCTCTTCCCCGAACTGGCGCAACGGATCAAGGCGCGGGCGCCCGGCGCAAAACCGGTGTTCATCTCGAATTTCCATTTCGACACCACCAAGGCCCACATCGAGATGGCCGGCGCGCAGGCGGTGAACGTACTCACGCCGCACGCGCTGGACACCGGCATGCCGTATCCGTGGAAAGGCGACTTCGACCTCACCGCATTGGCGCACGCCATCGATCGTCACGGCCCCGCGGCAGTCGCCGGCATCGTGGCCACGCTCACCTGCAACAGTTCGGGCGGCCAGCCCGTGTCGATGGACAATCTGAAGGCGGTGCGCGACATCGCGCGGCGGCACGGCATCCCGCTCGTCCTCGACGCCGCCCGCTTCGCCGAGAACGCCTGGTTCGTCAAGCAGCGCGACCCCGCCTGGCGCGACGTCCCGATCCCGGACATCGTGCGCGAAATGTTCTCCTACGGCGATATCTTCACCATGTCCGCCAAAAAGGACGGGCTGGTGAATATCGGCGGCATGTGTTGCTTCCGCGAGGACGGTCCGTTGTTCCAGGCGGTGCAGGCGCGTTGCGTGTGCTTCGAAGGCTTCGTGACGTACGGCGGCTTGGCCGGCCGCGACATCGAAGCCATGGCGATCGGTTTACGGGAAGTCTTGAGCGAGGATTATCTCGACTATCGCATCGGCCAAGTCGCCTACCTCGCCGATTCCCTGGCCGCGCGCGGCATTCCGATCCAAACGCCGGCCGGCGGCCATGCGGTATTTGTGGATGCCAAACGCCTGCTGCCGCATATCCCATCGCAATGTTTCCCGGCGCAGGCGCTGGCCGTAGCCCTGTACGAGGAAGGCGGCGTGCGTGCCGTGGAGATCGGCTCGCTTCTGCTCGGCCGCAATCCCGCCACGGGCGAGCAAGAGCCGTCCTCGATGGAACTGCTGCGTCTGGCCGTACCGCGCCGCACCTACACGAACGCGCACATGGCTTATGTGGCGGACGCCTTCGCGGAAGTGCGCGGCAGGGCCAAGGAATTGGAAGGTTTCGAATTCGAGTGGGAGCCGCCGGTATTGAGGCATTTCACCGCGCGGCTCCGGCCATGCCTCACCGCCTTGGCGGCGTAACGGCGCCAAGACGGAAAGCTTCGACCAGCGTCAGTAGATGGGCGTGATCTTCATCTGCGGCAACGGCCGCGGCGCACCCTCGGTCAGGTCGGGTCCCAGATCGGCCCATTCTTCGCCTTGTTCCTGCAGGCGCAGCAGCAGGCCCTCGGCCGTCTTGCGCTTGGCCTCCGAAGAGAATTTGTAAGACGGCGGCGGCGGACCTTCCGCCGCGGCCTGCGCGTAAGCCTGCCCATACGCAGGCACGCGACGCGCGGGATCGGCGCTGCCGGCCACTTGGATCGTGTAGCGCTGCCAGGCCGACGCCAAATTGCGCCAGCGCACCCAATAATGGTTCTCGAACGAGAATTCTCGGAAGCGTTCGCCCGCGGCGGTGCCTTTGGCCGAGATGCGGCTCAGCACCGCTTGCGGCATGTCCAGGTTCATGCCGCCTTCGTCGCCGTCGAGGGAGACGTGGACGATGCGATCGCGCTGGCCGGGGGCGCGCGCCAGCAGCAGATCGCGCCAGTTCTGCATGGTGGCGACGATGCCGAACACGAATCCGGACACTTCTTTTGCCGCACTGGCGTCGGCGATGGACTGGTAGGTGCGTTGCCAGCCTTTGTTGTTTTCGGTCGGCAGAAAAACCGCGTCTCTATCCGCCGAACGCGGCCGGCCGGCATCGTCGGATTTCGGATAGACCAGATTGATCGCGAACGTGGGCCAGCGCGGCAGCGCTTCGTCGAACAGATGGATCGGGAAGTTGCTGCTGATGCCGCCGTCGGAAAACCAGCAGGCGCGGAACGCCGAAATCTGGTGGCCGCTGCGTTCGCCGCCCGTGGTCAGGCCTTCGGTGCTCTCGGCCATGCTCTTTTCCGGCGGCGCGGCACTGTCCGAGTCGGTGCGGTCGCGCGCCGCCTCCCAGCGCGCGGGTTCGTGCAAAGGCACCGCGCTGATCAATAACGGGAAACTCAGGCTCATGCGCGCGGCCACCAGCACCGGCAGCGCGCCGTCCGCCGGCAGGCGGTAATACGTCTTGCTTTGCACCTGCAACGGCGCGGGATCCTGGGCCGCCATCCAATCCACCACCGGCGCCGGGAACAGGCGATCGAATTCCTCGCGAAGGAACCAGAAGCTGGCGCCGTCGAATGGCAGCGTGCGCGGTTCGCGATGCGAGACGCCCGTGGTGATCACGTGCAGATTGATCGCATGCTCGGTTTCCGGTTCGTCCGGGTAGCGCGGGGCCTGGCGCAAGTCGGTGAAGGTCAAGGGCGATTCGGGAGATTTCCCCGACAGGCTTTGCAGCACTTCGTGCATCCAATCGGTCAGTGCGGGCGCGGCCTCGCCATCCGCCCGCAAGCCCGAACACAGGCCCAGCGAATTCTTGCGGACCACGCGCGCGACTCGGGCCAGCGCGAAAACGCCGCCGACCGCCCAGGCGCAAAGCAACGACGGCAACGCCGCCGCGGCCACGCCCGGCCAAGCGGCCGCCAAGTACCCGAAGCCGGAGAAAACGGCGAAAGCCGCCAGGGTTTCGCCCGGCGCGATGGCCAGCACGCCTGCCAGCGCGGCCAGCCATTTGCGCCAGCGCGGCGCGTGGCCGGCAAGCAGTACCAACAGGCGATACGCGTTCTTCGCGCCGCGCGCGGGTTGAAACAGCCGGTAGATGAAACCGGCGGTCGAGAGCCGCGCGGACACCTCGGCCAAACCTTCGAAACCCAGCTTCGGATCGCGCCGCGCGCCGGCGACGCGCATGCGCTCGCCCATCGCGGCCGCGGCCGACACCGCCGCGGCGATCGCGCCGGCGGACGTGCCGCCGATGTTCTTGAACCGGTATTCCTCGGCCAGCGCCAGCACGGCATTGGGATAGACGATGCCGCTGGTGATACCGCCCTTCATCACCAGGTCGCAGTATTTGGGCTGTCCGTCTCGCATCGTCTTTCTCCTTGTGAGCCGCTTCGCGCAAATCCGCCGCATGCTCGGAAGGGCAATTTAGCACCCAACCAAGTCGCATCTGCGCCGCGATCGGCCGGCAGCAAGCCCCAAGAGCGCCATCATTGCGCACCGTCGTTTCGCTATGGCGTTCGCGCTTCGCAACCTCGTCGGGTGACCACCCGCACTTGACACGGTACCGCCGCTTTCCCGAATCATTTGAATCCTCATGATCCGAAGAGGCTTGCCGATGCGGACGCGTATGGAATCGGGCGGATCATGGCCGCGGGCCCCATGGTGGCTGGCGCTCGCGTTGGCGATTTGCGCCACGACAGCCATTGCCGCTCCGCGCAAGGCCGGCGACATCGTCGTCGAGACCAGGACTACGAAACTGCCGAATGGCGACACGCTCGATTACGAGCTGGGCACGCTGTTCGTTCCCGAGAATCGGAGCACCCCCGGCAGCCGGCTGATCGGCGTCGGCTTCGCGCGCATCCGCGCCGCCAAGCCTGCCGGAGTGCCGCCGATCTTCGTCTTGCCGGGCGGTCCCGGACGCACCTACCTCAACGCGCTGACCGATGGCGACGCCTCACAGCTGCAAAATGCGGCCGCATACGCGTTTCCCTATCTGGCCGCGGGCGACGTCGTGATCGTCGACCAGCGCGGCTATTCCCAATATGGCGACGTGCTGGAACTGGCGGCCCGCGCGCAACCGCTGGACCGGCCCAGATCGCGTTCGGCCGACGCCGCCGACATGATCCGGCTGGCCGGCGATGCCGTAGCCGCCCACCCCGGCAAAGACCTGGCCGGCTACACCATCGTGCAATGCGCCGAAGACGTGAACGACCTGCGGCACGCGCTGGGTTACGACCGCATCACGTTGTCGGGACAAAGTTTCGGCTCGCAATGGAGCTTCGCGGTGATGCGCCTGCATCCGGAGATCGTGGCGCGCGCGCTGCTTTCCGGTGTGGAACCGCTGGACAAGAGTTTCGACATGCCGTCGCAGGTCTTCGCGTCCCTGCAGCGCATCGCGTGGGATGCCGATCGCGATCCGGCGCTGAAACCGTACCTGCCCCAGGGCGGCCTGATGGCGGCCTTGCGCGAAGTCCGCGACCGCTTCGCGAACGGCGAGCCGATCCGGGTCGATATCAAAGCCGATGCGACCGGCCAAACGCGCGGCGTGACGTTGGGATTGGAAGATTTCCAAGGATCGTTGCTCAGATCGGCCGATAGTTGGCCGTCTTTCGTTCTTTCGCTGTACTACCGCCATTACGAAGACTGGGCGCGCGAAACGGTCGAAAGGCGCAACAACATCGAAGGACCGGTACGCCTCATCGAACCCTTGATCGACAGCAGCCTGGGCGTGTCGGCCGGACGCGGCCATCTTCTGCGCACCGATCCGGGCGCCGAGTATCTGGGCTTCGGCGATTTCGATGCGGTCGTCGCTTCGGCGGATGCATGGCCGACGCCCGATGTCGGCGACAGCTTGCGCCTGCCGGTCGCCAGTGCGATTCCGGTGGTGTTCTTCAACGGCGACTGGGACACGTCTACCCCGGTCGACAATATGTTCGGCGCGCTGCCTTATTTCCCTAACAGCCGCGCGATCGTCGTGCATCGCGGCGGGCACCACACCCGCGCCCGCGCATTCGCGCAGCAACCCGAGCTTCTGGCCGAGGTGATCGATTTTCTGAAGACGGGCGATCTCGACGGTCTTCCCGTGGAAGTATCGCTACCCGCCCCCGCTTTCCAGCGCCCGGCATTCCCTCCGCCTTGACCGGATCGACCGCGGCGTGAAGCCGGCCCATAAGTGATAGCGTGTTGGAGTATGCAACGGCAAACGGCTTTGACATGGTTCTGGGTCGGCGCCTGGTGGCTGCTCACCGGGCTGGTATGGACCGGGCAGATGTACGAAGCCTTTTCCGGCCAGGTGGCCTCGTCCTACCTGCTGCGCACGGAGATGGCCAAAGCGGCGCTGTGGATCCCCTTCACGATGTTTCTCTTCTGGTGGGTGGAGCGCCATCCGATCGAGCGCGGCGCCGCGCTTCGGTCGATCGGCTGGCTGACTTTGGCCGTTGCCGGGATCATCGTGGCGCGCGCGCTATGCGTTGCGGCGCTGAATCCGTGGATCGGCTGGCACGAACAATTGCCGGACTGGCCTGCCCTGCTCCGCACCAGTTTTCTCGGCAATCTGCTCACCGCCTGGATGATCATCGGCGTCGCCCATGCGCTCTTGTTCGCGCAGCGGGAGCAATCGCGCCGGCAACAACATGCTGAACTGCAATCGCAGCTGTCCCAAGCCCGTTTCGAAGCGCTCTCGGCGCGGCTCGATCCGCATTTCCTGTTCAACGCGCTGCACTCGATCAGCGAAGTGATGCACCGCGACGTGGCGGCCGCCGACCGGATGGTGGTCGGACTCGGGGGTTTGCTGCGGCAAAGCATCGACGGCGGGGCGACGCAACAGGCCACGTTGGGCGAGCAGATCGAATTGATCGAAGACTATGTGGGGATCGAACAGGTCCGCTTGGGCGCGCGGCTTCGCTTCCGCCTGGATGCGGATCCGTCCCTGTATCCGGCCCTGGTGCCCCGTCTGCTGTTGCAGCCCCTGGTCGAGAATGCGATCCGCTACGCGGTGGCCCCGCGCACGACGCCCGGCAGTATCCAAGTGACTGCGCGCAGCCGCGAAGACCGATTGATGCTTGTAGTTTCCGATGATGGCAGCGGCGAATCCGCTGCGACGCCCGGACATGGCATAGGGCTGGCAAGCACGCGGGCACGCTTGCAGTGCCTCTACGGCGACGACTTCCGCTTCGAAGTGGAAACGTCCCCGGGCAACGGAACCTGCGTCCGCATCGAGCTCCCCCTGCAACGTCTCCCGGAGATGGCATGAGCGGGCGCATCCGCGCGATCGTGGTGGACGATGAACCGATGGCGCTCGCGCGCCTGTCGCGGTTGCTTCGCGAGGAGGACGGCGTGGAAGTCGTCGCGGAATGCGCGGACGGTGCTTCCGCCATCGCGGCCCTGCGCGAACATCGCCCCGATGTCGCCTTCCTCGACATCCAAATGCCCAGGATAGACGGTCTGCGCGTTTCGGCTGTCGCGGGCGACACGCGCGTGGTGTACGTGACCGCCCATTCCGAACATGCCGTTCACGCGTTCGAGACCGACGCAGTGGATTACCTGCTCAAGCCGTTCACCGTGCGCCGCCTGCAGGCTGCGCTCGCGCGCCTGCGGGCGCGCGCGGACGCGGGCAAGCCTGCGTTCCCGGAACGCCTTCTGCTGCAGGCGGGGGCGCGCCAGCGCCTGGTCCCGGTGCAGACCATCGATTCGTTGCTGGCCAGCGCCAACTACGTCGAGGTGCATTGCGGGCGCGAGCGGCTGCTGGCGCGCGAAACGCTCACCGCCATCGAGAGCCGGCTGGATCCCGCGCAGTTCGTGCGCATCCACCGCTCGCGCATCGTCCGCATCGGCGCCGTGCGCGATGTGGAACTGCTGGCGTCGGGGCAGCATCTGCTCCGCCTGCACAATGGCCAAAAACTGTCCGGCGGGCGCGGCTATCGCGATCGTTTGCGAAAGGCGGTCGGCCTTGCGGGCCTGGACATCGCCAAGGCCTGATCCGCTAGACGCCCCAAAGCTTGCGCGCCTCTTCGGCGACGATGTCCGGCCTTTCTTCCGGCCAGAACAGCCTTCCGCCTTCGACCAGGCGAATGCCTTTGGATCCCGGCAAGGTCTTGTCGAGCCATTCCGCCCAAACGACCGGGAAAAGCGGATCCGCCGTGCCCCACACCATGCGCGTCGGCGCGCTCAGCCGGCGCAGCGCCGGTTCGATCGCGGGCAAGGGATTCGGTACGACCGCCGCCAAATGGCGATTCAGTTGCGACTTGCGCATCGCGGAGGCGACCAGCGGCTTGAAGTAGTAATCGATCGCTTCGTCCGGAACCTGCTCCGGATGCATGTAGGCCGAGCCGATGATGCCTTTTTCCGAGCGGGCGTAGATGCGATCGTCCAGATGCCGCTGCATTTTTTGGTCGTAGGTGCCGGCCCTGGCGGCGTTGATCGAATTGTGCATCTGCGGGGGCGGACTGTTTTCGTGCACGTCACAATTCATCAGCAGCATGGTGCGCACGCGCTGCGGATGTTGCGCCGCGAACAGCTGCGCGACTGTGCCGCCGCTGTCGTTGGCGATCATGTCGACGGAGGCGATCGCCAGGCCATCCAGGAATGCCGCCAGCATGTCGGTCTGCGCCTGCGGCGAAAGATCCTGCTGATCGGATACTTCCGTATAGCCGAGCCCCATGAAGTCGGGCGCGATGGCGCGCCGGTAGGGCGAGAGGCGTTCGAGCGATCCGCGCCATTGGAACCCGTTCATCGGGAAGCCGTGCAGGAATAGCGCTGCGGGACCTTTGCCCCGCTCCACGTACGCGATACGTCCGAAAGGCGTTTCGGCGAAGCGGCGAAGCGAGGCGAAGGCCGCCGCATTCAGCACAATCCCTTCCTTGCTCGGCGCGATGCGGCAAGCGGAAAGAGCGGCGGTCGCGGCGACGGCCGCGCACGTTCCCAGGAAATCCCGTCGGTTCATTTCTGCTCCCGTGCCGCGGACGGCGGCCAGTCGGGCCGCAGTGATGCCGCGATCGCCCCGCGCAATCAAGGCATCGGGGACGAACGACAGAAATTCCGGCGCGAGCGGCGGACGCGGATCGGCGACGACGGCCTTATTGGAACGCCAGTGCGAGCACACGCAAGGCGTCGCGCGAACGCCGGTCGTTGAGCGCGCTGTAGAGCATCACGTCCTGCGCCGGAATCGGCGGCAGCGAGAAAGCCGCGCCGACGTCGACCGTGCCGGATGGCGCCGCGCGCTTCGCCAGCACCGCTACCGCCAAGCCCGCCGCCGCCGCCGCGCCGACGATGGCGGCGCCCTTGCCGATGAACATTTCTTCCCAGGCGACGCCGGCGCGGTCCAGCGCGCGCACCGCGGCGCCACGCACCCGGCAAGACTCGCCCTGGGTCGCCAGCGGCAACGGCACGCCGACCGGAAGTTTCCACCCGATGGCCGCGAACCACGAAAAACTTTCGGCGAACACGGACTTGCCTTGCTTGCGCCGATCGTCGGGCCGCAGCACCAGCGCCGCATCGAGTCCGCCTTGTTCGTAGGCGCGCATCAATTCGCCGGTGCCGGCGACGCGCATTTCGATGCGCAAGCCGGGGTCGTGATCGCGCATCCGCCGCAACAAAGACGGCAACTCGGCGCCGACCAGTTGATGGCTGACGCCGACCACCAGTCGGCGCTGCTCCGCGTCGAATGCGGCCGCCGCGCGGTCGTGGGTCGATAGCAGTTCGCGCGCTGCGTCCAGGAAAGCCAGGCCTTCGGCGGACAGGCGCACCTGCCGCGGCGTGCGTTCCAGAAGGCGGCGACCGAGCTGTTCCTCCAACCGGCGCAGCCTGAGGCTGATCGCGGACTGGGTGGTGCCCAGCGCATCCGCCGCGCGGGTGAAGCTGCGCAACTCCGCGGCCAGCACGAAGGCCCTTACCGCATCGATGTCGAGCGTCTTCATCTAATGATTTGCATTTGAAATTATTGATATATTTATCAATGTATTTTACATATTTCTCAAGCGGCGTAGCCTGCCTCTATCGACAAATCACGCAGGAATCGCCATGAAGCTTCCGCTCGGCATCACTCTCGCCGCCCTGGCCGCGACGTCGGCGCACGGCTCGCCGCCGCAAGCGCAGCAGCCATCGCTATTGCGCGGCACGTGGACGCTGGTCGCCGCTGACAAGATCTTGCCGGACGGCCGCCAGGCGCGCGACTACGGCCAGGCGCCCAAAGGCCGCCTGATCGTCGACGCGCAGGGCCGCTATTCGCTGCAGATCTTCAAGTCCGAGCGACTGCGCTTCGCCGGCGACAAGAACGACGGCAGCACGGACGAATTCGCATCGGCCGTGCTGGGATCCAGCACCCATTACGGCACCTTATCGGTCGTCGCCGAGCAAGGCTTGCTCGTGTTCCGGATCGAAGGCGCTTCCTATCCGAACTGGGAAGGCGTTACCCAGAAGCGCACTTACACGATGGAAGGCGACCTGCTCAGCTATCGCGTACCGGCGCGGCCGGACGGGAGCATCCCGATCTCGGTATGGCGCAAGATCGACTGACCCGCTCGTCGTAGAGTCGAGCCTGCTCGACTGCTCTTCGTACGCCGCGATGTGGCCGCATGCCGCATTCGCACGCAAAAGCAGTCGAGCAGGCTCGACTCTACGAAAACGGCGCGTACGAGGGTTATTCCACCGTAACGGACTTGGCCAGATTGCGCGGCTTGTCCACGTCGGTGCCGCGCGCCAGCGCGGCGTGGTAGGCCAGCAACTGCACCGGAATCGCATGCACGATCGGGCTGAGCACGCCGACGTGGCGCGGAGTGCGGATCACGTGCACGCCTTCCGAATCGCTGAAGTGGCTGTCCTGGTCGGTGAACACGAACATCTCGCCGCCGCGGGCGCGCACTTCCTGGATGTTGGACTTCACCTTCTCCAGCAGCTTGTCGTTCGGCGCGATCACCACCACCGGCATGTCGGCATCGACCAGGGCCAGCGGGCCGTGCTTGAGTTCGCCGGCCGGATAGGCCTCTGCGTGGATGTAGGAGATTTCCTTCAGCTTCAGCGCGCCTTCCAGCGCGATCGGGTAATGCACGCCACGCCCCAGGAACAACGCGTGCTGCTTGGGCGCGAAGCGCTCCGACCACACGGCGACCTGCGGCTCCAGGTTCAGCGCGTGCTGCACGCTGCCGGGCAGATGGCGCAGCGCTTCCAGCAGTTCGTTTTCCTGCGCGGCATCCAGCCGGCCTTGCAGCTTGGCTAGCGTCGCGGTCAGCGCGAACAGCGCCACCAGCTGGGTGGTGAAGGCCTTGGTCGAAGCCACGCCGATCTCGGCGCCGGCACGGGTGTAGAACACCAGCTTGCTGGCGCGCGGGATCGCGCTCTCGGGCACGTTGCAGATCGACAGCGTGCGTTCCTGGCCCAGCGACTTGGCGTATTTCAGTGCCTCCATCGTGTCCAGGGTTTCGCCCGACTGGGAAATGGTGACGATCAACTGCTTGGGATTGGCGACCACCTGCCGGTAGCGGTATTCGCTGGCGATATCGACCGCGCAGGGCAATCCTGCGATGGATTCGATCCAGTAGCGCGCGATCAGCCCGGCGTAATAGCTGGTGCCGCAGGCCAGGATCTGCACGGCTTCGATGCCGTGGAACACCTCTTCCGCGTTCTTGCCGAACAGAGCCGGCGTAAAGCTGTTCTCGTCGATGATCGCCTCGATGGTGTCGGCGATCGCGCGCGGCTGCTCGTGGATCTCCTTCTGCATGAAGTGGCGGTACGGGCCCAGTTCGAGCGAAGCCAGCGACACGTCGGACACGTGCACCTCGCGCTGCGCTTCCAGGCCGGCGGCGTCGAACACGCGCACCTTTTCCCGGGTCACTTCGGCCGTGTCGCCTTCTTCCAGGAAGATCACCCGGCGCGTGGCGGATACGATCGCGGAGACGTCCGAAGCGATGAAATTCTCGCCCTCGCCCAAGCCGACCAGCAGCGGGCAGCCCATCCGCGCGCAGACCATGCGTTGCGGATCGCGCTTGCTGATCACCGCGATGGCGTAAGCGCCGTCCAGTTCCTTCACCGCACGCTGCAGCGCGGCCAGCAGGTCCAAGCCCTGGGTCTGGTAGTGATGGATCAGGTGGGCGATGACTTCGGTATCGGTCTGCGATTCGAAGGCGTAGCCCAGGCCGCGCAGGCGTTCGCGCTGCTGCTCGTGGTTTTCGATGATGCCGTTGTGCACCAGCGCCAGTTCGCCGTGGCTGATGTGCGGATGCGCATTGCCTTCGGTGACGCCGCCGTGGGTGGCCCAGCGGGTATGGCCGATGCCTAGCGACGCATGGAAGGCCTCGCTTGCGGCGGCGGCTTCCATTTCGGCGACGCGTCCGGTGCGGCGCACGCGGCGGACGTCGTCGTTATCGACGACCGCGATGCCCGCCGAATCGTAACCGCGGTATTCCAGGCGCTTGAGCCCTTCGATCAGGACCGGAACCACATCGCGATCCGCGATCGCGCCGACGATGCCGCACATGGCGAATCCTTTTTTGGTCAGCGCGTAGTTTAACGAGCGCGGCGGCGGACGGCTGTCCGCCGGCCGCGGACGGCCGCCGTCCGGACACCTCCCGTACAGCTGGAAAATCAACCCGATCAATCACTTAGATGTTGGCACATCGCTTGCTTAGAACAGATCAGGACTTTCACCGCCGGGACCCGAATGAGCATCCGCGACACCTCCGCCCAAGATCGCACGATCGGCATCCGCGACACGTCCGGCCAGGATCGTCCCGTTGGCGGCATCCGCAGCACTGCGGCCCAGGACCACGTCGTCGGCAAAACCGGCAAAACCCGCAAATTGCCCAGCAAGAACGTGCTGCTGATTGGCGGCGGCGTGGCGGCGCTGCTGCTGTTGGGCGCCTGGGTCGTGAGCGGCTACAGCGCCGGCGCGCGCTCAGTGGACAGCTCGCGCGTGCGCATCGCCGCGGTCACGCGCGGCGACCTGGTGCGCGACATCGCTGCCGACGGCCGCGTGATCGCCGCCAACAGCCCGACTCTGTACGCGATCGCCGGCGGCACGGTGACGCTGAAGGTGGTGGCGGGCGACGCGGTCAAGAAAGGCCAGCCGATGGCCGAAATCGACAGCCCCGAATTGCGCAGCAAGCTGATGCAGGAAGAAGCCACGCTGGCCAGCCTGGAAGCCGAGGCCAGCCGCGCCGCGCTCGACGCGCAGCTGGCGCGCGCCACCGCGCGCAAAGCGCTGGACCAGGCCGAAATCGAACGCGTCGCCGCGCAACGCGACCTGGAACGCTATCAGCGCGGCTTCCAAGGCGGCGCCGTGGCGCAGGTGGACGTGGCCAAGGCCCAGGACGAATTGAAGAAGGCCGAGATCGGCCTGTCGCACGCGCAAAAGGACGAAGGCCTGCAAGGCCAGGGCGCAGGACTGGACACGCGCAACAAGCGTCTGCTCGCCGACCGCCAGAAAGCGGTGGTGGCCGAACTGCAGCGCCAAGTCGATGCGCTGACCTTGCGCGCGCCGTTCGACGGCCAAGTCGGCCAGGTGCAGATCACCCAGCGCCAGAACGTGGCGATCAACGCGCCGATCCTGAGCGTGGTGGACCTGAGCGTGTTCGAAGTCGAAATCAAAGTGCCCGAGAGCTTCGCGCGCGACTTGGCGATCGGCATGCCGGGCCAGCTGACCAGCGGCAGCGGCGAGCCGTATCCGGCCAAAGTGTCGGCGGTGTCGCCGGAAGTGGTGAACGGCGAAGTCGCCGCGCGCCTGCGCTTCGACAGCAAGCAGCCGCCGGGCCTGCGCCAGAACCAGCGCCTGAGCGCGCGCATCGTGCTCGACACCCGACGCAATGCACTGAAGGTCGAACGCGGCTCGTTCGTCGACCAGGGCGGCGGCCGCTACGCCTACGTGGTTGACGGCAGCAGCGCGGTACGCCGGCCGATCCGCATCGGCGTCAGCAGCCTGAGCGAGGTCGAAATCCTCGACGGCCTGCAGCCGGGCGAACGCATCGTCGTCTCCGGCACCGACCAGTTCGGCGATGCCGAAAAAATAAAGATCAATTGACGTAGGCGGGCTTAAGCCCGCCATCGCCATTTCGCATCACACAGCAACTCGCAACAAAAACGACCCGAACCCGCCCAGAAGGAACAACGACATGCTCGACATGCGCCAAGTCTCCAAGGTCTACCGCACCGAACTGGTCGAGACGCACGCGCTGCGCTCGCTCGATCTGCATGTCCGCGAAGGTGAGTTCGTCGCCGTCACCGGCCCTTCCGGTTCGGGCAAGACCACTTTCCTCAATATCGCCGGCCTGCTGGAAGATTTCACCGGCGGCGAATACGTCCTGGATGGCGAGAACGTGCGCGGCCTGTCCGACGACGCGCGCAGCAAGCTGCGCAACCGCAAGATCGGCTTCATCTTCCAGAGCTTCAACCTGATCCCGGACTTGAATCTGTTCGACAACGTCGACGTGCCGCTGCGCTACCGCAGCATGCCGGCGGCCGAGCGCAAGCTGCGGATCGAGGACGCGCTGGGCCAGGTCGGTTTGGGATCGCGCATGCGCCACTTTCCGTCCGAACTGTCCGGCGGCCAGCAGCAGCGCGCCGCGATCGCCCGCGCCCTGGCCGGCAGCCCGCGTCTGCTACTGGCGGACGAACCCACCGGCAACCTGGATTCGCAGATGGCGCGCGGCGTGATGGAACTGCTGGAGGAGATCAACGCCCAAGGCACCACCATCGTGATGGTGACCCACGATCCGGAGCTGGCCGCGCGCGCGCAGCGCAACGTGCACATCGTCGACGGCATGGCCACCGACATCGTCGCCGAACGCGGCCTGATGCACGCCAACGGCCACGCTTCCGCCAACACCACCGCCTGAGGACGCCGCCATGTTCGGCTACTACTTCAACCTCGCCCTGCGCAGCTTCAAGCGCAACAAGGTGCTGACCGCGCTGATGGTGCTGGCGATCGCGCTGGGCATCGGCGCCAGCATGACCACGCTGACCGTGTTCTACATCCTGTCCGGCGATCCGATCCCGGCCAAGAGCGCGAAGCTGTTCTATCCGCAGATCGACCCCGAGGGCAAGCAGGGTTACGTCGCCGGCGAAGAGCCGCAGGACCAGATGACCCGTTTCGACGCCGAGAAGATGCTGCGCGAGAAGCGCGGCGATCGCCAGGCCATGATGTCCGGCGGCAGCGCCGCGATCGAACCGGACAAGCAAGGCCTGACGCCGTTCGCCATCGACGCGCGCTACACCTCGGCCGACTTCTTCCCGATGTTCCAACCGCCGTTCAAGTACGGGCGGGCCTGGACCGCGCAGGACGACGACGCGCGCGCGCGGGTGGCGGTGATCTCCAAGGAACTCAACGACAAACTGTTCGGCGGCGCAGACAGCGTAGGCAAGCCGCTGCGCATGAACCAGATCGAGTTCCGGATCATCGGCGTGCTCGACCACTGGCGTCCGACCCCGCGTTTCTACGACATGACTTCCGACCGCTACGGCGAGTTGGAACAGGCGTTCGTGCCGTTTTCCACCTCGCGAGCGCTCAAGATGGGCACCAACGGCAACATGAACTGCTGGGGCGACCAGAACAACGAAGACGGCGAAGGCTCCCACGGCCTCAACGCGCCTTGCGCGTGGATCCAATACTGGGTGGAACTCGATTCGCCGGACAAGGCCGAGGCCTATCGCCAATACCTGGCCAACTACTCCGACGAGCAGCGCGCGGCGGGCCGTTTCGAACGGCCGACCAACGTGCGCCTGCGCAACGTGATGGAGTGGATGGACTACCGCCAAGTGGTGCCCAGCGATGTGCGCCTGCAGACCTGGTTGGCCTTCGGCTTCCTGGCGGTATGCCTGCTCAACACGGTCGGCTTGCTGCTGGCCAAGTTCCTGCGCCGCAGCGGCGAGATCGGCGTGCGCCGCGCATTGGGCGCCTCGCGCCGCGAGATCTTCGTGCAATGCCTGATAGAAGCGGGCACCGTCGGCTTAGCCGGCGGCATCCTCGGCCTGGGCCTGGCGCTGCTCGGCCTGTGGGCGGTGCGGCAGCAGCCGGCCAGCTACGCCGAACTTGCGCACCTCAATCCGACCATGCTGCTGACCACCTTCGTGCTGGCCATCGTCGCGAGCCTGTTCGCCGGGCTGCTGCCGGCGTGGCGGGCGATGCAGGTCACCCCGGCCATCCAATTGAAGTCGCAATAATCTTCCGGAGAACGAATATGGAACTGCGACCCATCCTCTCCACCCTGCGCCGGCACAAGACCGCCGCAGCGCTGATCGTGCTGGAGATCGCGCTGAGCACGGCGATCATCTGCAATGCCCTGTTCCTGATCAGCAACCGCATCGAACGCATGAACCGGGTCAGCGGCCTGGCCGAGAGCGAATTGGTCCGGATCAGGATCGGCGGCATCGCGGTGAACAAGGACGCCGCTGCGCTCACCCGCGACGACCTGCAGATGCTTCGCGGCCTGCCCGGCGTCAAGAACGCCGCATCCACCAATCAGGTCACCTTCGGCGGTTCGTCCTGGAACAGCGGCGTCAGCCTGGTCAAGGACCAGCATCAGCCCAATCTCAACGCCACGGTCTATCTGGGCACGCCGGAGTTGTTCGATACCCTGGGCCTCAAGCTGATCGCGGGCCGCCAGTTCAATGCCGACGAGTTCGCCGAATGGGAAGAACTGGACAAGCCGAATGCGAAGGTGAACATCCCTTCCGCGATCATCACCCGGGTGATGGCCGAAAAGCTGTGGCCCGGCGAAAACGCGATCGGCAAGGTTTTCCATTCCTGGGGCGAGGAGCCGATCCGCGTGGTCGGCCTAGTCGAGCACCTGGTTCGCCCAAACGAACAGGGCGGTCCGACCGCGAACGAATACTCGATGATGCTACCGATCAGCACGCCATACGAAGTGGGCGGCAGCTATCTGATCCGGGTGAGCGATCCCTCCCGCCGCGACGAGGTGATCCGCGCGGCCCTGAAGGCGCTGGAGAAAAACGGCCCTACCCGTATCATCCCCGAGGAAGACGCCAAGACTTTCGAGCAGATACGCAACGAGTACTACTTGCAGGACAAGGCCATGGCCTGGCTGCTGGCGGCGGTTTGCGCGGCGCTGCTGATCGTGACCGCGCTGGGCATCGTCGGTCTGGCCAGCTTCTGGGTGCAGCAGCGCACCCGCCAGATTGGCGTGCGCCGTGCACTGGGCGCGACCAAGGCGCAGATCCTGCGTTATTTCCAGATCGAGAATTTCCTGCTGGCCACGCTCGGCATCGTCATCGGCATGCTGCTGGCCTACGCCATCAACCAGTTGTTGATGGGCAAGTACGAACTGCCGCGGCTGCCGCTGTTCTATCTGCCGGTCGGCGCGGTCGCGTTGTGGCTGCTGGGCCAGGTTTCGGTGCTGGGGCCGGCGCTGCGCGCGTCGGCGGTGCCGCCTGCGATCGCCACGCGCAGCGTATGATGGCGTAGGGTGGGCCTCGGCCCACCATCGCCATGTAAGGTAGCGACGGATGATGGTCGGAACCGCTTAATTCCGACTGTCGTTCGTCGTCTGTGAAAGATGGCGCCGGTGGGCCAAGGTCCACCCTACGAATTCCACATCATCGGCTGCCGTATGCCCACGATCCTGGTCATCGACGACAACCCCTCCGTCGCCACCGCGCTCGAACTGCTGTTCTCGCTGTACGACATCCACACCTTGCGCGCGGAGTCGCCGGAAGCGGGACTCGACCTGCTTGCGCGCGAGCCGATCGACCTGGTGGTGCAGGACATGAACTTCCACGCCGACACCACTTCGGGCGAGGAAGGCGTGGAATTGTTCCGCGCGATCCGCGAGCGCCATCCCGACCTGCCGGTGATCCTGTTGACCGCGTGGACGCATCTGGAGAATGCGGTGGAGCTTGTGAAAGCAGGCGCCGCCGACTATCTGGCAAAGCCCTGGGACGATCCAAAACTGCTGGCGACGGTCAACAACCTGCTCGAACTGTCGCAAGCGCGCAGCGAACTGTCGCGGCACCGCTCGGGCGAGAAGCGGCGGCGCAGCGCATTGATGCGCGAATACGACCTGCGCGGCCTGGTGTACGCCGATTCCGCCAGCGAACGCGTGCTGTCGTTGGCCTGCCAGGTCGCGCGTTCCGAACTGCCGGTGCTGATCACCGGACCGAACGGCGCGGGCAAGGAAAAATTCGCCGAGATCCTGCATGCCAACTCGTCGGTGCGCAACGGGCCGTTCGTGGCGGTGAACTGCGGCGCGCTGCCGTCGGAATTGATCGAAGCGGAACTGTTCGGCGCCGAAGCCGGCGCCTACACCGGCGCCAACAAGTCGCGCGAAGGCAAATTCGAAGCCGCCGACGGCGGCTCGCTGTTCCTAGACGAGATCGGCACACTGACGCCCGCGGGCCAGATCAAATTGCTGCGCGTGCTGGAAACCGGCCGTTTCGAACGGCTGGGCGGCAATCGCGAACGCCAGGTCAAGGTGCGCGTGATCAGCGCGACCAACGCCGATCTCCCCGCGCTGATTCGCGGCGGCCGTTTCCGCGAGGATCTGCTGTACCGGCTCAACGCGATCGAGTTGCGGCTGCCGCCGTTGTCCGAACGTCCGGACGACATCCTGCCGCTGGCCCGCCACTTCCTGCCGGAAGGCAAGTTCCTGGGCGACGACGCCGCGCGCCTTCTGCTGCGCCATGCCTGGCCCGGCAACGTGCGCGAATTGCGCAATGCGGTGCAGCGCGCGGCGCTGCTGTCGCGGAGCGAAACGTTGACGGCCGCCGATTTCGATCTGCCGGCCGCGATGCCCGGGCATGCCGCTTCCGCCGAAGAACCCGACCGCGACGCGATCGAAGCCGCGCTGGAACGCAACGGCGGCGTGCTGGCGCAGGCCGCGGCGGAGTTGGGCCTATCGCGTCAGGCGTTGTACCGGCGGCTTGAGCGCCTGGGCATCAAGCGCGACTGAGGCGGACGATGCGCTGGCTGCGACGGATCCCGCTGAGCCTGAAGTTCGCCGCGCTGGCGCTGGCGTATATGGCGGCCGCGGCGGCGCTGTCGATGCTGCTGCGCGAGTGGCTGCAAGCCTGGGCCGCCGGCGGCATCGCCGTGGCGCTGTTGTTGCCGCTGCTGGCGTATCACGTGCGCCGCGCCTTCGCGCCGATGAATTCGCTGTTTCGCTCGCTCGGCGGCACCGTCGCCAGCTATCGCGACGGCGATTTCAGTTTCGGGCTGTCCTGGGACGGCAGGGATGAGTTGGCCGAACTGGTGAAGACGCACAACGAACTCGGCGACGCGCTGCGTGAGCAGCGCCTGGGCTTGGTCCAGCGCGAGTTGTTGTTGGACACCATGGTGCAGAACACCCCGGTGGCGATGCTGTTGCTGGAACCGGAAGGGCGCGTAGTGTTCGGCAACCTGGCCGCACGCAAGCTGCTCGGCGAAGGCCGGCGCTTGGAGGGCCACGATTTCGCCGACATGCTGGCGTATGCGCCGGCCAGCCTGCAGGAGGCTTTCGCCCGCGGCGGCGACGGACTGTTCGCGGTCGGTACAGAGGAAGACGAAGAGCTGTATCACTTGGCACGGCGCAATTTCCGCCTCAACGGCCGTCGGCACGAGTTGCTGCTGCTGCGCCAGCTGACCACCGAACTGCGCCGGCAGGAAGTGCAGACGTGGAAGAAGGTGATCCGGGTGATCAGCCACGAACTGAACAATTCGCTGGCGCCGATCGCCTCCTTGGCGCACTCGGGCGCCGAGCTGCTGCGCCGCGGCCAGACCGAGCGCCTGCCGGAGGCATTGGCGACCATCGAGGATCGCGCGCGGCACCTCGAAGGTTTCATCCGCGGCTATGCGCGCTTCGCCAAGCTGCCCGCGCCGCGCGCCGAACCGATGCATTGGCCGCGCTTCATCGCCCAATTGCGCAACCAGGTGGAATTCTCGCTGGACGGCGAGGACATCGACGGCCACGCCCGTTTCGACGGCGCGCAGATGGAGCAGGCGCTGCTGAACCTGCTGAAGAACGCGCACGAATCGGGCACCACGCCGGAAGAAGTGAAACTCGCGCTGCGCCGCTTGCCCGACGGCTGGCGCATCGACGTGCTCGACCGCGGTAGCGGCATGAACGAATCGGTGCTGGCGAACGCGCTGCTGCCGTTCTATTCGACCAAGCGCAACGGCACCGGTTTGGGCCTGGCGCTGGCGCGCGAAATCGCCGAAGCGCACGGCGGACGCATCGCCCTGCTCAACCGCGAAGGCGGCGGCCTGTGCGTGAGCATGGTTCTGCCTGACTGACTCGGTTTGTCCCTCTCCCATTTCGGGAGAGGGACAGGCGCGAAGCGCCAGGGAGAGGGTTCGGCTCTTGCTCTTCGTAGGAGCGGCTTTAGCCGCGAGCTTCTCTATCGAATCGCTGCGATGCGACGATTTGAATGAAAGAGCTCGCGGCTAAAGCCGCTCCTACGAAGAGCCGGAGCAGCGGAGCAAGCTCCGCTCTACAAAGCAGAGCGCTTCGGCTCAGGTTTTCTTCTTCGGCCGCCGCCAACCAGGAACGCTCGTCTGCCTTCCGCGCGCCACGGTCAACTCGCCGTCCGGCGCGTCTTTGGTGATGACCGACCCCGCGCCGATCGTCGCCTCCTTGCCGATCGAAACGGGCGCCACCAGCGCCGAATTCGAACCGACGAAAGCGCCGTCGCCGATGACGGTGGTGGACTTGTTGACGCCATCGTAATTACAGGTGATCACGCCCGCGCCGACGTTGACGCCGGCCCCGACCACCGCATCGCCGAGATAAGTCAGGTGGTTGGCTTTACTGCCGACCCCGATTTTCGCGTTTTTGGTTTCGACGAAATTGCCGATATGCGCGCCGTCCGCCAGCACGGTCCCCGGACGCAGGCGCGAATACGGGCCGACGATCACGGCGCCTTCGGCCACCGCCCCTTCCAGATCGCAATGCGCGCGCACTTCGGTGCCGGCGGCCAGCTTCACGTCCTTCAGGCGGCAGAACGGGCCGATGCGCACGCCGTCGCCGAGTTCGACCTTGCCTTCGAACACCACATCGACATCGATCTCGACATCGCTACCTACGCTGACTTCGCCGCGCACGTCCACCCGGTTCACATCCGCGAAGCGCGCGCCTTCCACGCACAGCGCGCGCACGGCGCGCAGCTGATAGGCGCGTTCCAGTTGCGCGAGCTGCCAGGGATCGTTCGCGCCTTCGGTCTCCATCGGGTCGGCCACGACCGCCATCTCCGCCGGCGTGTATTCCGCCGCGGCCTGGGCGAAGACGTCGGTGAGGTAGTACTCGCCCTGCGCGTTGTCGTTGGACAGCGTCGCCAGCCAGCCCTTCAGCGCGGTCGCTTCGGCGGCGAGGATGCCGGTGTTGACGATACGGATGCGGCGTTGTTCGTCGTCCGCATCCTTGTGCTCGACGATCGCCGCGACCCGCCCTTCCGGATCGCGGACGATGCGGCCGTAGCCGGTCGGGTCCTGCAGTTCGGCGACCAGTACGGCCAAACGACCCGGCGAATCGAGCAAACGGCGCAAGGTGTCGGGACGGATCAGCGGCACATCGCCGTACAGCACCAGCACCTGCGCGCCATCGGGCACATGGGGCATGGCTTGCTGCACGGCGTGTCCGGTTCCCAATTGCTGCGCCTGCTCGGCCCAGCTCAACCCGTCCCGGTCGGCGAACGCCGCGCGCACTTGTTCTCCGCCGTGCCCGTACACGACATGGATGCCGGCCGGTTGCAGCGCGCTCGCCGCATCGACCACGTGCGCCAGCATCGGCTCCCCGGCCAATTTCTGCAGCACTTTGGGCAGCTTCGATTTCATCCGTTTGCCCTCGCCGGCGGCGAGGATCACGACGTGCAGGGGCGCGGCCATGGCGGTTCCGTTGCGGGCGATGCCGGGATTCTAACGGCCGGCGCTGCTAGCATGCGCAACGATGCGAGATTCCCGACCGATGCCGCCGCCCCCTTCCTTCCACGACTCGGCCGGGGACAGCCGATGAGTCTGGGCCGTCAGGGGCGGCATTACTTGCTGATCGGTGGCATCCAGTGGCTGGTCGACTGGGGCGTGATGGTCGCGTTGAGTCATTTCGGCATGCGCGTGGAGCCGGCCAACATCGCCGGCCGCATCAGCGGCGCACTGTTGGGCTATTGGCTGAACGGCAAGCTCACTTTCGCCGGCGAGGACACCGCGGTTGGCCGCGCCCAATTGCAGCGTTTCGTGATGATGTGGCTGTGCACCACCGCGGTCAGCACCTGGTCGATGGGCGCCATCGACGATTATCTGGGTTTGAAGTGGGCGTGGCTGGCCAAACCGGGCGTGGAGTTGGCGCTGGGCGTGATCGGCTTCCTGCTGTCGCGGCATTGGATCTACAAACGCTGACGCCCCGCTTTTTGTAGGAGCGGCTTTAGCCGCGAGCTCTTTCCGCACGCCGCAGCGACCTGATGGAAGAGCTCGCGGCTAAAGCCGCTCCTACAAGAGCCAAAAAAACGCCGGCATCGAGCCGGCGTTTTCTCGAAATCGCGCGGAATCAGTGCTTGAGGTTCTTGCGCAAACGCTCGAGCGCCTGCAGCTGCGCGGTGACTTCGGCCAACTTGGCCTGCGCCTCGGCCACTTCCATCGCTTCGCCGCGGTTGGCGAGGATGCGTTCTGCTTCTTCCTTGGCGGCGCGGACCGAGGCTTCGTCGATGTCCTGCGCGCGCACCGCGGTGTCGGCGAGGATGGTGACGACCTGCGGCTGCACTTCCAGGATGCCGCCGGAGATGGCGAAGTCCAGCGTTTCGCCGCCGGGCTGGGTCACCACGACCTTGCCGGGCTTGAGCCGGGTGATCAGCGGCGCATGCCGCGGCGCAATGCCGAGCTCGCCCATTTCGCCGGTGACGACGATCATTTCCGCTTCGCCGTGGAAGATTTCCTGCTCGGCGCTGACGATGTCGCAACGGATGGTGCTAGCCATAACTTCTCTTCCGATTCCCCCTCTCCCGCTTGCGGGAGAGAGCTGGGTTAAGGGCAAGGGACGCGAGTAAAGCGACTCTCACCCTAACTCTCCCGCAAGCGGGAGAGGGGATTTCAACGCATCAGCCGGTGATCTTTTTCGCCTTTTCGATCGCTTCCTCGATGCCGCCGACCATGTAGAAGGCCTGCTCGGGGATGTGATCGCACTCACCGTCGACGATCATCTTGAAGCCGCGGATGGTGTCCTTCAGCGACACGTACTTGCCCGGCGAGCCGGTGAACACTTCGGCGACGTGGAACGGCTGGCTGAAGAAGCGCTCGATCTTGCGCGCGCGCGACACGGCCTGCTTGTCTTCTTCCGACAGCTCGTCCATGCCCAGGATCGCGATGATGTCCTTCAGTTCCTTGTATTTCTGCAGCGTCGCCTGGACGCGGCGGGCGGTGTCGTAATGCTCGTTGCCGATCACGTTCGGGTCGAGCTGGCGGCTGGTAGAGTCCAGCGGATCGACCGCCGGATAGATGCCGAGCGCGGCGATGTTACGGCTGAGCACGACGGTCGCGTCCAAGTGCGCGAAGGTGGTGGCCGGCGACGGGTCGGTCAGATCGTCCGCAGGCACGTACACGGCCTGGATCGAGGTGATCGAACCGGTCTTGGTCGAGGTGATGCGCTCCTGCAGCACACCCATTTCCTCGGCCAGCGTGGGCTGGTAGCCCACCGCCGACGGCATGCGGCCCAGCAGCGCCGACACTTCGGTGCCGGCCAGGGTGTAGCGGTAGATGTTGTCGACGAAGAACAGCACGTCGCGACCCTTGCCGGAGGCGTCCTTCTCGTCGCGGAAGTATTCGGCCATGGTCAGGCCGGTCAGCGCGACGCGCAGGCGGTTGCCCGGCGGCTCGTTCATCTGGCCGTACACCATCGCCACCTTCGATTCCGGGAAGTTGTCCGGACGCACGACCTTGGCTTCGATCATCTCGTGGTAGAAGTCGTTGCCTTCGCGGGTGCGCTCGCCCACACCGGCGAACACCGACAGGCCCGAGTGCTGGGTCGCGATGTTGTTGATCAGCTCCAGCATGTTCACGGTCTTGCCCACGCCGGCGCCGCCGAACAGGCCGACCTTGCCGCCCTTGGCGAACGGGCACATCAGGTCGATCACCTTGATGCCGGTTTCCAACAGATCGCTGGTGGCGGCCTGTTCCTCGTAGGTCGGCGCGCCGCGGTGGATTTCCCAATGCTCCTTGGCGTCGATCGGACCGACTTCGTCGATCGGCTCGCCCAGCACGTTCATGATCCGGCCCAGGGTGCCCGCGCCGACCGGCACGGAGACGGCCTTGCCGGTGTTCTCGGCGATCAGGTTGCGCTTCAGGCCGTCGGTCGAGCCGAGCGCGATGGCGCGTACGACGCCGTCGCCCAGCTGCTGCTGCACTTCCAGCGTGATCGCGGTGTTCTGCACCTTCAGCGCGTCGTACACCTTCGGCACGCTCTCGCGCGGGAATTCGACGTCGACGACCGCGCCGATGATCTGGACGATCTTGCCCTGGGTGTTGGTGGCGTTCATGTCACTACTCGCTCAGTTCTAAATTTGGAAAGTCCGGCCACGCAAGCCGGGCTTTTGATCAAGGATGATCGTGTTGCGTTCGGGTGTTCGGGAAAACCATCGAAGGCTTTCCCGAACATCCGGGAAATCCGCCGCCCGCGGCGAAGCGGGCGGCGGCGGTCACCTCATTACTCGCACTTCAGCGCGGCCACGACCTGGGCGAACTGGTCGTTGGCCTGCTTGCAGGCAGGCGCCAAGCCGCTCTTGTCGGCCATGGCTTCCCACTGCGCCTTGGACTGGTCGATGCCCTGCTGGAACGCAGCGGCCGCGGCGTTGCCACCGGACTTCGCGAAGCAGGCCTTGGCGCGGTTCAAGTAGTCCTCGCATTCCTGCGGAAGGCCGGAAGCGACCGGGGCGGCAGCGGCGTCGGCGGCCGGAGCG
>DATFFH010000013.1:0-3584 GCA_035250245.1 Luteimonas sp. | reverse complement strand
TCGGCCCGGCCTTGCGCCTGGTCGGGATCGTCGGATTCCTGGTGTCCGCAGCGGGCTTCCTGCACCTGCGCATGGGCGCCGCGCTGGACCTGCCCGAAGGCAGCGGCGGCATCCTCGGACAACTGGTGGGCAAGTCGCTGTTCCGCGGTTTCGGGCCGCTGGGCGCGAACCTGTTCACCATCGCCTTGTTGCTGATTTCCACCACGCTCGCCACCGGCCTCTCATGGCTGGCGGTGATGGACCGGATCGGGCAGGGTGTGCTCGCGCTCGGTCCCCTGCTGGCGAAGCTGACCCGCCGTGGCACCCAGCAGGCCAGCGAATGGCAGCAAGCGCGCGCGTTCCGGGAAGAGCGTGAGGAGACCCGCAAGTACGACAGCGAGCTGCGCGCCAAGCGCACGCCAGTGAAGATCGAACCACCGGCGCCTGCACAGGTCGAGAAAAGCGACCGCGCCAAGCGCGAGCAGCAGATCCCGCTGTTCCATGTCGGCGACGGTTCCGGCATTCCGCCGCTGGCCCTGCTGGACGATCCCAAGCCGCAGCAGAAGGGCTACAGCGAAGAGACGCTGGAAACGCTGTCGCGCCAGATCGAATTCAAGCTGCGCGATTTCCGCATCGAAGCGCAGGTGGTCGGCGCCTATCCGGGCCCGGTGATCACCCGTTTCGAACTGGAGCCCGCGCCCGGCGTGAAAGTCAGCCAGATCAGTTCGCTGGACAAGGACATCGCCCGCGGCCTGTCGCTGAAGTCGGTGCGCGTGGTCGATGTGATCCCAGGCAAGTCGGTGGTCGGCCTGGAAACGCCGAACACGCATCGCGAGATGATCTATCTCAGCGAGCTACTGCGCTCGAAGGAATACGACAAGTCCGGCAGCCATCTGACGCTGGCGCTGGGCAAGGACATCGCCGGCCGCCCGTTGGTCGCCGACCTGGCGCGCATGCCGCATCTGCTGGTCGCCGGCACTACCGGCTCGGGCAAGTCCGTCGCGGTCAACGCGATGGTGCTCAGCCTGTTGTACAAGGCCGGGCCGCAAGACCTCCGCATGCTGATGATCGACCCGAAGATGCTGGAGCTCAGCGTCTACCAGGGCATCCCGCATCTGCTCGCGCCGGTCGTGACCGACATGAAAGAGGCCGCGAACGGCCTGCGCTGGTGCGTGGCGGAAATGGAACGCCGCTACAAACTGATGAGCGCGGTCGGCGTGCGCAACCTGGCCGGCTTCAACAAGAAGGTGAAGGACGCGCAGGACGCGGGCCAGCCGATGATGGATCCGCTGTTCAAGCCGAATCCGGAATTGGGCGAAGCGCCGCGCCAGTTGGAGACGCTGCCGTTCATCGTCATCTTCATCGACGAATTCGCCGACATGATGATGATCGTCGGCAAGAAGGTCGAAGAACTCATCGCGCGCCTGGCGCAGAAGGCGCGCGCGGCCGGCATCCATCTGATCCTGGCGACGCAACGTCCGTCGGTGGACGTCATCACCGGTTTGATCAAGGCGAATATCCCGACGCGAATCGCGTTCCAGGTGTCGAGCAAGATCGACTCGCGCACGATCCTCGACCAGAGCGGCGCGGAAACATTGCTCGGCCACGGCGACATGCTCTATCTGCCGCCCGGCACCGCCATGCCCGAACGCGTGCACGGCGCCTTCGTCAGCGACGACGAAGTGCATCGCGTGGTCGAACATCTGAAGCAGAGCAGCAGCGGCCCGGACTACATCGAAGGCGTACTGGAAGAAGTGCAGTCGATGGGCGACGGCATCGTGGTCGGCGCGACCGGCCTGCCGGAAAGCGGCGGCGGGGCGGGGGACGAAAGCGACCCGCTGTACGACGAAGCGGTGCGGATCGTCACCGAGACCCGACGCGCCTCGATTTCCGGCGTCCAGCGCCGGCTCAAGATCGGCTACAACCGCGCCGCCCGCCTGGTCGAGGCGATGGAAGCCGCCGGCGTGGTTTCCCCGCCCGAGCACAACGGCGACCGCAGCGTGCTGGCACCGCCGCCGCCGAAGGGCTAAGCTCCGGCCGGGGGGAGCGTCACCGGGGAAACAACATGCGCACCATCCGATGGTTGCCGGCCGTCGCGCTCGCCGCGGCCGCGTGTTTGTCGACGCCTCAAGCCCAAGCTCAGACCTGGCTGCGGTGGAAGAAGGAAGCGCCGGTGCACGACCCGGCGACGCTGACCCCGCGAGCGGTCGTCGTACCTGTGGTTCCGGTCGTTGCGGAGCCGGTCGCGCCAATCACGCCTACCGCGCTCCGCGGCCCGAGCATCACCATCAGCGAAGAGCCTCCTGCGGCAGCCGTTGCGGCGTCTGCGACGCGAGAGGTCGCCGCGAAAACGTCGGGGCTGAAGCCCCTCCCGCAAGAGCGATCCCCGATGGCTTCCCAGGTCTCCTCGGCAGCGCAACCCGCGCCGGCGGCGTCGGGCTTATCGACGCAAAGCCAGCCTTCGACGCCTGTTGCGGGAGGGGCTTCAGCCCCGACAGGTGCCGCCGTCGCGAATATTCCGACAGTGGTGCCGGTCGTTCGGCAGACTACGACGTCAATCGCGCCTTTAGTCATGAGCGCCGCTTCCGTTCCGGCGGTTGCGCCTGGTGCGGCAGCGCCTTCGCTGGCAGCACCGATTCCCGCCGCATCACCGCCGGTGGATCCGTCATTACTGCCCGCGACCGTCGCCGCAACCACGCTGCCCGCGCCGATCGAAGCGAGCGCCGTCCTCGCGGCGCCATTGGAAGCGCCAACAATGTGTGCCGACTGCGCCACCGCCGATGAACTGCAGGCCACCAGCGCGCGGCTCCGGAAAGGCGACGCGCCGCCCGAAGGCCTGGAAATCCAGGCCGAAGCCAAGCGCCGCTTGCTGCAAGGCCGCTGAGAAGGCCCTATTCAGCTAGGGGCTTGCAGACTGCCGGCATCGCATCCGGAAGATCCGCATGAAACGCATCGCCCTGATCGCGGCCACGGCCGCAGTGATGTTCCCGCTCGCGGCGTTGGCCTCCGCCCGCGACGACCTCAACGCCTTCGCCCGTGGCTTGAAAGGCCTCGATGGGCAGTTCGCGCAGAAAGTCTTCGACGCGAACGGCAAGTTGAAGGAAAACACCGCGGGGCGCGTCGCGCTGTCGGCGCCGCGTTTGTTTCGCTGGGAATACAAGCAGCCGCACCCGCAGCTGATCGTCGCCGACGGCAAGAAAGTGTGGGTCTACGATCCGGATCTGCAGCAAGTGACGGTGCGCGCGCAGGGCGTGGAAGAACAGAACAGCCCGCTCGCTGCGCTGATCGATCCGAGCAAATTGGATCGCGACTTCCGCGTCGCCGAAGCGGGCGAGTCCGAAGGTCTGGAATGGTTGCTGCTGTCGCCCAAGAACGAAGAGCAGGCCAGCTTCCAATCCGCCAAGCTCGGCTTCGGCCAGGGCGGGCTGGCGAAGATGCAGATCGTCGACACGTTGGGCCAGCGCACCGAGATCGTGTTCAGCGGGTGGAAGCGGAATCCGAGTTTCACCGCAGGCACGTTCGCCTATAAGCCGCCGCAGGGCGTGGACGTGATCGGCGAAGAGTGAACGCTCCCTCTCCCCCGCTTGCGGGGGAGAGGGTTGGGG
>DATFFH010000012.1:0-8421 GCA_035250245.1 Luteimonas sp. | reverse complement strand
AGGACGCTGCGGCCGAGGCCGAGAAGAAGGCCGACGAGAAGAAGTAAGCGCCCTTCCCGGCACGCATGAAAGCCCCGCTTCGGCGGGGCTTTTCTTTGCGCCCAGCTTTTTTGCGGGAGCGGCTTCAGCCGCGAGCTTCTTCAGAGAGCGCGGAAAACAAAAAGAAAGCTCGCGGCTGAAGCCGCTCCCACAAACAAGCAAAAAGGCAGCGCTCGGCATCCGACGCCGAGGCCGGGCACAATGGCGCCTGGCCGCCAAGGGATCGCCGGATCACGACATGCCCGCACTGACTTCGCAACTCGACCCGCGTTCGCAGGATTTCCAGGACAATGCCGCCTACCATCGCGCGCTGGTCGAGGAACTCGATGCGCGACTGGCCGCAGCGGCCGGCGGCGGCGGAGAAAAGGCGCGCAACAAGCACACCGAGCGCGGCAAGCTGCTGGCGCGCGATCGCATCGCCGCCCTGCTCGATCCTGGTTCGCCCTTTCTCGAAATGAGCGCGCTGGCCGCCGAAGGCATGTACGACGGCGCGGCGCCGGCCGCGGGCATCGTCACCGGCATCGGCCGGGTGCTGGGCCAGGAAGTGGTGGTGGTGGCGAACGACGCCACCGTGAAGGGCGGCACCTATTTTCCGATCACGGTGAAGAAGCACCTGCGCGCGCAAGAAGTCGCGCGCGAGAACCGCCTGCCCTGCGTCTATCTGGTCGATTCCGGCGGCGCGTTCCTGCCGCTGCAGGACGAGGTATTCCCGGACAAGGAACACTTCGGCCGCATCTTCTACAACCAAGCCCGACTGAGCGCCGAGAACATCCCGCAGATCGCGGTGGTGATGGGCAGTTGCACCGCCGGCGGAGCCTACGTGCCGGCGATGTGCGACGAATCGATCATCGTCAAGGAACAAGGCACGATCTTCCTCGGCGGCCCGCCGCTGGTGAAGGCCGCGACCGGCGAAGTGGTCGATGCCGAATCGCTGGGCGGCGCCGACGTGCACACCAGCGTGTCGGGCGTTGCGGACCATTTCGCCGAAAACGACATGCATGCGCTGCAGATCGCGCGCGACATCGTGGGCACGCTCAACCGCGGCAAGAAACTGCCGCTGCAAACCCAGCCCGTGCGTGAGCCGCTGTTCGCAGCCGAAGAGCTTTACGGCGTCGTACCCAAGGATGCGCGGCGTCCGTTTGATATCCGCGAACTGATCGCGCGCATCGTCGACGGCAGCGAGTTCCAGGAGTTCAAGGCGCGCTACGGCAAGACCCTGGTCTGCGGCTTCGCCCATCTGCACGGCTATCCGGTCGGCATCGTCGCCAACAACGGCATCCTGTTTTCCGAAAGCGCGCTCAAGGGCGCGCACTTCATCGAGCTGTGCAACCAGCGCGGGATCCCGCTGGTGTTCCTGCAGAACATCACCGGTTTCATGGTCGGCAAGAAATACGAGAACGCCGGCATCGCCAAAGACGGCGCGAAGATGGTGACCGCGGTGGCGTGCTCGTCGGTGCCGAAGTTCACGGTGGTGATCGGCGGCAGCTTCGGCGCGGGCAACTACGCGATGTGCGGCCGCGCCTACGGCGGCCGTTTCCTGTGGATGTGGCCGAACGCCCGCATCAGCGTGATGGGCGGCGAGCAGGCAGCAGGCGTGCTGGCCACGGTCAAACGCGACGGCATCGAGGCCGCGGGCAAGCAGTGGAGCGCGGAAGAAGAGGAAGCCTTCAAGGCCCCGATCCGCGAACAATACGAATCGCAAGGCAATCCGTATTACGCGACAGCGCGGCTGTGGGACGACGGAGTCATTGATCCAGCCGATACCCGCCGCGTCCTGGGCCTGGCGATCTCCGCTTCGATGAATGCGCCGATCGAGCCGGCCAAGTTCGGCGTATTCAGGATGTAGCGGTTGCAGGTCTCGTGGGCGACGCGTGACGGTTATTTAACAATTCCTATCGGAATATCGCGCAAGCCTTCGGTTTTATGAGACTTATCGCAACCATCACGCGAAATTGACGTGTTAGTCTCCGGGCACGGACACCGTCCTGCCCCTGCCCGCCTTCGACTAGAGGATTTCCCCATGGCGATCTGGAAAGACCCGACCCCCGCCAAGAAAGACACCGCGCCGTTCCCGATGGATCCGCAGCCCGCGCCGGTGCGCGAACCGGAAGCCAACAAGGACTTCGCGCCTTCGCAGCCCGCTTTCGCCGCGGCGCCTGCACCGACGCAGGCACGCTCGTCCGCGAAAGAATCGCTGATCGCTTCCGACCTGACCATCGAAGGCAAGATCGAAGGCACCGGCCACGTGCGCATCGCCGGCAAGTTCAAGGGCGACGTCAATGTGCAGGGCGACCTCACGATCGAACAGGGCGCCAAGCTCACCGGCGGCGTCAAGGCGAACAAGGTGGTCATCGCCGGCGAGCTGGAAGGCAATATCGAATCGGCCGCCGTGGTCGAACTGCAATCCGGCGGTGTGCTGGTCGGCGACCTGAAAGCCGGCTCGCTCACCGTCGCGGCCGGTTCCAAGATGCGCGGCCAGGCCGACTTCGGTTGGGAAGACAAGGGCGGCAAGAAGTCGTCGTCGGAGAACGGCGCCGGCGCATGAGCACCCCGCGCCCGGGCACGGCAGGTTCCACGCGAACCTGCCCGCACTGCAAAACGCGCATTCTCGAAAGCGCCGCGGTCTGCCCGGCGTGCAAGCATTATCTGCGCATCGATTCGGCGGCTTCGCCGCTGGCGCAGCCGCTGCCCTCGCCGCTCAAGGTCGAAGGCGTCATCCGGCAGCCGGCCGACGCGGGCTCGTCGGAATATTCGGTCGTTGTGGTGGTGACCAACGAACGCGGCGAAGAAGTCTCGCGCCATGTGGTCGGCGTCGGCGCATTGCATCCGAACGAATCGCGGACCTTCTCGCTGGCCGTGGAAATGTATGCGCCGACCGGCGCCAAAGGCCGCCGTCATTAAACCAACAAGTGGCGTAGAGCGGCACATCCGCTCTCGCTTTTCGTAGGTGCGAATTCATTCGCACGCTCTTGGTTTTAAAGCGTGCGAATGAATTCGCACCTACGAGAGCAAAGCCTAGGTCCGCGACGGCGTTTCGCAGTTATCGCACCCGCCGCATGCGCCCTCGCCCGCCAGCGAGGCCGGCGGCGCTATCCATTTCCCGATCGCACGCAACCACGCGGGCTTGCCTTCGCGCACCAGCGGCAGCGCGCAGGCGATGCGCAGCCGCCGCACAGCGTTCGGGAACTGGCGCTTGGCGACGAATACCGCGCTCGCCAGCACCGCCAGCGCGATGACGAAATACTGTAGCAGCAGCGACGCGCTCATCCGGCCCCCAGCGCGACGGCGACCTGATACGTGACGAACGAAGCCAGATACGCCAGCGCGAACAGATAGCCGGCGCTGATCGCGACCTGTTTCCAGGAATTGGTCTCGCGCCGGATCGTGGCCAGTGTGGAAATGCACTGCGGCGCGTAGATGAACCACACCAGCAGCGACAAGGCCGTCGCTAGCGACCAACCGTCTGTGATCAGCGGGGAAAGCGCCTGCGCCGCGGCGTCGTCATCCGCCGCCGACAGCGCGTACACGGTCGCCAGCGAAGACACCGCCACTTCGCGCGCGGCCAATCCCGGGATCAGCGCAATGCATATCTGCCAGTTGAAACCGACCGGCGCGAATACCGCCGTCATCGCGTGGCCGATGCGGCCGGCGAAGCTGTAATCGATCGCCGGGCCCACCGCATCCGGCGGCGGCGCCGGGAACGACAGCAGGAACCACAGCAGGATCGTCAGCGCCAGGATGATCCCGCCGACGCGCTTGAGGAAGATCATCGCGCGTTCGTACAACCCGATCAGCAGATCGCGCGGATGCGGCAAGCGGTAGGAAGGCAGCTCCAGCAGCAGCGCGTGCTCGCTCTTGTCGCGGCGCCACTTCTTCATCACCCACGACACCGCCAATGCGCTCAGGATGCCCGCCGCGTACAGCGCGAACAGCACCAGGCCCTGCAAATTGAAGATGCCGACCTTCTGCTGCGGAATGAAAGCGCCGATCAGCAATGCGTACACCGGCAGCCGCGCCGAGCAGGTCATCAGCGGCGCGACCATGATCGTGGCCAGACGATCGCGCGGGTCTTGGATCGAACGCGTGGCCATGATCCCGGGGATCGCGCAGGCGAAGCTGGACAGCAGCGGGATGAAGGAGCGCCCGGACAAGCCGGCGGCGGCCATCATCCGGTCGAGCAAGAAAGCGGCGCGCGGCAGGTAGCCGGATTCCTCCAGCGCCAGGATGAAGGCGAACAGGATCAGGATCTGCGGCAGGAACACGATCACGCCGCCGACGCCGGCGATGATGCCGTCGGCCAACAGACTGTTGAGCGGGCCTTCCGGCAGCGTGGTGCTCACCCATGCGCCCAAAGCGGCGGTGCCCGCGTCGATGGCGTCCATGATCGGCGTCGCCCAGGCATAGACGGCCTGGAAGATCAGGAACATCACCGCCGCCAGCGCCAGCAGGCCGAACACCGGATGCAGCAGCCAGCGGTCCAGCGCGTCGTCGATGCGCGCGGTGCGGCGCGGCATGGTCACCGCCAAAGCCAGCAGGCGGCGTGTTTCGGCGTGCAAATCTTGCGCTTCTTCCGCGCCGGCGGACGTGCCGTGGTGTTCGGCGAGTTTCTTCTGCGGCGGCTGCGCTTCCGCGCCCATCCGATCCAAGGCTTCGACCAGCGCCTTCGCGCCGCCGCTGCGCACGGCCACCGTTTCCACCACCGGCACGCCGAGTTCGCGCTGCAGCGCGGCGACGTCGATTTCGATGCCGCGCCGGCGCGCCGCGTCGGCCATGTTCAACGCGACGATCATCGGCTTGCCGATTTCGCGCAGCTCCAGCACGAAACGCAGGTGCAGGCGCAGGTTGGTGGCGTCGACCACGCAAACCAGCGCATCGGGCGCCGGTTCGCCGGGATAGAAGCCGCGGCAGACGTCGCGCGCGATCGCCTCGTCCAGGCTGGCCGGATGCAGGCTGTAGGCGCCGGGCAGATCGAGAATCGCGTACTGCCGGCCCGATGGTGCGACCAATCGGCCTTCCTTGCGCTCGACGGTGACGCCGGCGTAGTTGGCGACTTTCTGGCGGCTGCCCGTCAGCAGATTGAACAGCGCGGTCTTGCCGCTGTTCGGATTGCCCACCAGGGCCAGGCGCAGCGGCGCGGCGATCTCGGCGCTCATGCGTGTCCGCTCCCGTTGCTGCGCACCCGCACGCGCGCGGCTTCCTCGCGGCGCAGCGCGAAGCGGGTGTAGCCGATCTGCACCAGCAACGGTTCGGCGCCGATCGGGCCGACCGCCATCACCTGCACCTGTTCGCCGTCGACGAAACCCAGTTCCCGCAGCCGCCGCGCGATCGCATCGTTGGGGACGCGGTCTTCGACGGCTTCGACGGTGGCGGAGGTACGCATCGGAAGGTCGGTGAGGATCATCGCAGCGGCAAACAAGAATTGTTCTCATTCTAGCATCTGCCGGCGACGGCCGAGTCCCGGGCCTTCTCGCGCCCTGCGGCTATCATGCGAACCCCGCCCGCCGAGCCTTCGCGATGTCCCTTCCCCCCTTGCTGATCGACGGCGCCGGACCGGTCGGCCGGCTGCGCCTGAACCGGCCGGAACTGCATAACGCGTTCGATTCGGCCCTGATCGGCGAGCTGACGACGGCGCTGACTGAAATGGCCGGGGATCCGCGGGTGCGGGTCGTGGTGCTGGAAGCGGCCGGCGCTTCATTCTCGGCCGGCGCCGACCTGAACTGGATGCGCGGCATGGCGGCTGCCAGCGAGGAAGACAATCGCGTCGATTCGCTCGCCCTCGCCCGCCTGATGCGCACGCTGGACGAACTGCCTAAGCCGACCATCGCCCGGGTCCAGGGCGCGGCCTTCGGCGGCGGCGTGGGCTTGGTCGCCTGCTGCGACATCGCCATCGGCGTGCCCGAGGCCAAGTTCGGACTGACCGAAAGCAAACTCGGCCTGCTGCCGGCGGTAATTTCGCCATACGTGATCGCGGCGATCGGACCGCGCCAGGCGCGGCGCTGGTTCGCTACCGCGGAAACGTTCGGCGCCGACACCGCGCTCCAGATCGGCCTCTTGCACCAAGTAACGGACGCCGACCTTCTCGATGCCGCCGTGCAGCGTCAAACGGACCTGCTGCTGAAAGCGGGCCCCATCGCAGCTGCTTCCGCGAAAGCGCTCGTTCGCCGTATCGCCGCTGGCGGCGACGGCGCAGCGCTCGATGCCGCCAACGCCGACCTGATCGCGCGCCTGCGCGTCTCGCCCGAAGGCCAGGAAGGCATCGGCGCCTTCCTCGAAAAACGCCTGCCCGCCTGGGCATTGAAGGAGTAAAGCCATGCTAGACCACGTCGGTCTTCCGGTTTCCGACTACGCCCGCTCGCTCGCGTTCTACAAGGCCGCATTCGCACCCCTCGGCTACGGGCTGGTCATGGAAGTGACGCCGGAGATGACCGGCGACGGCTCCAGCGCCGCCGGCTTCGGCAGCGGCAAACCGGATTTCTGGATCGGCAGCAGCGACAAGCAGGCGCGCACGCACGTCGCCGTAGTCGCCGCAGACCGCGCCGCGGTGCATGCCTTCTACGAAGCCGCGATCGCCGCGGGCGCGAAGGACAACGGCCCGCCGGGCCTGCGGCCGCATTATCACGAGCACTACTACGGCGCGTTCGTGCTGGATCCGGATGGCCACAACATCGAAGCCGTCTGCCACGCGCCGGAATAGTGCTTTTAAGCCCTCCCCTTCAAGGGGAGGGTTGGGTGGGGATGGGTTTAAGCTCCGCGGACAGGCACGAGACAATGGACGGCCAAACCAACCAAAAAATTCGCGATGGCAAGTTGCAGCGCGAACTGCGCAACAGCTCGACTGATGCAGAGCGTGAACTGTGGCAGCGCCTACGCGGCCGCCAGTTGGAAGGCATGAAATTCCGTCGGCAACATCCCTTCGGCGACTACATTCTCGATCTCGTTTGCCTGGAACGGAAAACAGTGATCGAGCTCGACGGCGGACAGCACGCCGAAGCCGTCGCTTACGATAACGAGCGGACCAGAAACCTGGAGAAATCCGGCTTCGTAGTTCTGAGGTTCTGGAACAACGAGGTCTTCGAGAATATGGATGGCGTGCTTGATGTGATCTGGCGGACGCTGCGCGAAAGAGCCAACCCATCCCCACCCAACCCTCCCCTTGAAGGGGAGGGCTAAAAGCGGAAGCCTATGTTCGACAAAATCCTCATCGCCAACCGCGGCGAAATCGCATGCCGCGTCATCCGCACCGCGCGCAAGCTCGGCATCCGCACCGTGGCCGTGTTTTCCGAAGCCGATGCCGACGCGCAGCACGTGCGCCTGGCCGACGAGGCCTACCCGATCGGCGGGCCGCGACCGCAGGACAGTTATCTGCGCGGCGATGCGATCATCGAAGCGGCGAAGAAAAGCGGTGCGCAGGCCATCCATCCCGGCTATGGCTTCCTCAGCGAGAACGCCGACTTCGCCGACGCCGCGGAAACGGCCGGCATCGTCTTCATCGGCCCGAAAGCCGCATCGATGCGCAAGATGGGCAGCAAGGCCGGCGCCAAGGAACTGATGCAAGCCGCCGGCGTGCCGGTGGTGCCGGGCTACACCGGCGAAGACCAATCGCCGGCGACGCTGCAGCGGGAAGCCGACCGCATCGGCTACCCGCTGATGATCAAGGCCGCGCACGGCGGCGGCGGCAAGGGCATGCGCATCGTGCGCGTGCTGGATGAATTCCTGCCTGCGCTCGAAAGCTGCCAGCGCGAGGCGCGCAACGCCTTCGGCCGCGACCGCGTCCTGCTGGAACGCTATGTCGAGAAGCCGCGCCACATCGAGATCCAGGTCTTCGCCGACACGCACGGCAACTGCGTCCATCTCGGTGAACGCGAGTGTTCAATCCAACGCCGCCATCAGAAGGTAATCGAAGAATGTCCGTCGCCAATCAATGATCCCGAGCTGCGGCAGCGGATGGGCGCGGCAGCGATCAAAATTGCGCAGGCGGTGGACTATATCGGCGCGGGGACAGTTGAATTTCTCTTTTCGGACGTGACGAGGGAGTTTTACTTCCTCGAGATGAATACACGCTTGCAGGTCGAGCATCCGGTCACGGAACTTGTTACCGGCTTTGATCTGGTGCGCGAACAAATCAAAGTCGCGGCCGGCTGGCAACTATCTTTCAAACAAGCAGACGTGCAATGGCGCGGCCATGCGATCGAATGCCGCGTCTACGCCGAAGATCCCGACAACAATTTCTTTCCCTCGCCCGGCAAGATCACTTTTCTTCGGGTGCCCGCCGGTCCGGGCATACGCGACGACAGCGGCGTCAGCGAAGGCGACGAAGTCTCAATTCATTACGATCCGATGATTTCAAAGCTCGCCGCCTGGGGCCGCACACGTGTTGAAGCG
>DATFFH010000011.1:0-62263 GCA_035250245.1 Luteimonas sp. | reverse complement strand
TGGCGGAAGCGGTGTCGGCCGGCGATGCGGGTTGCGGGCGGGCGGGATCGGCCGCATCGGGCGAGGTCGACGTCGGATCCATGCCCACGGCGCCGCCTTCCGGCGCCTCGGTAGGCGTCACCAAAGGCAGTTCGCGGGTTTCGAATTGGTCTGCCGGCGCATCGGGCATGGTCTGCGGCACGTCCGCCACGCCGCTGTCCGGCGCCGGACCTTGGATCAGCATCGGCAGGAAGATCACCGCCAGCGCGACCAGGATCACCGCGCCCCACAGGCGCTGTTTCAAGGCAGGTTCCATCGGAGCTCGCGAGGCACGGCGGATCGCCGCGCGAATTATACCCGCGTGCGGCTCGCGCCGAATTAACCGTTGGCCGCGCCGAGCGCCTCCAGCGCGGCCGCGGCGGTGTGGAACGAGCCGAAGACCAAGACGCGATCGCCGGGCTTCGCTCGCGCCATGGCCCCCGCCAGAGCCTCGGTAACCGTGCGATGGCGTTCGCCGGCGGCTGCAGCGGTCGCAGACAAGCGTTCGGCGAAGGCATCCACGTCCGATCCGCGTGGATTGACGTCGGCCAATCCGGCCAGGAACCAATCGTCGATGCGTTCGGCCAACGCGTTTGCGACGCCGACGATGTCCTTATCGGCAAGCGCGGCAAATACCGCGTAGGTGCGCCCCGCTTTTGTGGGAGGGGCTTCAGCCCCGACGAAGGCAGTCAGGGCCGAAGCTCCTCCCGCAAGAGCTTGCAACCACTGCGCGAGCTCGCGCGCGGCCTGCGGATTGTGGGCCACGTCCACCACGACTTGGACGCCGCCGCGATCGAAGGGCTGCAAACGGCCCGGAACGTTCGCCTGCGCGATGCCCGCACGCACGGCTTCGTCGTCGATCGGCGCGCCCAGCGCGCGCAACGCGGCGATCGCCGCTGACGCGTTGCGCAGTTGCGCGGGCGCGGCCAATTGCGGCATGGGCAGTTCGATCTCGTAGCCCACCTCGCGCCAGCGCCAGCGCGCTTCGTCGAGCCGCTCGAAAAAGAAATCGCTGCCCGCCCGCAGCGCCGAGGCGCCGATGGCGTAGGCGTGGCGCAGCACGCTGGCCGGCGGATCGTCCTCGCCCAGCACCAGCGGCTTCCAGGCGCGGGCGATGCCGGCCTTTTCGTAGCCGATCTTTTCCCGGTCGTCGCCCAGATAGTCCTGATGATCGAGATCGACGGTGGTGATCACCGCGACATCGGGATCGACGATGTTGGTGGCATCGAGACGACCGCCGAGACCGACTTCGAGGATGGCCAAATCCAGATCGCTGCGTTCGAACAGCCACAAAGCGGCGAGCGTGCCGTATTCGAAGTAAGTCAGCGAAATCTCTTCTCCTTCTCCCACCGGGAGAAGGTGGCGCGAAGCGCCGGATGAGGGTTCGGCAGGATCGTCGGAGTTCCAGCTCGCGTCGTTTCCCCGAACCCTCACCCCAACCCCTCTCCCGCTGGGAGAGGGGCTTAGGCGCGCGGCTTCGACGGCTTCAAACGCTTCCACCAGCGCTGCATCGTCCGCATCTTTGCCTTCGATGCGCACTCGTTCGTTGTAAGCCAACAGATGCGGAGATGTATAAGCGCCGACTTTCCAGCCTGCCGCCCTGGCGACCGCTTCGACGAATGCGACGGTTGAACCTTTACCGTTGGTGCCGCCGATCGTGACGACGCGCTTGGCCGGCTTGCCCAGCTGCAGGCGCGATGCGATCTCGCGCACGCGCTCCAAGCCCATGTCGATGGACTTGGGATGCTGGCGTTCGATGTAATCCAGCCAATCGCGCAACCTGCGATGCGATGCCATGCGGCCCCCGTTACGATCAAGCGCGCATCATAAGGCGCGATGCACGGCTTCGCCGAAGAACGGCGTGTGGTGCGCGCAATCGTTGAGCCGCACCACTTCCAAACGGGCGATGTCCGGACCTTCGAGCAGGTTGAGCGTGGTCGGCGCTTGGCGGAAGGTCCACAACCGCGCGAGCGGGATGCCGAGCACGTGGCAGAGCAGGACGCGATTGACCGCATCGTGGGCGACGACCAGCAAAGTGTCGTCGCGGCCCAACCCTTCGACGGCACGTTCCAGCGCCGGCCAGGCGCGGTCGAACACGTGCTGCAGCGATTCGCCTTCGGGCATCAGCACTTCGTGCGGCGTATCGCGCCAGGCCTGCAGACGTTCGCCGTCGCGTTCGCGGATTTCGCTGGCCAGCAGGCCTTCCCAGGTGCCGTGCGCGATTTCCATCAGTCCGGGGTCGGTGGTGAGCAGGCCTTGCCGCGATTCGCCGAGGGCGAGTTCCGCGGTGCGCTTGGCGCGAGCCAGCGGCGATGCGACCGCGCGGTCGATGGCGACGTCACGCAAGCGTTCGCCCAGCGCGCGCGCCTGCGCCTCGCCGACCGGTGACAACGGAATGTCTTCCTGGCCCTGATAGCGGCCTTCCGCATTCCAGGGCGTTTCGCCATGGCGGGCGAGAATGATTTTCATGCTTCGATTATTCCTTCTGTGCCGGGATCCAGAACAAGCCCAGGTGTTAGACACGGATCAGATCCGAAAAGAGCGGATATGAAAATCAAAATTCTTGTGTTTATCCGCGCTCATCAGACCTTATCCGTGTCCAGTTTTCGCTTTTGTTTCCAGATTATTTACAACGACTCGATCGACAGCACGCCCGGAATCCCACGCACCGCCACCAATTGCGACTCCGGCACCGCCCGATCCACCGTGATCGCCGCCAAAGCCTCGCCGTCGCCTTTCGCGCCCAGCGAGAAATTGACGATGTTGATTCCGGCCGCGCCCAGATGCGAGCCGACCAGGCCGATCATGCCCGGGCGGTCTTCATTGCGCATCAGCAGCAAGTGCGATTGCGGATCGAATTCGATTTCCACGCCATCCATGCGCACCACGCGCGGACCACGATGCAGAGTCGCCTCGATTTCGCGCGCCGCGCCCTGCTCGCCCTCCACTCGCAATTTCAAAAGCCGGTCGAAACCGTCGCCGTCGCCGCCTACCGTTTCGGCGACGATCAAGCCGCGCGCCGCCGCTTCCTGCAGCGCGTTCACCGGCGTGACCCGGCTGGAGGCGCTGCCCAGCAAGGAAGCGACCAGCAGACGCGTCAGCGGCCGCGGATCCAGCGATTCCCCGCGGCCGGCGTAAGTGATGTGCAGACGCGTCGGCGCCGGCACCACGCGCGCGGCCAGCTTGCCCAGGGCCGACATCAGCGGCATCCACGGGCCGACTTCGCGCGCGGCCTCGGCGGTCAGCGGCGGCAGGTTGACGCATCCGGCGACCGCGCCGGTGTCGACGAAATCGACGATCTGCCGCGCCAAAATCGTGCTCACCGCCTGCTGCGCTTCGCTGGTCGAGGCGCCCAGGTGCGGCGTCAGGATCAATTTGGGGTGGCCGCGCAGCGGCGAATCGGCTTGCAGCGGCTCGGTGGCGAAAGTGTCGAGCGCGGCGCCGGCCAGATGGCCTTCGTCCAGCAGGCGCAGCAGCGCTTCTTCGTCGACCAGGCCGCCGCGCGCGGCGTTGATCACGTAGGCGCCCTTCTTCATCGCGCGCAGGTTCTGTTCGGACAGCAGATTCGTCGTGTCCTTGGTGCGCGGAATATGCAAGGTGACGATGTCGGCCTTGGCCAGCAGTTCTTCGAGCGGCTTCAGCGGCACGCTGCCCTTGCCTGCGGCCGATGCCGGCAGGAAAGGATCGTAGGCGGCCACGTCCATGCCGATGCCCTGCGCCTTGCGCGCCACGGTGCTGCCGATCCGGCCCAGGCCGATCACACCCAGCTTCTTGCCTTCCAGTTCGAAACCGGTGAGCCCCGCTTTCGGCCATTCGCCCGCCTTCATTCCGGCATCGGCGCGCGGAATGTGGCGCGCCAGCGCGAACAGCAGCGAAATCGCGTGCTCGGCTGCGGCCAAAGTGTTGCCATCGGGCGCGTTCATCACCGCGATGCCCTTGGCGGTGGCCGCGTCCACGTCGATCGTGTCCACGCCCGCGCCAGCGCGTCCGATCACCTTCAGCTGCGGCGCATGGGCGATCGCCTCCGCGCTCACCTGCGTCGCCGAACGCACCAGCAACGCATCGACGCCATCCAGCGCCTTGGCGAGCTTGGCGGGGTCTTTGATCGGGTCGGAAATTTCGACGTCCCAGCCCGCCTCGCGGAACAGGGCCAAACCGTCGTCGTGGATACCATCGCAAGCCAGCACTTTCATGATCGACTCCTGTGGGAAAGGTCCCGCGGAGTCCCTGCAGCCGGCACAACGTTGCGAGGAAAACGAAAAACGACCGCCCGGAAGGCGGCAGATAACGCACGGGTCGGGAGACGGGGCCGGCTGGCATGGGAATCCGCGACGGGCCCAGCGTAGCAGACCGCCGGCGCCGTGCAAGGGCTGGCGGCGCCCTCGGGTCTCGGCCACGATGAGGCACCTTGATGGCGGAGTACGGCCATGTCCCGGCAAATTAAAGGCGAATTCGACGTGAAGCGCAGCCCGGAGCCGCCTTGCGACCTGGGCGACGGCGCGCAGGTCGGGCACATGCGCTTCGACAAGCGCTTCCACGGCGACCTGAACGCGACCAGCGTGGTCCACATGCTCGCGGTGATGACCGAAACCGAAGGCTCGGGCGCTTACGTGGCGATCGAACGCATCGCCGGCACGCTGGACGGCCGCAGCGGCGCCTTCCTCACCCAGCACAGCGGCGTCATGGACCGCGGCGCGCCGTCGTTATCGCTGACGGTGGTGCCGGATTCGGGATCGGGAGAGCTCGCAGGCCTGCGCGGGTCGATGAAGATCGACATCGTCGATGGCAAGCATTACTACACGTTCGATTACACGCTTGGTGAAGCGGCGCCTTAAGTGCCATCGGCGATGGCTTTGGCTTAAATGGCTTTGGCTTAAAAAGCCGTCATTCCCGCGAAAGCGGGAATCCAGTGACTTCCGCTCTGCCGATCGCGATCATGCCGTCGGCGTACCCACCTAACCAGCAAGCTGGAGAGTAGAAAGCCAAGTCACTGGATTCCCGCTTTCGCGGGAATGACGGCTTGAGAGCCGCTGGAGCATCGCTGCGCTCCATCAGAGGTGCGAGCAAACATTGGCTGCTTGTCTCTGTCCGAACGCCAGGACCAATCGATCTTGATCGCACACATCTGAAGTGATGCGAATCGCAAATCGATGATGCTGCATCGCATCGTCCGAAATCTTCATCGCCCGCTAACCGCTTTCCAACAAATCGCTCCCTACATTCCCTCGGCCGGCGCCGTGCCGGCACGACAGGGAGAGACAAGATGCGAAGGAAGTTTGCGATTGCGCTTGGATTCGCCGCAGCAGCGGCGGTAGGCGCGGCGATCGCCGCGGTGGGCCCGACCGGACCCGGCCAGTTCTACTACTACTACAACGATGCCGGCCAGATCGTCGGTTACCAGGCGATCCATTGCGACGGCACCCGCGAAGCCTGGGGCAAGTTCACCCGCAACTACGCGGACGGTTATTTCATTTGCGATCCGGACCCGACCTGATCGCCTACAGGAGCACGACATGCGCAGGAAGACCGCACTGATCTTCGGTTTGCTGGCGGCGATCGCCGCCGGCCTCGCCATCGCCCGCCCGCCGGGACCAGACGAAATCGGCGAGTTCTATTTCTATTTCGACCAGGACGGCAACGTCGTCGGCAGCGCCTCGCTGGATTGCGAGGGCAATCTGTACGAATCCGGGATCCGCACCAACTTCTACAGCAGCGGCCACGCCGTCTGCAATCCGCGCTGATGGCGTAGGGTGGGCCTTGGCCCACCATTGCCATTCGTCCCTTCCGACGAAAAATCAGCTAAGAACACCGCCGTTTCGATCACTGCTCGACACGGTTCACGCACGGCGATGGTGGGCCGAGGCCCACCCTACGTCACTTGGCGGAGACGTTCAGTTCCTGCAACAGCTGCGGCGCCGGATAGGCTTCCTGCATGATCCAGCGCATGTAACGCTGATCGACCGAAATCATCCGCGTCATCACCGGATCGAAGACCCAGTTCGAACTGACCGATTCCCAGTTGCCGTCGAACGCCAGGCCGACCAGACGGCCGCGCGCATCCAGCACGGGCGAACCCGAATTGCCGCCGGTGATGTCAAGATCGGAAAGGAAGTTCACCGGCACCGTGCCCAGGCGCTTGTCGGTCAGGCCGCCGTAGCGTTTGGCGGCGATCGCGTCCAGCAGCGGCTTGGGCGCATCGAAAGGTTCCGTGCCGGTGGCCTTGGCGGCGACTTCTTCCAATTTGGTGAACGGCTGCTGCTTGCTGCCGTCGACCTTGGTGTAGCCCATCACATTGCCGAAGGTGATGCGCAAAGATGAGTTGGCATCGGGATAGACGAATTCGCCCTTGCTCTTCTTGTAATCGGCCACCGCCTGCAGATAGACCGGGCGTGCGACCAGAGTTTCGCCCATGCGCGTCTTGCGCTGTTCTTCCTGCTTCAGCAGCGTCGGCATCATCGCCACGGCCAATTGGATCGCCGGATCCTTGCTCGATTCGAAAGCCTTGCGATCGGCCTTGAACCACTTCATCCGCTCGGCGGTGCCACCGAGCTTGTTCTTGGCCAGACGGTCGACGGCCTTGCCGACAGCCTTCTGGTCGCCGCCGCCCAACCACTTGTCCAGCGCTTCGACACGCTGGTCCTGCGGCAGAGCGACGTATTGATTTAACCAATAGCGCTGCAATTCGCGGTCCATCGTCGGCTGGTAACGGCGCTCCATCTGCTTGATGCCGCCTTCGATCGCGGCCAGATCGCGCTGCTGGTAGCCGGATTCGCGCTCGGCATCGGGTTTGGCCCGTTCGATCGACAAGCGGTACAGCATCACCGCGGTACCGACCGCGCCGGTATTGGAAAACTGGCCGAACACCAAGTCGCGTTCGCGCGTAGCCTTGGCCTGATCGCTCACCGCGACCAGCTGATCGTGCGCTTCCAGTGCCGGTTTGCCTTTGTCGCCCTGCTTGCGCAGCCAATCGAGCACTGCGGTCTCTTCGCTGTGCTTGGTGGCCGCCGCGTTGGTGCGCTTGAAGCCTTCCAGCTGGCCGTCGTAGTTCTTCAGCACGTTTTCCCAGCCGCGCACGGTCGCCGCGTACTTCACGCCGATCTCGGGATTCTTCTTGCTCTGCTCGCCGACCAGCGCGACCAACTTTTTGAAGTGGCCGCTGATGGCGGGATAGGTCCAGGCCGCGGTGTTGTCGAAATCGTCGGCCAAGGCGTAGCGGTTGGTCATGCCGGGATAGCCGGCGACCATCACGAAATCGCCTGCGCCGAGCGGCTTGTCCGCGATCTTCAGCCAATGCTTGGGCTTGTACGGCACGTTGTCGGCGGCATAGGCCGCGGGCTTGCCGTCCTTGCCGACGTAGGCGCGGTAGAACGAGAAGTCGCCGGTGTGGCGCGGCCACATCCAATTGTCGACTTCGCCGCCGTAATTGCCGATGCTGCCCGGCGGCGCGTAGACCAGGCGCACGTCCTTGATTTCGAGATTGCGGAACAGGCGGTACACGTTCCCGCCGGAGAAGCTGTACAAGCGGCAGCGGTACCCGCCCGCGGCTTCGCATTGCGCGACCAGTTTCTTGTCGATCGTTTCCAACGCCCGGGTGCGGCCGAGCGCATCCGGCGCGGCGGCGATCGCGGCTTTCACCGCGGAGGTCACGTCCTGGATCGAATCCAGCGCATAGATGCGCGCGTTCGGCCCGGCGCTGAGCTCGCCATCGCGAGCAACGGCGTTGAAGCCTTCCTTCATCAAGTTCTTTTCCGGCGTGGAATTGAGCTGGATGGCGCCGTACGCGCAATGGTGATTGGTGACCACCAGGCCGTCGGGCGAAACGAAGCTGGCGGTACAGCCGCCGAGCGACACCACCGCGCCCATCGGGTCGCCGGTGAGATTGGCGAGTTGCTTCGGATCAAGCTTCAAGCCCGCTTTTTTCAGCGGACCGGCGATTTCGGGCAATTGCTGCGGCACCCACATGCCCTCGCCCGCGCGGGCGGAATCCGCCATGCCCGCGCCGAGCGTTGCGGTAGCGATAGCTGCGGCCAATAGGTGATAGCGCATGCGGTGCTCCTGAGTTCGATCGGTTTGCGAGTCTAGCCCAGGCTTTTCGGACCCAGGCATGACTAAAGTTGGGGCAGGCTGGAAAGTAGCCCGGGTGGAGCGCAGCGATACCCGGGGGCGCCATCTCCCAGCGCTCGGTCCAATGCGGCGAAACGGCGTCCAGAAATCCCCGAAAAGCCGTTTCGCCGAGGCTTGGCCATGTTACGGCCATGGATCCCGGGTATCGCTGCGCTCCACCCGGGTTACGTGCCCTTATTCGGCCGGCAGGTTCATTTCCTTCAGCAGATGCGGTGCGGGATAGACCTTGGCCAACAACCAGCGCAGATAGCGCATGTCGACGTGGATCGCGCGCTTGTAGCGCGGGTCGAACATCCAGCTGGCGCTGACCGCTTCCCAGTTGCTGTCGAAATTCAAGCCGATCAGCCGCCCATTCGCATCGAGCACCGGCGAACCAGAATTGCCGCCGGTGGTGTCCAGATTGGTCAGGAAATCGACCGTCTGCGTCTTCAGCTTAGGATCGGCCGTGCTGCCGAAATCGCCCTTGGCGATCGCGTCGCGCAGCGGCTTGGGCGCATCGAACGGCGCTTTGCCGGTGTGCTTTTCGGCGATGCCCTGCACCGTGGTCAGCGGCACGTAGGTGACGCCGTCGCGTGGCGACATCGTGCTGACCTTGCCGTAGCTGACGCGCAGCGTGGAGTTGGCATCCGGATACACCGCGCGACCCTGCGATTTGCGGTAGCCGATCAAGGCGCGCATGTAGGCCGGGCGCAGACGCAGCAGGTCGCCTTCGTTGGCCTTGTCGCTTTCTTCCAGACGCAGCACGGCGGGCAGCAACTTCGCGGCAGCCTGCATCAGCGGATCCGTCGACGCGGCGACCTCGGCCGGAGCGGCCTTCAACAACCGCAGGCGCTCGGCTTCTTCGCCGAGTTTGGTTTGCGCGTACAGCGCATCGATCGCCGCCTTGGCCTGGACGTCGTCGTTGCCGAAAACGGCATCGACTTCGGCGATTCGCTGCGCCGCCGGCAATGCGCGATAGCGCTTCAGCAGGTCCGGCAGCAGGGCTTTTTCGACGTCGGCGTCATAGCGGCGCTGCACCTGCTTCAACGAGCCCTCGATCAAGGCCTCGTCGCGCTGCTGGTAACCCTTCTCTCGCTGCGCATCGGGCTTGCCGCGTTCGGCGGCCAACCGCTGCAGCATCACCGCGGAACGCAGCAGCTGCGGCTGGTTGCGTATCAATCCGAACAATTGGTCGCGTTCGCGCGTAGCGCTTCCGGCGTCCAGCACTTTCTGCGCGGCGGCGATATCGGCCTGGATCGCCTTGGCGTCGGACTGCCTGCCCAACCAAGCCAGCATCGCTTTTTCGTCCGCCGCGCGAACGCTGACGGCATCGCTGCGACGCAAGCCATCCAACTCGCCCTGGGCGCGCTTCAAGCCGTTCTTCAGGCTGGCGACTTGGGAGGCGTACAGCACTTTCGCCGATGGCTTGGCGGCCGTCGCGGCTTCAATCGTATCGATCATGCCATCGAACAACTCGACCCGCGCCGGCAGTTGCCATTCGATCTGGTTTTTGAATTCGGAAGCCATGCGATGGCGATAGGTGGTGCCCGGATAACCGGCCAGCATCGCGTAATCGCCTTCGCCCACCGGATCGGTGGAGATTTGCAAATGCGCAGGCGGCTGGTAAGGCACGTTGTCCTTCGAATACGCCGCCGGCTTGCCGTCCTTGCCGACATAGGCGCGCAGGATGGTGAAATCGCCGCTGTGCCGCGGCCAGACGAAGTTGTCGATCTCGTCGCCATAGTTGCCGATCGCCTCCGGCGGCGCGTAGACCAGGCGGATATCCTTCAGCTCCAGCTGCTTGATCAGATAGAAATCGGTGCCGTAGTACATGTTGGCGACGCTGCAGCGGTAACCCGCCTCGCTTTCGCAGGCCGCTACGGCGGCCTTACTGGCCGCATCGACCGCGTCGTAATAAGCGCGGCCGGTCTTGCCTCGCGCATCGGCCAGGATCTTGTCGGTGATGCGGTCGAAACCGGTGGTCACCAGCACGCGGTAGTCGGGATTGGCGGGCAGCTCGGCCTCGCGGTTCGCGGCGATGAATCCGTTGCCGATCAGGTCGCGCTCCTTGCTGCTGTTGTACTGGATCACGCCGAACGCGACGTGGTGGTTGGTCAGCACCATGCCGTCGCCGGAAACGAAAGCGCCGGTTGCGCCGCCGACCTTGACCACCGCGTTCATCGGCGGCTTGGCGAGTTCGGCCAGGCCGGCGGGATCGCCCTGGAAACCCGCGGCTTTCAGATGTGCGGCGATTTCGGGCAATTGCGAAGGCATCCACATGCCCTCGTCGGCATGCGCGGCGGCGGGCAGCAAGGTGGCGGCGACCGCCACGGCCAACATACGTCGAGGCACGGAACACTCCTGATGGGATGCGAATCCGCGACGATAGACGCGCCATCGCCACGCAGGCAACTGCCGGCGGTCACAACCTGCCCGAACCGGCGGCGGGCGGTACAATTGCGTTCTCTTCGCCCTCCTCCAGGCCCGCCATGTCGTCGATTCCGTCGTTCCCGCCCAGTATGAAAGCGCTGGTCAAGCGCGAAGCGGCCAAGGGCATCTGGCTGGAGGAAGTGCCGGTGCCGCGCCCGGGCGCGAACGAGGTGCTGATCAAGCTGGAAAAGACCGCGATCTGCGGCACCGATCTGCATATCTACCTGTGGGACGAGTGGAGCCAGCGCACGATCAAGCCGGGCCTGGTGATCGGCCACGAATTCGTCGGCCGCATCGTCGAACTCGGGCCGGGCGTGAGCGGCTACGCGCTGGGCCAGCGCGTGTCGGCGGAGGGCCACATCGTTTGCGGCCATTGCCGCAACTGCCGCGCGGGCAAGCAGCATCTGTGTCCGAACACGGTCGGCATCGGCGTCAACCGCAACGGCGCGTTCGCCGAATACATCGTGATGCCGGCCAGCAATCTGTGGCCGATTCCCGATCAGATCCCGAGCGAGCTGGCTGCGTTCTTCGATCCGTACGGCAATGCCGCGCACTGCGCTTTGGAATTCGACGTGGTCGGCGAAGACGTGCTGATCACCGGCGCCGGCCCGATCGGCGTGATGGCAGCAGGCATTTGCAAGCACATCGGCGCGCGCAACGTGGTGGTCACCGACGTCAACGACTACCGCCTGAAGCTGGCCGCGGACATGGGCGCCACCCGCGTGGTGAACGTCAGCAACACTTCGCTCAAGGAAGTGATGAGCGACCTGCACATGGAAGGCTTCGACGTGGGCCTGGAAATGAGCGGCAATCCGCGCGCCTTCAACGACATGCTCGATTGCATGTACAACGGCGGCAAGATCGCCCTGCTCGGATTGCTGCCCAAGGGCGCGGGCGTGGATTGGGACCGGATCATCTTCAAGGGCCTGACCATCCACGGCATCTACGGCCGGCGCATGTACGAGACCTGGTACAAGATGACGCAGCTGGTGCTGGGCGGCTTCCCGCTGGGCAAAGTGTTGAGCCATCAGTTGCCGATCGACGATTTCCAGAAGGGTTTCGACCTGATGGAATCAGGCAAGTCCGGCAAGGTCGTGCTGAGCTGGAACTGAGCTTGCTTTTTTGTTGTGGGAGCGGCTTTAGCCGCGAGCTTTTTCCGATACTCCGCGATCTGAAATCAAGAGCTCGCGGCTGAAGCCGCTCCTACAAGAGCCGCGCCTTCGAATGCATCCACGGAACGATCATGTCCCTGACCGAACGCTACGCCACCACCCTCGACGAAATCCGCGAGGCCGGCCTGTTCAAGGCCGAACGCATCATCACCTCGTCGCAGTCGGCGCAGATCACCCTGGCCGACGGGCGCGAAGTGCTGAACTTCTGCGCCAACAACTACCTGGGCTTGGCCGACCATCCGGACATCATCGCCGCCGCCAAGGACGCGCTGGATACGCACGGCTTCGGCATGGCTTCGGTGCGCTTCATCTGCGGCACCCAGGATCTGCACAAGCAGCTGGAGAAGACCATCGCCGATTTCTTCGGCACCGAGGACACGATCCTGTACGCGGCCTGCTTCGACGCGAACGGCGGTCTGTACGAGCCGCTGCTGGGCGAAGAGGACGCGATCATCTCCGATGCGCTGAACCACGCCTCGATCATCGATGGCATCCGTCTGTGCAAGGCCAAGCGCTTCCGCTACGCCAATTGCGACATGGCCGATCTGGAGAAGCAGTTGCAGGCCGCCGACGCGGCCGGCGCGCGGACCAAGCTGATCTCCAGCGACGGCGTGTTCTCGATGGACGGCTTCATCGCTCCGCTGGACGAGATCACCGCGCTGGCGAAGAAGTACAACGCCCTGGTCCACATCGACGAGTGCCACGCCACCGGTTTCCTCGGCAAGACCGGCCGCGGGTCGGCGGAAGTGAAGGGCGTGATGGACAAGATCGATATCTTCACCGGCACGCTGGGCAAGGCGATGGGCGGTGCGTTGGGCGGTTTCACCACGGCCAAGAAGGAAGTGATCGAACTGCTGCGCCAGCGCTCGCGTCCATACTTGTTCTCGAACTCGCTACCGCCGCACGTGGTGGCCGCCGGCATCAAGGCGTTCGAAATGCTGGACGCCGCCGGCGATCTGCGCGAACGCTTGGCCGAGAACACCGCCTATTTCCGCGAAAAAATGGCGGCCGCGGGTTTCGACCTGAAGCCGGGTACGCATCCGATTAGCCCGGTGATGCTGTACGACGCGCCGCTGGCGCAGAAATTCGCCGCGCGCCTGCTGGAAGAAGGCATCTACGCGATCGGCTTCTTCTTCCCCGTGGTGCCGCAAGGGCAGGCGCGAATCCGCACGCAGATGAGCGCGGCGCATACGCGCGAACATCTGGATCGGGCGATCGCGGCGTTCACCAAGATCGGGCGCGAATTGGGCGTGGTGGGCGCAAAGGCGTAGCGGATTGCCTGAGGCCGACGACCGTTTTGTCCCTCCCCCTACGCGGGAGAGGGACAGGCCGAAGGCCAGGGAAAGGGTTCGGCTTTTGGCGAAGTGCCGCAGGCAGATCAAAAGCACACTCGCTTCGCTTCGAGCCCCCTCTCCTGCCCTTCGGGCATCCTCTCCCACGAGGGGAGAGGAAAACCCGCAGCTCATGGCGGCGACAACGATGCACTCTCTTCGGCCGTCAACATCCGCCATTGCCCCTTCGGCAATTCGCCCAGCGCTAAATCGCCGATCGCCACGCGCACCAAACGCAATACCTCGATATCGAAAGAGGCGAGCAAGCGTCTGATCTGCCGATTGCGTCCTTCATCCAGCACGACTTCCAGCCAGGCATTCTTCTCGCCCATACGCAGCAAACGTGCGGATTTAGCGTTCAGCCGTTCGCCGTCCGCATCGATGCCCGCGATCATCGCGGACAATTGCGCGGCATTTGGGATCGCATCCACCTGCACGTGATACGTCTTGTCCGGCCCGGTCAGCGGATCGGTGATGCGCGCCGCCCACTGCGGATCGTTGCTGAACAGCAATAGGCCTTCGCTGGCCTTGTCCAAGCGTCCGACAGGTGCGATCCAATCCAGCCCCGCACCTTCGAAACAGCGGTACACCGTTTCGCGACCGCGCTCGTCGACCGCTGTCGTGACTAGGCCACGCGGCTTGTTGAGCATCAAGTGGATCGGCACGCGCGCCGTCAGCGGCTTGCCGTCGATGGTGATCGCATCGCTGTCCGGCGAGGTAGGGAATTCCGGATCACGGATGATCTTCCCGGCCACGGATACGCGGCCTTGGCGGATCCATTCCTGCGCGCGCGTGCGCGAGCAGACGCCGCGCTTGGACAGCACGCGAGCAAGGCCATGCTTGGCTGGGTGGCGCCGGGCCGTACTCACGGACGCATCGATGCGGCGACGCGGAGCTACGCTGCGTGCCGCCGGCTTTGGAAAACCCGCTTACTTCTTCTTGTCAGCCGCGGGTGCCGGCGCAGCCTCGGCCGCGGCCGGAGCCGGAGCGGCGGTCGCCGGCTTCCTGCCTGCCACGCGCACGCCGCGGGCCTTCATCCAGGCGTCGAACTCGTCGGCGGTCATGCGCTTGCCGTTTTGGTTCATGTCGAAACGCCAGGGCGTGTTGTCGAACTGGGTCTTGGGCTTGTAGACCGAAGGGTCGTTGGGATCCAGCGCTTTGGGCGCAGGCGCGGCATTGGCCACGTTGCAGCCTTCCACACGCAGGCGCAGCAGCACCAGATCGACCGACATGGTTTCGTCGTAGGCCTGGGCCAGCACGCCGCTGGGCGCGCCGAGCTGGGAAGCGGTGGCCGACAGTTCCGACGACACCGGCGCCAGCAAGGTCGGGCGCACCGGCAAGGCTTGCGGCACCGCGGCGGTGTTGCAGTTCGCGGCGTACGCAGAGACGGAAGCGCCTGCGAGCAGGCAGAAGGAAAGAATCGGTAGCGCGCGCATGGCAATCCCTGCGTCGATGGATGCGGCGAGTGTAGGCCGTGCGTTGCAAGCGGACAAGCGTTGCCCTTGTGGGAGCGGCTTTAGCCGCGAGCTCCCTTTCAGACCTGTGCCGTTGTCGAGATGAATAGCGAATGCTCGCGGCTAAAGCCGCTCCCACAAAATCTCGAACCGCTAAAAAACGAAGCCCGGCGCGAGGCCGGGCTTCGTGTGTCGCTTAGCTTGGCGTCCGATCAGTTCTGGACGTTCAGCTCGGTGCGGCGGTTGCGCGCGCGGCCTTCCGGATTGTCCGAACCATCTTCGTTGGTGTTCGGAGCGATCGGGCGGCTCTCGCCGTAACCCACCGGGCCCACCAGACGGCCGGCATCGATGCCGTTGCTGGTCAGATAGTCGTACACAGCCTTGGCACGACGCTCGGACAGCTTCTGGTTGTAGGCGTCCGTACCCTTCGAGTCCGTGTGGCCAGCCACTTCGACGCGCAGGTCGGGGTAACGCTTCAGGATCTCGATGGCCTCGTTGAGGATCGCGACCGCGTCAGGACGCAGCGTCGACTTGTCGAAGTCGAAGTTCACGCCCTTCAGGTCGATCGACACGGGCACCGGGCAGCCGTCCGGACCGATGGTCTGGCCAGCCTGCGAACCGGGGCACTTGTCGTCGCAATCGTTCACGCCGTCGCCGTCGCTGTCGCTGTCGGCGCAGGTCGGAGCCGGAGCCGGCGGCGGAGCGGCAGCAGCCTCCGGGCCCAGGGCCACGGTCAGGCCGACCGAAGCCAGCAGATCGGTGAAGTAGTCTTCCTGCTGTTGAGCCGGACGGGCCTGGACGTCGTCGAAGTCCACGCGGGTGCCGACTTCCGTACGCAGGTCCACGCGGCCGAAGTCGAACTGCAGGCCGGCGCCGAGGTTGGCGGCGACGTTGTTGTCCGAGTGCTGAGCCGGGTTCGGACCCAGAGCCGGGTCGCGCACGAACTCTTCTTCGTGACGCTGCCAGCCGAGGCCCATACGGATGTACGGCCACCACTTGCGGTCGGCATTACGGAAGTGATAGCGAGCATCGACCGAGGCGCCGTACTGGCTCCACCACAGGTTCGGGTTGGCGCTCTTGTCCGGGTTCTGGTAGTTCAATTCGAAATCGACCGACCAGTTCGGGTTCAAGAACTTACCGAAGCCGAGGGTGCCGAAGATGGTGTCTTCGGTGTCGCGGTCACGGTCCTGGAAGTTAACGCCAGTCGAACCGGCGACGTACCAGCGATCATCAAACTCCTGCGCGGAAGCGGCCTGCGCCACGCACAGCCCGCCCAACAGCGCAGCACAGAGGAGTTTCTTATTCATGTTCAGCTCCTTGATCAGGTAAATGAAGCGGTATTCCGGGTATTGCGTGGTTATGGTTTTTAGACGGCCGTTCCGCACGCCATCCCGTCCAGATTAGTACCGGATGTGTGAAAGCCGTGTTAACAATAGCATAACAGTTGCCCGCCTACCAGCCTTGTCCGGCCCTTCTAGGCCCGGTACAGGTTCATGAAATCCTGGATCGGCAGCGCTTCCAGGGCGCCCGGGTCCCGCGCCAGGGTCATGATGCGATCGGCCTGCTCGGCCGGCAAGTGGGCCTTCAGGGCCGCCTCGCACTTGGCCATCAGCACCGGGATGCCTTCTGCGCGGCGCTTGCGGTGGCCGATCGGGTAGTCGATGGAGACCTTCTCGGTCGAACTGCCGTCCTTGAAGAACACCTGCACCGAGTTGCCGATGTAGCGTTTTTCGGCATCGAAATAGTCTTTGGTGAACTGCGGGTTCTCGCGCACTTCCATGCGCTCGCGCAGCGCGTCGATGCGCGGGTCGGCGGCGATGTCGTCGTTATAGTCCGAAGCGGTCAGGCGACCGAAGATCAGCGGCACGGCGACCATGTACTGGATGCAGTGGTCGCGGTCGGCGTAGTTCGCCAGCGGGCCGGTCTTGTCGATGATGCGCACGCCCGCTTCCTGGGTTTCGATCACGATCTTGTCGATCTCGCCGATCCGGTCCTTGACCTGGCCATGCAGCTGCATCGCGCATTCCACCGCGGTCTGGGCGTGGAATTCGGCCGGGAAGCTGATCTTGAACAGCACGTTCTCCATCACATAGCTGCCGAACGGACGTTCGAAGGCGAATTCCTTGCCCTTGAAGGCCACGTCGTAGAAGCCCCAGGTCTTGGCGCTGAGCGCGCTCGGATAACCCACCACCTTCTTTTGCGCCGCATTCAGCGCGTGAGTCACCGCGCGCCGGCAGGCGTCGCCGGCGGCCCAGCTCTTGCGCGGGCCGGTGTTCGGCGCATGCCGGTAGGTGCGCAGCACGCCGTTGTCGATCCAGGAATGCGACACGGCCGTGATCACTTCGTCCTTGCCGCCGCCCAACATCGCGGTGGCGACCGCGGTCGAAGCCAGGCGGACCAGGATCACGTGATCCAGGCCGACCCGGTTGAACGAGTTCTGCAGCGCGTAGACGCCCTGGATTTCATGGGCCTTGATCGCCCAACCCAGCACGTCGCGCACGGTGATCTTCTTGCCTTCCTTGCGCGCCAGGTAATCGGCGACAGCGAGGATCGCACCCAGATTGTCGGAAGGATGGCCCCACTCGGCCGCCAGCCAGGTGTCGTTGAAGTCGAGCCAGCGCACCAAGGTGCCGATGTTGAACGCGGCCTGGACCGGATCCAGCTCGAACGAGGTGCCCGGCACGCGCGCGCCGCCGGCCAGTTCGCCGCCCGGCACCAGCGGCCCCAGGTGCTTTACGCAATCGGGGAACTTCATCGCCAGCATCGCGCAGGCCAGCGAGTCGAGCAGCATGTAGCGCGCGGTGTCGTAGGCCTCCTGCGAATCGATTTTTGCGTCGATGACGTAGTCGGCGATGTCGACCATCGGCTGGTCTGGATCGGGGCGCACGGCGGAGCGGATGTCGAAATGGCTCATGAGGCTCTTTTGGCAAGGCTGGCGGAGGAAGCCCGCTATTTTGCCAGACGCAACCGCTCCGGCCCCACCTTTGCAACGCAGCGGACCGCCTGACCGGCTTGGCGAAGGCCCGCGCAAGTCGCATTTTCCGTGGCATGGACGCTATGACCCGACTTCCCGCCCTGTTCCTTTCCCACGGCTCGCCGATGCTGGCGGTCGAGGATTCCCCCGCCGGCCGCTTCCTGGACGGCCTGGGCGCGCAATTGCCGCGGCCGCGAGCGATCGTGGTCGCCTCGGCCCATTTCGAGGCCGACCGCCCCAGCATCGGCGCCGCGCCCGAGCCGCAGACGGTGCACGACTTCGGCGGCTTTCCGCAGCAGCTCTATCGGATCCGCTATCCCGCCCCGGGCGCGCCGGAACTGGCGGAAGCCATCGCCGGCCGCCTATCGGACGCCGGCCTAGCGCCCAGGACGTGCTCGCACCATTGGCTGGATCACGGCGTCTGGGTGCCGCTGCTGCGCGCCTACCCCGAGGCCGATATTCCGGTAGTGCCGCTGTCGGTGAATCCGCGCGCCGACGCGGCGCACCACTTCGCGGTCGGCCGCGCCTTGGCGCCCTTGCGCGAACACGGCGTGCTGGTGATCGGCTCGGGCGGTTTCGTGCACAACCTGCGCGATTTGGATTGGGGCCGCCGCGATGCGCCCATGCCGGCGTGGGCTTCCGATTTCGCCGCCTGGATGTGCGCGAAACTGGAAACGCACGACCTGGAGGCGCTACTGGACTGGGAGCGGCAGGCGCCCGCGGCACGCAAATCGCATCCGACCGTGGAGCATCTGATGCCGCTGTTCGTGGCGCTGGGCGCCGGCGGCGATGCGCCGCGCGTGCGCAGCCTGCATCGCTCGCACGAGTTCGGGTCGTTGGCGTTGGACGCGTTCGCGTTCGATTGAGCCATCCATGTCTTCACGTTCGACTGACCGCTTTCGTAGGTGCGAATTCATTCGCACGCTCTTCCGCCCAAAAGCGTGCGAATGAATTCGCACCTACGAAAAGCAGCGGAGCAAGCTCCGCTCTACAAAGGCTTTTCCCACGGCGGGTTTTCGCCGAACTTCTGGGCGAAGAAATCGACGAACGCGCGCACCCGCGGCGGCACCAGCCTGCGCTGCGGCATTACCGCGTAGATGCCGGTGGTGGCGATCGGATAGTCGGGCAAGACGACTTGCAGCCGCCCGGCGCGCAAATCCTCGCAGGCGTGCCAGGCCGAATGCATCGCGATCCCCAGACCGGCGACCACGGCGTCGAGGATCACCTCGCCGTAATTGCTTTCGATCCGTCCGCCCACCCGCACCGCGATTTCGCGGCCGTCGCGATCGTTCATGCGCCAAATGTCCTGACGTCCCGCGCTGCCGACCAGCAGCACGCACTCGTGATTCGCCAAGTCTTCGGGCGTGCGCGGCGTGCCGTGCTTGCGCAGGTATTCGGGCGAGGCGCACAGCACGCGCCGGTTGTCCGCGAGTTTGCGCGCAACCAAGCTGGAATCGTCCAGCGCGCCGATACGGATGGCCAGATCGAAGCCGGAACTGATCAGGTCCAAACGCTGATCGTTGAGGTTGATGTTGAGCTTCACGCGCGGATGCCGGGCCATGAATTCCGGCAGCAGCGGCGAGATGTAGAGGCGCCCGAACGAAGCCGACGTGGTCACCCGCAAGATGCCGGTGACATCGCTCGCCGTCTGGCGCAGATCGCTGGTCAGCGCTTCCAAATCCTCGACCAGCGCGCGGCCGCGCTCGGCGAGCACGACACCCTCGGGCGTGGCATGCAGTTGACGGGTCGTTCTCTGCAATAGACGCACGCCCAGTTCGCGCTCCAGCCGTTTGAGGCGTTGGCTAGCTACGGCCACCGACAAGTCGAGGCTTCGGGCGGCGGCGCTGATCGAGCCCAAGTCCAGAACCCGCAAAAACAAGGCGATATCGCCAGCCCGGTCGCTCATTTTCAATTTTCTATTGAAAGTGATTAGCCATATTGCCGGTTTTTCGAAAATATGCCAAAGCCTAGGCTGCTGCATCGCACCATGAGGATGCCGCCTTGGCCGCCCTACCCGCCTCTAGTTCTTCCCGCATGCCCGTCGCCGTTTATGCCCTGACCGCCGGCGCCTTCGGCATCGGCACCACCGAATTCGTGATCATGGGCTTGCTGTTGCAGGTCGCGGCCGATCTGCAGGTCGGCATCGCCGCCGCCGGCCTGCTGATCTCCGGCTATGCGCTGGGCGTATTCGTCGGCGCACCGGTGCTGACCGCGTTGACCCATCGCATGCCGCGCAAGGCGGTACTGGTCGCGCTGATGATCGTATTCACTCTGGGCAACCTGGCTTGCGCGCTAGCGCCGAACTACGCCTTGCTGATGGCCGCGCGCGTGATCACCTCGCTCGCCCACGGCACTTTCTTCGGCGTCGGCGCGGTAGTGGCGACGAATCTGGTCGCAGCGGACCGTAAGGCCTCGGCGATCTCGGTGATGTTCACCGGATTGACGGTGGCTACTTTGCTGGGCGTGCCGGCCGGCGCCTGGCTCGGTCACGAACTGGGCTGGCGCGCGACGTTCTGGGCCGTGACCGCGATCGGAGTGATCGCGACGATCGTGATCGCCACGCTGGTGCCTTCGGACAAGAACGCGGAAGCGCCGGCCTCGTTCCGCGACGAATTGAAGATCGTCGCGCGGCCGCAGGTATTGCTGGGCCTTGCGATGACGGTGCTCGGCTTCGCCGGCGTGTTCGCTGTGTTCACCTACATCCAGCCGATCCTGACCCGCGTCACCGGTTTCTCCGATGCGGCCGTGTCGCCGGTGCTGCTGGTGTTCGGCGTCGGCATGATCCTGGGCAATCTGCTCGGCGGCCGTCTGGCCGACAAGCGCTTAGTGCCGGCGTTGTTCGCGACGCTGATCGCGTTGGCCGTGGTGTTGGGATTGATGACGTTCGCGCTGCACAACAAGATCGCCGCAGTCGCTTTCGTCGGTTTGCTCGGCATCGCCGCATTCGCCACCGTGCCGCCGCTGCAATTGTGGGTGCTGCAGAAAGCCGAAGGCGGGCAAAGCCTGGCTTCGAGCTTGAATATCGGTGCGTTCAATCTGGGCAATGCTTTCGGCGCTTGGCTGGGTGGGGCGGTGATCGAACGCGGCCCTGGATTGGGTGCGGTGACCTGGGTCGCGGCGCTCGTCACCGTGGCTGGATTGGCCTTGGCCTGGTGGAGCAAGCGTTTGGATTCCGCCCGCGCGGAGCCGATCGACGATGCGGCGTGCGAAGCGGCTTGAGAGCGCAGCGGCTTGTTGGAAGAGCTCGCGGCTGAAGCCGCGCCTACAAAGGCCTGTTTCCGTAACAACGAATTGAGGAAAGAACCATGGAATACCGTTTTCTGGGCAACTCGGGCTTCAAAGTGCCCGCGCTGGGTTTCGGCGCGGGCACGTTCGGCGGCAAAGGGCCGTTGTTCAGCGCCTGGGGCAATACCGACGTGGCCGAAGCCAAACGCATAATCGATCTATCTCTGGATGCCGGCGTAAATCTGTTCGATACCGCCGACGTGTATTCCGACGGCGCATCCGAGACGATCCTCGGCGCGGCGCTGAAAGGCCGGCGTGACCGCGCCATCGTGTCCACCAAGCTCACTTTGCGTGCCGGCGAAGGACCCAACGACGTCGGCGCCTCGCGCCATCATCTGATCGCGGGTGTCGATCGGGCGCTGAAGCGTTTGGATACCGACTACATCGACTTGCTGCAGTTGCATCACTTCGACGCGATGACGCCGGTCGAACAGGTGATGTCCACGCTCGACGATCTGGTCCGCGCCGGCAAAGTGCGTTACCTGGGCGTGTCCAATTTCTCGGGCTGGCAACTGATGAAATCCCAGGCCGCCGCAGATCGCCACGGTTATTCGCGTTACGTCGCCAACCAGACCTACTACTCGCTGATCGGCCGCGATTACGAGTGGGAACTGATGCCGCTGGGCCAGGACCAAGGCGTCGGTGCGGTGGTGTGGAGCCCACTCGGCTGGGGCCGGCTGACCGGCAAGATCCGCCGCGGCCAACCACTGCCGGAAGGCAGCCGCCTGCACGACACCGCCGGCTTCGCGCCGCCGGTGGATGAAGAGCGTCTGTACCGCGTCGTCGACGCGCTGGACGCGATCGCCGCGGAAACCGGCAAGACGATTCCGCAGATCGCGCTGAACTGGCTGCTGCAGCGGCCGACCGTGTCGACCGTGCTGATCGGCGCGCGCAACGAAGAACAGCTGCGCCAGAATTTGGGTGCGGTCGGCTGGAACCTGACGCCGGAGCAAGTCGCCAAGCTCGATGCAGCCAGCTACGTCACGCCGCCTTACCCTTATTACCCGTATTGGAACGGCCAATTCTCCGAACGCAATCCGCCCGCGGTCGCCGTGCCGCAGAAGGAAGCCGAATGAAAGCCGTCGCCCTCACCCGTTATTTGCCGATCGACGATCCGCAATCGTTGATCGACGTCGAACTGCCGAAACCCGATGCGCCCGCCGGCCACGACTTGTTGGTCCGCGTCGAGGCGGTATCGGTCAATCCGGTCGACACCAAGGTGCGCTCGCCCAAGCCGCAGGTCGAAACGCATCCGAAGGTGCTGGGTTACGACGCTGCTGGCGTGGTCGAAGCCGTCGGTGAAAGTGTTACCCGCTTCAAACCGGGCGATGCGGTGTATTACGCCGGCGACATCACTCGCCCGGGCAGCGACGCGCAATTCCAGCTCGTCGACGAACGCCTGGTCGGCGCGAAGCCGGATTCGCTGGATTTCGCCCAGGCCGCGGCGCTCCCGCTGACCGCGATCACCGCTTGGGAATTGTTGTTCCAACGCATGCCTTTCGATGCCGAGAACGGCGGATCGGGCAAGTCGCTGTTGGTGATCGCCGGCGCCGGCGGCGTCGGCTCGATCGCCATCCAACTAGCGCGCCGCGCCGGCTTCACCGTGATCGCCACCGCGTCGCGTCCGGAAACCGTCGAATGGTGCAAGGCCATGGGCGCGCATCACGTGGTCGACCATCGCCAGCCGCTGGCGGCGCAATTGGCAGCGCTCGGCTTCGTGACCGTGGACGCGGCGATCAACCTGGCAAACACGGACCGATATTGGGACGCGTTGGGCGAATTGCTGGCGCCGCAAGGCCATGTCGGCCTGATCGTCGAACCGAGCGGCGCGCTGAAGATCGGCGATCCATACAAAGCCAAATGCATCGGCATCCATTGGGAAATGATGTTCGCGCGGCCGCGCTTCAAAACGCCGGATCAAGACGAACAAGGCCGCATACTCGGGCGCGTCGCGGCGCTGATCGATGCCGGCGAATTGCGCGGCACGCACACCGAAACGCTCGGCAAGATCGACGCGGCTAACCTGCGCGAGGCGCATAGGCGGCTCGAATCGGGGTCCGCCATCGGTAAGCTCACTTTAGCCGGGTGGTGATGGCGGCACAGCGCCGCCATATTCCCACCTGCTTTCCGGAGACCAGAATGAACGACAGCACTTTGCATCGCTACACCGCGTTTTCCAGCGACCCGAACGGCGGCAATCCCGCCGGCGTTTGGATCGGCAACGCTTTGCCCGACGCGGCCATCATGCAAAAGATCGCTGCCGATATCGGTTACTCGGAGACCGCATTCGTGGCGCCCCGGCATGGCGCCGCGCGGGAGATCCGTTATTTCAGCCCGGAAGCGGAAGTACCGTTCTGCGGACACGCGACCATCGCCACCGGCGTGGCGCTGGGCGATTCGGAAGGCGACGGCGACTATCGCCTGGCGACGCGCGTGGGCGAGGTGCCGGTCGCCGTGCGCACGCGCGGCGCCGTCCGCGAAGCCTCGCTGACGTCGGTGGCGCCACGCCACGAACCGGCATCCGATGCGCTGGTCGATGCCGCGCTGTCCACGCTCGGCTGGGGACGCGACGAACTGGATCCGGCGATTGCGCCCGCTCGTGCTTTCGCCGGTGCATGGCACTTGGTGCTCGCGGTCGCCGACGCCGCCACGCTCGCGCACCTGGACTACGATTTCGAACGGCTGAAGGCCTTGATGCTGGCCGAAGAGTTGACCACGCTGCAATTGATCTGGCGCGAAAGCGAAACGGTCTTCCATGCCCGTAACCCATTCCCGGTAGGCGGCGTGGTCGAAGACCCCGCGACCGGTGCCGCGGCCGCGGCACTGGGAGGCTATCTGCGCGATGCGAAGCTGCTGGCCGTACCCGCCGTCGTAGCCATTCGCCAAGGCGAGGCGATGGGCCGACCGAGCCGGCTGCAAGTGGATATCCCCGAGGCCGGCGGCATCGTGGTGAGCGGTACGGCGGTGCCGATCGCCTAACCGTCGCAGGCCGGCCGATTGCCGGCTCTAATCTTTCCCGGCATGGTGCGCGCTTCGCACGCGAGTCCGGCCGCATGTCCTCCCAGAACGCGCATTACCCGCACCTGTTCGCCCCGCTGGATCTCGGTTTCGCCACCTTGCCCAATCGCGTGTTGATGGGCTCGATGCACACCGGGCTCGAAGACCGCACCCGCGATTTCCCCAAACTCGCCGCCTATTTCGCCGAGCGCGCCGCCGGCGGCGTGGGCCTGATGGTCACTGGCGGCTTCTCGCCAAACCTGGTCGGCTGGCTGAAGCCGTTCGCGGGCAAGCTGAGCTGGCCTTGGGAGGCGCGCAAGCACCGCCAGATCACCTCGGCCGTGCATGCGCACGGCTCGCGGATCTGCCTGCAGCTGCTGCACGCCGGACGCTACGCCTATCACCCGCTCTCGGTATCTGCGTCGAAACTGAAGGCGCCGATCAATCCGTTCACGCCGCGTGCTTTGTCGTCGCGCGGCGTAGAACGGCAAATCGACGCGTTCGCCAACGCGGCCAAGCTGGCCCGCGACGGCGGCTACGACGGCGTCGAAATCATGGGTTCGGAAGGCTATCTGCTGAACCAGTTCACGGTGGCCCGCACCAACAAGCGCAACGACCGCTGGGGCGGCGATGCGGAAAACCGGATGCGCTTCGCGGTGGAGATCGTGCGCCGCGTGCGCGAAGCCTGCGGGCCGGATTTCATCCTGATCTACCGGCTGTCGATGCTGGACCTGGTCGACGGCGGTTCGGACTGGAACGAAATCGTCGCCCAGGCGCAAGCCGTGGAAAAAGCCGGTGCGAGCATCGTCAACACCGGCATCGGCTGGCACGAGGCGCGTATCCCGACCATCGCCACGTCGGTGCCGCGCGCCGCATTCGCCGGCGTCACCGCCAAGCTGCGTCCGCACGTGCAACTGCCGCTGGTGGCGACCAACCGCATCAACATGCCCGAAGTGGCCGAAGCGATCCTCGCTGGCGGCGGCGCGGACCTGGTGTCGATGGCGCGGCCGCTGCTGGCCGATCCGCAATGGGTCGAAAAAGCGCGCACAGGCAAAACGTTCGCGATCAACACCTGCATCGCCTGCAACCAGGCTTGTCTGGATCACGTGTTCGAAAACAAAAAGGCTAGCTGCCTGGTCAATCCGCGCGCTTGCGCCGAGACCGAGTTGAATTATCCGAAGACCGCAACGCCCCGGCGCATCGCCGTGGTCGGCGCGGGCCCGGCCGGACTGGCGTGCGCGACGGTCGCCGCCGAACGCGGCCATCGGGTGACGTTGTTCGACGCCGCGAACGAAATCGGCGGCCAGTTCAATCTGGCCAAACGCATTCCGGGCAAAGAAGAATTTCACGAGACCTTGCGCTATTTCGATCACCGTCTGCGCGAAACCCGCGTCGACGTGCGTTTGAATTCGACAGCCGACGCTGCGGCGCTGCAGGACTACGACGCGGTGGTGTTGGCCACCGGCGTGTCGCCGCGCCGGGTCGATTTCCCCGGTGCCGATCACGCCAAGGCCGTCGGCTATCTGGACGTGCTGCAAGGCCGGGTCGTGCCCGGCGCGCGCGTGGCGATCGTCGGCGCGGGCGGCATCGGTTTCGACGTCGCCGAGTTCCTCGTGCACCACGGCGAATCGCCCAGCCTGGACGCGCGCCGCTGGATGGCCGAATGGGGCGTGGACGCACGCTTCGATGCGCGCGGCGGCCTGGCCTCGCCTCGGCCGGAACCGCCGGCCCGGCAGATCTGGCTGCTGCAGCGCAGCCCGGGCCGGCCGGGCGCCCGCCTGGGCAAGACCACGGGCTGGATCCACCGGGCGACGCTGAAAGCCAAGGGCGTCAAGATGCTGGGCGGGGTCGAATACCTGGGCCTGGACGAGACCGGCTTCCGGGTCCGGATCGACGGCAACGAACAGGTCCTGCCGGTCGACCACGTAGTGATCTGCGCCGGCCAGGAACCCCGGCGCGACCTGCTGGCAGAGCTTCAGGCCGCCGGGCGAACGGCCCACGTGATCGGCGGCGCCGACGTGGCCGCCGAACTGGACGCCAAACGCGCCATCGCCCAAGGCAGCCGCCTCGCCGCCGAACTGTAGGGTGGGCCTAGGCCCACCATCGCCACCTTTCCCTTCTGCCGACGGCCACTTGCAACCACTTCCCGAATAAAAACTCCAAATTAATCAATAATTTCCATTTTTCGCGTTCAGCCTCGGTTAGGTAATCCGCCGCTACCTTGCGCGCACTTTCTCCCCGCCCGGACCTGGGCGGGACCGGCGCCAGCCCGCAATCCTGCGGCTTTCGCGCCCGGGCAAAGGGCGCCAAAGAGCCGCCCACGCCTTTGTTATGCGAATCCCTTCGCAAGAGCCCGGCCATCCGTGGCCGGACTTTTCAAAACGCCATGCCGGTTTCCGGCGCGATTTCCCGTAAGGAACCATGGGGATCCGCGTCACGACCTGCGCAACGGAGCAAGGAGTACGCGTTACATGAAACTGGCCTGGATCCTCTGGCTATCCCAAGTGCTGCCCCAGCCGGCCGCCGATTCGTTGTGCCTGAGCACGACGGTCTACCTGGAAGCGCGCGACCAGTCGGTCCGCGGCCAGCAGGCCGTGGCCGAAGTCGCCCTGCGCCGCCGCGACAGCGGCCTGTGGGGCAACAACGTCTGCTCCGTGGTCACCGCCCCCAAGCAGTTCGCCCCCACCCTGGTCTCGCGCCAAACCCGGCTCGGCAACAGCGAAGCCTGGGCCGAGGCCGTGACCGTGGCCCTGGAGGCCGAACGCAACTGGGCCCTGCCGCCCGGCAAGCGCAAGGAAATCGTGCCAGGTGCCAGCCACTTCATGGCCCACGCTATCGCCGCGCCGAGTTGGCGCAACGCCTATCAGGTGGCGACGATCGGCGACCACACGTTCCTGCGCGTGCAGAAGCTCAAGCCGCGTCGCGGCTGATCGCCGCGGCTTTCGCTACTTGTAGGAGCGGCTTTAGCCGCGAGCTCTTCTATGAAGTCGCCGCGATGCCGCGATTTGAAGGAAAGAGCTCGCGGCTAAAGCCGCTCCTACAAGAGCAAACGCAACGGTCCGTTGCGCGCTGGCGATTGAGCCTTCACGCCCGCGCGTCCATCATCGCGCCTCCTCGCAACGGAGCCGCTCCATGAAGCTTTACTACTCGCCCGGCGCCTGCTCGCTGGCCGACCACATCGTGCTGGAATGGATCGGCAAGCCTTACGAAGCCGTGCGCGTCACGCGCGAGGAACGCAAGCAACCCGAATTCCTCAAGATCAATCCGGCCGGCGCCGTGCCCGTGCTCGAAGACGGCGGCTGGCGATTGACGCAGAACGCCGCGATCCTGAATTTCCTGGCCGACAGCTTCCCCGAAGCGGGCCTGGGCGGCGACGGCACGCCCAAGAGCCGCGCCGAAGCGAACCGTTGGCTGGCCTTCGTCAATTCGGACATGCATCCGGCGTTCAAGCCGCTGTTCGGTTCGACCGCTTATCTGGGCGACGAAACCGCGATCGAAAAATCGAAAGCCGATGCCAAGAAGAAACTGCGCGGCATGTTCGAAACCGCCGATGCGCAATTGGCCGGCAAAGATTGGCTGATCGGACAGCGTTCGATCGCCGACCCGTATCTGTTCGTGCTGACGCGTTGGGCCAAGAACAACGGCATCGATTTGTCCGGCCTTTCCAATCTTGAGCATTTCTTCGCCAACATGCTGGCCGATGCGGCCGTGCAGAAGGCGATGCAGGAAGAAGGCCTGAGCTGACCGCTACGCCTTTGTAGAGCGGGGCTTGCTCCGCTGCTCTTGGCTGTAACGCTTGTGTAGAGCGGAGCTTGCTCCGCTGCTTTTCATGTACTCGATCGAAAAGCAGCGGAGCAAGCTCCGCTGTACAAGGCAAGGGTAAAAAACGACAGCAGCGGAGCAAGCCCCGCTCTACAAAGCAACAGCGGAGCTAAGTCATCGCGGCGCGCACGCCGCGTTCCCACTGCTGCGCGGACGGCACGCCTTTGCTCTTGGCGATCGCCGCGGTGAGTTCGGGCAGCAGCGCAGACAGCTCACCGGCATCGCTGCAGCGCTCGATCTTCAGCTGCAGGAAATAGCCGCGCAGGCCCAGATGTTCGCGCACCGCTTCGGACATCAAGCCGCTCAGTACGCGGTAGCGTTCCGCCACGTCGGACCAGGCCGCGCCGGCGGCTTCGGCGGTTTGCGCCAAGGGCGCGATCAAGCCCTGTTCGGCCAGCACCGCCAACGCGTCCGGCGGCGCGTGCAGGCCGCTGGCCAATCCCAGCAGTTCGGCGATGTTGCGCCGGCCGTCGACCAGCAGCAGCGTGGAGCGCAAGGCGGGCGGCAGCTTGCGCGCCCGCGTCTGGATTTCTTCGCGACCGGTTTCGGTCTTGGCGTACACCTCGTCGGCTCGCATCTCCCCTCCCCCTCAGGATGCGCGCCGCGGGCCCTAGCCGCGGCGTTCGATCGGCACGTATTCGCGGTCTTCCGGCCCGGTGTAGTTGGCGCTGGGGCGGATGATCTTGCCGTCCTCGCGCTGTTCTATCACATGAGCCGACCAGCCTGACGTGCGCGCGATCACGAACAGCGGGGTGAACATCGGCGTCGGCACGCCCATCATGTGATAGCTGGACGCGCTATACCAATCCAGGTTCGGGAACATCTTCTTCAGGTCCCACATCAGCGTTTCGATACGCTCGCTGACGTCGAACAGCGTTTTATTGCCGCCTTCCTCGCACAATTTGCGGCTGATGTCCTTGATGATCGGGTTGCGCGGATCGCCGATGGTGTAAACCGGATGGCCGAAGCCGATCACGATTTCCTTGCGTTCGACGCGGGCGCGGATGTCGGCCTCGGCTTCGTCCGCGGTGGCGTAGCGGGAAATGATGTCCATCGCCACTTCGTTGGCGCCGCCGTGCTTGGGCCCGCGCAGCGCGCCGATCGCGCCGGTGATGCACGAATGCATGTCCGAACCGGTGCCGGCGATCACGCGCGCGGTGAAGGTGGACGCGTTGAATTCGTGTTCGGCGTACAGGATCAGCGATTTGTCCATCGCATCGGCGTGCAGCGCGCTGGGCGGCTCGCCGTGCAGCAGGTGCAGGAAATGCGCGGCGATGCTGTCGTCGTCGGTTTCCACGTCGATGCGGCGGCCATTGCGGGTGAAATGCCACCAGTACAACAACATCGAGCCGAAGCTGGCCATCAGCCGGTCGGCGATGTCGCGCGCTTCCGAAGCCGGATGGCCTTCGCGCTCGGGCAGCACCGTGCCCAGCACCGAGCAGCCGGTGCGCATCACGTCCATCGGATGGGCGTTGGCGGGCACCAGTTCCAAGGCTTCCTGCACGATCGCCGGCAGGCCGCGCAGGCGCTTGAGCTTGGCTTTGTAGGCCTTCAGCTGCGAAGCGGTCGGCAACGCGCCATGCACCAGCAGGTGGGCGACTTCCTCGAACGTGGATTTCGTGGCTAGGTCATGGATGTCGTAGCCGCGGTAATGCAGATCGTTGCCGCTGCGGCCGACCGTGCACAGCGCGGTGTTGCCGGCGGCGGTACCGGACAGGGCCACCGATTTCTTCGGCTTGAAGCCGGACTGCGTGGAATTCTCGCTCACTTTCGTTCTCCGTCTTTCGTTCAATCGGTAAATGCATCGGATGCCGGCAACCGCGGACACTGCGTCACCGCACGCACGACGGGCTTGATGGGCGAGCGGCGGTCTTCGAACATCCAGCAGTCGCCCAGCGTCGAGCAATAGCAGAAATCCACGGCGCCGCGCGTGTCCATCGCCGCGCGGAACCGCGTGTAGGCGGCGGCGTCCGGAAGCACGATCACGGCCAGGGATTCGCCGGGGCTCAGCACGGTTTCGGACAGGGTGGAATGGCGGTAGTCGTTCGATGGAAGACCGAGCGAAGTCAACGCGCTGCGCCAATCGCGCTGCGGCTTCCCATCCACGGTCACGCGTACGGACCGCACCATGCCCGGTCCCACGCCCTTGTTGAAGAGGGTCAAGCGCAGTTCCTGGTCCTGGTAGGCCACGGTCAGGTACGGCCAGACCTGCGCGCGCACTTGTTGGCGCTGGATGTAAGCGGTGTATCCGGACACCAGCAGCGCCAGCAGGCCGATCGCGGAAGCGACGATGATGCCGAGCGCATCCCAACGGCGATGCGCACCGCCCTGCGGAGGCGGCGCGACATCGGTACGGGACGGCTGTTCGGACAATGCCGGCCTCTCAGTTGTTGAAATCGCCGGGGCCGGATGCGGGGCAGCTCTTCACCGCACGCTGCTGATCGTCGAGCGAGGTCAGCCGCGTTTGCGTGGTCCAACACTCGCCCAGCGTCGAGCAGTAGCAGGTCACCAGGCCGAATCGCGACCCGGCCATCGCGCGCAGTGCGTTGTAATGTTCGCGCGTGCTCGGCCGCAGGTACATCATGTCCTGGCCAGCGGAAAAGACCTGACCGGACAGCGAGTTGTAATAGGGATCCGCGTCTGCGATCCGCAGCCGTCCATACAATTCCTTCCAATCGTGGACCGGTTTGCCGTCCACATCGACGCGCACCGACTTCACGATCGCCGGGCCGACGCCGCGATTGGCGACACCGAATTCGCCGGTGCTTCCGCCGGAATACATCATCAGCCGCGGCCACACCTGCGCACGGACCTGCTGGCGCTGGATCACCGCGGTGTAAGCCGATACCGCAACGGCGACCAGGCCGATCATCACCGCCGAGATCGCGGTGATGCGATCCCAATCGGTGCCGGGCTTGGCCTGCGCTTCGGTCACTTCGGCGACTTGGCGAACAGTTCGTCGAGCTTGCGCTCGTAGTCGTGGTAACCCAGGAAATCGTAGAGCTCGTCGCGCGTTTGCAAGCGGTCGATGATGCTTTTCTGCGTACCCTGCTCTCGCACCGTCTGGTAGAAGCCCAGCGCCGCCTTGTTCATCGCCCGGTACGCGCCGCAGCAGTACAGGGCGATGTCGACGTTGGCGTCGCGCAATTCGTCAGTGGTGAAGAACGGCGTGGAGCCGAATTCGGTGAGGTTGGCCAGGATCGGCACCTTCACCGCCTGCTTGAAGCGGCGGTAGTCGTCCAGCGTCTTCATCGCTTCGGGGAAGATCATGTCGGCGCCGGCTTCGACGTAGGCCACGGCGCGCTCGATCGCGCTGTCCACGCCTTCGCTGGCGGCCGCATCGGTGCGGGCCATGATCACGAAGCCGGGGTCGTGCCGCGCATCGACCGCCGACTTGATCCGGTCGACCATTTCCTCCAGCGGCACCACTTCCTTGCCCGGACGATGGCCGCAACGCTTCTGCCCGACCTGGTCCTCCATGTGGACCGCGGCGACGCCAACGTTGATGAAGGATTTGATGGTGCGGGCGATGTTGAAAGCGCCGCCCCAGCCGGTGTCGATGTCGACCAGCAGCGGCATGCCGGTGGCGTCTACGATGCGGCGTGCGTCGATCAGCACGTCTTCCATGGTGCTGATGCCCAGATCGGGCACGCCCAGCGAATTCGCCGCTACGCCGCCGCCGGACAGGTACAGCGCCTTGTAGCCGACGCGCTTGGCCATCAGACCGGCGTAGGCGGTGATGCTGCCCATCACTTGCAGCGGGGATTCTTCGGCGAGCGCGGCGCGGAATCGCGCGCCGGCGGAGGTCTGCGGGCTCATGGCGTCTCCAGAAAGAAGCCATTTTAGCCGAGGCGGGCCTACGGCGCCCGGACACCTTTTTTAACGCCGCATTGCCGGACAACGCGATCCATTCTTGACATGCAATAATTTCATTGCATAATGCTCGCCGTGAACGACGACGAGTTGGACCGCGTTTTCAAGGCGCTCGGCGACCCGACCCGGCGCAGGATCCTCGACAGCCTGCGACGGCGCCCGAAGCAGTCGCTGTTCGAAATCTGCGCCCTTTCGGCCATGGAAGGCCAAGCCGCGCTGTCGCGCCAAGCGATAACGCAGCATTTGGACATGCTGCAAAAAGCGGGACTGGTCCAAGTGGAATGGTCGGGCCGGACCAAGATCCATTCCTTCGATCCCGCTCCGCTGCGGGAAGCGGCCAAACAGTGGCTGCGCAAGCATCTTTAGGCAGGAGAACCCGATGAGGATCTACGTCACCAGCGTCTTCGTGGACGATCAGGCGAAAGCCCTGGATTTCTATACGCGCGTGCTCGGTTTCGAGAAGAAGCACGACATCCCGCTCGGAGAACACCGGTGGCTGACCGTGGTGTCTCCGGAAGCGCCCGAAGGCACCGAACTGCTGCTCGAGCCGGGCGATCACCCCGCCGTTCCGCCCTACAAGGCGGCGCTGGTCGAAGACGGCATTCCGGCGACTTCGTTCCAGGTCGACGACATCGACGCCGAATACGAAAGGCTGGTCTCGCTCGGCGTCTCCTTCGCGCGCGAACCGATGGACGCCGGCAACGTCCGCGTGGCGGTGCTCGACGATACCTGCGGCAATCTGATCCAGTTGATTCAGATGAAAGCCGGCTGAGCCTCGGATCAGTGCGTACCGGCTACTTGGGCGAAAAGACGGGCCCACCCGCACCGAACGGATCGGAATGAGCAATAAGCTTTGAACGCAAACGGATACTGAGTCTGTAGCTTTCGTAACGCTCTGGGAAAGGCATGCTGGTTGGAATCCAGACCAGGACCGTCCGCCGTCCATGGGCCGGTACGGTCTTGCTTCGCATGCTGTCGGTGAAACTTCCGATCGAAAAAGCGAAGTGCTGCCACTCCTGCTTGCCGGTTTCCCGGACTTCGTACCCGTAGTGAGGCTCCGGCACCTCACCATCGGAGATCGGCACCTCCTGTGCGACGTCGGTGTCGTTGTGAACGGTAACCACCGCGCATCGCGAAACATCGCCGCACTTCCTGATCCCTTCGATAGTCAAATACACCCGTCCGGACGCATGCGTTTGTGAAAACGCATCCAACGTTAGAAAAGCGATAAGCGACCAAGCAGCGACCCTGAGTGACGTGCTGACCATAACCAACCTAATGAGCCGACGGCGGCTGATGATGGCCGCATCATCCCACCGATCCCGGCCATGAAAAAGGGCGGCCGGAGCCGCCCTGTATTCGTCCGGACTTGCGGCGATCAGCCCAGCAGATGCGCCACGCCGGCCCGCTCTTCTTCCAGCTCGGCCAGGGTCTTGTCCATGCGCTCGCGGCTGAACGCATCGATCTCCAAACCTTCGATGCGGGTGTACTCGCCGTTCTTCGTAGTCACCGGCACGCCGTACATCACGCCTTCCGGAATACCGTAGCTGCCGTCCGACGGCACGCCCATCGTCACCCACTTGCCGTCGCTGCCCAGCACCCAGTCGCGGATGTGGTCGATGGCGGCATTCGCGGCCGAAGCAGCCGAGGACAGGCCGCGCGCTTCGATGATCGCCGCGCCGCGCTTGCCGACCTGCGGGATGAATGTGTTCGCGTTCCAGTCCGCGTCGCCGATCTTGTCTTTCAGCGATGCGCCGTTGGCGACGGCGAAGCGGTAGTCGGGATACATGGTCGGGCTGTGGTTGCCCCACACGATCAGCTTGTCGATATCACCGACGGCCACGCCGGCTTTCACGGCGAGCTGGCTGAGTGCGCGGTTGTGGTCCAGACGCAGCATGGCGGTGAAGTTCTTGGCCGGCAGATCCGGCGCCGACTTCATCGCGATATACGCGTTGGTGTTGGCCGGATTGCCGACCACCAGCACCTTCACGTCGCGCTTGGCGACCTTGTTCAGCGCCGCACCCTGGGCGGTGAAGATCTTCGCATTCTCCAGCAGCAGGTCCTTGCGCTCCATGCCCGGACCGCGCGGACGCGCGCCGACCAGCAGGGCGATGTCGGCGTCCTTGAACGCGACTTCGGCATCGTCGGTGCCGACCATGCCGGCCAGCAGCGGGAACGCGCAGTCCTCCAGCTCCATCATCACGCCCTTCAGCGCGGCCTGGGCTTTCTCCATCGGCAGTTCCAGCATCTGCAGGATGACGGGCTGGTCCTTGCCCAGCATTTCGCCGGAAGCGATGCGGAACAGCAGCGAATAGCCGATCTGGCCGGCGGCGCCGGTGACTGCGACACGGACGGGAGTTTTCATCTGGCTTGCCTTTACGTTGGTGTTTGCGGAAAAAATCACTGGGGATAGACGCGATAGCCCAGCGGGGTCAGCCTTTCCTGCAGCTCATCGGTTTGGTAGCCGTGCACTACATGCTGGCCGATCACGGTGACGGGCACGCTACGCGTGCCCAGCGCTTGCGCCGCGCGATCGCCTTCCGGCGTATCCACGTCCAGGACACGGTAGCGGACGCTGGCGCGCTCGAAATCCTGGCGCTGCTTGCGGCAATAGCCGCACCATTCCGCAGCCAGCATGACGATGCGCTCGTCGCCGGTTTCCAGGCGCGGATCGTTCGGCCGCAGCACGGGCGCCTTTTCGCGGTTCATCAGCGAATAGACGCCGCCGGCGATACCGATCAACAGCAACAGCCAGACGATGCGCATGCCGATCCGTTCCTTCGCTCAAGCGAGTTCGGCGAAGAATTCCTGGAACCGCTGCAAACCCGGCGCCAGCTGCGGCGTCGGGCAGGTATAGCTGATCCGCAGTGCACGCGGCTCGCCGAACGCGGAACCCGGCACGCAGGCCACGCCCTTGGCTTCCAGCAGCGCGTTGCAGAAGTCGACGTCGTTTTCGATCTTCTTGCCGTTGTGCGACTTGCCGAACGCGACGCTGATATCCGGGAACGCGTAGAACGCGCCCTGCGGCCGCGGGCAAACCACGCCGGGAATCGAATCCAGCATGGCCATCACCTGGTCGCGCTTGGCCTGGAATTCGGCGTTCTTCTGGGTCGGAATGTCCTGCGGGCCGCTCAGCGCGGCGACCGCCGCGGCCGTGACGATTTCCGGGATGTTGGTGATGTGGTTGGAGTTCATCGTGGTGACCGCCTTGGCCACCGACTCCGGCCCGGCCATGAAGCCGACGCGCCAGCCGGGCATGCCGTAGGTCTTGGACAGCGAATCCAGGAAGATCACCCGATCGCGCAGTTCCGGGCGGAAATGCACGAAGTTGTGATAGCCCACGCCGTCGAACACCATGCGGTTGTAGATGTCGTCGGTGAGTATCCAGGTATCCGGATGCTTGACGATCACGTCCGCCAGCGCGGCGATTTCCTCGCGCGTGTAGACCATGCCGGTCGGGTTGGACGGATTGTTGAACAGGAACACCTTCGGCTTCTTGGCCAGCGCGGCGTCGAGCTGCGCGGGGGTCAGCTTGTAGTTCTGTTCCGGCGGGCACGGCAGCAGCTGGATGTCGGCATTGAGGATTTCGCCGATGTCGACGTAGCTGGTCCAGTACGGCGTCGGGAAGGCGAAGCCGTCGCCTTCGTCCAGCAGCGCTTCGCAGACGTTGTAGATCACGTGCTTGGCGCCGATGCCGGTGGCGATGTTCGCGCGCGTGTAGCCGGTCAGGCCGACTTGTTCGATATGTTTCAGGAACGCATCCAGCAGCGCGTCCGAACCGCGGTTGCTGCCGTATTGGCCGCTGTCCTTGGCCAACGCTTCGCGGGCGGCAGCGTAGACGTGTTCGCCGGGCAGGAAGTTGGGGACGCCGATGGAGAAACTGATGATGTCGCGGCCTTCGGCCTTGAGCTGCTTGGCCTTTTCGGCGACGAGCATGATCGCGCTGGGCTTGGCGCGGCCCATGCGGCGGGCAAGCTGGGGCATCGCGGGAAACCTCGTGGGGTTCGACGTGGGGGGCCTGCGGACAGGCGTGGGAGAGCGGCGGAATTTTAGCACGGCGCGGTTTTTCGCGAGGTCCGGCCAAGCAGCGGCGGCAACGGCGATCCGGCGGTCTCGGGATCGCGACCGCGTATCCGAATGCTGCGATGTCCGCTTTCTCGGCAGGCTATCGTCTGACTGAGGATCGGGCCGCGAGGGCGGCCCTCTAAGGACAGGGGGAGGACCATGACCAAGCCGTTGTTCCAGCGGGTCCGGGCGCGCGGCGGCGCGATCGCGGTTTCGCTGCTGACGCTGTTGCTGCTATCGGGGTGCGTATCGACCCAGGTCCGCACCGCCAAGGACACCGCAGGCCAGCCGCTGCGGATCGACGGCAGCGTGGTGCTGGTGGAGCCGGACATCGAACTGTCCGAACTGCTGGCCGGCGGCGCCGCCGAGCCGCGCAAGGAATGGACGCAGGCCGCCCGCCAGTTGTATCCGCAGGCCGCGCGCGACCTGTTGCAGGCCCAGGGTATCGCCCTGCGCCCGGATTTCGCGATTCCGGCGGACGCCGGCCCGGAGAATCGGCTGCGTCAGCTGTACCTGCTGAATCAGGCGGTCTCGTTGAGCGTGCTGCAGTATTCGCGCAGCCGCGGGACCGGGCCGCTGCGCAACAAGCGCGGCAAATTCGACTGGACACTGGGCCCGGGCGTGGCCGACCTGCGCCAGGCCACCGGCGCGGACTACGCGCTGTTCACCTACATCCGCGACAGCTACACCAGCGGCGGACGCGCGGCGATGCGGGTGGTCGGTTTCCTGCTGCTCGGCGGTGATATCGGCGGTGGCACCCAGATCGGTCTGGCATCGCTGGTTGATTTGCGCAGCGGCCAGGTGGTCTGGCACAACCTGCTGCTGGACCAGACCGGCGATCTGCGCGACGCGCCCGGCGCGCGCGAAACCGCCGGCGACTTGCTCAAAGAGATGCGGGGCAAGCCGCAATGAAACTACATGCCCTGGGCATCGGCCTGCTGCTGGCCTTGACCGCCTGCGCCAGCCAGGCGCCGATCCGCGACAACAAACCCGGCTCCGCGCCGACCGTCGGCAGCGACGAAGCCGAGCTGTGGTACGCGATGGAACGCGCTGAAACCGAATTGCAACGCTCGCCGCTGCGCGTGCGCGATCCGGCCTTGAACGAGTACGTGCGCAAGGTCGCCTGCGAAGTTTCCGGCGAATACTGCAAGGACCTGCGCGTCTACGTGATGGACGTGCCGCAATTCAACGCCAGCATGGCGCCGAACGGCGTGATGCTCATCTGGACCGGCGCCCTGCTCCGCGCCCGCGACGAAGCCGAACTGGCCTTCGTGCTCGGCCACGAGGCCGGCCACTTCAAGGCGCAGCATTCGCTGAAGCAATGGCGCCGGGTGAAGGACACCAGCGCGCTATTGACGGTGTTCCAGGTGCTGGCCTACGGCGCCGGCGCACCGAACACCGCGATGCTCGGCTCGCTCGCCGGTTACGCCACCTTGTTCAAGTTCACCCGCGATCAGGAACGCGAAGCAGACAGGCTGGGTTTCCAGGCCATCGTCGACCATGGCTACGACCCGCGCGCCGGCATCGACCTGTGGGCACGGATGAAACGCGAGGACGACACGCGCAAATACGACCGGCCTTCCGCCGCGTTCTCCACCCACCCGGCCACGGCCGAACGACTGGCCGACGTCACCGCCGCGGCGAACGCGGTGGCGAACGCCTCCCGCGAGCGCCGCCGCGATGCGTATCGCGCCGCGACGCGGCCTTATCTCGAACACTGGCTCGACACCGAACTCGCGCGCCGCGCCTATGCCGCCTCGCTGCTGGTGATCGGCGAACTGCTGGCCGACTCGCCGCAGCAGGACAAGGGCGTATTGACGTTCTATCTGGGCGAAGCGCATCGCCGGCGCAACGCCGACAGCGACCGCGCCGCTGCCGCGAAGCTGTACGCGCAAGCCGTCGCCCTGCCCGGCGCGCCGGCCGCGGCCTGGCGCGAACATGGATTCGCCTTGCGCGAATCCGGCCGCAACGCCGATGCGCGCGCCGCCTTGCAACGCTATCTGTCGGATGCGCCGCAAGCCGAGGACCGCGCCTTCGTGCAGCGTGAATTGAATAAGCTGGGAGGTGGCTCGTGATCGCTTTTCGTAGAGTCGAGCTTGCTCGACTGCTCTTGATCTGCGCATTGACCGCGCTGCTCTCCGCCTGCGCTTCCAGCGGCCGTCCGCTCGTCCTGCCCGGCCCCAACCCCGCCGGCAGCCGCCTGAGCTTGAACAGCGAGATGGAATGGACGCGCATCACTGCGCACCGCTTCCAGCTGTGGACCATCGACGGAGAATTGCTCAACCGCCTGTACCTGATCCCATCGGTGCGCGAACGCGACTACATCTTCCTGGGCAGCCGCCAGACCAAACGCCGTCCCGACGGCGCCTACTTCAAGCCGGGCATGCGCGCGGACGAGTTGCGCGATCTGATCGTCGACGGCTTCGCCGCGTCGGGCGCGGTGAACATCGCGCCGAGCAATCTGCGGCCGACCACGTTCGGCGATCGAGAAGGCTTGCGCTTCGAAGTGTCGTTGGCGAACGAAGAAGGCCTGAAATACCAGGGCATGGTCGCCGCATTCGAACACGACAAAGAACTGGCGCTGGCGATCTTCCTGGCGCCCAGCGAGTACTACTACCCGCGCGATGCGGAGAAGGTGTCGCGGATGCTGGATACGCTGCGCTGGAAATAGACGCAAAAAGCGTGCGGATGAATCCGCACCTACGAAAGCAGGTTTCATGCAAGCCCCGATTTTCGTACGAAACCCGTTTTTCGCATGCGGATCCTATTTCTTCGTAGGGAACCCGATTTTCGTAGGTGCGGATTCATCCGCACGCTCTTGACTCATGGCCCCGTACGATAAACTCCGGCTCGGTCGACATAGCCAATCCGGACAGGCCTATTTCGTAACGGCCGTCCTTGCCCGCCGAGAACACAGGCTATTCGAAGACTACTTCTGCGCACGCATGGTTATCGATCAAATGCGCAAACTCCATGATGCCGGGCATGTCCGATCCTTGGCTTTCGTGGTCATGCCGGACCACGCCCACTGGCTCTTCGAGCTCGGAAACCCATTGCCGCTCGGCGAAGTTGTCAGAAGCCTGAAAGCCGGCTCCGCGCGCGGTATCAACCGGCATTTGCGTCGAAACGGCGCCATCTGGCAGAAAAACTACTTCGACCGGGCGATCCGAAAGGACGAGGATTTACGGACGATCGCCAGATACATCATCGCCAACCCATTGCGCGCCGGGTTAGTGGCGCATATCGGCGAATATCCGCATTGGGATGCGATCTGGATCTGTGAAAACGATCCGGCGGAAATATCCGCCTGGGGATGAGGAGCGTGCGGATGAATCCGCACCTACGAAAGCAGGTGCGGACCCATACGCGGCGTGCGCTTATGCGGCGAGGATCTTGTTCCACTCCGCCACGCGATCGGCCTTGGCGGCCAACGCGGCGTCGGCGTCGCCTTCGATGGTGACCGACTTGATCTTGTCGCCCTGCTTCACCGCATCGACCGCTTCGATGCCGGAAACGACCTTGCCGAACACGGTGTGCTTGCCGTCCAGCCACGGCGTAGCGACGTGGGTGATGAAGAACTGACTGCCGTTGGTGTTGGGGCCGGCGTTGGCCATCGACAGCACGCCGCGTTCGTGGCCGACGCCGTTCTTGGCTTCGTCCTCGAACTTATAGCCCGGGCCGCCGGTGCCGGTGCCCTGCGGGCAGCCGCCCTGGATCATGAAGTCGGCGATCACCCGGTGGAAGTTCAGGCCGTTATAGAAGCCGCGCTTGGCCAGGTTGACGAAATTGGCCACGGTCAGCGGGGCCTTGTCGGGGTACAGCTCGACCTTGATGGCGCCGCGGTCGGTGTCGAAGGTGGCGAAAAGGGACATGGGAACTCCTGGGTTCGGCTCAAGCCGGGGATTTGAGGCCGGGGGCGGCGCCCTTCAAGTCCGTTAAGGGATAAATCCGCGACTCGAAAGGGTTTTTGTCTCGGCAGACCGCTATAATAACCGGCTTCCTTACCCGACCCTGCGCCCGTCGCCGGCGCCCTTCCGTCATGTCCATCGAACGCCTCCGCAACATCGCCATCGTCGCCCACGTCGACCACGGCAAGACCACCCTCGTCGACCAGCTGCTCAAGCAGTCGGGCACTCTCAGCGAGCGCGCCGTGGTCCCGGACCGCGTGATGGACAGCAACGACCTGGAAAAGGAACGCGGCATCACCATCCTGTCCAAGAACACCGCGATCCGCTGGACCAATCCCAAGACCGGCGAAGCCTGGCGCATCAACATCGTCGACACCCCCGGACACGCCGACTTCGGCGGCGAAGTGGAGCGCGTGCTGTCGATGGTCGACTCGGTGCTCATTCTGGTCGATGCGATGGACGGCCCGATGCCGCAGACCCGCTTCGTCACCCAGAAAGCATTCGCGATGGGCTTCAAGCCGATCGTGGTCGTGAACAAGGTCGACCGCCCGGGCGCGCGTCCGAGCTGGGTGCTGGACCAGACCTTCGACCTGTTCGACCGCCTGGGCGCGAACGACGACCAGCTCGATTTCCACACCGTGTACGCGTCCGGCCTACAGGGCTACGCCGGCCTCACCGACGAAGTACGCGAAGGCGACATGACCCCGCTGTTCGAAGCGATCTGCGACCACGTGCCCGCGCCGCCGGTCGATCCGGACGGCCCGTTCCAGATGCGCGTCACTTCGCTCGACTACAACAACTACGTCGGCATCATCGGCGTGGGCCGGATCCAGCGCGGCAAGGTCAAGACCAACCAGCAAGTCACGGTGATCGACCGCGAGGGCAAGACCCGCAACGCCAAGGTGCTGCAGGTGCTCGGCTTCATGGGCCTTGAGCGCGTCGAGGTGCCCGAAGCGCAGGCCGGCGACATCATCGCCTTCAGCGGCATCGAAGGCCTGGGCATCTCCGACACGCTGTGCGCGACCGACGCGGTCGAGCAGCTGCCGGTGCTGACCGTCGACGAGCCGACCATCTCAATGACCTTCCAGGTGAACGATTCGCCGTTCGCAGGCGTCAAGGACAAGAGCGGCGGCAAGTTCCTCACCTCGCGCCAGCTGCGCGACCGCCTGACCCGCGAAACCCAGCACAACGTCGCGTTGAAGGTCGAAGACACCGCCGACGCCGACAAGTTCAAGGTCAGCGGCCGCGGCGAACTGCATTTGTCGATCCTGATCGAAACCATGCGCCGCGAAGGCTACGAGCTGGCCGTGTCGCGTCCGGAAGTGATCATCAAGCAGATCGACGGCGTCGCACAGGAGCCGTTCGAGCAATTGGTCGTGGACATGGAAGAGCAGTTCCAGGGCGGCGTGATGTCGCGCCTGGGCGACCGCAAGGCGCTGCTCACCAACATGGAACCGGACGGCAAGGGCCGCGTGCGGATCGAATTCATGATCCCGGCGCGCGGACTGATCGGCTTCCAGACCGAATTCCGCACGATCACTGCCGGCACCGGCCTGCTGTTCCACGTGTTCGACCATTACGGTCCCAAGACCGAAGGTTCCATCGGCCAGCGCCAGAACGGCGTGCTGATCTCCAACGGCACCGGCCCGTCGCCGGCCTACGCGCAGATCGCGATGCAGGAACGCGGCCGGCTGTTCATCGAGCCGGGCGAGGAAATCTACGAAGGCCAGATCGTCGGCATCAACAGCAAGGACAACGACCTCACCGTCAACGCCCTGCGCGGTAAGCAGCTGACCAACTTCCGCGCGTCCGGCAAGGACGACGACGAGGGCCTGATCCCGCCGATCAAGTTCTCGCTGGAACAGGCGCTGGAATTCATCGACGACGACGAGCTGGTCGAGATCACCCCGAAGGCGATCCGCCTGCGCAAGAAGCAACGCACCGAAGTGGACCGCAAGCGCGCCTCGCGCGCCGCGTAAACTTCGCGGATGACCGCCGACCCGCCTTACAACCCGGATCCGCATAGGCATCCGGGTCTGCATGTCATCGCGGTCGTCGAGGCGGTGAAGGGCGCGCTGGCGGTGTTCGCGGCCAGCGGCCTGGAATTGCTGGGGCCGGCCCCGCTGCAGCATTGGGTGCATCTGCTGATCGCCAAATTCCAGTTGGATCCCGACCACGGCGCGATGGCCTGGCTGGCGAACGCGATCAGTCCGCATTCGGTGCATCTGGCGGCCGCGGCGGTGCTGGCCTACGGCTTACTCCATCTGTTGGAAGCCTGGGGTTTGTGGCGGGCCAAAGCCTGGGCTTCATGGCTGGGTTGCCTGGCGGCCGCGGCTTACCTGCCTTTCGATATCTACGCTTTGTTCCGGCATCCGGGCTGGCTGTCGGCCGCCGTCGTGCTGATCAACCTGATCGTGGTCTGGGTGCTGGGCCGCGACTTGTTCAAGCGCCGGCAGTAACCTAGCTAAACCGTTCCGCTTTTGTAGGAGCGGCTTCAGCCGCGAGCTTTTCCGTCACGCCGCAACCATTTGGCAAGAGCTCGCGGCTAAAGCCGCTCCCACAAAAGCAAAGGCGCCGGCCTGTCCCGCCCACCGAATCCCACCTTGTAGGGTGGGCCTTGGCCCACCATCGCCATATCCCGATCCCGGCGAAGAAGCCGGAAGCCGTTTCGACGGATTTTTCCGCCGCGATTCAGCATGGCGACGGCGGGCCAAGGCCCACCCTACGTTCGCTCGCCCTTGCGGCGCGCGAGCCGAAACGGGATGCTGCGCGCTGCCGCGCCCGTCCCGCGGCCTTCGGGGAATCGATATGTTCCGCAAGCCCATATTGCTGCCGCTCGTTGCGGCGCTGACGTTGGCCGCATGCCAACGCGAAGCCGCTCAACCCGCTGCGCCCGCGCCTGCCGCGAGCAGCACGTCTGCGCCAGCCGAGAAACCGGTCGACGCTGCCGCGCAGCCCGCCGCATTCGCCTTCGAAGAAGCCGGCATCGCCAGCCTGCAAGCACGCATGGACAAGGGCGAGCTGAGCAGCCGCGCGCTGACTCAGGCGTATCTGGACCGCATCGCCGCGATCGACAAAGCGGGCCCGATGCTGAATTCGGTGATCGAACTCAATCCGGACGCGCTGAAAGAAGCCGACGCGCGCGACGCAGAACTCAAGGACGGCAAGAAGCGCAGCGCGTTGCACGGCATCCCCGTGCTGTTGAAAGACAACATCGACGCCACGCCCATGGTGAACTCCGCCGGCTCGCTGGCCTTGGCCAACCATCGTCCGAAAAACGATGCGTTCCTCGTGCAGCGCCTGCGCGAAGCAGGCGCGGTGATCCTGGGCAAGACGAACCTGAGCGAGTGGGCGAACTTTCGTTCGTCGCGTTCCACCTCCGGCTGGAGCGGACGCGGCGGCCAGACCAAGAATCCGTATGCGCTGGATCGCAACCCCTGCGGCTCCAGCGGCGGCACCGGCACCGCGATCGCGGCGAATCTCGCCGTGGTCGGCATCGGCACCGAAACCGACGGCAGCATCATCTGCCCGTCGGCGGTGGCCGGTTTGGTCGGCATCAAGCCGACGGTGGGTTTGGTGAGCCGCAGCGGCATCATTCCGATTTCGCACAGCCAGGACACGGCCGGCCCGATGACCCGCAGCGTCGCCGACGCGGCCGCGCTGCTGGCCGCGATCACCGGCAAGGACGACGCCGACGCCGCCACCCAGCACAACGTCGGCAAGGCCGTGTTCGACTACACCACGAACCTGAAGACCGACGGCTTGAAGGGCGCGCGGGTCGGCGTGGTGCGCAAGCTGATGGGCTACCAGCCCGACGTGGATGCGGCGATGGAGAAAGCGATCGCTTCGATCAAAGCGTCGGGGGCGGAAGTGGTCGACGCCGAGATCCCGACCCTGGGCGAGTGGGATAAGCTGGAATTCGAAGTGCTGTTGTACGAATTCAAGGCCGATCTGGAGGCCTATCTCGCCAAGAGCGATGCACCGGTGAAGACGTTGGCCGAACTGATCGAATTCAACAAGAACAACGCTTCGGCCGAGATGCCGTATTTCGCGCAGGAATTGTTCGAGAAAGCACAGGCGAAAGGCCCGCTCACCGACGCCGCCTATATCGAGGCACGGACCAAGGCGCGCAAACTCGCCGGACCGGAAGGCATCGATGCCGCGTTGAAATCGCAGAAACTGGACGCGTTGATCGCGCCGTCGATGTCTCCGGCCTGGTTGACCGATCCCATCAACGGCGATCATTTCACCGGTGCTGGCTATGGCGCTGCGGCGGTCGCCGGTACGCCCAGCATCACCGTACCGATGGGCGACAGCCACGGCCTGCCGCTGGGCATCACCTTCATGGGAGCGGCGTGGAGCGAACCGCGCTTGATCGAACTGGCGTATTCGTTCGAGCAGGCGACCAAGGCACGACGCGCGCCCAAGTTTGAGCAGACGGTGAAGCTCGACGCGGCAAAACCCACCCAATAGCAGCGCGACCTGCTTACCCTCTCCCCTTGCGGGAGAGGGACAGGCGCGTAGCGCCAGGGAGAGGGTTCGGCTTTTGGCGCATTGCTACAAACAACAGCGAAAGCACGCTTCGCTCCGCTCGCGCCCCCTCTCCTGCCCTTCGGGTATCCGCAAGGGACAGGAACATCAAAAGCCGCGTTCGCAATGATCAGTCGCCGATTTCGACGCGCCCTATCCGCCCCGCATCGCCGCTGACCCAACCCACGTTGCCGGTAAGATCGACAGCGTCGTAACCCGTATCGGACAACGGTTTCCACGAAGCCGTATCCCACCTGTCGGCACCGCTGGGACCGACGGCGACACAAGCCAACGGCGTCGCATCCAGACAAGCGGCGCCGGAACGGTAACCGCGAGGCGCAGCAATTGTTACCACAGGATCGCGCTTGTTCCCCACACGCCATTCGGCGGCGTTTCCGGGCGCGCTTTCGGCTTTGTAATCGCCGCCGACCGCGAATGCGCCGAACGGTGTAGTCGCAATCGAGAATACGCCCGCTTCCTGCTTGCTGCGCGACATGCCGCTATCGGACGCCTGCCAGGTGGATCCGTCGTCACGCGATATGTGCAGACGCGCTTGCGCGCCGCCGGTGCCGATCATCAGCGCGTCTTGGCTACGCGCGATGCAGGTGCCGCTGGCCGCAAACGCCGCTTCGTCTTTCTCCGCTTTTGGGCCGGTCGGCGACAACTTCCAATTCCGGCCGGCGTCCGCGGTAGCGTATATCTGAAAACGACCGTCGACCGGATCGCCCATCATCCAACCGCGCTCGCCATCAAACGTCATGCAATCGAAGAACGCCCGCGGATCCTTGTTCTGCAGCGCCAGTTTCCACGACTTGCCGCCATCCTCGGTCCGATAAATCCGCGACGCTTCGCCCGGCCCGATGCTCAGCACCACCGCCGTGTCCGCATCGAAACCTTCGACGTCGCGGAAATCCAATTCGTCCGCGCCGGGCACCTTCATCGCCTGCCAATGCTTGCCGCCGTCGACCGTGCGCAGCACCGTGCCTTCGCGGCCGCTGGCCCAGGCCACGTCGGCGCTGACCGCTGAGATGCCGCGGAGGCGGACTTTGACGCCGCTTTCCTGTGGCGCGATGCGGACTTCGGCGGAAGCGATGCCGGCGGCGAATAGCAGCGTTACGGTTGCCAGGATTCGGGTCGGGGACATGGCGCGCTCCGGCGGGATCGCCCGGAGCCTAGCACGCCCTGTGCTTGCGGGAGCGGAGTGGCTCCGCATTGACCCACTGCTTTCGCGCTGCTCACTGCTTTCGTAGGTGCGAATTCATTTGCACGCTCTTGCCTTAAAAGCGTGCGAATGAATTCGCACCTACGCAAAGCTGCAGCCGAGCGGAGCGATCCCGCCTCGGTGCGGTTTCGAACCGGATCAAGTCCGGCAGAGCTCAGGCCGACGCCGGCGTGGCGATCTGCGCCTGCTTGCGCACGATCAGCATCGCCGTTTCAAGCGCCTGCTCGTAATTCAGACGCGGGTCGACGGTGGAACGGTAGGCGCGCTCCAGATCCAGATCGGTCAGGTCGCGCGCGCCGCCGGTGCATTCGGTCACGTCCTCGCCTGTCAATTCGAGATGCACGCCGCCCAGGCGGGTGCCGGCCGCAGCGTGCAGGTCGAACGACTGCTCTACTTCGCTGCGGATGTTGCCGAAGCGGCGGGTCTTGTAGCCGTTGCTGCTGTTCTCGGTATTGCCGTGCATCGGATCGCAGACCCACAGCACGCGCCGCCCTTCGCGCCGCACGGCGTCCAGCAGCGGCGGCAGTTTGGCGGCGATCTGGGTGGCGCCCATGCGGTGGATCAAGGTCAAACGACCCGGCTCGTCATCGGGATTCAAAGCGTCGATCAAACGCAGTACCTGATCCGGCGCCGCCGACGGGCCGATCTTCACCGCGATCGGATTGCGGATGCCGCGGAAATATTCCGTATGCGCGCCGTCGAGCGCCGCGGTGCGCATGCCGATCCACGGATAGTGCGTACTGAGGTTGAACCAGCCCCACTGCCGCGGCACCTGCCGTGTTTGCGCTTCCTCGTACGGCAGCAGCAGCGCTTCGTGCGAGGTGTAGAAGTCGACCCGGTTGAGGTTGTGCACCTCGGCGCCGGACAGGGTTTCCATGAACTTCACCGCATCGCCGATGCCGGCGACCATGCGGTGGTATTCGTCGGCCAGCGGCGAATGCGTCACCCAGCCCAGGTCCCAGTATTCGGGATGGTGCAGGTCGGCGAAACCGCCGTCGATCAGCGAACGCACGAAGTTCATCGTCATCGCCGAGCGCGCGTGCGCCTTGATCATCCGGCGCGGATCGGGAACGCGGGCCTCGGGCGAAAATTCCGGCGCATTGACGATGTCGCCGCGGTAGCTGGGCAGCGTGTGTTCGCCGCGCGTTTCGGTGTCGGCCGAACGCGGCTTGGCGTACTGGCCGGCGAAGCGGCCCACGCGCACCACCGGCAAGCGCAATCCATGCACCAGCACCAGGCTCATTTGCAGCAGCACTTTGAGCCGGTTGGAGATCACGTCCGGCGTGCAGTCGGTGAAGCTTTCCGCGCAATCGCCGCCTTGCAGCAGGAAGCGGCGGCCTTCCTGCGCATCGGCCAAATGCCGCTTCAGCGACATGATTTCCCATGAGGTCACCAGCGGCGGCAAGGCCGCGAGTTCGCGCTGGACGCCGGCCAGCGCTTCCGCATCCGGATAGGTCGGTTGCTGCACGGCGGGACGGCCGCGCCAGCTGCCCGGCGCCCAGTCGGCGGGGAGATTTACGGGTTGCGGTCGATCAGGGTTGGCCATGGCGAAAGGTCGCTTGCTGCGTTGCACCAAGCCATCATGGCCTCGCCCCGCCCTGGCTGCAACCGTTACGGCAGCAACCGGTTTTTCAGCGGCGGCGGAACGCGGCCCATAACGCCCAGACGGCCAGCAGCACGAACCAGAGCAGGCTCCAGGCCGGCATCGACAGGCCCAGGAAAGTCCAGTCGACCTTGGCGCACTCGCCCGAACCGGTCAGCACTTTGCGGATGACGTCGGTCAGCGCGTTGGTCTCCATCATGAATTCCAACGGCGGGCCGCAATGCGGCACCTGATCCGGAGGCAGATGGGTCAGCCAGACATGGCGGCCGGCGATGCCGATGCCGACCGCGGCGGCGATGAAAGCCAGCACGCCGTAGAAGCGGCGACCGCCGCTTCCCTTCGGCCCGTGCAGGCCGCCGATCAGGAACACGATGCCAAGCGCGGCGAAGGCGATCCGTTGAAAGATGCACAGCGGGCAAGGCTGCAAGCCCCACTGGAATTGGCTGTACAACGCGAAGCCGATCAAGGCCGCGCAGACGACGAAGCCGAGCAGGTAGGCGGAACGGAACGAGAGTCGGTTCATGGCGGGGAACCTTAGCATGCGGCCTGGCGGCGCGGACTGCCCAACACAGACCGGGGCCCGGGCCGAAAGTTGCGTTGCGGCTTTTCGTAGGAGCGGCTTTAGCCGCGAGCTCTTTTCCTCAACACCTGCGATGTCGCGATTTGAAAGGAAGAGCTCGCGGCTAAAGCCGCTCCTACGAAGAGCAAAAACAAAAACCCCGGCCGGAGCCGGGGTTTTCGGTAGTTCGGTAGCGCAGGCTTACTCGGCCGAGCGCGGGCGATCGACCAGTTCGACGTACGCCATCGGCGCGTTGTCGCCGGCGCGGAAGCCGCACTTGAGGATGCGCAGGTAGCCGCCGTTGCGGTCGCGGTAACGCGGGCCCAGGACGGTGAACAGCGTGCCGACGGCTTCCTTGTCGCGCAGGCGCGAGAAGGCCAGGCGGCGGTTGGCCACGCCGTCCTTCTTCGACAGCGTGATCAGCGGCTCGGCGACGCGGCGCAGTTCCTTCGCCTTCGGAAGCGTGGTCTTGATCAGTTCGTGCTTGATGAGCGAGGCGGCCATGTTGGTGAACATGGCGTCGCGGTGGGCACTGGTGCGGCTGAATTTACGGCCGGCTTTCTGGTGGCGCATGGTTTGGATTCCTAGTGAATGTTGATGCGTTGGACGTCGTTGTCGCCTTCATGGCGTTGGAGCATCGGACTGCGGTTGGTCCTGGCCGGCCATCCTTGACCGGCGGGTCGCGGGCTGTGCCCGTCGACTTGTGTTGCGTGGTGCTGCGTCGCGTTTTATTGCATCGCTTACGTTGTGCTGCAGCGACTCTGAAACTTGGCGCCCCGGCCCGGCGCAGCGCGCCGGGCGTTCAACCGAACCGCGCGGCAGTGCCGCGCGAGCGGTTCGGTTTCACCCCATCATTCCATGCTGGGAAATGCCGGCCGGCGGCCAGTTTTCCAGCTTCATGCCGAGCGACAAGCCGCGCTGAGCCAGCACTTCCTTGATCTCGGTCAGCGACTTCTTGCCCAGGTTCGGGGTCTTGAGCAGCTCGACTTCGGTCTTCTGGATCAGGTCGCCGATGTAGTAGATGCTCTCGGCCTTGAGGCAATTGGCCGAACGCACGGTCAGCTCCAGGTCGTCGATCGGGCGCAGCAGCACCGGATCCACGCCGGTGGCCGCCGGCTTCGCCGCACCGCGCTCGCGGTGGGTGAAGTCGCCGAACACGCTCAGCTGATCGGTGAGGATGTCGGCGGCGGTGCGCACGGCTTCCTCGGCGTCGATCGTGCCGTTGGTTTCGATGTCCAGCACCAGCTTGTCCAGGTCGGTGCGCTGCTCGACGCGCGCGGCTTCCACCGCGTAGGCGACGCGGCGCACCGGCGAGAACGAAGCGTCCAGCATCAGACGGCCGATGGTGCGGGTTTCCTCGTCGGGACGACGGCGAGTGGTCGCCGGCTGGTAGCCGAAGCCGCGCTCGATCTTCAAGCGCATGTTCAGCGAGGTGTCCTTGGTGAGGTGGCAGATCACGTGGTCGGGATTGAGGATCTCGACGTTGTGGTCGGTCTTGATGTCGCCGGCGGTGACCACGCCCGGCTCCTGTTTGCTCAGGCTCAGCGTGGCGCTGTCGCCCGTGCCCATGCGGATGGCGACATCCTTCAGGTTCAACAGCACTTCCAGCACGTCTTCCTGCAAGCCTTCGATGGTGCTGTATTCGTGCAGCACGCCGTCGATCTCGACCTCGGTGATGGCAAAGCCGGGGATCGAGGACAGCAACACGCGGCGCAGCGCGTTGCCGAGGGTGTGGCCATAGCCGCGCTCCAGCGGTTCGATCACGACCTTCGCGCGGTTGTCGGCGAGGCGTTCGATCTGCGGACCCTTGGGGCGCAAAACCTGGTTGGCGGTAACCGTCATTTTGTAGCGTCTCCTCGGTGGCCGGCGGATTGGGGGACGCCGGCCTGGTGCTTTTGGAGCCCCTCCCCTCGGAAGGGGCGGCCGTCGCGGAATCGCGGCGGCCACTTGCGGAGGCGAGCGGCCTCCGCGGTATTGCTTACTTCGAGTACAGCTCGACGATCAGCGCTTCGTTGATGTCGGCCGGCAGATCGGCGCGATCCGGAACGGCCTTGAACACGCCGCTGAACTTCTTGGAATCGACTTCGATCCAGGAAGGCGACAGGTCCATCGTGGCCGACACGGTCAACGCTTCCTGCACGCGCAGCTGCTTCTGGGCGCGCTCGGACAGGGCGATCGCATCGCCCGCCTTCACTTGGTAGGAAGGCAGGTTGACCGGCTTGCCGTTGACGGTGACGCCGCGGTGCGAGACCAGCTGGCGCGCGGCCGGACGGGTGACCGCGAAGCCCATGCGGTAGATGACGTTGTCCAGGCGGGTTTCCAGCAACTGCAGCAGGTTCTCGCCGGTGTTGCCCTTCTTGGTCGAGGCCTTCTTGTAGTAGTTGCGGAACTGGCGCTCCAGCAGACCGTAGATGCGCTTGACCTTCTGCTTCTCGCGCAGCTGGGTGGCGTAGTCGGACAGCTTGCCCTTGCGCGCGGTGGCGCCGTGCTGGCCGGGCTTCTGCTCCAGCTTGCACTTGGAGTCCAGCGCGCGGGCCGGGCTCTTCAGGGACAGATCGGCGCCTTCGCGGCGCGCGAGCTTACAGGTGGGACCGATATAACGAGCCATGTTCTAGTGCTCCCGGCGTCAGACGCGACGCTTCTTCGGCGGACGGCACCCGTTGTGCGGGATCGGCGTCACGTCGATGATGTTGATGATCTTGTAGCCGACGTTGTTCAACGAACGAACGGCCGACTCGCGTCCCGGACCCGGGCCCTTGATGCGCACTTCCAGCGACTTCACGCCGTAATCCAGCGCGGCGCGGCCGGCCTTCTCGGCGGCGACCTGGGCGGCGAACGGGGTCGACTTGCGCGAACCGCGGAAACCCGCGCCGCCCGAAGTCGCCCACGACAGCGCGTTGCCCTGGCGGTCGGTGATGGTGACGATGGTGTTGTTGAAAGAAGCGTGCACGTGCGCGATGCCATCGGTGACGACGCGCTTGATCTTCTTCTTGGTTTTAGCGGCAGCTGCCGGCTTGGCCATGGTCTATTCCCCTTACTTCTTGATGGCCTTGCGCGGACCCTTGCGGGTGCGTGCATTGGTCCGGGTGCGCTGGCCGCGCAGCGGCAGGCCGCGGCGATGGCGCAGGCCGCGGTAGCAGGCCAGGTCCATCAGGCGCTTGATGGCGATGCCGATTTCGCGGCGCAGGTCGCCTTCGACCACGTACTTGCCGACTTCGGCGCGCAGGCGCTCGACTTCCGGCTCCGACAGGTCGCGGATCTTGGTCGTCGAAGGAACGCCGGCGGATTCGCAGACCTTCTTCGAACGGGTACGGCCGATGCCGTAGATGCTTTGTAGCCCGACCCAGACGTGTTTCTGGGCAGGCAGGTTGACACCTGCAATACGCGCCATGCGCGGATCTCCAACTGGTTAGCGGCCGGATGGCTAAATCCGGCGGAGTGAACACGAAATTCTAACAGGGTCTCGGGTTACTAGGAAGCCCGCGGCGGCCTAAGCCCCGCGTGCCCGGCATGGGGAGTGTGCCCATGCTCCGGCGACGAACCGGTACTGGCCGGAACCCCCGGAATCCGGGGTTTCCGCCGCCCGCGCCACTCAAGCGCGGGACTGGCACCGGCTCACCCACGCGCGAGACCGCCGCGCAGGTCGCCCATCGGTGGATCAGAGGCGGCCCGGGAGGCCGGCCTTGGATCCTTTGAGATTCGCCTTCTTCAGCAGGCTTTCGTACTGGTGCGACATCAGGTGGGCCTGGATCTGGGCGATGAAATCCATCACCACGACCACCACGATCAGCAGCGAGGTGCCGCCGAAATAGAACGAGGTCCCCAGCTGGGTCCGCATGACTTCGGGCAGCAGGCAGACCAGAACCAGGTAGGCCGAGCCGGCCGCGGTCAGGCGGGTCAGCACGCCGTCGATGTAATCGGCGGTGGCCTTGCCCGGCCGGATGCCCGGGATCAGCGCGCCCGACTTCTTCAGGTTGTCCGCGGTCTCCTGCGAGTTGAAGACCAACGCCGTATAGAAGAACGCGAAACCCACGATCAGCGCCGCGAACAGGATCATGTGCAGCGGCTCGCCCGGGTTCAGCGCCTGGGTCAGCTTCTGCAGCCAGGGCATGGTGCTGGCCTGGCTGAACCAGGTCGAAGCCGTGGCCGGGAACATGATGATCGAGGAGGCGAAGATCGCCGGGATCACGCCCGCCATGTTGAGCTTCAGCGGCAGGAACGAGCTCTGGTTCATGTACGCGCTGCGGCCGCCTTGGCGGCGCGCGTAGTTCACCGTCACCCGGCGCTGGCCGCGCTCGACGAACACCACGAAGAGGGTGAAGACCAGCACCAGCAGCAGGATGAACAGGACCGCGAAGGTGCTGATCTCGCCGTTGCGCATCTGCTCGAAGGTGCCCAGCACCGCGCCCGGCAGGCCGGCCACGATGCCGGCGAAGATGATCAGCGACACGCCGTTGCCGACGCCGCGCTCGGTCACCTGCTCGCCCAGCCACATCAGGAACATGGTGCCCGCGGTCAGCGCGATCACCGCGGTCAGGACGAAGCCCGGACCCGGGTTGTAGACCACCGGAATGCCGCTGCTCGCGCCCGAGTTCTGCAGCGCGATCGCGATGCCGGCGGCCTGGAACACCGCCAGCGGCACCGCGCCCATGCGCGACCACTGGGTGATCTTGCGCCGGCCGGACTCGCCTTCCTTCTGGATCGCCTTCAGGCTCGGGAAGATCTGCGCGCACAGCTGCACGATGATCGACGAGGAGATGTAAGGCACCACGTTCAACGCGAACAGGCTGAAGCGCTGCAGGGCGCCGCCGGAGAACATGTTGAACATGTCCACGATGGTGCCCTTCTGCGCTTCCATCAGCTGCAGCATCGCGTCCGGGTTCACGCCCGGCACGGGGATGTAGCAACCGATGCGGTAGACGATCAGCGCGCCCAGCACGAACAGCAGGCGCGAGCGCAGCTCGGTGAACTTGCCGAGGCCCGCACCCATTCCGCCCATTGCGCTGCTGCTACGCGACATCTATCGCTTACTCCTCGACCTTGCCGCCGGCCGCTTCGATCGCGGCTTTGGCGCCGGCGGTGGCCAGCACGCCTTTGATCGTCAGCTTCTTGGAAAGTTCGCCCTTCTTGACGATCTTGGCCTTCTTGGCCGTGCTCGGCACCAGCTTGGCGGCGCGCAGCGCGGCGAAGTCGACAGTGTCGCCTTCGATCAGGTCGAGCTTGTACAGCATGACTTCGGCCGTGTCGTTCTTCAGCTTCGAACGGAAGCCGACCTTCGGCAGGCGCATGTGCATGGGCATCTGGCCGCCTTCGAAGCCGGCCTTGATCTTGCCCTTGCCCGAACGCGCGAACGAACCCTTGTGGCCGCGGCCCGCGGTCTTGCCCAGGCCCGAACCGATGCCGCGGCCGACGCGGGTGCGTTCGGTGCGGGCGCCGGCGGCCGGCTTAAGCGTATTGAGTTTCATCAGAATTACTCCTCGACCTGCACCAGGTAATGGACCTTGTTGATCAGGCCGCGCACCTGCGGGCTGTCTTTCAGCTCGCGCACGTCGTTCAATTTGTTCAGGCCCAGAGCGCGCACCGACAAACGATGACGCGATTGGGTGCCGCGCAGACCCTTGACCAGGCGCACCTTGACGGTGCCGGTACCGGCTTCCTTCTTAGCCATGGTGCAGATCCTCCACCTTCTTGCCGCGCTTGGCCGCGATCTTGGCCGGCGAATGCATTTCGGTCAGGCCGCGCAGCGTGGCGCGCACCAAGTTGATCGGGTTGCGCGAGCCGACGGCCTTGGCCAGCACATTCTTCACGCCGACCGCTTCCAGCACGGCGCGCATCGCGCCGCCGGCGATCACGCCGGTACCTTCGGAAGCCGGCTGCATGAACACGCTCGCCGCACCGTGGCGCGACTTCACCACGTGCCACAAGGTGCCATTGTTCAGGTCGATGTTGACCATCGTCTTACGGGCCGATTCCATCGACTTCTGGATCGCGACCGGCACTTCGCGCGCCTTGCCGTAGCCGAAGCCGACCTTGCCGGCGCCGTCGCCCACCACCGTCAGCGCGGTGAAGGTGAATTGGCGGCCGCCCTTCACGGTCTTGCTGACGCGGTTCACCGCGACCAGCTTTTCGACCATGCCGTCGTCCATCTCTTCGCGGTTGCGGTCGCGATCGCGGCCCCGCGGTTCACGTTGTTCTGCCATGTCTCTTTGCCTATGTAGTGAGGAAATTTGCGGCTTGGCCGCTTGTAGTTGTGGTGTGGATCGGGCGTTTCGTCACCGCGGAAACCCGCTGTGACGCCCGGCGCAACCCGCGCCGGCGGTTGGCGAACCTCAGGCGTGGGGTCGCAACCCCGCGCCTTCAAGGATCAGAACTGCAGGCCGCCCTCGCGAGCGGCATCGGCCAGCGCCTTGATGCGGCCGTGGTAGCGGTAGCCCGAGCGGTCGAAAGCGACCTTCTCGATGCCCGCGGCCTTGGCGCGCTCGGCGATCAGGCGGCCGACTTTGGCGGCGGCGTCGGCGTTCTTGCCGTTCTTCAGGCCTTCGCGCACGTCGGCTTGCACGGTCGAGGCCGAAGCCAGGACCTTGGCGCCATCGGCGGTGAACAGCTGCGCGTACAGATGCTGGCCGGTGCGCAGCACCGACAAACGCGGCACGTTCAATTCGCGGATGTGGGCGCGGGTCGACTTGGCGCGGCGCAGGCGGGCGGTTTTCTTTTGCATGGTCTTTGTCCTCGGAAAGCTGAAGAGCGCAATTACGCCTTCTTGGCTTCCTTACGAATGATGTTCTCGCCGGCGTACTTCACGCCCTTGCCCTTGTAGGGCTCCGGCGGACGGAAACCGCGGATCTTGGCGGCGACTTCGCCGACGCGCTGCTTGTCGGCGCCGCTGACCACGATCTCGGTCTGGGTCGGCGTGGCGATGCTGATGCCGTCCGGGGTCTTGAACAGCACCGGGTGCGAATAACCCAGCGACAGGTTCAGGTCCTTGCCCTGCATCGCGGCGCGGTAACCCACGCCGACGAGTTCGAGCTTGCGCTCGAAGCCCTGGCTGACGCCCTGCACCATGTTGGCGAGGATCGCACGCAGGGTGCCGGCCATCGGCACGAGTTCGGCGTTGTCGGTCGAAATCTGGGCGTTGCCGTCTTCGAGCTTGACTTCGACGCCGGCAGGCTTGGCGATGGACAGCGTGCCCTTGGCACCTTTGACGCTGATGCTGTCGGACTGGATGTTGAGATCGACGCCCTTGGGCAGAGCGATCGGCTTTTTGGCTACGCGGGACATGGTCTTTACTCCCTTACGCCACGAAGCACAGGACTTCGCCGCCGACGCCCTGCTGGCGTGCCTGCGCGTCGGTCATGATGCCCTTCGACGTGGAAATGATGGCGACGCCCAGGCCGCCCAGGACCTTCGGCAACGCTTCCTTGCCGCGATACTGGCGCAGGCCGGAACGCGACACGCGCTGCAGCTTTTCGATGACCGGCTTGCCTTCGTAGTACTTCAGCACGATCTCGAGCTCGGCCTTGCCGTTGCCCAGGTCGGTCACGCGGGTTTCGCCGATGTAGCCTTCGTCCTTCAGGACGCCGGCGATCGCGGCTTTGATCTTGGACGACGGCATCTTCACCGTCGGCTTGCCGACCGCGGCCGCATTCTTGATGCGGACCAGCATGTCGGCGATGGGATCAGTCATGCTCATTGAATATCACCTTTGAGTAGCACCGATATCCGCTTTCGCGAATCGATTCTTGTGGTCCGGCCGCTTCCGGCCGGATTGATTCTTACCAGGAAGCCTTGCGCAGGCCCGGAACGTCGCCGCGCATGGTAGCTTCGCGCAGCTTGTTGCGGCCCAGGCCGAACTTGCGGTACACGCCGCGCGAACGGCCCGACAGCTCGCAGCGGTTGCGCTGGCGGCTGGGCGAGGAGTCGCGGGGCAGCTTCTGCAGCTTCACCGCCGCTTCCATCTTCTCTTCGTACGAAGCCTTGCCGCTGGAGATGGTCTTCTTCAGCGCGTCGCGCTTGGCGGCGAACTTCTTGGCCAGTTTCGCGCGCTTGACGTCGCGATTGATCATGCTGGTCTTTGCCATGTCTTGTCTCTCGCTAGGTCAGTTGCGGAACGGGAAACGGAAGGCTTCGAGCAGCGCCTTGGCTTCCTCGTTGCTCTTGGCCGTGGTGGTGATGGCGATGTCCATGCCGCGCAACGCGTCGACCTGGTCGAAGTCGATCTCCGGGAAGATGATCTGCTCCTTCACGCCCATGTTGTAGTTGCCGCGGCCGTCGAACGAACGGCCGGACACGCCGCGGAAGTCGCGCACGCGCGGCAGCGAGACGTTGATCAGGCGGTCCAGGAACTCGTACATCTTGGCCCGGCGCAGGGTGACCTTGCAGCCGATCGGCCAGCCGTCGCGGATCTTGAACGAAGCCACCGAAATGCGCGACTTGGTGACGATCGGCTTCTGGCCGGCGATCTTCGTCATGTCGGCGACGGCGTTTTCGAGGATCTTCTTGTTGGCCGCGGCCTCGCCCACGCCCATGTTGAGCGTGATCTTGGTGATGCGCGGCACCTGCATCGGATTGGTGTAGCCGAAGCGCTTCATCAGCGCGGGCATCACTTCTTCCTTGTAGATTTTTTCCAAACGAGTGGTCATTGCTGCATTCCTCAGGCGTCGATCGCCTCACCGCTGGAGCGGAACACACGCAATTTGCGTCCATCCTCCAGCACCTTGGTTCCGATGCGCTCGCCCTTGCCCGAGGCAGGGTTGAACGGCATCACGTTTGAAATGTGGATCGAAGCCTCGCGCTCGACCACGCCGCCGGGCTGGTTGGCCTGGGGATTCGGCTTGGTGTGGCGCTTGACCATGTTCAAGTTCGAGACGACCACACGGTCGCCTTCGACGCGCAGCACTTCCCCGCGCTTGCCCTTGAGGTTCTTGTTGCCGGCGATGACCACCACGTGGTCGCCTTTCTTAATGCGATTCATCTCTGTGTCCTCCGCTCAGAGCACTTCAGGTGCGAGCGAGACGATTTTCATGAACTTCTCGGAACGCAGCTCGCGGGTCACGGGCCCGAAGATGCGGGTGCCGATCGGCTCGTGCTTGTTGTTCAGCAGCACGGCGGCGTTGCCGTCGAAACGGATCAGCGAACCGTCGGCGCGGCGCACGCCCTTGCGGGTGCGGACCACGACGGCGTCGTAGACCTCGCCCTTCTTGACCTTGCCGCGCGGGATCGCGTCCTTGATCGACACCTTGATGATGTCGCCGATGTGCGCGTACCGGCGCTTGGAGCCGCCGAGCACCTTGATGCACATCACTTCCTTGGCGCCCGAATTGTCGGCCACGTCGAGGTGGCTCTGCATCTGGATCATGGTTCAGCCTCCTCTTATTCGGCCGCGCGGGCGATGATTTCGACGACGCGCCAGTTCTTGGTCTTGGACATCGGCGCGATTTCGGCCACGCGGACCACGTCGCCCTCGTTGCAGGCGTTGTCGGCGTCATGGGCGTGCAGCTTGGTCGAGCGGCGGATGTACTTGCCGTACAGCGCGTGCTTGACCTGGCGTTCGACCAGGACCGTCACCGTCTTGTCCATCTTGTTGCTGACCACGCGGCCTTCGACCGTGTGCTGCTTTTTATCCGTGTTGTTCATGGTCATGGGTCCTTACTGCTTGGCCGACTGCTGGCCGAGCAGAGTCTTCACGCGGGCGATCTCGCGGCGCACGCGCCGGGGATCGTGGGTCTTGGCGAGCTGGCCGGTGGCTTTCTGCATGCGCAGGGCGAACTGCTCCTTCTGCAGTTCCGCCAGGTGCTTGTTCAGCTCGTCGGCCGACTTCTGTCGCAGTTGCTTGAGTTCCATCAGCGCACCGTCCGGGTCACGAATTGGGTGGTCACCGAGAGCTTGGCCGCGGCCAGGCGGAACGCCTCGCGTGCGGTGGCTTCGTCGACGCCCTCGATTTCATAGATCATGCGGCCGGGCTGGATCTGCGCGACCCAGTACTCCACGCCGCCCTTGCCGGAGCCCATGCGGACTTCGATCGGCTTCTTGGTGATCGGCTTGTCGGGGAACACGCGGATCCACATCTTGCCGCCGCGCTTGACGTAGCGGCTGATGGAACGGCGCGCGGCCTCGATCTGGCGCGAGGTCAGCTGGCCGGTCGCGGTCGACTTCAAGCCGTACTCGCCGAAACTGACGGCGTTCGCGCTCCAGCTCAGGCCCTCGTTCCGGCCTTTGTGCATCTTGCGGTATTTGGTTCGCTTGGGTTGCAACATGACTTAGCCCCTTGCCTCGCGATCGCGCGGCGGACGCGGGCCGCGCGGACGATCGTTGCGATCGTTACGATCCCCGCGCTCGGGGCGCGGCGTATCGTCCTGCTTCTCCTGGCCGACCTGGCTGAAGTCGAACACTTCACCCTTGTACACCCAGACCTTGATGCCGATGATTCCGTAGGTCGTCTTGGCTTCGGCGAAGCCGTAGTCGATGTCGGCGCGGAGGGTGTGCAACGGCACGCGGCCTTCGCGGTACCACTCCGAACGCGCGATCTCGGCGCCGTTCAGGCGGCCGGCGACGTTGACCTTGATGCCCAGCGCGCCCAGGCGCATCGCGTTGCCGACGGCGCGCTTCATCGCGCGGCGGAACATGATGCGGCGCTCGAGCTGCTGCGCGATCGACTCGGCGACCAGCTGCGCGTCGAGTTCCGGCTTGCGGACTTCGGTGACGTTGATGTGCGCCGGGACGCCCATCAGGTCGCTCACTTCCTTGCGCAGCTTCTCGATGTCCTCGCCGCGCTTGCCGATCACCACGCCCGGACGGGCGGTGTGGATCGTGACGCGCGCCGTCTTGGCCGGACGTTCGATCAGGATCTTGCTGATGCCGGCCTGCGCGAGCTTCTTGCGCAGCATCTCGCGGACCTTGAGGTCGGCGGCCAGGTACTCGGCGTATTCCTTCTTGCCGGCGTACCACTTGGAGTTCCAATCCTTGGCGATGCCCAGGCGGATACCGGTGGGATGTACTTTATGACCCATCTTATTTGCCCTCGCCCACGACCACGGTGATGTGGCTGGTGCGCTTCAGAATGCGGGTGCCGCGGCCCTTCGCGCGCGCCATGAAGCGCTTCAGCGTGGGACCTTCGTCGACCATGATCGTCTTCACCTTCAGCTCGTCGGCGTCGGCGCCGGCGTTGTTTTCGGCGTTGGAGATGGCCGACCACAGCAGCTTGTGGATCATGTGCGCGGCCTTCTTGTCGCTGAACTTCAGCAAGTCGAGGGCGCGGGCGGCCGGCAGGCCGCGCACCTGGTCGGCGACCAGGCGGGCTTTCTGCGGGGAGATGCGCGCGGTGCGCAGGATGGCTTTGGCTTCCATGGTCATCTCCTTACTTCTTCGCCTCGGCCTTCTTGTCGCCGCCGTGGCCCTTGAAGGTCCGGGTCAGCGCGAACTCGCCCAGCTTGTGGCCGACCATGTTCTCGTTGACCAGCACCGGGATGTGGTTCTTGCCGTTGTGCACGGCGATGGTGAAGCCCACCATCTCCGGCAGGATCATCGAACGGCGCGACCAGGTCTTGATCGGCTTCTTGGTGTTGCCGGCCGTCTCCACCTTCTTGATGAGGTGATGGTCGACGAACGGACCCTTTTTGAGTGAACGTGCCATTGCCGATTAGCTCCTACGATCGCGCACGATGAACTTCTGCGTGCGCTTGTTCTTGCGGGTCTTGTAACCCTTGGTCGGCACGCCCCACGGGGTGACCGGATGCGGGTTGCCCTGACCGGCCTTGGCTTCGCCGCCGCCGTGCGGGTGGTCGACCGGGTTCATCGCCGCGCCGCGAACGGTCGGACGGATGCCGCGCCAGCGCTTGGCGCCAGCCTTGCCCAGCTTCTCCAGGTTGTGCTCGTCGTTGCCGACTTCGCCGACGGTGGCGCGGCACTCGACCGGCACGCGGCGCATTTCGCCGGAGCGAAGGCGCAGCGTGGCGTAGCCCTGCTCGCGCGCGATCAGCTGCACGCCGGCGCCTGCGGCGCGGGCCAGCTGGGCGCCCTTGCCCGGCTTCATCTCGATGCAGTGCACCGTGGTGCCGACCGGGATGTTGCGCAGCGGCAGGGTGTTGCCGGCGCGGATCGGAGCGTCGTTGCCCGCGATCACCTGGTCGCCCGACTTCAGGCCCTTCGGGGCGATGATGTAGCGGCGCTCGCCGTCGACGTAGCACAGCAGCGCGATGTGCGCGGTGCGGTTCGGGTCGTACTCGATCCGCTCCACGCGCGCCGGAATGCCTTCCTTGTCGCGCTTGAAGTCGATCAGGCGGTAATGCTGCTTGTGTCCGCCGCCGACGTGGCGGGTGGTGATGCGGCCGTAGTTGTTGCGGCCGCCGGATTTGCCCTGCTTCTCGACCAGCGCAGCGTGCGGCGCGCCCTTGTGCAGATCGGGCGTAACCACGCGCACCGCGGAGCGGCGGCCGGGGGAAGTGGGTTTGAAAGTCATCAATGCCATGGTCTAGTTCCTCAGGCCTTGGTCATCATCACGTCGATCGACTGGCCCTCGGCCAGCTTCACGTAGGCCTTGCGCCAGTCGCCGCGACGGCCCTGGCGGAAACGGAAGGCTTTGTTCTTGCCCTTCACGTTGACCACGTTCACCGCCTCGACCTTGACGTCGAAGATCTGTTCGATCGCCGCCTTCACGTCCGCCTTGGTGGCGTCGTTGGCGACTTCGAACACGTACTGATTGGAAAGCTCCTGCAGGCGCGCGGTCTTTTCCGACACGCGCGGCGCACGGATCACGTTGTAAAGGTTGGCGTTGCTCATGCCAGCCACTCCTCGATCTTCTTCACGGCGTCGGCGGTGACCAGCACGCTGTCGGCGCCGACCAGGGCGACCGGGTCCAGGCCCTGCACGTCGCGCACTTCGACGTACGGCAGGTTGCGCGCGGACAGGTACAGGTGCTCGGAAGCGTCTTCGGTCACGATCAGCGGGCGCTGGCCCAGCTCGTAGCCCTTCAGCTTCTCGACCAGGCCGCTGGTCTTGGTGGCTTCGACGTCGAACGCATCGACGACTTTCAGACGGCCCTGGCGGTTGAGCTCGGACAGGATCGCCGAGATCGCCGCGCGATACATCTTGCGGTTGACCTTCTGCTCGAAGCTGCGCGGCTTGGCCGCGAAGGTCACGCCGCCGCCGACGAAGATCGGAGCCGTCAACGCGCCGTGGCGCGCGCCGCCGCCCTTCTGCTTCTTCGACTTCTTGGTCGTGCCGTTGACTTCCGAGCGCGTCTTCTGCGCCTTGGTGCCGGCGCGGCCGGCGTTGCGGTACGCGACCACGACCTGGTGGACCAGATCCTGGCTGAATTCGCGGCCGAACACTGCGTCGGAGACCGACAGCTTTTCTTTGCTATTGGTGATAGCGAGTTCCATCGTCGTCTCCTTATGCCTTGCTCGTCGGACGGACGATGACATCGCCGCCCGGCGCACCCGGCACCGCACCCTTGATCGCGATCAGGCCGCGCTCGGCGTCGACCTTGATCACTTCCAGGTTCTGCGTGCTCTGGCGCACGGCGCCCATGTGGCCGGACATCTTCTTGCCCGGGAAAACGCGGCCCGGCGTCTGACGCTGGCCGATCGAGCCCGGGGCGCGATGCGACAGCGAGTTGCCGTGAGTAGCGTCGCCCATCTTGAAGTTCCAGCGCTTGATCGTGCCCTGGAAGCCCTTGCCCTTGGTCACGCCTTCGACGTCGACGATCTGGCCGACTTCGAAGATGTCGGCCTTGATCTCGCCGCCCACTTGGAAGTCGCCGATCTTGTCGGCCTCGACGCGCAGTTCCCACAGGCCGCGACCGGCTTCCACCTTGGCCTTGGCCAGATGGCCGGCTTCCGGCTTGGTCAGCAGCGCGGCGCGCTTCACGCCGGCGGTGATCTGCACGGCGCTGTAGCCGTCGGTTTCGACGGTCTTGATCTGGGTAATGCGGTTCGGGGTGGCTTCGATCAGCGTCACCGGAACCGATTTGCCGTCTTCAGTGAAGATGCGGCTCATGCCGGCCTTGCGACCGACGATGCCCAACGAATATTTCTTCGCGGTCATGGTCCTGGCCTCAGGTCAGCTTGATTTGGACGTCGACGCCCGCCGCGAGCTCGAGCTTCATCAGCGCGTCCACGGTCTTGTCGTTGGGGTCGACGATGTCGAGCACGCGCTTGTGCGTGCGGGTCTCGTACTGGTCGCGCGCGTCTTTGTCGACGTGCGGCGACACCAGCACGGTGTAGCGTTCGATCTTGGTGGGCAGCGGGATCGGGCCGCGCACTTGCGCGCCGGTCCGCTTGGCCGTCTCGACGATCTCGCTGGCAGAACGGTCGATCAAACGATGATCGAACGCCTTGAGCCGGATCCGGATCTTTTGGTCCGCCATGGCGGAAACTCCTTCGTTAAAGAGCGACAGGCTCCGCGGCTGGGTGCGCAGAACCCCATGAAATCAAAGACTTGCCGGGTCAAATGAGGCCATTGCGGCCCGGCAGTATCCTTACGAAAACTAGGCGGCCCGGTCACCCGGCCCGCCCAGAGCAAAAAAGTATAAGGCGTGTGAACGGCCTCCGTCAACAGCGAATCCGCTGTTCGGAGGCCTGCCGCACGACTTTCTTCCTTGTCTGGCGAACACGAGGCCCGTCCCGGACCTCTTTTCGCGGTAAGCCGGCGCGCGACCCAAGCGGGCGCCGGCGGTGTTGCTTCAACCCGGGCATTAAGCCCGGGCAATAATTACTTGATGATCTTGGCCACCACGCCGGCGCCGACCGTACGGCCGCCTTCGCGGATCGCGAAACGCAGGCCTTCGTCCATCGCCACCGGGTTGATCAGGCTCACCACCATTTTGATGTTGTCGCCCGGCATCACCATCTCCACACCCTCCGGCAAGGTCACCGCGCCGGTGATGTCGGTGGTCCGGAAGTAGAACTGCGGACGGTAGCCC
>DATFFH010000010.1:0-28830 GCA_035250245.1 Luteimonas sp. | reverse complement strand
CGGCCCGACCGAGTGCACGGTGGATGCGACCTTCGCCCCGATCAGCGGCGAGGCGGCGCCCTCGATCGGGACACCGATCTGGAACACGCAGGTGTATGTGCTGGATGGGTGCCTGCAGCCGGTGCCGGTGGGGGTGGTGGGGGAGTTGTACATCGCGGGCAGCTGCCTGGCTCGCGGCTACCTGCATCGCCCGGGGCTGAGTGCGGAGCGGTTCGTGGCCAATCCGTTCTCGCCGGGCCAACGGATGTACCGATCGGGCGATCTGGTGTGTTGGCGCGGTGATGGCCAGCTCGAGTATGTCGGCCGGGCCGACCAGCAGGTCAAGTTGCGCGGCTTCCGCATCGAACTCGGAGAAATCGAAAATGCGCTGGCGCATATCGGCTTCGCCCGGAACGCAGTCGTAGTTCGCGAAGGCAACTCCGGCCAGAAGCAACTCGTCGCCTATCTGGCAACCGAGCGCGCCGATATCGCGCATGTGCGCGGACAGCTCGCGGCGAGGCTTCCCGATTACATGATCCCATCGGCCTTCGTGACGCTCGACGCCTTGCCTCTCACGTCCAACGGCAAGCTCGATCTGAGGAGCTTGCCCGCGCCCGAGTTCGTTTCCGAAAACGCGCGCTCACCGCGCACGCCGAAGGAAGAAGTCATCGCAACCCTGTTCTGCGAGGTGTTGGGGTTGCCGCGCGTCGGTATCGACGACAGCTTCTTCGATCTCGGCGGCGATTCGCTGCTGGCGACCCGCCTCATCAGTCGCGTGCGGGCGACCTTGAACGTGGATGTTCCCATACGGGCGTTGTTCGAATCGCCGACGGTGGCTGGGCTAACGGACCAACTCGATCGGCTCGGGGATCTTAGCCAGCTCCGCGCGCTGCTGCCGTTGCGCGTGACCGGAACCGAGGCGCCGCTGTTCTGCCTGCCGCCGGCGGGCAACCTGGCGTGGTGTTACGCAGGCCTGGTCAGCCATATCCGAAGCGACTGCCCGGTGTATGGCCTGGAGGTTCCGGACCAGGAGCATCCATCGGCCGGGGCGGTGACGTTGCAGGACATCGCCGAATCCCATCTGCGCGAAATCCGGCGCGTGCGTCCGCACGGACCGTACAGGTTGATCGGCTGGTCGATCGGCGGACTGCTGGCGCATGCGGTGGCGACGCGCTTGCAGGCGTTGGGCGAAAAAGTCGCGCTGCTCGCGGTCCTCGACGCTTATCCTGTCGATCAGGGCATTGCCGACAGCGAGGAAGCTGCGACGCAAGCCAGGGAACTGGAAGATGCGGCGTTCAACAGCATCCTCGCCAGTTTCGGCGTGGCGACGCCCGCACAGGCCGATAGCGATCTCGATCGGTTCCGCGTCGTCGAGCGTCTGATCGCTCAAGGCGCGTTGTCCGCGAACGATGCCCGCGTCGTCGCCCGCATGCTGCGCTCGTTCGAACGCAGCAATATGCTTGCCGACACTTTCGCGCCGGCTCCGTTCGACGGCGACATCGTGTTCTTCCGGGCTACCGTGGTGCCGGGTGCGCTGATTCCGCCAGCCGTCGCGACCTGGACGCCTTACGTGAGCGGCCGCGTGGTGACCCACGACATTCCCGCCGATCACTTCAGCATGCTCGATGAACGCTTCCGAGCTTCGATCGGTCGCGTGCTCAGCGAGCATATGAGCGTTTGACCGCCGCGGCATAGGGGTGCCGCCGAACCCATCCATGGAGCGCGCAATCAGGGAGTTTCACGGAGATGAAACCGATCGCAAGGAAGCATAAGTTCGACAGAAGTATCCTCGACGACGCCGAGAGGCTATGCGGCTTGGACAATTGGCATGCGCCGGCCGCGCTGATCGCAGACTACGCAGTCATCGCCGCTGCGATCGCCGCCGTGTACGTCATCGGGTGGGTGGCCTATCCTTTCTCGATCGTGCTGATCGGATCGCGGCAGCGGGCGCTGGCGACGATGGTCCACGAGGCATCGCACGGCACGCTGGCGCGAAGCAGATGGATGGCCGGCGCCATCGCAACCGTGTTCAGCGGATACCTGATCTTCACCACGCTCAGCGCCTACCGGGTATCGCACGTGGCCGGCCATCATGGGCGCTTCGGCGACCCCGATCTGGACGCCGATTACAAGTACATGCTGGAAAAGGGCGTGTACGAGACGGGAGAAAGGAGGCGTTACGCCTGGAAGACCCTCATCAAGCCGCTGCTGCTAGGCAACGTTCCGAGCTATCTGGCCTACATCGTCAAGGCCCGCACGTTCAGCGACGCCCATCGCCACAGCCGGCTGGAGAATGTGGCTCTGTGCGTCTATTGGGCGCTGATCCTTGGATGCGCGTTCGCGTTCGACCAAGTGTTCAATCTGCTTCTGTTCTGGATCGTTCCGTTCCTCACCACCTACCAAATCATCGGATGGTTCATCGAGCTTGCCGAGCATGCGCCGCTCATGGGCAACGCCGTCGACCTCCAGCGCACGCGAAACCGGCACAGCCACTGGTTGGAGCACTTCCTGACAGGCATGCACGGCGAAAGCTACCATCTGGCCCATCACTTGCGTCCGCGGGTCCCCTTCTGGAGGATGAAGCAATTGCACCGGATCCTGCTTCGAGATCCCGACTATGCCCGCTGGGACAGCCAGTGCGGCGGCATCCTTTTCTCCAGCAATGGCGCGCCAACCGTGGTGTCAGCGCTGATCGCACGTTCCGGGCCTCCTGATGGCCCTGCGCGACCCGCCGAAAACGCAGCGCCAGGGTGAATTCTCCTTTCTCATCGCGTTCCGCCGAAGTGCGGAGCGGCGTGAGCGCCGAAGCACGTTCCAACACCTGGATTTCCGACCGAGAGCCGCGCCATGACCCATGCAACGGATGCCGCACATCTGAACACGAACATCATGGACACGTGGTTGGTCGAGAACGACCACAAGGTCAAGGTCAATCTCGGGGAGAGCAATGTCGCGGACATTCGTCTGGGCGACGTGCTTTCCGATGCCAGCTGGAGGCACGGGCTCGAGCGGATGACTCTGGGCAACAACGATACCCGGGGATCGTCGCGGCTGCGGCAGGCGATCGCCGATACCTACCCCGATTCCGGCGTCGGTCCGAAGAATATCCTGGTTACCGCCGGCGTCTCGGAGGCTGTCGTTGCCGTCAGTCTGGCCCACCAAGCGCCGGGTGGAAATCTGGTGATCCCGGTTCCGGCCTTCCACGCGCTTTTCGACGTGCCGGCCATGCTGGGCTACGAAATCCGCAAGGTCGCGCTGGACGCAAAGGCCGATTTCCGTCTGCCGGTGGAAGCGATCCTCGCCGCGATCGATTCGCGTACCCGTATCGTATTGCTGAACAGCCCGCACAATCCGACCGGCGCAGTCTATGCGCGACACGAGATCGAAACCGTCGCCGAAGCGGCGCAAGCGGTCGGCGCGATCGTCGTCGTCGACGAGCACTATCGCTACCTGCCGTTCGGGCCGGACGAGGATTGGATTCCGTCGGCCGCCGGCATGCGCGAAAACATCGTGGCGATGGGCTCGGTAGGCAAGTGCTTCGGGTGCACCGGAATCCGCGTCGGATGGATCGTGACGGACGAGGAGCGGCTCGAGCGTTACCATCACTACAAGCTATTGCTTACCCACACCATTCCAGTCTTGAGCGACCGCATCGCTTGCGAGCTGTTGGATCGCAGGCGCGAGCTTTTGCCCGCGATCAGGCGCGATATCGCCGCCAATCTGCGCCGGCTGGAAGCGACTGTCGCGCGCGGAAACGGCCTGCTGAAACTCTATTCTCCGGACGCCGGCAGCACCGCCTTTGTGCAGCTTTGCGGCATGCCGGATTCGCTGGCCTTCGCGCAGAATTTGCTCGATGCGACAGGCGTGCTTGCGCTGCCGGGCGAGAGCTTCGATCTGCCCGGATTCCTGCGCCTGAGATTGGGCATCGCGCCTGAGGATTTCGCACGGGCCTGCGACGGCATCGAGACGGCCTTGGCGCGCGCTCACGCCAAGCCAACGCGAACCGCTCACGCGCAGACGGAACTCGGCTGATGCCCAACGTCCAGAACGCCAGCGACGCGGTCTACCTCGCTGCCGATACCAAGCTCGAGCCGTTGGTCTTTCGCTGGTACGCATGGGGCCATCTGGTCTCGCCGGTACAACTGGCGCTGAATCTTGCTTTCCGCCATCTTCCGATGCTGAGATCGTTTATCGCCAATCCCGGGGTGCATGAAGCTGCCGCCAAGAATCCGAAGATGCTGGGCGGCGCCTTCCTCGAATTGAAGCAAAGCGATGTCGCCGCCGTCCGCGCATTGCAGCAGGACATCATGCAGCGAGGCGCTCCTCTACTGGGGTTTGCCGAGGAACTGATCAAGTTCGACCGCCAACTGCAGAAAAGCGAGACCGGATTCAGCCTCGATCATCTCTACGAGGCGCTGCCAGCGCCTCTGACGGGCCTGACGGAGGTGACCTACGACCTCAACAACCATTCTTCGGCGCGTATTCTTGAAGAGTTGTTGTATGCGGATCCACTGGCGCGCATCGCACCGCAAGAAATCGGATTCAGCCGTATTCGCGACGACGCGCGTCAATTTTTCATCAATACGCCGCGTGTGGACGGCGAAGATCGGTTGGTCATCCCGCTGCCGTTCGACAGCGAACACCACGACCTGCTCGCATCCAGCCGCATCGCGGCCGTTCCGTTCGATGCCATAGCCGAAGCGCTCGGCGCAAGCGACCCTGAAGTGCGCGGACGTCTGCGCTCTTACTTCACGGAGACTCCGCCCCAGCGGAACCAGCCGGAATACGGAGGCGAGGGCGTTCGAGTCCGCTACTTCGGCCACGCCTGCGTGCTGATACAGACCGCCGAGGTTTCCGTCCTGATCGATCCTTTTCTGACATGGGATCCGGACGGACCTGAAGAGCACCTCAGCTTTCACGATCTTCCCGACCGGGTCGACTATGTCTTCCTCACCCACAACCATCAGGATCACTTCTGCGTCGAATTCCTGTTGCAAATGCGCAATCGCATCGGCACCATCCTGGTGCCGCGCAACAACCCGCATAGCCTTGCCGATCCGTCGATGAAGCTCGCCCTGCGCCGCCTCGGTTTCGACAACGTGTTGGCAATGGACCCGATGGACCGCATCGCGCTACCGGGCGGCTGTCTGGTCAGCCTGCCGTTTTACGGGGAGCACGCCGATCTCAGCATAAGCAGCAAGCACGGTCTGTTCTTGGAGCTGAAGGGGCGGAAGCTACTTTTCCTCGCCGACTCGGACTGCAAGGATCGCGTTCTGTACCGGCGCATCGCCGCTCAACTCGGCAAGGTCGATACCCTTTTCATCGGCATGGAATGCGATGGCGCGCCGCTCACGTGGCTCTACGGCCCTTATCTCAGCAACCCGATCAACCGCAAGGATGACGATTCCCGGCGCCTGTCGGGCTCCGACAGCGAGCATGCGTGGGCGATCGCCGAGGAATTCGCATGCGCCACCGCTTACGTCTATGCCATGGGTCAAGAGCCGTGGCTGCGGTTTGTGGCCGGATTGGAATATACGCCGCAGGCGAAGCAGATAGTGGAATCGGACAAGTTCGTGAGCCGTTGCCATGAGGCCGGGATCAACAGTCGGCGGCTATACGGATGTTGCACGATGATGCTGTGAAGCAGCGGGCTTAGGACTGTCTCGGGCATCCGCGGAGCTCGTCACATCCGTTCGTTCGGGTGGCTTTGGTGCGCCTCCGCTGCGCATTGGCGCCCTGCCATGCGAATAAAAACCTTGGCGCGACGCTCGCAATGGCAAGCGACTTGCGAACTTCGGTGTTTTTGCCCGTACGTGGACAAGAGCCAGACATCAGTAATTCAAGGTAGCCGCAAGTTTGTAAGCCTCTCAACTTCCGGAGGCAACAATAAGAGCGGAGGAGGCTGAGCTATCGGGATGTCAATCGCTAAACCCGCTGCCGCCTTGAGTTTCGTACGAACCAAAAAGAAGCCTTCTAATCCTTAAAGGGCAACGAGGAAACCTGTATGCGAGGCGTTGAAACGCACGGCTTTGAAACAGCGATTCTATTCATCGCCATTGCTTTGATTATTGGGTCTTTTGTGGCCCGCTATTACAGTTCCGAAAGCTCAAGCAAGACAGTTCTATTCGAGATTTACTGTCAAATGCATCGATTATTGGATCGGACTTGTTGGCGCTACGGCTTATACGCAGGTTTCGCATGCTTTCAAGTGAAGCGAAGCTGCCAGTTCTTTTCTTTATCTCGACGCAACTCTTGGGCCTATCGCTGCTGCTCCTTGTTGCCGCGTACGCCATTGCGTCTGGCCAATAACCGAGGTCGCTAACAAACGAAACAAGTACGCGCATCACGCTTGTGTCTACGGCTACCCATGAGCACGGACTTTGGCCGCAAGTCGCACCAAAGTTAGTGCTTGCACTGAAATATCAGACACTTGCGATCCACAGGTTGGAGGTCTTAAGGCCTTCAGTGGCATCAAAGTCCGCGCATTAAGAAATGCCATGTCCTGTAGGCCAGTGATCGTTCGACCGGGCCTGGATGCTGCGGGGCAGCATGCATCGGGCCCAAGCCCGTGTTATTAATTCGCCGCCGAGCAATTGGATCGATCTAAATATCGATCCGGTCATGATTGAAGGGCTTAGGAGGGTTCGATACGAGGATGCAGTAATTCCCGATACCGGGACGCAAACTCGTAAATTTAGATCGATCTAAGCGCTTCTTGCCTATGTCACCGATTCAATCCAAGGGTAGGGATCGGAATGAAGTCGATATCAAACACGTACAGCTGTAATTCGTTGTCCGTTGCGATTGCTGTCGCGCTGACTGCCGCTGCGATGCTGCCGGTGACTGCTTTCGCACAGGATGCGGCTGGTTCTGTAGAGCAGCAGACCGTCCCGTTGCAGCCCGCCTCGGCCGACAAGGCCACCGACCTCGACAAGGTGACGGTTACCGGTTACCGCTACTCGATCGAAAAGAGCCTGGACCAGAAGCGCAATGCCAACGCGGTCGTCGAAGTCGTCACCGCGGAGGACGTCAGCAAGTTCCCCGACAAGAACGTCGCCGATGCGCTGCAACGCGTGCCGGGCGTGATCGTCACCCGCGACGGCGGCGAGGGCAAGAATGTCAGCGTCCGCGGCCTTTCGTCGGAGCTGACCCTGACCGAATTGAACGGCAACTACATCGCCACGGCCGAATCCAACGGCGATCCGACCCGTTCGTTCAACTACATGCTGCTGCCGGCCAATCTGCTGTCCAGCGCGGAGCTGTTCAAGACGCCGGAAGCGCGCATCGACGAAGGCGGCGTCGGCGGCACCGTGATCCTGCGCACGCGCCGTCCGCTGGACCTGGAACCGAACACCGGCTTCGTGTCCGTCGAAGGGTCCTGGGCCGACACCACCAAGAAAACCGACGGCCAGTTCTCCGGTTCGTATTCCTGGCACGACGCGGACGACCGCTTCGGCGTCTTCGTCGGCTACACCGACCAGAAGCGCACCACGCGCACTCTGGGCGCCACCACCGAAAGCTGGCAGTGGTATGGCCGCGACGAAGGCGGCCCCGCGGTGGACGTCAACGGCCGGCCCTCCGACTTCAACTCGAACTGGTGGGGTGGCACGGGCTTCTACGACCAGAACGGCAACTACTACACCGGCTTCATGATGCCGACTTCGGTCAACCTCAACGTCAAGGAAGAAGAACGCGAACGCAAGGGCGGCCAGCTGACCTTGCAGTTCAAACCGACCGACAACCTGACCCTGACGGCGAACTACTTCCGTTTCGACCTGTCGCAGAACTCATCGACCAACACGCTGAAAGTTCCGGAATGGAACATCGCGCGCTACTTCGGCGACGGCAACTGGGCCGGCGGTCGCCTGCTCGACCGCCTGACCTTCGACCGCAGCGGCACCATCGTTACCGGCGCGGACTACAGCTTGCATGCCGGCAAGCCGTACTACTGCAGCGAGGCCGAGGCCGCCGCCGCGGGCATGGCCCCGGGCGGTTGGGGTTCGGACGACTGCACCGTCCCGACCCCGCAGATCACCGGCAGCTACAACCTCGAAAAGTCGCTGTCGCAGACGGTGGACTTCGCGGCCGAGTGGAACGGCGAGTCCGTCGACCTCGCCTTCAAGGGTGGCCGCACCTGGGCCAAGGGCGGTCCGGAACTGCAGTTCGCGGTGCCGCTCAAACCGCGCCGCCAGAACGCGGACGGCAGCTGGTCGAACGGCAACTTCGCCAGCTCTTGGGATCTGACCGGTACGCCGACGATGACGTTCTCGCCGGAGCTGATGGAAAACCTGAGGAACGGCATTCTGCAAGTCGACCTCGGCTCGACCGGTTCGTCCTGGACCCGCAACGAAACCGAACAGAAGTACGCCCAGATCGATGCCACCTGGCACAACGACGGCAGCTTCCTGGAATCGCTCCAGTTCGGCATCAAGGCCCGTGACGGCGGCATCCACCGCAACACCGGCAACAGCTACTGGGTGTGCCCGGGCACCGATCCGGGCGACTACGACAACCGCTTCTGGAACGGTCGCTGCAACAGCGTCGCCACCGAGTTCTCGCCGAACTTCCTGTACGCGTTGGGCAACCTGGCCGGCGGCATCGATGCCAGCGCGTACCCCGCGATCAACTATCCGGCCTACATCGCCCATCTGAACAGCACCTACGGCCCGATGCAGACCCGCGAGGAAAAGAATTTCGTCTACAACGTCGACGAGAAGATCGGCTCCGCCTACGTGCAGGCCAACTTCCGTACCGATCGCCTGCGCGGCAACATCGGCGTGCGCATCGCGAAAACCAAGCAGCATGCCGATTCGACCGACAAGGTCACCTCCTACAGCGACTACTTCTTCGACGATGCCAATGGCAATCCGCTGGCCTGCCAGCAAGGCGCCCCCGCGCCCGGCGGCGCGCCCGCCGACACCTACTGCGGCAGCGAAGGGTACTGGAGGCTCCCGGACAGTTTGGCGCGACCGGAGTCGTACCAAGTCAGTGCGCTCGACCGCAACTACACGGACGTGCTGCCGAGCTTCAACCTGGCCTACGACCTGACCGACGACCTGGTGCTGCGCGCGGCCGCTTCCAAGGTGATTTCGCGCCCGAGCTACAGCGACATCGCCGCCCCCGGCAGCCTGGAGTACTTCAGCCCGGAATACGTCAACGACCGCCGCCTGACCGGTGGCGCGGGCGAGCAGGGCTGGTACGGCTCGGGCAGCAACAAGGGCCTGGAACCGTACCAGGCCGACCAGTACGACGTGGGTCTGGAATGGTACTTCCAGCCGGGTTCGGTCCTGGGCGTGGGCTTGTTCCGCAAGAACGTCAGCAATTTCGCGGTGCCGGTGATCAACGACGTGCAGATGGTCATCAACGGCGAGACCGTGACGGTGCAGAACTACGCGACCGATGCCGGCGGCCGCGACGCGGTTTCGCAGGGCGTCGAGCTGTATGCGCAGCACACGCTGGATTTCGGCCTCGGCTTCCAGTTCAACTACACCTACAACGACACCAGCGAAGCGGCCATCACCCTTGACGACGGCACCGAGCTCGGCGAGTCCCCGCTGGTCGGCAGCGCGAAGAACCAGACCAACTTCACCGTGTACTACGAAACCCAGAAGCTGCTGCTGCGTGCCTCGTACAACCGTCGCGGCGAAGTAGTGCAAGGCTTGATCAATGGCCTGAACCTCTACGACGAACCCTACCAGCAGATCGATCTGAACGCCGCATACAACTTCACCCCGGCATTCAGCATCAGTGCTTCGGTCTTGAACCTCACCAAGGAAGAGACGCGTACGCATCTTGGCAACGACACCGAAGACCGCTTCTACTCCAACGGCTACGCCGGTCGCGTCGCGTACCTTGGCCTGACCTACAAGTTCTAAGAGACAGTTGTGGCATCACGCGTGGATGCACATGGTCGACCACGGGCTAGCGCGTGGCATCGCATTCTCGACCGCCAGAAACACAAGTACATCGGGCACAAACTTTGCCATTGCGCCCGCTACAAAGTTCTGGGCCCATTTAGTCCAAGGCTTCGCCATGCACTATATTGGTGCAATGCAGCCAGGCCCATACTCGCCATCTGATCTGGACAAACTGACAACGCCCATCGCCTGGGCCGACGCTTCGGGCCATATCGTGGGCTGCAACGCGGCTTTTGGCCGCTGGCTGGGGATCAGCGCACGGCGCTTGATCGATCAACCGCTGGCCGCGCTGGAAACCGAAGGCGATAGCTTGCGCCGCGCCTTGTCGGTGCAAACCGTGGCCGACGAGCCGTCGCGCCTGCGCCGGATCGCCTTGGCGTACCTGGGCGGCGAACCGCGTTTCGCCGACGTGTGGCTCAGCCGGGAGGAAGACGGCTGGCGGCTGGAGGTGCATCCGGTCGACGAATTCCCGGGCGAGGATCCAGCCGTTGTTTTGCCGGGAGCCTTGTCGGCAGCGTTGAAAGGCCTGGCCCACGAGTTGCGTAATCCGCTGGCGGGATTGAAGGGCGCGGCACAATTGCTGGCGCGCCGCGGCCAGGACGGGAATGGGAGCTTCGACGCCAACACCCGCGAGCTCACCGGATTGATCGAATCCGAAGTCGATCGCTTGGCGGAGTTGCTCGATCGCCTGTTGTCGCCGACGCCGCCCGCCGCGCACGCTCCGCTCAATATCCATGTGCCGCTGGAAAAAGTGCTGCGCCTGGCCGAGAGCGACGCCGGTTGGGCCGTGCGCCTGGTGCGCGACTACGATCCCAGCCTGCCGGAACTGCAAGGCGATGCCGATCGCCTGACGCAGGCGATCTGGAATTTGGTGCGCAACGCGATCGAAGCGGGCGCGGCCAACGTCAGTCTGCGCACGCGCGCCGAGCACGGTGTACGTATCGGCGACGCCTTGCATGCGCTCGCGCTGCGCTTGGAAATCGTCGACGACGGCCGCGGCGTGCCCGAAGACCTCACCGAACGCCTGTTCCTGCCGTTGGTCAGCGGCCGCCCCGACGGCAGCGGTTTGGGTCTGGCGCTGGCGCAACAGATCGCGCGCGAGCACGGCGGTTCGCTGACGTACCGTTCTCGGCCCGGGCATACCGTGTTCACCTTGCTGCTGCCGCTGCAGCCGGAAGAGGAGGCTGCGGCCGATGGCGAATGAGACGCGCATCTGGGTGGTGGACGACGATCGCGCCGTGCGTTTCGTGCTGGCGACGGCCTTGCGCGAAGCGGGCTACGAAGTCGACGGTTTCGATTCGGCGCAATCGGCGTTGGACGCGCTGCGCACGCGCCCGGCGCCGGACCTGTTGTTCACCGACGTGCGCATGCCCGGCGACGACGGCTTGGTCCTGCTCGAAAAATTGAAGGCGGCGCATCCGCGTCTGCCGGTGATCGTGATGTCGGCCTATACCGACATCGCCAGCACCGCCGGCGCTTTTCGCGGCGGCGCGCACGAATTCCTGTCCAAACCCTTCGATCTGGACGATGCGGTGGCGCTGGCCGAGCGCGTGCTGCCGAATGCGGCCATCGAAAGCGATGCGTCGACGCCGCCGATCGACGGCGCGGCGCAAGCCGAAACCCTGGTCGGCGATACGCCGGCGATGCGCGCCTTGTTCCGCAGCATCGGTCGCTTGGCGCAAGCGCCGGTATCGGTGCTGATCACCGGCGAGACGGGCACCGGCAAGGAACTGGTGGCACGGGCGCTGCACCGCGAATCGCCGCGCGCGCGCAAGCCTTTCGTCGCGCTCAATACCGCGGCGATTCCCAGCGAACTGCTTGAAAGCGAACTGTTCGGCCACGAGGCCGGTTCGTTCACCGGCGCGCAAAAACGCCACATCGGACGCTTCGAACAGGCCGATGGCGGCACCTTGTTTCTGGACGAAATCGGCGACATGCCGTTGCCGCTGCAGACCCGCTTGCTGCGCGTGCTCGCCGAGAACGAATTCTTCCGGGTCGGCGGGCGCGAGTTGATCCGGGTCGACGTACGGGTGATCGCGGCGACGCATCAACCGTTGGAGAACTTGGTCGCCGACGGCCGTTTCCGCGCCGACTTGCTGCACCGCCTGGACGTGGTGCGGCTGCAGCTGCCGCCGCTGCGCGAACGCCGCGACGATGTGCCGAAACTGGCCGAGGTTTTCCTGCAGTCGGCCGCGCGCAAGCTCGGCGCGCCGGCCAAGCGTTTCTCGCGACAGGCGTTCGATCGCCTGCAGGCGCACGGCTGGCCGGGCAACGTGCGCGAACTGGAGAACCTGTGCTGGCGGTTGGCGGCATTGGCGCCGGGCGAATCGATTTCGCGCGCCGATGTCGAAGAAGCGCTCACGGCAAGGTCCGGCGGCGCAGCCGATTCGGCAGTGGCATGGGAATCGGCGCTCTCGACCTGGACGAGCGCGCAACTCGCCGAAGGCCGCGAAGGCATCCACGCCGAAGCCCGCGAGCGCTTCGACCGCGTGCTGCTGGAAGCCGCGCTGGCGTACACCGGCGGCCGCCGCAGCGAAGCGGCGGTGCGCCTCGGGTTGGGGCGCAATACGCTGACCCGAAAACTCGGCCCCGGCCGCAAACGCCGCTGACGTAGGCGGGCCTTGGCCCGCCATTGCCATGCTGGGCTTGCGAGGAACAACTCGACGAAGCGTTACGCTCCGCTCCTTGCTTGTCGAAATGGAAATATGGCGATGGCGGGCCGAGGCCCGCCCTACGCTTCATCGTGCATAAACCCGCATCGGTATTAACCTTGGCGGGACTTTTCTTGGAGTTGTCCGCATGAAGACCCTGCTTACGATCGCGATCGCATCCGTTGTTCTGGCCGCCTGCAGCAGTACGCCGAAAACCCCGACCGAATCGACCGCCGCGCCCGCAGCGAAAAGCACCGCGCAATCGGCAAAAGTGAATCTGGCGTCAGCATCCGGCAGCCTGGTCAGCGGCACGCTGGCGGTGACGCCGATGGGCGACGGCGTGCACGTGACCGGCGAAATCGGCGGATTGCAGCCGGGCAGCGCGCACGGCTTCCACATCCACGAAAAAGGCGACTGCAGCGCGGCCGACGCCTCCAGCGCGGGCGGCCATTTCAATCCCGGCGCCAGCGCGCACGGCAAGGCCGGGGCCGGTCCGCACCATGCCGGCGACGCCGACAATTTGATCGCCGACGCCAACGGCGTGGCCAAGGTCGATACGCACTTCGGCGGCGTCACTTTGGGCGGCGGCGCAGCCAACGATGTCGCCGGCAAGGCGGTGATCGTGCACGCCTCGCCCGACGACTACAAAAGCCAGCCCGCCGGCAACGCGGGCGCGCGCGTGGCTTGCGGCGTGATCACGGTTACCCGCTGAGCGCGTTCGCGATGCTCTGAATAACGCCGATACCGCTCTTGTGGGAACGGCTTCAGCCGCGAGCTTTTTTCGGACAGTGCGACGCAATCGAAGAGCTCGCGGCTGAAGCCGCTCCCACATAAGATGGCGGCATGAGCCCCGCTTTCCGCATCCGCACCGCCGAAACTTCCGACCTGGACTGGCTGGCCGAAGGCGCGCAAGCGATGGCCTGGGAAACCGAGCACAAGCGCTTGGATCCCGCGACGCTGCGCGCCGGCATCGCTGCCGGCTTGGCCGATGCCGCCAAAGCCCGCTACTTCATCGCGATGCAGGACCTGCCGCTGGCCGGAGCCGAGACTGTCGGCGTGCCGGTCGGCACCTTGATGCTGACCCGCGAGTGGAGCGACTGGCGCAACGGCGACTGGTGGTGGATCCAGAGCGTGTACGTGCCGCCGGAGCATCGCCGCAAAGGCGTGTACGCGGCGCTGTACCGTTACGTCAGGGCGATGGCCGAGGCCGAACCGAATGTGATCGGTTTGCGGCTTTATGTGGAGAAAGAGAACTCTGCCGCGCAACGCACCTATGCTTCATTGGGCATGGCCGACGCAGGCTATCTGATCTACGAAGACGAGTTCGAACGCGCCGCGCGCTGAGGCGTTGTTGAGCGTAACTCGGTCCCCTGCTTCTGCATTTCTTTGTGGGAGCGGCTTCAGCCGCGAGCTTTTCGATTGCGCCGCACTGTCCGAAAAAAGCTCGCGGCTGAAGCCGCTCCTACAAGAGCGCGCGGCCGTTTCGATCATTGTTCGCGGTGATTGGACTATGGCAATGGTGGGCTGAAGCCCACCCTACAGGTCGGTTTCGTCGTTGCAATGCACGAACGTCACCGGCACGCCGTGCGCTTGCAGCACCGCGGCGAATTGCCGTTGCCGCGCTTCGAAATGGGCGAATCGGCGCGCCAGCGAATCCGCATCGATCGCCGCGTCGCCGTGATAGCGGTGTCGCCAGGCGTCCGGTGCGAACAAGGCGATGTTCGCCTCGCCGCTGGCGTAGCGCAGCAGAGGTTCGGGCGGCGCGTCGAGCAGGCATTCTTCCTGCGGCGCCAGCAAAGCGGTCTCGATCACCGGCCACAAAGGTTCCAGGCCCTGGTGGCTGTACTGCAGCGCGGTCATCGCGGCCAGGTCGTGCAGGGTGAGATAGCGTGCATGCTCGATCCGGCTACCGAACGCTTCCTGCGCGAGCAGCGCGGTTTCGGCGCCGGCCATGCCGCGATCGAACAGGATCCTTTCGAACGTGCCGCCGACGTCGGCGGCGCCGGCACCGCTCAGCAGAAACGGCAGCACCCGCAAGCTGCCGCCTTGCAGCGCAGCCTCGGCCTGCAGCGGCTGCGGAACGCGGCCTTGCTCGTCGGCGCCGAAAGCGATCACGCGCGGGCCGTCGTGCCGGCCGGGCGCGCGGCGGCGCAGCTCGTCCAGGCGCCGATGCAGCGGCCAGCCCGGACGCAGCGCTTCGGCGGGATCGAAATGGGCGGCGGCGAAAGCCAATTCGAGCCCGCTCGCCTCGGGAACCAGCGCCGCCAGATCGCGGCCCAGCAGACCTGCCAATGCGCCGGCATCGGCTTGGCGCAAGGCGTCGCGAGCGGGCGGGGCGCCCGGCGAAAGTTCCAGCGCCATCAAACCGAAAACGTGCGTGGCGTCGACATCGGTGGCGGAGGCGGTCATCGGCGGATTTCGTGATTGGCCGTGCACGGGCGCGGCGTTAGACTGGCGCTACATTATGGCCCGCCATGGTAGGCGGGTTTCCCCAGCGAGGTTCTCCGATGTTGCAAGGCCGCCCCGTCGCCGTGCTCGGCGGCGTCCGCATTCCGTTCTGCCGCCAGAACACCGCCTACGCCGACGTCGGCAATCTGGGCATGTCGGTCCGCACGCTCGGCGCTCTGGTCGAAAAATTCGGCCTGCACGGGCAGCAGCTCGGCGAAGTGGCGATGGGCGCGGTGATCAAGCATTCCAGCGACTGGAATCTGGGCCGCGAAGCTGCGCTGTCCTCCGGCCTGTCGCCGCTGACGCCGGGCATCACCCTGCAGCGCGCCTGCGGCACTTCGCTGGATAGCATCATCACCATCGGCAACAAGATCGCCGCCGGCCAGATCGAAGCCGGCATCGGCGGCGGCAGCGACACCACGTCCGACGTGCCGATCGTGTACGGCCAGAAGCTGCGCCGGCGGATCCTGGCCGCGGCCGCGGCGAAGACATTCAAAGACAAGATCGCCCAGTTCAAGGGTTTCCACTTCCGCGAACTGAAGCCAGATTTCCCGGGCGTGGCCGAGCCGCGCACCGGCAAGTCGATGGGCGAGCACTGCGAGGACATGGCCAAGCAGTGGAACATCTCGCGCGATTCGCAAGACGAATTGGCGGTGGCTTCGCACCACAAGCTCGCCGCCGCTTACGAGCGCGGCTTTTTCGATGACCTGGTGGTCAGTTTCCGTGGCGTGTCGCGAGACAACATCCTGCGTCCGGACACTTCGCTGGAGAAGCTGGCGACTTTGAAGCCGGCGTTCGACAAGACCTCGGGCCGCGGCACGCTCACCGCCGGCAATTCCACACCGCTCACCGACGGCGCGTCCGCTTGCCTGCTTTCCACCGACGAATGGGCGCAGGCGCACGGCCACGAAGTGCTGTGCCACATCCGCGATGCGCAGGTGGCGGCGGTGGATTTCGTCCACGGCGAAGGCCTGCTGATGGCCCCGACCGTAGCGGTGGCGGAAATGCTCAAGCGCAACGGCCTGACCTTGCAGGATTTCGACATCTACGAAATCCATGAAGCCTTCGCCGCACAAGTGCTGTGCACGCTGCGCGCCTGGGAGAGCGAGGAGTACTGCAAGAACCGGCTGGGTTTGGACGGGCCGATGGGGCGGATCGATCCGGCCAAGATCAACCCGAACGGTTCCTCGCTGGCTGCCGGCCATCCCTTCGCCGCGACCGGCGCGCGCATCGTCGCCACCGCTGCCAAGGAATTGAAGGAACGGGGCGGCGGACGCTGTCTGGTGTCGATCTGCACCGCCGGCGGCATGGGCGTGGTGGCTATCCTCGAGCGCTGAGGTCGCCCTTCCCGCGACGGAGGATGACGCGGCGCTTTTCGTAGAGTCGAGCCTGCTCGACTGCTTTTGATGCCGACCCGGCGATCTTGGCGAAGAGCAGTCGAGCAGGCTCGACTCTACAAGGCTGCATCGCCTGCCCGCTCCAGCCGCAACCCCATTTCTCCCCCGGGCCCGTTTGCACGAGCTCCTTTCATCGAGCAGGGGCAACGACGTGCATCGGAACATCAGAACGAGCCTGGCGCTGGCCGCCGCGATCGCCGTGGCCTTGGCAGCGTGCAGCCGCAAAGAAGCCTCGCAGGCCGAATCCGCGGCAGATGCGGACATGGCCGCCGCCACGGCACCGGCGGCGCCCCCTGCGCCTGAGCCGGCCGTCGCCGGGAACCAGATGAAGCGCGCCTTCGAGCCGGAACGCCAAATCGACGAAAGCGCGCCGACCGAACAGCAACTGGTTTCCAGCGCCGCGACCTACACCGACGCGCAACGCAAATTCATCCGCACAGCGCGCGCGCAATTCAGGGTGGCCGACGTGTACCGGTCGGCGCTGGCGATCGAGGACGTGGCCGCGGCGCAGGGCGGATTCGTGATCCGCAACGACATCTCGGCGCAAACCGGCGCCGTGCAACGTCGGCCGATGGGCGGGGGCAAGCTGCTGGAACTGGCCGAATACACGACGCGCGGCGAAGTCGCGGTGCGCGTGCCCAGCGACAAGACCCAGGATTTCCTGCGCGCCATCGTCAACCAGATGGAATTCCTGGACAGCCGCAATTTCGAAGCGATGGACGCGCAGTTCCAGTTGCTGCGGCAGCAGCTGGCTTACGAACGCAGCCAGGAAACGCAGCAAGAGCTCGGCGCGGCGACGGCGCAGGGCGGCAGGCTCGGCCACAAGACCGAGGCGATCGCAGCCCGCGGCGATGCGAAGCTGGCCCGCGACGAAGCGTTGATCGCGCAGAAGGAATTCGAAGACCGGGTGGCGTTCAGCACGATCCAGTTGTCGCTGTACCAATCGCCGCGCATCCGCCAGACCGAATTGACCGATGTCGAAGCGGTGTTCGAAGCGAACAGTCCGGGGTTCTTCGCGCGGCTGGGAAGTTCATTGAGCGCGGGTTGGCATGGCGCGCTCAATCTGCTGGTCGAACTGGCCAGGCTGTGGCCGTTATGGTTGGCGGTGATTGTCGCGGTTTTGGGTTATCGGCGGTTCCGTCGGGGAACGAAGGTCGACGCGAGGAAGGAATGACATTTAGACCGCAAGGCAAAGCCCCTCTCCCATCGGGAGAGGGGTTGGGGTGAGGGTCCGGCGAAGCGATGTCGCTGGCGTTCCCGAGAGAATCGTCGGCTGGCGATTCGTATCGCGACCGTAACCAGAATCGCTTCGCCGAACCCTCATCCGCCCTTCGGGCACCTTCTCCCGAGGGAAGAAGGAAACTGCGTAGGGTGGGCCTTGGCCCACCATCGCCATCCGCCGGCCGCGACAAGCAGCGATCGAAATCGAGTCGTTATCCCTCGCAAGATTTCCGTTGCGAAAGCATGGCGCCGGTGGGCCAAGGCCCACCCTACGTCAGCCGCGCAAACGCGGTACGCCGTGCTCGTCGCGTTCTTCGACCGCAGCCTGGTCGTGGATGCGCTGGCGCAGATCGCGGCCGGGCAGTTCCTGCGCGGGTTCGTTGCGCGCGGCGCGCAACGCGTTGGCGTAGCTCAGGCGCGCGCGGGTCTCGTCGCCGGCGGCCGCGAAACCGTGGCCCAGTTCTTCCCAGGCCTCGCCGCCGGCGCCCTGCGCCAGCGCGCGGTGCAGATATTCCTCGGCTTGCGGCCATTGGTTCTGTGCGCGCGCCAATCGCCCCAGCGCGACCAGCAGCGCGGGGCTGGAAGGATGCGTCTGTAGCCATCGTTCGGCATTGGCGCGTCGCGCTTCGAAGCGGCCGATCGGCAGCCGGCCGTACAGCGCCGCCAACGATTCGGACCAGCGTGCGTCCAGCGCTTGTTCCAGACTCTTCGCGGCCGCTTCGTCCCAGCGCAGTGCGGCGGCGCGTTCGGCGTAGGCGGCGACCACGTCGGGCTCGCTTTTCGCCGCCTTCGGCAAGGTTTCCCAACGCTCGGCCAGCACGTTCGCGTCCGCCGCCTGGCGCAGCGAAGCTTCGGCCCAGCGCGTTTGCATCTCGTCCAGGCGAGCGCCGGGCAAGGCGTTCTGCTGACGCATGGGACCGAGCAGGCCATAAGCCTGTCCGGCCTGTCCGGAAGCGGCCAGCGCTTCGGCGCGCAAGGCCAAGCCGCGCGGCGGCAGCGGCTGCGCGGCCGGCGCATCCAGCGCGGTCAGCGCATCGAGCGGGCGTTGCTGCGACAGTGCGCGTTCGGCATTCGCGATCGCCTGCGTCGCCGCATGCTTGTCGCCGAGCGCATCGATCTGCCGCTGCGCCGCTTCCGCATCGCCGCGCGCATCCGCCGCGCGCGCCGCGGCGATGCGCGCGGCCGCTTCGGCCTGGCCGTCTTCCGCGGCCTGTCCCAGCAGTTTTTCCGCGCGCGTCCAATGGCCCTGGTGCAGCGCGTTCAAACCGTCGGCCAAACGCGCGCGCGCCTGCCGGTGGCGCATTCCGCGCCAGGCGCGGAACGGCAGCAGCAGCAGCGTCCAAAGGATCCACAACGCGAACAGCGCCGCGAGCAGGATCAGCACGCCCGAAGTGACGGTGGTGGTGTAGTCGTTGCCGCGGTAGCGGATCAGCACGTAGCCGGGATCCTGCAGCAGCAGTTGCGCGATCAGCGCGCCGATCACGGCCAAGGCCAGCCAGAACAAGATGTTGCGGAACAGGTTCATCCGGATTCCTCGGTGTTCAGCGCGCGCCGCGCAGGCTGCGCAGCTGCTGCAGGCTGCTGCCCAGCACCGGCAGGCGCAGCGTCAGCGGCATCGCCTGCAGCTGGCGCACGGTCGCGCGCCGCGCGCGCCGTTCCGAAGAGTCTGGCCACAGCCGTGTGAGCCAGGCGTCGACGCGCTGCAGCGCGGTGCGATAGCCCGCCGCGTCGCGCCGTTCCAGCGCCGCGCGCGCCAAAGTCAGTTCGAGTTGCAGCGCGGCCAGGCCGGCGTTGCGGTCGGCGGTTTCGACGATCACGCCGCCTTGCGTCGGACGCACTTCGACGATGCGGCCGAACGCGCGCCGCCACCACGGCTGTTGCGAGGCTTCGACCGCGCTCACGCGATCGGGCAGCGATTGCAGGCCCGAAGCGAAAGCCTCCAAGCGTCCGGCGGCGACGCTGCGCGGATCGGCGCCGACCGCATCGAGCGCGGCGCGTTCCTGCGCCAGCGTCTGGCGCAGGCTGAGATAGGCCGGATCGTCGACGCCGTCCAGCAATCCCGCCGCCAGGGCATAGCTGCGGCGCGCGCCGTCGAGGTCCGAGGCCAAATCCAATCGCTGCGCCGCGCTGGTCAGCAGCATTTCGACTTCGTCCACGCGCAGGGCTTGCGCGCCGTGGCGATCGGGATCGGCCAGCTTGGAAACGTTGTCTTCCAGCAGAGCCGCGCGCTGGCCGATGCCGAGCAGTTCGTCGCGCAGCACGCGATTGGTGGCGTCGGCTTGTTGCTGGCGTTGCGCTTGCGAACGCTGGTCGCGGCGCAGCGCGTTCACGCTTTCCTCGATCAGCGCCACGCGCTGTTCGGCGTCGACGATCTGCGCGCGCGAATCCGCCTCGTGCGAACGCCAGGCGCGCCACCCGTACCAGCCCGCGAGCGCGATCAGCGCCAGCAGGAGCAGCCAGAGCCAACCGAAGCCGGAGCGACGCGGGGCGGGAGGAGCAGGATCGTTCACGTTGAGGTTCTTAGCGGGACCGGCCCATGCTAGCGGATGCGGCGTTCGGCGGCTGCCTGCGCGAGCGCGGCGACCAGGTCGGCGGGCCGCGCGCTGGCCGCGATCAGCGTGCGGCCGAATCCGAGATCGCTGGCGAGCGCCGCCAAGCGTTTGCTCGGCACGACGGCGAGGGCATCGGACCGGACGGCCGCCGCCGGCAGCGTTTGCGCCGCCCGCTGCAAAGCCTCGCCGCTACTGACGACCCAAGCTTGCGGCTGGTCGAGGGATCGCAGCTTCTCAACCGTCGCCGCCGACCAAGCCACGGGCACGCGCTCGTATACGTCGCAACGCAATACCCGCGCACCGCGCCGGGTCAGCGCGGGCGCGATCATGCCGCGTCCGCCCGGCGCCGTGATCAGGCCGACGTCTTCGCCGCGCAGCGCTTGCAACTCGGCCAGGGCCAGCAAGCCTTCGCTGTCCATCCGCTGCGGGACGCGAATGCGCAGCGGCGCGGCGCCTGCGCGGCGCAAGGCCGAAGCTGTGCCTTGGCCGATCGCGAACCAGATTTGATCGGCCTTCGGACGCAATTTGCGCAGCGTGGACGCGGCATCGACGGCAGCCGGGCTGGTGAACACGACGTGCCCGGCGGCGAGCGCCGCGCGCAGCGCAGCGCGCGTGGCCGGGTCGTCGCGGAATTCCAGCCGCCATGGCGACAAGGCGAAAACGCGCGCGCCCTGTTTCGCCGCGGCGCGGCGCAACGCAGCATGTCCGCCGGCGGGGCGCAGCGAGATCAGTGTCCAGCCGGAAAGCGGTGGAGAGGGTGCGCGTGGCATGAAGACAGCTTGGCATAGCTGCGGATCGACCGCTGCGACCGACCATGGGAAGTACGAGCACAACGCTCTACAAACCCGTCGCGTATCCTTGTCGCTTCGCATCCCGCACGCACCGATGGACACCGCCAGCGCCCTCGCCAAACTCGACGCCTATTACCAGGCCATGCCGCCGGTGGCCGCGATGCATCTGCGCATCGCCCACTACGATGCGCAGCATTTGCGGCTGCACGCGCCGCTGGCGCACCACGTCAACGACAAGGGCTGCGCGTTCGGCGGCAGCTTGAGTTCGCTGATGACCCTGGCCGCGTGGGGCCTGGTGTCGATGCGGCTGGAAGCCGCCGGACTGCCGTCGGACGTCTACGTCGCCGACAACCGCGTGCGCTATCTGGCGCCGTTGTACGCGGATCTGGAAGCCGAAGCGGCGCTGTCGCCCGAGGCGTCGTGGGACGAGTTCATCGCCACCTTGCGCAGCCGCGGCCGGGCGCGCACCCACGTGGACGCCTGGGTGCGCCTGCCGGGCGGTGAGACAGCGGCCGAATTCAGCGGACGCTTCGTCGCCTTCGCCAAAGGTTAGGATGGACGCCGACGCAAGGTAGGGGAAAGCGGATGCGCAAATTCATCATCGCTGTGGCCGTGGCCGGTCTCGCCGCGCTGTTGGCGGGTTGCGGCGGTGGCACCCAGAACGCGCTCACCGCGGCGCAGAACGCTTATGCCGGCGCCATCCGCTGGGGCGAAATCGAAAGCGCCTGGGCCCGGGTCGACCCCGAATACCGCGAAAAGCATCCGCTCACCGAACTGGAACTGCAGCGTTACGCCCAGATCCAGATATCGTCCTATCGCGACCTGGACGAAGCGGTGCTGGAAGACGGCAGTCCGGCGCGGCTGATCGAAATCGGCGTGATCAACAAGCACACCCAGGCCGAGCGCACGATCCGCTACCGCGAAGAATGGCGCTGGGATCCGGAGAAGAAGACCTGGTGGGTGCGCGGCGGCCTGCCGGACTTCTGGGCGGGCGGCTGAGCGCTTCGCCCGGGATTTTTGCGCTCCCACCGCGACTCGGCGACAATCCCCGCCCGTTTCGCGCGAAGTCCTCGTCTTGAATTTCGAAGAATTGCTGGCCTTCGCCGGCCGCCACCCCTACCTGTCGCTGGGCCTGGCGGGCCTGACCCTGGCCATCGTCTATACCGAGATCGCCCGCCTGCTGCGGCCGTACAAGGCGTTGCGGCCAGCCGAACTCACCGCGCTCATCAACCGCGAAAACGCCCTGGTCGTGGACCTGTCGGCCGCCGCGGACTTCGACAAAGGCCACATCGCCGGCAGCCGCAACGTCGCGCCGAGCCAGTTCGACCCGGAGAACAAGCTGCTGGTCGGCGCCCGTGCGCTGCCGGTGGTCGCGGTCTGCCGCAACGGCCAGGCCTCGGCGGACGCCGCCAAGCGGCTCAAGAAAGCCGGTTTCGAAAAGGTCTATTGGCTGGACGGCGGCATCGCCGCCTGGCAGCAGGCGGATCTGCCCCTGGTCAAGGGCCGCTGAGCGTTCCGTAGCCCGGGTGAGCCGAAGGCGATACCCGGGGACGCCATCTAACCATTCCTGCAACATGATCGAAGTAGGGGCGCGATCCATCCGTTTCGCTGGTTTTCTGTCGCGATCGGAGGATGGCGCCCCCAGGTATCGCCTTCGGCTCAACCCGGGCTACGCCCTCCCACGAAGCTGAAACCCCGGGCATGCGATAATCGCCCTCTTTCCCGCACGAATTAACGATTGGAGTAAGGCAATGTCCGACGAAACCAGCAACGGCGCGGCCGCCTCGGCCGAACAAGCCGCCGGCGCCACCTTCGTGGTCGACAAGTTGTACCTGAAGGACGTTTCGTTCGAAGCGCCGAACGCACCGATGATCTTCAACGAGCCGGGCCAGCCCGACTTGCAGATGAATCTGAACCAGCGCGTGCAGCGCGTGGGCGAGGGCGCCTTCGAGGTGGTGCTGGGCATCACCCTGACCTGCACCGTCAACGGCAAGACCGCGTACCTGGCCGAAGTGCAGCAGGCCGGCGTGTTCGGCCTGAGCGGTTTCGCCGACCAGGGCCTGGACGTGATGCTCGGCACGCAGTGCCCGAACGTGCTGTATCCGTACGCGCGCCAGGCCATCGGCGACCTGATCGTCGGCGGCGGTTTCCCGCCGTTCTATCTGCAGCCGATCAATTTCGACGCGGTCTACGCCGAAGGCCTGCGCCAGCGCGCCGAAGCGCAGGAGAACGGCGATCTGTCCTCCGGCACGGAGACGGCCGGCAACGCCTGATCCATGGCGACCGCGCCCTCCGTCGCGGTGCTGGGCGCGGGCTCTTGGGGCACCGCGCTGGCTGCGCTGATCGCGCGGCACGATCACCCGGTGGTGTTGTGGGGCCGCGACGCGGAATGCGTCGCGGCGATCGACGCACGCCACGAGAATCCGCACTACCTGCCCGGCATCGCCTTGCCGGAGAGCCTGCGTGCGACCACCGACTTGGCGACCGCGATGCGCGGCGCCGATCTGGTCCTGGTGGTGGTGCCTTCGCATGCCTTCGCCGAAACCCTGCGCGCGCTGGCGCCGCATCGTCCGTCTTCGGCCGGCGTCGCTTGGGCGACCAAGGGTTTCGAGCCAGGTTCGGGCCGTTTCCTGCATGAAGTGGCCGCGGACATCCTGGGCGGCGACGTGCCGCTGGCCGTGGTCACGGGGCCTTCGTTCGCCAAGGAAGTCGCGATCGGCCTGCCGACTGCGCTGACCGTGCATTCGGACGCGCCGGAGTTCGCGCAATCGGTGGCCGACGTGCTGCACGGCCCCGCGTTCCGCGCCTACACCGGCAACGACATGGTCGGCGCCGAATTGGGCGGCGCGATGAAGAACGTATTGGCGGTGGCTACCGGCGTCGCCGATGGCATGAACCTGGGTTTGAACGCACGCGCGGGTCTGATCACCCGCGGCCTCAACGAAATGCTGCGCCTGTCCGCGGCGATCGGCGCGCAGCCGGAAACGCTGATGGGCCTGGCCGGATTGGGCGATCTGGTGCTGACCTGCACCGGCGATCTGTCGCGCAACCGGCGTTTGGGCTTGGCGCTGGGGCGCGGCCAATCGATCGACGAGGCGGTGCGCGAAATCGGCCAGGTAGTCGAATCGGTGCAGACCGCCGACGAAGTGATGCGCCAGGCCGAACGCCACGGCGTGGAATTGCCGATCTCGCGCGCGGTGCAGGCGGTGCTGCACGGCGAGATCACCCCGGCAGACGGCTTGCGCCAATTGCTGGCGCGCGATCAGAAGCCCGAGTATCCGGAAACCTTGTTCCGCTGACCCGCTTTTGTAGGTGCGAATTCATTCGCACGCCTTTAAAGCAAGAGCGTGCGAATGAATTCGCACCTACGAAAAGCCCGGCTTGCGCCGGGCTTCGTTTTTCATCGCAAAGCGATACGGATCAGAAGCTGGCGCGAATACCGACCAGATACTTGGTCGCATCGACGCCGTCGTCGATCTCACCGGCTTCGATTTCGCCGACCAAACCCCAGGTCTGGTTGAACTTGACCTGCGCGCCGATCAGGCCCGAGAAGCCGTCGAAGTCGCCGCCGTTGTAGCTGCCTTTGACATAGCCTTCGAAATGGTCGTTGAAGGCGCTGCGGAAGCCGACGCTGGCACGGTAGCCGTCGACCTTGCCGTCGGCGAAATCGCCCGCGTCGATCTCCTGGCGCAGATAACCGACTTCGGCGATCAGGTCGGTGCTGCCGTTGCCCAGCGGATAGTGGTAGCCCACGCCCAGCTGCAGTTCGTCGAAGTCGACGTCCACGCCGGCGTCGTCGTTCGTGGTCGAACCGTAGCTGCCGAAGAAATGGAAATCCTTGCCGGCTTCGACCGAGCCGCGCACCTGGAAGCCGTCGAAATCCGCATCGCCCACGCCATCGACGTCGACGTTGAGGCGGGCCCAACCGGCTTCGACGTAGGTGTAGTTCGGTTCGGCCGCGAGCGCGGTCAACGGCAGAGCGGCCAGCGCGATCGCCAGCGCGAGTTGCTTCTTCATGAAATCCCCGTCCTTGAATTAAGTAGAAAGGCGCCGCCTCAGCGGCGGTCGCGAATGATAAAGAATCGTTAATCCGCCGGGCAACCCTGTCTTTCGGCCTACGTAGGGTGGGCCTCGGCCCACCATCGCCATCGGCCAGGCGCGTCGAACAATCATTTGACCGGCGGTCGATGCCTCGCCGAATGTTTGTAGCGATCGGAAATACGGCAATGGTGGGCCAAGCCCCACCCTACGCGAAAAAAACGAAGCCCGGCCGGAGCCGGGCTTCGCATCGCGACGTCGGAGGGGAGAGAGCCAGCTGTCGCGATTAGCGGTAGACGCTTACCAGGTCAGGCGCGGGCCGACGAACCACTGGGTGTCGCCGTCGGCGAACTTGACGTCGGTGCTGACGCCCCAGTTCTGGTTGAACTTCACCTGGGCGCCGAGGCGGCCGTAGAAATCGCCGTCGACGTCGATGCCATAGTCGCCCTTGTAGTCCTCGTAGCCGGCCATCGCGTAGCCTTCCAGATTCGGCAGCAGCGAGCCGCGCACACCCACTTCCGCGCTCCAGCCATCGAAGTCCATCAGATCGGCGTCGAGCTTCTCGTAGGCGATGCGGGTGACCAAGTCGGCCTTCGGCGCGATCTCGTGGTTGTAGCCCACGCCGACTCGCCATTGGTCGAAGTCGACGTTGAAGTCCTTCAGTTCCTGCTTGGCGTAGCCGCCGAACAGGTGGAAGTTGGGATGGACCGCGACCGAGCCGTCCAGGCCCCAGCCGTCGGCGTCGCTATTGGCGGCGCCGTTCTTGTCGTCGTTGTTGGTGGCGACGTAGCCGCCTTGGACATAGTTGTAGGAAATGCCCTCGGCGGCCGATGCGGCGAACGGCAACGCGGCGAGCAGGGTCAGTGCAAGCAAGGACTTCTTCATGGGGGTCGGAGCCTTCGTATGGTTATTTTTCGACCGGCGCTGAAGCGATCGCGCGGATGCCGTTCGCTGCCGGTGTGCGCAGTATCCGCAGAGGCGGATAACGGAACCTGAATTTTAAACTCACAAGTTCTGAAACTTTTGGCTGCGATTCAGGTCGTGCCGGAAGTCATTCGAGCGCATAGCAGCATCCCAGCGGTTGCGTCCCGAACGATCACGCGCCTTGTCGCTCTGCGCAACCGCTCAAGCTGTCGCTGTATCTCTGCCAGCGTCACGCCCTGAACCAGGAACCACGAATGCGACAGGCTTTCCCGTTGAGCGCGGCATTTGCAGCGCTGTGCATGCTCACGACGGCCCATGCCGGTGATCTTGCGATCGTGGGCGCCAAGGTTTATCCGGCGCCGGGCGTCGCGCCGATCGAACATGCGGCGGTGGTGATTCGCGACGACCGGATCGTTTACGTCGGACCGGCGAAGGACTTCGACGCCGGTGCGAACGTCACCGTGATCGACGCCGACGGCGGCACCTTGCTCGCCGGCTTCTGGAACAGCCACGTGCATTTCACCGAGCCCAAATGGGTTGGCGCGGCCACGCTACCGGCGCAACGCCTGCAATCGCAGCTGCGCGACATGCTGGTCCGTTACGGCTTCACCACCGTCGTCGACACCGGCTCGGATCCGCGTGACACGCTCGCGCTGCGGGCGCGGATCGCATCCGGAGAAATTCCCGGCCCGCGTATCCTCACGGCGGGCCTGCCGCTGTTCCCGCCCGACGGATTGCCGTACTACGTTCGCAATGCGCTGCCGCCCGAATTCCAGGCGCGCATGCCGCAACCTGAAGCGCCAGAGAGAGCCGCCACGATCGTTCGAATGAACCTCGCCGAAGGCGGCGACGTGGTGAAACTGTTCACCGCCTCCTGGGTGGAGAACGGGCGCGCCAAGCCGATGCCGGTCGCCGTCGCGAAGGCCGCGGCCGAGGAGGCGCATCGCCGCGATGCGTTGGTGTTCGCGCATCCTTCGGACGTCGCAGGGCTGGAAGTGGCTTTGCAATCGGGCGTGGACGTGCTCGCGCATTCGGTCGAGGATCTGGACGGCTTCGAGCCTTCGCACCTGCGCCGGATGCGCGAGAACAACATGGCGTTGGTGCCCACGCTCAAATTGTTCGGAGGCCACCGGGAGCCGCAGCTGCAGGCGATCTTGCGCGAGGTCGGCGACTATCAGCGGTTGGGCGGCAGTATCTGGTTCGGCACCGACGTCGGGTATCTCGAGGATTACGATCCCGTCGTCGAATACCGGTTGTTGTCGCGCGCCGGCTTGTCGTTCGACCAGATCCTGGCGGCGCTGACCACTTCGCCCGCAAGCCGGCTGCCGGGCGGCCGCGAGCGCGGACGGATCGAAGCGGGCAAGATCGCCGACCTAGTGTTGCTCGACGGCGACCCGGCGAAAGACGTGGGCGCGTGGGCCCGGCCGCGTTATGTATTCCGCGGCGGCCGCAAGATTTTCGATGCCGGCGTTCGATAGGATGCGCCTAGCGTCGTGATCGGGTCATCATTCCCTCGCACCCTGAGGGAATGCCGCCCGCCATGATTTCCGACGAACGCCGCCGATTCCTGAAATTCGCCGCCGCCGCGGCAACCGCGCCGCTGTGGCCGAAGGCGATCCACGATGCGCTCGCGGTGCCGCCGGCGACGGTCACCGGGACCCTGGCTGACGTGCAGCACGTGGTGATTCTGATGCAGGAGAACCGTTCCTTCGACCATTACCTGGGCGCGTTGCGCGGCGTGCGCGGTTTCGACGATCCGCGTCCGATTCCGTTGCCGGGCGGCAAAACGGTCTGGCAGCAGCCCGAACGCCCGGGCGGGCGCCGGATCACCTTGCCGTTCCGGTTGGACACGGCGAACACGGCGGCGCAGTGCCTGGCCGACATCGACCACAGTTGGAAAGGCTCGCACGCGTTGTGGAAAGACTACGACGCGTGGATCCAGACCAAGGGCGCGTTCTGCATGGGCCATTTCACCCGCGCGGATCTGCCGTTCTATTACGCGCTGGCCGATGCGTTCACGGTTTGCGATGCCTACTACTGTTCGCATCACGGTCCGACCAATCCCAATCGCATGCATCTGTTCACCGGCACCAGCGGCTTGACCGTCGGCGACGACGGCCCGCAGGTCGTGAACAACGCCGACGACGGCAACTGGACCGCGGACATGGCCAAGGACGATCCGAAGTTCGCCGGTCACGCATGGACCACCTATGCCGAGCGCCTGCAAGCCGCCGGCATCGCCTGGAAGGTGTACCAGGAATACGACAACTATGGCGACAACTCGCTGCCTTCCTTCCGCAACTTCCGCCGTTTGGATCACGAATCGGAACTGTACCGGCGCGGGCGTGCGTGGGTGGCCGGCTCGCATGCGGGCAATGCCGAAGCCTCGCGCGGCGAGCATCTGGTCGCCGCCTTCGCGAAGGACGTTCGCGAAGGCGCGTTGCCGCAAGTGTCGTGGCTGGTGGCGCCCTATCTGCTGAGCGAGCATCCGGCGGCGACGCCCGCCTACGGCGAATCGCTCACCGCGCGATTGCTGTCCGCGTTGGCGGCGAATCCGGAGGTGTGGTCGAAGACCGTCTTCATCGTCAACTACGACGAGAACGGCGGTTTCTTCGATCACGCGGCGCCGCATCTGCCCGCGATCGAAAGGAAGCTGGGCCTGAGCACGGTCGATACCGCCGCCGAGAACTACCACGGCACGCCGGTCGGCCTGGGCGTGCGCGTGCCGATGTTCGTGGTTTCGCCGTGGAGCCGCGGGGGCTGGGTCGATTCGCAGGTGTTCGATCACACCTCGGTGCTGCGCTTCCTGGAACAGCGCTTCGGCGTGGAGGAGCCGAACATCGGCGCCTGGCGCCGCGCGGTGTGCGGCGATCTCACTTCCGCGCTCGACTTCTCCTCGCGCGATCCACGAT
>DATFFH010000009.1:0-28209 GCA_035250245.1 Luteimonas sp. | reverse complement strand
AAAGAGCTCGCGGCTGAAGCCGCTCCTACAAAGAGCTCTCGCACACCCGCGGCGACTAGCACGCATGAATGGACGCGATCTGAATGAAACACGGACATCACGGCAACGGCACTTTATCCAGCAGCGCGGCGACCAGGCGATCGCCGTCCCACCCTTCGGCAGTAGCTTCGTAACTGGGCAGCACGCGATGCCGCAGTACATCAGGCGCGATCGCGCGAACATCGTCCGGTGTGACGAAGTCACGGCCGGCCAACCAAGCGCGCGCACGCGCGCAACGCTCCAGCGCGATCGAACCCCGCGGGCTCGCGCCCCAGGCGATGCGCCGCGCCAGTTCGGCGTCGTAACGCTGCGCTTGGCGCGAGGCGAGCACCAGTTCGATCAGATAACGCTCCACCGCCGGCGCCAGATGCAGGTCGAGCACGGCGGCACGGGCGGCGAATACGTCGTCCAACGGGATTTTCGCCAACACGGGCGCCGCCGATTGCAAGGCCTGGCGCGCCTGCATCCGGGCCAGTTTGAGGATCTCGGATTCGGCCGCGGCTTCCGGATAGCCGATCCGCACGTACATCAGAAAACGGTCCAGCTGCGCTTCCGGCAGCGGGAACGTGCCTTCCTGCTCGATCGGGTTCTGGGTCGCCATCACCAGGAACAGCTGCGGCAGCGGATAGGTATGCCGGCCGACGGTGACCTGGCGTTCGCCCATCGCCTCCAGCAGCGCCGACTGCACTTTCGCCGGCGCGCGGTTGATCTCGTCGGCCAGCAGCACCGGATGGAAGATCGGCCCGGGTTGGAATTCGAAACGCCCGTCCTGCGGGCGCCAGACTTCGGTTCCGGTGAGGTCGGCGGGCAACAGGTCCGGCGTGAACTGGACGCGTGCGAACCCGGCGTCCAGGCGCGACGCCAAGGCACGGATCGCACTGGTCTTGGCCAAGCCGGGAGCGCCCTCCACCAGCAGGTGACCATCCGCCAGCAAGGCGATCAGCAGGCGTTCGATCAGGCCTTGTTGGCCGACGATGGCCTCTGAAAGGCGCTCGGACAGCTCGCGGAAAGTCCGGTGCAGGCGGGAATCGGGGGCTTCTTGGGCGCTGTCCATTCTAGATCGCGGTGGGGAATCAGGCGCAGTTTGACCCAAGCCGGGCGCATTGGTTCGCGAAGAACCCATCGCGCAATAAAAAACGGGGCCTGGGCCCCGTTTTTTTCGGCTTGTGCCGGGATCAGAAGTTGTCGCGCTGCGCCACCCGCAGCACCTTCGGCGTCACGAAGATGAGCAGTTCGGCCTTTTCCTTGTTGCGGCCCTTGGTCCTGAACAGATTGCCCAGGAACGGGATATCGCCGAGGAAAGGCACCTTGGTCACGCTATTGGTGTCCTTGAACTCGTAGACGCCGCCGACCACCACGGTCTGGCCGTCTTCCACCAGCGCGGCGGTGCTGACTTCGCGCTTGGCGATCTGCGGCACGTCGCCGATCGAAGTGTCCAGCGTTCCCACCACTTCGTCCTTCTTGACGTTGAGCGACAGGAACACGCGGTTGTCGTTGGTGATGGTCGGGGTGACCTTCAGCTCGAGCAACACATCCTTGAACTGCACGTTCGGCAAAGCCTGGCCGCCGCCGGTGCCGACGCCGGTCAAGGTCACATAACCTACTTCCTGGCCCTGGCGGATCACCGCTTCGCGCTGGTTGCTGGTCAGGATGCGCGGATTCGAAATCACCTCACCGCGCTCTTCGCGCTGCATCGCCTGCAGTTCCAGGTCGATCGAGAAGTTCGCACCGAGCAGGGTGTAGGCGATCGAGCCGGCCGGGTCGGTCAGGCCCAGATCCACGTTCAAGCCGCTCGGGATCTCGTGCAGGCCGTCGTTGATGATCGAAACGTTGTCTTCCAGATTGCCGCTGATCACGCCCCGGTTGCCGCCGTACTGCTTGCTGCCGGCCACGCCGAAACGCGCGCCCAGTTCGCGGGCGAAAGTGTCGGTGGCGATGACGATGCGCGCTTCGATCAACACCTGGTCGACGGGGCGGTCGATCTCGTGGATCAGCCGCTTCATCGCCTCGATCTTCTTGGGAATGTCGCTGATCATCAGCGTGTTCGTGCGGCCGTCGGCCACAAGCCGGCCGCGCGGCGACAGGAAGCCGCTGTCCTGGTTGTTGCCGCCCGACTGGCCACCGCCGCCGATGCCCTTGGCCTCGGTCAGCGCCTTATAGATGTCGCCCGCATTGTGATAGTTGATGCGGATGTATTCGGTCTGCAAGTCTTCGCGGTTTTCGAGCTCGATGCGCGCGTTTTCGCGGTCCTGCTCGGACTTCGCGATCTCGGCCTGCGGCGCCACCCAGATCACGTTGCCTTCGCGGCGCTTGTCCAGGCCCTTGGCGCGCATCACGATCTCGAGCGCCTGGTCCCACGGCACGTTGATCAGGCGCACGGTGATGTTGCCCTGCACCGTATCGGAAGCCACCAGATTGAGCTTGGATTCTTCGGCGATGAACTGGAGCACCGTGCGGACCGGCACGTCCTGGAAATTGAACGACACCGGCGCGCCGCTGTAGGCCTTGGCAGGCGCGATCTGACCGGCGGCGACCGCGGCTTTCACGGCCCCACGGGCCTGCGAGGAAGCGCGCGGCACCACTTCGACGATGTAGTCGCGGCCGGTCTGATAGGCCAACGACTCGTAAGGGCCGCTGGTGCTCAACACCAGGCGCGAACCCTTGCCGTTGCCTTGGGCGTCGATCTGCCGGACCGGCGTTGCGAAGTCGGTGACGTTGAGCGGCTTCTGCAGCGTCGCCGGCAATGAGGCGTTGCCGATGTCGACGATCACGTCCGAGCCGTCCTTGCGCAGGTCGGGCATCGCGCCCTCGCCGCTGAAGCGCAGGATCAGCTTGCCCGCGCCTCCGTCGCCGCGTTTGAAGTCGATGTTGGACACTTCCAGCGCGCCCGGGACTTTGGTGGCCGGGTCGACCGCGGCCATCTTGACCGGCGCAACCGGCGCAGGCGGTGCGGATTTCTGCTCCGCCGCTACGACGGAAGCCGCGGCCAGCAGGCCGCAGGCCAATCCGGCGAGCGTTGCCAGACGCACCGGTTTGGCAGGTACGGCAGCGTGAGAACGGTTGGCGTTGAACAGGCTCATGTGCTTTCCCCTAATCATTTGTCTTCCAGCGCCACCGTGGCCGGGCGTTCCAACCACCCGCCCGCTCCGTCCGGCACCAGCTCCACCAGCTCGATCCGGTCTTCATAGACCGCCGTCACTCGGCCGTCGCTTTGACCCATGTATTCGCCCGGGACGACCCGATAGGTCACCTTGTCCGGAGCCATCACCAATCCCACTACCCGCGAACCGACGCCCAGAGTACCCACCATGTCCAGGCTGTCGAGCGGGAATTGTTCCAGCTGTTGTTTGCGCCGCTGCGAATTGGGCCGCGGACCGCTGCCTTCGTTGGTGTTGGTGAAAGCCGTGCTGAACGGATCGCGCATGTTCTGGGCGGCGTATTCGAAGGTCTCGAATTGCTGCATCAGCGGGATCTGCTCCAGCGGCGGCGCAGGACGCGCGCGCACTTCGGCCACCCACTTCTCCAGGTTCGGCGCTTCGCCGGGGGTGCTGGTGATGCTGCGGCCGCAGCCGCTGGCAACAAGCGCCGCCAGCAGGGCCAACAGACCCGCACCGGCCTTGGACTTGAACCCGGTCATGGCTGCCCCCCCGTCGCCGGCGCCGTCGGCTGCGCAGCGTTCGCATCCGGCGCCTGCTGGGCCTTGGTTTCTTCCTCGTCGAGGTAACGGTAGGTCTTGACCGTACCGGCCAATTCCAGGCCGCTAGTCGCGGTGATCGAGCCTTCCTTGTTCCTGGGCTTCAGCGAAATATTGTGGAAAGTCATGATCACCACGCGCGGCAGCGAAGCCACGCCGCTGACGAAGGCGCCGAACTGGTGGTAGCTGCCGATCATGCGCAGGCTGATCGGCTTCTCGGCGTAGAACTCCTTGGGCACTTCCGCCTCGGGCTGGAACAGCTCGTTCTGCAGTCCGGTGGCCAACGCGGTCTGGGAGATGTCCACGATCAGATCGGGCATCTCAGTCTTGCTGGGCAGCTGGCGCAGCATCTGCTGCAGCACCTGTTCCATCTGCGCCAACTGCTGCTTCAGCGGCTCCAGGTTGGCGGCGCGCCCCTGCTTCTCTTCGAATTCGGCGCGAAGGCTGGCTTCGGTCTGCTCCAGGCCGGCGAGTTCTTCGCGCTTGTCGCGGACGAACAGCCAATAGGCCAAGAATACGATCAGCAAACCCAGGATCGCGCAGAACCCGATCTTGGCCTGGCGCGGCCAGCCGCCGATGTTGTTGAAATCCAGTTCCCGCAACGAGACTTTTTTCTTCTGGCTCATGACGCCGCCCCCCCTGCGGCTTGGGCGGGCGTCGCGGGCGCAGGTGCGGCACCGGGTGCAGGCGCAGCGCCCGGCGCGGCCGTTTCGCCTTCCTTGGGCGCGTTCGGATTGGCCAGCTTCACCTGCAGCGTGAACGCATAAGGCAGCACGATGTTATTGGACGCCGGGATCACCACCGACTTGTCCGCGTCCTTGGCCTCGATCACGTTCACTTCCGGATTGGTCATCCAGCCGGAGCTTTCCAGGTTGCGCATGTAGGTGGCGACCCGCGCGTTGGATTGCGAGCGGCCTTCCAGGGTGAGCAACTCGCCTTCCTGCTTGATGCCGGTGAGGATCACGCCGTCGGGGATGGTCCGCACCAGCGAATCGAACAGATGCACCATCTGATAACGGTTGACCTGCAGCTCTTCGATCACCTTCTTGCGCGCGAGCAGGCGGCCTTTCTTCTCGTCCAGCAGCTTGATCTCGTCGATCTGCTTCTGGACCTTGGCGATCTCGCCCTGCAGGAACGCGTTGCGCTCGTTCTGCCCGCTGATCTGCCCGTTGTAATAGCCGATGATGAGGAACGAGAGCAGCGCGGCAACCAGGGCGGACAGCCCCAGCATCACGTAGAACTCCTGCTGGCGCTGCTTGCGTCTTTCGACGCGCCAGGGGAGCAGATTGATCCTGGACATCAGTCGAAGCTCCTCAGGGCCAGTCCGCAGGCGATCATCAGCGCGGGCGCGTCCTGGGCCAACGCATGGGCCTGCACGCGCGGGCCCAGGGTCATGTGCGCGAGCGGATTGGCGACCACCGACGGCACGCCCAATTGCTCTTCCAGCAATTCGGACACGCCGGGCACCGAGGCGCAGCCGCCTGCGAGCACGATCTGGTCGACGCGGTTGTATTCGCTGCCCGCGTAGAAGAACTGCAACAGGCGGCTGACCTGCTGCACCATCGCTTCCTTGAACGGCTCCAGCACCTCGACTTCGTAACTTTCGGGCAGACCGCCCTGGCGCTTGGCCAAGCCGGCTTCCTCGTAGCTCAGGCCGTAGCGGCGCATCACCTCGTCGGTGAGCTGCTTGCCTCCGAACACTTGTTCGCGTGTGTACAGGCTGCGCCCGTTGCGCAGCACGTTGAGCGTGGTCATCGAAGCGCCGACGTCGACCAGGGCGACGATGCCGTCGCGCGGCGTGTTCAAGTGGGTCGCCATCAGCGCGAACGCGTTCTCGATGGCGAAAGCCTCCACGTCCATCACTTTCGCGCTCAGGCCGCCGAGTTCCAGCGCGGACTGCCGGGTTTCGACGTTCTCCGAGCGCGATGCCACCAGCAGCACCTGGACCATGTCCGGGCTGTTGGGCATCGGGCCGAGCACTTCGAAATCGAGGTTCACTTCCTCGATCGGGTACGGAATGTAGTTGACCGCTTCCAGTTCGACCTGGGCTTCCAGCTCGTCCTCGTCCAGGCCGGCCGGCATCGGGATGATCTTGGTGATCACCGAGGACCCGGCAACCGCGGCGGCGGCGTGCTTGGCCTTGCTGCCGGAACGGTTGACGGCGCGCCGGATCGCCTCAGCGACGGCTTCCACCTCGACCAGGTTCTTCTCGACCACCGCGTTCGGGGGCAACGGTTCCACCGCGTAATGCTCCACGCGATAGCGGTCGCCCGAGCGCGAAAGCTGCAGGAGCTTGACCGCGGTCGAACTGATATCGACGCCGATCAACGGCGCTTGAGATTTTGAGACGAGACCCACGGTTTCTCCCCTTCCCACGGGTGCTTACAAGCACTTACTACGTGGGCACATTAAATAACGGACTTTTCACAGCCTGGCAATCCCCCCAGGTGCCCTGGATAGCCGAGCTGTGACCGTTATCGCCCATTCAACGTCCGATAGCGCCCTTTAAGGTCAGGCGGAACCGGTCCCCGGGTCATCTATACTCCGCCCCCACGACATCCGCAATCGGAAGCCGCCCGCTCCATGTCCCGTTTTCGACGTTTGCTGCGCTGGGGACTGATCGCCTCCGCCGGCCTGGTGGTGCTCGGCCTGTTGGCCGCTGGCACCTTGTACTACGTGGTTTCTTCCAAGCTGCCGGACGCGCAGACCCTGCGCAACGTCGAATTGCAGGAACCTTTGTACGTGTACGCGCGCGACGGCCGCCTCATGGCGCTGTTCGGCGAAAGCCGGCGCTACCCGGTGAAGATTTCGCAAGTTCCGGACCAAGTGAAGCAGGCCTTCATCGCGATCGAGGACGCGCGCTTCTACCAGCATCACGGCGTGGACTACAAAGGCGTGGCGCGCGCGATCTGGCTGCTGGCGACCACCGACGACAAGCGCGTGCCGGGCGGCTCGACCATCACCCAGCAGGTCGCGCGCCAGTTCTTCCTCAGTTCCGAATACAGCTACACGCGCAAGCTCGCCGAGATGATGCTGGCGATGAAAATGGAGCGCGAGCTGAGCAAGGACGAGATCTTCGAGCTGTACCTCAACAAGAGCTTCTTCGGCAACCGCACCTACGGCATCGGCGCGGCCGCGGAGTACTACTACGGCAAATCTCTGCAGCAGCTGAGCCTGGACGAGATCGCCACGCTCGCCGGCGTGCCCAAGTTCCCGTCCAGCGGCAATCCGATCAGCAATCCGGAACGCAACCGGATCCGCCGCGACTACATCCTCGATCGCATGGTCGAGTTGAAGTACGTCGACGCCGCGGCCGCCGCGCAGGCGAAGGCGCAGCCCATGCACGCCGCGCCGCACGAGCGCCCGGTCGAGGTGTACGCGCCGTACGTAGCGGAGATGGTGCGGCAGGAGATGATCGCCCGCTTCGGCGGCGATGTGCTGACCAAGGGCTACCACGTCACCACCACCATCGATCCGGTCATGCAGCAAGCGGCGGACATCGCCGTCCGGCAGGGCCTGCGCACCTACGACCACCGCCACGGCTGGAACAAGATCGAACAGCATTTCGATCTGGCCGCCGACGAAGACGCGACGGCGATCGCCGCGCGCCTGCGCGCGATTCCGACCCAGGCCGGCCTGGTGCCCGCGATCGTCGCCGGCACCGCTTCGGACGGCAGCGCGACGGTGGTGCTCGCCGACGGCAGCGAAGTGGTCCTGCCCGTCTCCGCTGGCCGTTGGCCCGGCAAGAGCCCGGCCGCGTTGTACAAGCGCGGCGACCTGGCGCGCATCCGCCGCGGCGAGAAGGAAAACGAGTGGCTGATCGACCAGCTGCCGCGCGCGCAAGCCACGCTCGTGTCGCTGGAACCGGAAACCGGCGCGCTGCGTGCGCTGATCGGCGGGCTCAGCTTCGCCGGCAACAAATTCAACCGCGCCACCCAGGCGCGGCGCCAGCCCGGCTCCAGCTTCAAGCCGTTCTTGTACGCGGCGGCGTTCGAACGCGGCTTCAACCCGGCTTCGATCGTGCTCGACGCGCCGGTCGTGTTCCGCGACCGCCGCGGCCACATGTGGCGGCCGCAGAACGACAGCGGCAATTTCGCCGGGCCGATGCGTCTGCGCGAAGCGCTGGTGCAGTCGCGTAACCTGGTCTCGGTGCGCCTGCTCGATGCGATCGGCGTTGATTACGCGCGCCGCTACATCAGCCACTTCGGTTTCGACGAAGCGCAATTGCCGCCCAACCTGTCGATGTCGCTGGGCACCGCCTCGTTGGCCCCGATCGACGTCGCGCGCGGTTACGCCGTGTTCGCCAACGGCGGCTTCCAGGTCAAGGCCTGGTTCATCGACGAGGTTAAGGACCGCACCGGCGCCGTGATCTTCAAGGAAAAACCGCCGACCGCCTGTCGCAGCTGCGGCCAGCGCGCGGGACAAGAGCGCGCCGCTTCGAACATCGTCGACGGTTTCGATCTGGGCCCGGCCGCGGGCAAGCCCGCTCCGGCGCCTGCCGCCAAGCCCGGCAAGGACGCCAAGGAAACCGACCCGAAGGCGATCGTGGTCGCCGCCGCCGATCCCGACGCCGTGCTGGCGCCCCGCGCCATCGACGAGCGCGTCGCCTACCAGTTGGTGTCGATGATGCGCGACGTGGTCCAGCGCGGCACCGGCACCGCGGCCAAGGTGCTGGGCCGCGAGGACGTGGGCGGCAAGACCGGCTCGACCAACGACCATCGCGATGCCTGGTTCTCGGGCTTCGGCGGCAACCTGGCGACGACGGTCTGGGTCGGGCGCGACGATTTCCGTTCGCTCGGCTATCGCGAATACGGCGGCAAGGCCGCACTGCCGATCTGGATCGACTTCATGCGGACCGCGCTGAAGGATGTGCCGATCGCGCGCAACGATCCGCCCGACGGCATGATCAAGGTGTCGGTCGGCGCCAACGGCACGCTGTTGCCGGAAGGCAGCGGCGGAATCGTGGAATGGGTGAAGGTCGAGGATCTGGAACGGATGGAAACCTACACCAACTACGACACCGAGCAGGCGCCCGACGAAGCGGCGTTCGATATCTTCTGACGCAGGGTGGGCCTTGGCCCACCATTGCCATCTTGCCGATGGCTACAGACCGCGGGCGAAGCTTCGCTGGTCATCGTTAGAAGTTGACGGATAGCGATGGTGGGCCAAGGCCCACCCTACGCGATACATTGACGTCACACGCAAATCGGTTACAGTCCGCCCAGGCTTCGACCGGGAGCGCGAGATGCACCACGCCCGTCAGCACGCCGAGACGCGGACCCGAGAACGCCGCCACCGGCTCGCCCACGAAGCCGCGCGATTGATGGCCGAAGGCGGCATCCGCGATTTCCACCAAGCCAAACTCAAGGCCGCGCACCGGCTCGGCATCCACGACGACGCTTCGCTGCCGCGCAACCGCGAGATCGAGGATGCGCTGCGCGAATATCAACGCCTGTTCCTGGGCGATAGCCTGACCACCGGCTTGCGCACGCGCCGCGAAGCCGCATTGCGGGCCTTGGAATTCTTCTCGGATTTCGACCCGCGACTGGTCGGGCCGGTGCTGGACGGCACCGCCGACCCGAATTCGCCGGTGATGCTGCAGCTGTACACGGACGACGCCGACGCAGTGCCGCGCTTCCTGGAAGAGCACCGCATCCCGGCCGAATCGCGCACCCGCCATGTGCGCCTGGATCGCGAGCGCGGCGACGTGTTTCCGGTCTGGCTGTTCAGCGCCGAAGAGCTCACTTTCGACGTGACCGTGCTGCCCGCCGACGTATTGCGCCAAGCGCCGCTGGCGAGCGTGGACGAGAAGCCGATGAAACGTGCCTCTGCGTCGCAGTTGCGGCAGATGCTGGCGGAGGACGAGATCGCAAGCTACGAGGCAGGTGGCTTGTCTTCCGAAAAGTGATACTTTAGTATCACTTTCATGCGCACCGAACTCGTCACCACCCTCAAGCGCCAGGCCACCGAACTGCTCTCGGAGATCGAGCGGGACAAGGAGCCCATCCTGATCACCCAGCACGGCCTGCCCAGCGCCTATTTGGTCGATGTGGAAAGCTACGAATTGATGCAGCAACGCATGTCGGTGCTGGAAGGCATCGCCCGCGGCGAATTCGCCGTCGCCGAAGGCCGCACCGTCACGCACGCGCAGGCCAAGACGCGCCTGTCCCGATGGCTGAAATAATCTGGACTGAACCGGCCTTGAGCGACCTCGAGGCGACCGCCGATTACATCGCCCTGGAAGACCCGCTCGCAGCCGCGGCCCTCGTACAGCGAGTATTCGGACATGTCGGTCAGCTTGCGGAACATCCGGATAGCGGCAGCAGGCCGTCCGAATTGAAGCGTTCGCGCTATCGGCAAATCGTCGAACCGCCGTGCCGTGTGTTCTACCGGCACGATCGCAACGTGGTCTATATCCTGCATGTCATGCGTTCGGAGCGTTTGTTGCGCAAACGCCGACTGAAACCCTGAGCCGACCCGCTTTTTTGCGGGAGCGGCTTCAGCCGCCCCCACAAAAAACAAACGCCCCGCAATGCGGGGCGTTTTTTCAGAAGCAAGCTGCGCGGCTCAGCGCTTGCCGATATCGGCGTAATCGCGCTTGTCGTAACCGGTGTAGATCTGGCGTGGCCGGCCGATCTTGGCGTCCGGATCTTCCTGCTGCTCCAGCCAATGCGCCACCCAGCCGGCGGTGCGGGCGATGGCGAACATGACGGTGAACATCTCGGTCGGGATCTTCAGCGCCTTGTAGATGATGCCGCTGTAGAAATCGACGTTCGGATAGAGCTTGCGCTGGACGAAGTAGTCGTCCTTCAGCGCGGCTTCTTCCAGCTTGATCGCCACGTCCAGCAGCGGATCGTTGACGCCCAGATCGTTGAGCACCTGGTAGGTCATCTCTCGGATGATCTTGGCGCGCGGGTCGAAGTTCTTGTAGACGCGGTGGCCGAAGCCCATCAGGCGGAAGCCCGATTCCTTGTCCTTGGCCTTGTCGACGGCGGACTGCACGTTCTTCGCATCGCCGATCTCGGCCAGCATCTTCAGCACGGCCTCGTTGGCGCCGCCGTGCGCCGGACCCCACAGCGCGGCCACGCCGGCGGCGACGCAGGCGTAAGGATTGGCGCCGGTGGAACCGACCAGGCGCACGGTAGAAGTCGACGCGTTCTGCTCGTGGTCGGCGTGGAGGATGAACAGCAAATCCAGCGCCTTGGCGGCGACCGGCGGCAACTCCAACGGCTCGCTCGGCACTTCGAACATCATGTGCAGGAAGCGGTCGACGTATTCCAGATTGTTGCGCGGGAAACGCACCGGCCAGCCGATCGAATAGCGGTAGCAAGCGGCGGCGATGGTCGGCACCTTGGCGATCAGGCGGATCGCGGCCAGGCGGCGCTGTTCCGGATCTTCCAGGTCCAGGGTGTTGTGGTAGAAGCTGGCCATCGAACCGACCATGCCGACCAGCATCGCCATCGGATGCGCGTCGTGGCGGAAGCCGCCGAGGAAGTTCTTGAAAGCCTCGTGCATCATCGTGTGATGCGCGACTTCGTGGTCGAACTTGTCGAACTGCGTCTTGTTCGGCAGTTCGCCATTCATCAGCAGGTAAGCGACTTCGAGGAAGCTCGACTGCTTGGCCAACTGCTCGATCGGGTAGCCGCGGTACAGCAGCACGCCGTTGTCGCCGTCGATGTAGGTGATGGCCGACTTGCAGGCGGCAGTGGCGGTGAAGCCGGGGTCGTATGTGAAGCAGCCGGTTTCCTTCGGCAGCTTGGCGATGTCGATGCAATCGTTGCCCAAGGTGGGCTTGAGCACCGGCAGATCGACCGACTTGGCGCCGGCGGTCAGGGTGACTTTATCCAGATCGGACACGAGTGGCTCCTCGTAAGGCCGGCGCCGCCGCCCGTCTGGGAGGCGCCATCGGCAAGGGACGGAACCGCGGCCTTGCCGCGATGCAGCATTATCGCACAGCGGCCCGAGGCGGGGCTCTAAACCAAAGTCCTATGCGGGACCGGCCCATCACAGGAATGCGCTTTGTAGGAGCGGGCTTTTGTAGGAGCGGCTTTAGCCGCGAGCTCTTTCCCCAAGCCGCGGCGATCCGAAGGAAAAAGCTCGCGGCTAAAGCCGCTCCTACAGAAAAGCCGGCCGGAAACGCAAACGGCCGCCCTGGGGCGGCCGTCGCGGCGAGCCGAGGCTCGAGCGGCTTACTTCGTGTAGCGGCGCTTGAACTTGTCGATGCGGCCGCTGGTGTCCATCACCTTGTGCTGGCCGGTGTAGAACGGGTGCGAGGCCGACGAGATTTCGATCTTGATCAGCGGGTACTCGTTGCCGTCCTCCCACTTCACCGTCTCTTTGCTGCCGAGGGTGGAACGGGTCAGGAACTTGAAATCCGAGGTGACGTCCTGGAAGACGACAGCGCGGTAATCGGGATGTACGCCGTCTTTCATGGCGGGCACCAACTGTATGCGGGAAAGAGTCGGATATTGTAGACCGGGACCTTCCCCGGCGCAAACACCGGCGTTCCCAGCCTCAGCGGGCGGCCAAAGCCGCCCGGATCAGGGTCTGGAAGCGCTTTTCGTCGTAGGCCATCAGAATCCGGGCGTTATCCGGCCCACCGGCTTGGCGCAGCCAGTCCACGACCGTCGAACCCCGAGTCAGGCGGCCCTCGAGCTCGACCGCCACCGGCCGCTCCAGCATCTCGGTCGCCCCATCGGGTTGCAGGGCGTAGGCCATCGCCAGGGCGTCGGCCGAATGCCAGCGCTCGCTGCCGCGACGCTCGGCCGACCAGGCCCGGGTCTGGCGCGAGATCGCATCGTAGAAAGCCGCCCGCGGCGAATCCGCGGTGAGCCATTCGTCAAAATCGGCGTGCTTCAGACCGTGCACCAGCACCGCTTCCCAATCCACCAGGTCGAAGCGCGGGAACGCCTGGAACACGATGTGCGCCGCTTCCGGATCGAAATAGACGTTGAATTCGGCGCTCGGGGTGATGTTGCCGTGGCCGGTCACCGCGCCGCCCATCACCACCAGCCGGGCGACGCGCTGCGGCAAGGTCGGGTCCAACTTCAGCGCCAAGGCCAGGTTGGTCAGCGGCCCCAGCGCCACCAGCAGCAGCCGGCCGGCATGCTCGCGCGACAGGCGGAGGATCGCCAACGCGGCGTGTTCGGCTTCGGCTTGGCGTTTGGGTGCCTCGTAACCGACGTCGCCGAAACCGTCGCGGCCGTGCACATAGCCCGCATCCGGCGAAGGATGCAGCAGCGGCGCCGCGGTGCCGGCGAATACCGGAATGTCGCCGCGCCGCGCCACTTCGCACAGCTTCAATGCGTTGCGCACCGTGTATTGCAGGCCGACGTTGCCGGCCGCCACAGTCAGGCCGACGATGTCATGGCGGGCGTCGTTGAACGCCATCAGCAGGGCGAGCGCGTCGTCGACGCCGGGGTCGGTGTCGATCAGCAGGGGGATTTTGTCGGTCATTCGTGCGAGGACGCAGTCGGGCGCGTCATCTTCTCACTCCCGTCATCCCGGCGAAAGCCGGATAACGGCGAATGTAGGCTGGGTTGGCTTCATCAACCCAGCATCGCGCCACGATGAAGCGCTGGGTTGATGAAGCCAACCCAGCCTACGCGGAAGCGTACCGCGCCGCGCCGCCCACCCACCGCTGCACGATGCGATCGGCGACCTCGGGCGATCCGCTCAGCAGCGCATCGGCGATCTCGCGCACCTGCGGCAGCAAACCCGCATCGCGAGCCAAATCGGCCACGCGGAACGCGGCCAGGCCGGTCTGGCGCACGCCCAGCAGTTCGCCCGGGCCGCGCAATTGCAGGTCTTTTTCGGCGATCACGAATCCGTCGTTGGTTTGGCGCATCGTTTCCAATCGCTGCCGCGCCATCGCCGACAGCGGCGGTTGGTACAGCAGCACGCAACTGGAAGCCGCGCTGCCCCGCCCCACTCTCCCGCGCAGCTGATGCAACTGCGCCAGGCCCAGGCGTTCGGCGTTCTCGACGATCATCAGCGATGCGTTCGGCACGTCGACGCCGACTTCGATCACCGTAGTCGCCACCAGCAAGTCGATCGCGCCGTCCTTGAACGCGCGCATCGTCGCTTGCTTATCGTTGGCCTTCATCCGGCCGTGCACCAGCCCGACCCGCAACCCCGGCAAGGCGGCGGATAGGTTTTCGTAAGTGCTCTGCGCGGCCTGCGCGACCACTTCGTCGCTGTCGTCGATCAAGGTGCAGACCCAGTAGGCCTGGCGCCCTTCCGCGCACGCATTGCGGATGCGTTCGATCAACTCCGGCCGCCGTTCCGCGCTCAGCACCACGGTCTGCACCGGCATGCGGCCCGGCGGCAGCTCGTCGATCGCGGACACGTCCAGATCGGCGTAGGCGGCCATCGCCAATGTGCGCGGGATGGGCGTGGCGGTCATCACCAGCTGATGCGGCACCACGTCGCCGCCGGCACCCTTGTCGCGCAAGGCCAGGCGCTGGTGCACGCCGAAGCGGTGCTGCTCGTCGACGATCGCCAGCGCCAGGTCGCGGAAGACCACGTTCTCCTGCATCAACGCATGCGTGCCGACCACGATCTGCGCTTCGCCATTGGCCACGGCCTCCATGACGCCGGCGCGCGCCTTGCCGGTGACCTTGCCGGCGAGCCAGGCGACGCGAACGCCCAGCGGTTCCAGCCAGCCGCGCAGATTGGCCAAGTGCTGCTCGGCCAGCAATTCGGTCGGCGCCATCAGCGCGGCCTGCTTGCCGGCTTCGATCGCCAGCAAGGCCGCCATCGCCGCGACTACGGTCTTGCCGCTGCCGACGTCGCCCTGCACCAATCGCAGCATCGGCACAGGCTTGCTCAAATCGGCGCGGATCTGCCCGAACACACGTTCCTGCGCGCCGGTCAACGCGAACGGCAGGCTGGCGCGCAGACGCTCAGTCAAAGTTCCACCGTCGGCCAGCCGCGCGGCGCGTTGTTTTTGCAGCGCAATGCGCTGACGGCGCAGACTCAGCTGATGCGCCAACAATTCTTCCAGCGCCAACCGGCGCTGCGCGGGATGCGTGCCGGCCGACAATGCGGCCAGGTCGGCATCGCGCGGCGGGCGGTGCGCGGTCAGCAACGCCTGTTTGAGCGAAGTCAGCTTCAGATCGGCACGCAGCTTCGGCGGCAGCAATTCCAAGGCCTCGTCGTCGGGCAGCCGGTCCAGCGCCAAGCCGATCAATCGGCGCACGGTGCCCGAAGCGATGCCTTCCAAAGCGGGATACACCGGATCCAGCTGCTCGCCCAACTCGCCGCTGTCGTGCTCGTCCAGCAGGCGATAGCTGGGATGCACGATCTCCAAACCATGCTGACCGGCGCGCGGCGTGCCGTAGCAGCGGATCCTCGCCCCGGGCTGGAACTGCGCGGCCTGCGCGGCATGGAAATGGAAGAAGCGCAGCACCAGGGTGGCTTGGGAATCGTCGCCCACCGCCACCCGCAACATCGGCCGATAGCGGAATCCGCGCTCGACCGCTTCGACGCGGCCTTCGACCTGCGCGGCGACGCCCGGGTGCAGCGCGCGGATCGGTACGATCGCGGTGCGGTCCTCGTAGCGGCGCGGCAGATGCAGCCACAAATCCTGCAAGGTCAGCAAACCGCGCGCGGCCAGTTTCTCGGCCATGCGCTCGCCGACGCCGGGCAGACGGCTCAACGGCACATGCGCAGGATCGGTCGATTCGGAACGGCTGACGGGCATTCGCCAAGCATGCCGGGATCGCGCGCAAACAAAAACCCCGGCGCCTCGCGGCGCCGGGGCTCCCCATGCACCTGCGGGACAGCCTGATCAGAACTTGAAGCCGACCTCCATGCCGTAGGTGCGCGGTTCGGTGACGCGCGCGCCGACGGTGCCGAGCACGGTCTTGCCGTAGGTGCCCAGCGAATTGATGTACTGGTTGTCGCCAAGGTTGTTGCCGTAGATCGCCCAGGACCAGTGCCCCTGGGCCGAATTCCAGGCGATCCGCGCATCGGTGGTGTTCTGCGCTTCGCCCAGGTCCAGCGCCGCGCTGATGCCGCAGGCGCCGGTCGATTGCGATTCGCCGTTGCAGCGGGTCTTGCCGCGATAAGCGTGGCGCACCACGAAACGCAGATCGCCGTGTTCACCCAAGTCCCACAAATAATCCAGGCCGGCGGCGAAGGACCAGTGCGGCGTGCCGGTGGGCTGGCCGTCCAGATCCACGCCCTGCGGGTTCGCGTATTCCTTGTAGGTCGCGTCGATGTACTCCGCGTTGAAATCCAATCCCAGGCCTTTGGTAGCCTGCCAGCGCGCATCGAAATCCACGCCCCAGGCTTCCAGGTCGGAGGTGTCCACCACGAAGCGCGGAATGTCGGTGGTCATGTCCAGCACCACCGCCTGGCGGTTGTCGTAGACGTAATAGAAGGCCGAGGCGTTGAACGACAGGTTGTGGTCGGGCAGCGCCTTCTTGATGCCGGTTTCGAAATTCCACACCTCTTCGTTCTCGAACTCGCTGCCGATCTGCAGCGAGTTGAAACCGCCGGCCTTGTAGCCCTTGGCCAGCGAGGCGAAACCCATCGTGTTGTCGTCGAAGTGGTAGTCGGCGACCAGGCGCGGGCTGAAGTCGCTCCACGACTTCGAAGCGCGGTTGGTCTTGCCCTTGTTGAGCATCGCCGGCGGGTCGATGAAGGCGACGTCGAACACGAACTGTTCGCGCGGCACGCCGGCCATGTCGAAGAAGCCGATCATCTGCAGCTGGTCCAGCGCCAGATCGAGCGAAGGCGCGTTGCGCAGGCCGTTGAACCAGCTGAACTTCTTCTCGTCGCGGGTGAAGCGGCCGCCGAGGGTCAGGTTGAACTTGTCGTTGACGTGCCAGATCACGTCGCCGTAGACCGCATAAGCCTTGGTGTCGAGCTTGTTGCGGAAGGCTTCGTTCCAACGATGCCCGAGCAAGGTGACCGGAATGCCGTTGGCCTGCAGCACCTGATCGAAGAATCCGAACAAGGTCCCGGTCGGCGTCGGCGCCATGCCCAGGTTGCGGACGATGGTGTCGACCGCGTCGGTGAAGGTGTTGACCTCGCTGGTCTGCTTGGCGCTTTCCTGGAAATAGCTGGCGCCGGCTACCCAGTCGATCTTGTCCGTGCTTCCGGCGAATTTGAACTCCTGATAGACGCTGTGGTTGCTCTCGGTGTTGGTCGAATCCACGTACAGATCGCGGCGCGCGGTGCCGTCTTCGTCGACGGCGCGATTGGCCGAATCGTAATCGCGCCAGGAGGTGGTCGAAGTCAGGCTGCCCCAATCGAACGCGTGGTCGATGATCATCGTCACGCCATCGAAGCGGCGGTATTCGCGGCTGCTCTCGGCGTCGTTGGCGGTCGGGATCTTGCGCGGATCCAGATAGGCGGCTTCGTCCACAGGCAGCGCCGGCGTCAGCGGGTACGGGGGCAACGCGACGATGCCGGTGGTCACTTGCGCGCGCTGGTCGAGCTTTTCGTGGTCCCAACTAACGAACAGGCTGGTGGCGTCGCTGAAGCGGGTGCGGAACGCGGCGCGGGTGGCCCAGTTGTCTTCCGGATTCAAATCCTGGCCGGTGACCGCGTCGCGCACCCAGCCGTTGCTGTGGTTGGCCAGCGCGTTGAAGCGGAACGCCGAGTCTTCGCCGGTCGGCACGTTGAGCATGCCTTCGACATAAGCCTTGCCGTAATTGCCCAGGCGGACTTTGGCGCTGCCTTCGAGCTCGTCGCCCGGCTTGCGGGTGATGATCGAGATCGCGCCCGCCGCGGTGTTGCGGCCGAACAGCGTGCCCTGCGGGCCTTTCAGCACTTCGATCCGCTCGACGTCGGTGAACGGCAGCAGCACGCCGCCGCCGCGGCCGGCGTAGACGCCATCGACGTAGACGCCGACGGCCGGATCGGTGCCGATGCCGAAGTCGTCGGTGCTGATGCCGCGCAGCGCGAAGCTGGGCTGGGTCGGCTGGTTGCTGTCCACCACCAGGCCGGGCACGAAGCTGTCGACGTCGCCCAGGTCTTCGGCGGCGATGTCGTCCAGCAAACGGTCGGTAACCACCTGCAGCGCGATCGGCACGTCCTGCAGCTCTTGTTCGCGGCTCTGCGCGGTCACGACGATGCGGTCCAGCGTGACTGCATCATCGCGCTGCGTTTGCGCGGTGGGCGTGGAATCTTGGGCCCATGCGGCCGCGGCTAATGGCAGCAAGCAGGCGCCGGCCAAGGCGCGGCGCAGGCAGACCGCCAGGATCTTCGGTTTCGACGACATCGCTTCTCCCCTCCAGGTTGCGAATGTGTTGTTTCGTTTTTTCTTTCTTGTTCGATTGCAGCGAAATGCTTCAGCCGGTGCCGCAGCCCCCTTTCATCGCGGCGATCCAGGCGCGGATCAGCTGAACGCCTTCGCGGTGGATCACGTCGCGGCCCAGCTCCGGCATCATCACCCCAGGGTCGTCGCTATCGATCCGGAAAGCCAGGATCGATTCGTCCGGCTCGCCCGGCACGATACCGAAACGGTGGCCGCCCGTGCCGCGGCCGGCCGCGATCGGCGGCTTGCACAGACCTAGATGGCGCGGTTCGTGGTCGCCGACATCCAGCAGCAGGCCGGAAGTGTCCGCCGGCCCTTTCGCGTTGTGGCAATGGCCGCAATTGACGTCCAGGTAGGCGCGGGCGCGATCGTCCAGATTCGCGCGCGCCGCGTCGCGCCAGTTCGCGTTGCGCGGCACGCCCGAAGCGGGCACGCCTTGCAGGTAGCCGAGCTTGGCCCAATGCCCGAGCTGGTTCTCGCTGCCGGAAGCGTAGGCGTAATCACGATTCAGATGGCGCGCCTTCGGTCCCAGCGGCTGAATCAGGCGCGTGGTGTTGTTGCTGGCGTGGCAGCCGGCGCACTGGTTCTGGTCGGGGACCTGATAGGTGAAATCCTCGCGCTTGCCGTCGTCGCCGACCAGCGACAGCGCCACGCTGTCGCCGGTGCGCATCAGCTCGGCTTCGGTCTGTTCCGCATTCCAGACGTAGGCCAGCGCCACCCAGCCCTGCCGGCGATGCACCAGCAGCCGGGTTTCGATCATGCGCAAATTGCGCAAGTCCAACCCATCGCCGCTGCGGTCGCGCGATTCGTCGTAGGTGCGGGCGACGTCGGTCGCCGCGCCCGCGGCCTTCGGATAGTAAAAAGTCTTGCTCAAGATGGTGCCGACCGGGAAATCGAAAGCTTCTTTCGGCTGGTACTTGGCGGCTTGGCCTTCCGGCATCCACACGGTGCGCAATTTGTGCGCGTAATCGCTGAACAGCGGCGTGTTCAGATCGAACGGGACCACGCCCTGGTTCAAGGCGAGCTTGTCGCCGTCGCGGTAGACGACGTTCCAGTCGCTGAGCTTGGACGGATAGCCGTCGGCGTGGAATTGGACTGGGGTCGGCTGTCGCGAGCAGGCCGCCAGCAAGAAAACCAGCGCCGCCGCAAATAACCGCGCCGTCATTCCCGAGAAAGCGCTTTGCTTTGACTCTTGTGGGAGCGGCTTTAGCCGCGAGCTCTTCCGGTCAGATTCCCGAGGCCCGTTGAAAGAGCTCGCGGCTAAAGCCGCTCCTACAACAGCAAGAGCGGGAAGCAAAGTCACTGGATTACGCGCCGCTCCTGCGGCGCGCCCTTCGGGCCATCGGCTTCGCAGATGTTCGCTTCGGCATCCTGCCTCCGCAGTCCCGCCTTCGCGGGAATGACGGCTAAAAGCATGAGCAAGCATCGTCGGACTCAAACCTTCTGCAACTCCACCGCAGGCAGCTTCGGCAGCGTGCACTTGAACGGCGCCGCATCCGACTTCGGACTCTTGTTCTTGTTCGGCCCATCCGCGTTGAGCACGCCGGAAGCGCCTTCGATGCAGATCTGCGGCCCGCCGGCGTGCTTGGGATTGGCGTAGCCGTCCCACAGCACGTCGGGCAGACGGCCATTCAGACCGAACAGCGCCACCTTCAGTGCCTTCAGATCCAGGCCGTCGGGCGAATCGCCGCCGCCGGAAAAACGATTGCCGTACACGTAGATCTGCTCCGGGTACGGATCGAACGCCGCCGAAGGCTTGTACTTGCCCTCGTAGCCGGCCGAATAGTGGCTGGCGATGATCACGTTCGAGGTCTTGTTGTCGGCGATGTCGTTGTCGAAGATTTCCACCTGGTCGTTGGACATGATCACCACGCCCGAACCGGCCGGCACGGACGCGACCGCGGTGCCCTCACGGCCGAAATTGCCCGTGTTGTTCTTGAAGATCTTGTTCTTGTAGACGCGCGTGGTGTGACCCGGTTGCGGCAGGTCGGGCATGTTGAACACCAGGATGCCGCCGGTGTTCTCGGTGGCGACGTTGTCGTACACGTCGGCGCCGATGCAGTTCTCGATCTCGATGCCGGCCACGTTGCGCTCGGCGCGGTTGCGGCGCACGACGATGTTCTGCGACTGGCCGACGTAGATACCGGCATCCGACGCGCCGATCACCACCGAATCCTCGATCAGCACGTTCTTGGTCTGCACCGGATACAGGCCGTAGGCACCGTTGTCGGTGTCCGGGCCGTTGGTCCATTCCACCCGCACCTTGCGGATGGCGATGTTCTCGCCTTCGTTGACCTTCAGGCCGTCGCCCTTGCTGTCCTCGATCGCCAGGCTCTCCAGAGTGAAGCCGCTGGCGTTGACGATCAAACCTTCCGCGCCGCTCTTCTGCCCTTTGAAGCTGAGGATGGTCTTGTCCATGCCGGCGCCGCGGATGGTCACGTTGTCCACCCGCAGGCTCAGGCTGCGGTCGAACGCGAAGCGGCCGGCGGGAATGTCGATGACGTCGCCCGGCTTGGCGTCCAGCAGACGTTCCTGCAGCTGTTTCTGGAAACCCGTATCCGCCGCGGGCGCCGACGCTTGCTCGCGCCCGCAACCGGCCAGCAGCATCGCCAAAGCGACGCCGGTCATCGTTCCGATCCGCACCATTTCCGCCTCCCCGTTCCGCCTGTTTGCGGCGCCTTGTCACAAATAGGGAGTCTCCCGCCGTACGCACTCGCATGGACAGGGCTGGCGCGTCATACTCATGGGGGGAAAAACGGACAAATTGCGTTCGATGGGCGCCAAAGCCTCGCTCGATCCGCGGTTAACCACGGCCGACACCGCCACCAACATCCTCGCCGGCCTATGTCAGCTGGCGGATGAGGCGGGCATTTCCTGCGAGCCGTGGCTAGCGGGATTGCCGCTGACGCGAGCACAGATCGACGACCCCAGCGTGCGCGTTTCCTACCGCCAGGCCAGCCGCATCGTCGAAGCGGCGCTGCGCGCGATGCCGCAACCGGACCTGGGGCTGCGCCTGGGCTGCCATCAGAACATCGGCAACTTCGGATTGCTGGGCCTGGCGATGATGACCGCGCGCACTTTCGGCGACGCGATCGGCATCGGGCTGCAGTTCGCGGGGTTGTCGGGCAGTCTGATGGATCTGGAATTCGACACGTCCGATCCCGGCGCGATCGGCATGATCGCGTTGCAGCGCGCGCCGGACGACCACCTGCTGCCCTTCCTGTGCGAAGAATTGTTCGCCAGCACGCTGATGCTGTGCCGCGGCCTGGTCGGCGAGAATTTCAAACCGCTGCGCCTGGAACTGACCTATCCCGCGCCCGCCTACGCGCAGCGTTACGACGAAGTCTTCGGCTGTCCGGTGCTGTTCGGCATGGCGCGCAACCGCGTGCTGGTCGATGCCGCGTGGACCGAGTACAAACTGCCGACCTACAACCCGGTCAGCGCGCAACAGGCGCTGGCGTTGTGCCAGTCGCAGCTGCCGCGCGAGCGCAAACCCAGCGAGATCGTGGCCGGCGTGCGCCGGCTTGTGCGCGAACGCTTGCGCGAGAATCCGCGCCTGGCGGAAATCGCCGCCGAACTGCACCTGACCGAACGCACCCTGCGCCGGCAACTGGCCGACGCCGGCACGCATTACAAGGCGATCCACGACGACGCCCGCAGCGAACGCGCCCACGACCTGCTGCACGAAGGCCGTCTGCCGATCGCGCAGATCGGCGCCGAGCTCGGATTCAAGGATGCGCGCGAATTCAGGCGCGCGTTCAAGCGTTGGACGGGCGTGGCGCCGCGCGAAGCGCGCGGGCGCTAAGATTTTGCAGAGTGGGCTCGCCCCGTCGCTCTTGCTTTCGTAGGTGCGAATTTATTCGCACGCTTTTCCGGTAAGACCGTGCGAATAAATTCGCACCTACGAAAAGCGGATCAACCGAGGACCATCACCGCGTCGACTTCGAATTGCGCGCCGCGCGGGAGCGCCGACACTTCGATGGTGGAGCGCGCAGGATACGGCGCTTGGAAATACTCGGCCATCACCGCATTGACGATGGAAAACTGGTCCAGATCGGTCAGGTACAGACCGACACGGACGATGTCGTCCATCGAACCGCCCGCCGCTTCGCACACCGCGCGCAGGTTTTCGAAGGCGCGACGCGCCTGGGCCTGCACGTCGCCTTCGACCAACAGGCCGCTGATCGGGTCCAGCGCGACCTGGCCCGAGAGATAAACGGTGTCGCCGGCGCGCACGGCCTGCGAATACGGGCCGATGGCGGCGGGGGCTTTGTTGGTGCTGATGGGATCGCGGGGCATGTCGTTCTCCGTTTCGATGACCCATTGTAGGCTGGGTTGAGCGCAGCGAAACCCAGCGGCGCCATCTTTGGCGCATGGCGATGCTGGATTTCGCTGCGCTAACCAGCCTGCGGGGCTTTTAAGCCGTCATTCCCACGAAAGCGGGACTGCGAAGGCAGGATGCCGCGGCGCGTAATCCAGCGACTTTCGTACCCGGGACAGGAGAGCGCCAAGTCGCTGGATTCCCGCTTTCGCGGGAATGACGGCTAGGAGCAACGGCTACAGTCGCTGCACACCGTGGACGACATTGAGTCGCCGCACACGCCGGATCACTTCCGCCAAATGCTTCCGATCGTGCACCTCGATCGAGAACCGGATGCCAGCCACGCTGGTGTCGCGCTCCAGATACTCGACGCGATCGATGTTCGATTCGGCCTGCGCGATCGCCGCGGCTACCTGCGCCAGCACGCCGGGGCGGTTTTCGACTTCGATGCGCAATGCGGCCTGGAAATCGCCCGACACTTCGCGGTCCCACCCGATCGGCACCCAGCGTTCGGGCGATTTACGGTAATCGGCCACGTTCGGGCAATCCATGCGATGCACGACGATGCCCTTGCCGGTGGTGTGGAAACCCATGATCTCGTCGCCCGGCACCGGCAGGCAGCAGTTGGCGAAGCTGATCACGCCGCGTTCCTGCCCGGTGATCAATATCTTGTCCTGCGGCAGCGTAGCCCGCGCCGCATCGAGCAGGTCGCCGGTGTCCGGCGCCTGCCGCGCCAAGGCCTGCGCCACCTGCACCGGCATGCGGTTGCCGAGTGCGATGTCGGCGAGCAGCGCTTCCAGGCGTGGATATTTGAATTCGGCCAGGTACGCTTCCAACTGCGCGGAGGGCAAACGCTCCAGCGAAGTCTTCAGGTCTTCAAGCGCGCGGTCGAGCATGCGATGGCCGAGCTGCACCGCATCCTCGTGCTCCAGATGCTTCAGCTGATGCCGGATCGCGGTGCGCGCCTTGCCGGAGACTACGAATTCCAGCCATTGCGGATTCGGCGCCGCCGATTTCGCGGTGATGATCTCCACCCGCTGCCCGCTGACCAGCTTGGTGCGCAGCGGCACCAATTTCTTGTCCACGCGCGCGGCGACCGCATGGTTGCCGACGTCGGTATGCACCGCGTAGGCGAAATCCAGCGCGGTGGAATTGCGCGGCAGCGACAGGATGTCGCCTTTCGGCGTGAACAGGTAGACCTCATCCGGGAACAGGTCGACCTTCACGTTCTCCAGGAATTCCAGCGACGAACCGGTGCTGCGCTGCGATTCCAGCAGCCCCGCGATCCAGTTGCTGGCCCGGCTCTGCGCGCTGTTGCCGGCGCCGCCGTGCTTGTACGACCAATGCGCGGCGATGCCGCGTTCGGCGATCAGATCCATTTCCTCGGTGCGGATCTGCACCTCGATCGGCGAACCGTAAGGCCCGAACAGCACCGTGTGCAGCGACTGGTAGCCGTTGGCCTTGGGAATGGCGATGAAATCGCGGAAACGTCCGTCCAGCGGCTTGAACACCGAATGCACCACGCCCAGCGCGTGATAGCAGTCCGGCACGGTGCCGACGACGACGCGGAAACCGAACACGTCCATCATCTGGTCGAAGCTCTTCTGCTCGGCGCGCATCTTGGTGTAGATGCTCCACGGCGTCTTGACCCGGCCGACCAAACGGTGCGCCAGGCCTTCCATCGCCAGGCGTTGCGCCAGCTGCGATTGGATCTTGGCCAGGGCTTCGCGCCGCACCACCGGCTGGGTGCGGATGCGTTTTTCGATGACCGCGTGGCGCCACGGATGCAATGCGCGGAAACCCAGGTCCTGCAATTCGGACTTGAGCAGGTTCATGCCCAGGCGCTGCGCGATCGGCGCGTAGATCTCCAGCGTCTCGCGCGCGATGCGCTCGCGCGCCTCGCCCGATTGCGCGCCGAGTGTGCGCATGTTGTGCAGGCGGTCGGCCAGCTTGATCAGGATCACGCGCAGGTCGCGCGACATGGCCAGCAGCATCTTGCGGAAGCTTTCCGCGGCGGCTTCCTGGCGATCGCGGAAGTGCAGCTTGTCCAGCTTGGTGACGCCTTCCACCAGCTCGGCCACGGTTTCGCCGAACTCGCCGGCGATCGCTTCGCGCGACAGCGGCGTGTCCTCGATGGTGTCGTGCAGGATCGCCGCGATCAACGTTTCCATGTCCAGTCGCTGCTCGGCCAGGATCGTGGCCGCTGCGACCGGATGGGTGATGTAGGGCTCGCCGGATTTGCGGGTCTGGCCGGCATGCGCGGCGGCGCCCACAGCCCAGGCGCGGCGAATCAATGCGCGTTGATCGTCGGGCAGGTAGGAGGCGGTGCTGTCGAGCAGCTGCACGTAGTCCGGCACGTCCTGCAGCGCAGGCGCGGCGGGCAGAGAGACGGCGTGGGCGGGCTCGGCGGGGGTCATGGGCCTGAGCGTACGCGGGCCGGCGGAAAGCGGCAATAAATCAGCTCAGTGCCACTGTTGCTGTTCTTCCCCCTTTGAAAAAGGGGGACTGAGGGGGATTTGCTTTTTGCGGCTGCTCTTCTAAAGCAAGATCAAAAGCAAATCCCCCATCGCCTTCGGCGATTCGCCCCCTTTTTCAAAGGGGGCAACAGCGAAGAGCTTAGAGGTCGTCGCCCTTGGACAGATCGTCGTCGGCGACCACTTCGGCGGCGGCCCATTCCAGGGCTTCGCGCTCGGCGCGTTCCTTCTCGGCCTTCTCGACCTGGTCGATAAAGTCCTGGTCGATCTGGCGCGCGGCGATTTCGCGCAGCGCCAACACGGTCGGCTTGTCGGCGTGTTCGGTATTGTCGAGCTTCGACTCGACGCCATTGGCCAGCTGGCGCGCGCGCTTGGCGGCCATCATGACCAGTTCGAAGCGGTTATCGACCACTTCCAGGCAATCTTCGACGGTGATGCGGGCCATAGGCTTCCTGGCGGCCGGCAGGCCGCATAGCTAAAGAGGGAGGGGTGCGGATTTTATGGGAACTCGCCCAAAAAACGCAAGCGTCTTCCAATAATATCAATAACTTACATTACCGTAGGTGGGCCTTGGCCCACCATCGCCTTGTTTCGGGTACGACGAACAATGATCGAACGGGGTCCGAGGGCGGTCTCCGACCATTGTTCGTCGAGGACGAGGATGGCAACGGTGGGCCAAGGCCCACCCTACGGCTCGGACAGCAAGGCCGTGATCAGTTTGGCGTGCCGGGCTACTTGGATGTCCTTGCGCAGCCGGCTGCCGCGGAAGATCGCGCACATGTCCTCGACCGCCGTTTCGAAATCTTCGTTGACGATCACGTAGTCGAATTCGCCGTAATGCGACATCTCCTCGCGCGCGGCGGCGAAGCGTTGGGCGATGGTGGCTTCGCTGTCCTGGCCGCGCTTGCGCATGCGCTCCTCCAGCGCGGCGCGCGAGGGCGGCAGGATGAACACGCTCACCGCATCGGGCACTTGCTTGCGCACCTGGCGCGCGCCCTGCCAGTCGATCTCCAGCAGCACGTCCTTGCCCTGCATCAACGACGGCTCCACCGATTGCCGCGCGGTGCCCTTCCAATCGCCGTGGACGCGGGCGTATTCGAAGAAATCGCCGGCGTCGATCATCGCCTGGAACTGCGCTTCGGAAATGAAGTGGTAATGCTCGGCGTGGCGCTCGCCCGGGCGCGGCGCGCGCGAGGTGAACGAGATCGACAGCGCGATGTTGCTGTCGCGCGCCAAACAGGCGTTGACGATGCTGGATTTTCCGGCGCCCGACGGCGCGGCGACGATGAACAGAGTGCCGCGCATGCTCAAGCTCCGGCGATGGGCGTCGGCGCCGCGACCAGGCGGTCGGCGACGGGTTCGAGGCGGATCTCCGGCAAGCGCTCGGCGATGGCTTCGTCCATCGACAAGCCCGTATCCGGCATCGGCGTCGCGAACGCGCGCAAGCGCGCTTCCGCGCTCGGCCACACCGCATAGCCGTACCACAAGCCGTCGTCGCCGCGATGCAGGCGCGAACCCAGGGATCCGCCGCGCGCCAGCAAGGCATCGGTGCGGCGCGTCCAGGCCTCCACGAAATACGCTTCCATGCCCGGCTTCACCCGCCAGCGATACAGGAAGGCGGCCGGCGCATTGGCGTTCTGGTCACTCAATGTTCTGCACCTGTTCGCGGATCTGGTCGATCAGCACCTTCAGCTCGACCGCGGCCTGCGAAGTGCGGGTATCCACCGACTTGGAACCCAGCGTATTGGCTTCGCGATTGAATTCCTGCAGCAGGAAATCCAGGCGCCGGCCGACCGGCTCCTTCTGCGCCAGCACCCGCTTGATTTCGACGATGTGGCTGTCCAGACGATCCAGTTCCTCATCCACGTCCAGCTTCTGCAGCCACAGCACCAACTCCTGTTCCAACCGGCCCGGATCGGCGGGTTGCGGCAGGTCGGCCAATCGCGCTTCCAGTTTCTGGCGCTGGCCGATCCGGATCAGCGGGATCAGCGTGCGCACCTCGGCCGCGCGTGCCGCGATCGCGTCCACCCGTTCGCCGATGCCCGCGGCCAGTTTCGCGCCTTCGCGTTCGCGCGCGGCGACGAAATCGTCCAGCACGGCGTCGAGCAAGCCCAGCACCTGCGCTTGCAGCGCGTCGATGTCGGCGCTGCGCGACTGCAGCACGCCGGGCAATTGCAGCAATTGGCCGAAATCGGTGCGCAACTGCGGGAAGCGGCCGTCCAGGTCCTGTGCGATCGCGCTGAGCTGGGTCACCAGCGCCTGGTTCAGCTGCAGGCTTTCGCCGGCTTCGGACGGGCGCAGGCGCAAGGTCAGGTCCAGCTTGCCGCGCGAAACCCGCGCCGCGATCCGTTCGCGCAACGCCGGTTCCAGCGTCCGTAATTCTTCCGGCAGGCGCGTGCCGACTTCCAGGAAGCGGTGGTTGACCGCGCGCAATTCGCAACCGATGACGCCGGCTTCGGTATTGCGTTCGCCGGCGGCGAAGGCGGTCATGCTGCGGATCATGCAAGGGGCCGGAAGGGACGAAGGTGCCGATGGTAATGCACCGGCATTCGGGATTGGAGATTCGGGACGCCGGATCCCGCTGTATCCTATTGCGCCGTAAACCGCGGAAATCCCCGATGTCCACCCTTCCCCGCCCCAGCGGCCGCGCAGCCGGACAGATGCGCGAAGTCCGCATCGAGCGCGGCTACACCCGCCACGCCGAAGGCTCGGTCCTGGTGGCGTTCGGCGAAACGCGGGTGCTGTGCACGGCCAGCGTCGAGAACCGGGTGCCGCCCTTCCTGCGCGGCAAAGGCGAAGGTTGGGTCACCGCCGAATACGGCATGCTGCCGCGCGCCACCCATACCCGCAGCGACCGCGAGGCCGCACGCGGCAAGCAGGGCGGCCGCACTTTGGAAATCCAGCGCCTGATCGGCCGCGCGCTGCGCGCCTGCATCGACCGCGGCGCGCTGGGCGAGCGCACCATCACTTTGGATTGCGATGTGCTGCAGGCCGACGGCGGCACCCGCACCGCGGCGATCACCGGCGCCTACGTCGCCCTGGTCGATGCGGTGCGCTGGCTGCTCGACCGGCGCGAAATCTCGCGCGATCCTATCTTCGGCGCCGTCGCGGCGGTGTCGGTCGGCGTCTACCGCGGCCTGCCCGTGCTGGACCTGGACTACGCCGAGGACAGCGACTGCGACACCGACATGAACGTGGTGATGAACGACGGCGGCGGTTTCATCGAACTGCAGGGCACGGCCGAAGGCCACGCCTTCCGCCGCGAAGAACTCGATGCCCTGCTGGCCCTGGCCGAAAAGGGCATCACCGACCTGTTCGCGGCCCAGCAGGCCGCGCTGGCGCAGCCGTGAGCCGGCGCCTCGCCCTGGTCACCCTCGTGGTGGCCGATTACGACGAGGCGATCGCCTGGTAC
>DATFFH010000008.1:0-46738 GCA_035250245.1 Luteimonas sp. | reverse complement strand
TAAAGCCGCTCCTACGAAAGGCAGCTTATTTGAACCTTTCTTCCAGAACGCGGCGGATTTCGGCCTCGATCGGTCCTTTCAATGCCGACAACAGGAAGCCCAAGTCGGCGCTGACCCGAAGCTGCTTGGGTCCGAGGTCGATCTTGCCGTCCACGCCCGAGCGGCTGAAGTTCAGCGTGTCCTCGACCCATTCGTAGTCGATGCCGAAGCGCTCGGCCAACTTGTCGGCGACTTCCTGCACGGCTTTGCGCGCTTTCGCGGGGGGCAGCTTGTGCGCGTGGCGGATGTCGATACTGGGCATGCGGCCGCTCCGTTGGTCTGTGGCGGCATTGTGGGGCCGGCCCGGGCTCGATCCAAGCGCAAGGCCATGTAAGATTGCGCGGCGTGAACGATCTGAGACTGCGATTTCCGAGCCACGACCACCCCGACATTCCGATCGGAATGGGCGTGCATGGCATCGGCCGCGATCCGTACCACGATCGCGCGATCGGTGTGGTGGAAGCGTCCCAGGACGCGCTGGTCCAGTTCTGCGTAGACCGGCGCGGCGTTTGGCTGGCGGTGGCCGACGGCATCCGAGGCGTCCACGTCAACGGCCGCCCTGTTCTGCACATGACCATGTTGCGCCTGGGCGACAGCGTGCATGTCGAAGGCATCGAAATGGTCCTGGTCGGCCCCGGCGTGGCCGACGGCCTGCCGCGCGAGCTGGCCAGCGCGCCGGCCGAAGGCAACGGCAATCTGCGGGTGGTGCTGCGTGGCGTGGGCGGGCAATACCACGGGCGCTGTTTCACGCTCGACCGGCCGCGGGTCGTGGGCCGGCTCGAGCAATCGGACATCCGCATCGACGATCCGGCCTTCGCCGACCGCCATGCCCGGCTGGAACTGCACGGCGATCGGGTGGTGCTGCGGGATCTGGGGTCTTACGAGGGCAGCGTGGTGAATGGCGAGCGGGTACGGGAAACCGTGCTTTCGCCGGGCGATCAGATCGTTTTCGACGCCTACCACCGCTTCGTGGTCGAGGCGCCGTCGCGCGCGGCGGCGCCGGTCGAGCCGAGCGTGCCGAATCGCCAAATCGCCGATCCGGACCAAGTGCGGGGCTCGGCGGGATCGGGTTTGCGATTGCCCTGGCTGTTGCTGGCGGCGGTATTGCTGGCCGTGGCCCTGGCCGCACTGTTTTGGTTCGGCCCCAAGTAGACCCGGCAGGTTCGGCCGCGCTTTTGTAGGAGCGGCTTTAGCCGCGAGCTTTTCCTCAAATCCTTGCAATCCTGCGATTTGGGAGAAAAAGCTCGCGGCTAAAACCGCTCCTACAAAAAAAGCGCCAGCCGGATTGCCGAAAGGCCGTTTCAGGGGTAGACGCAGCCATGCTGCACTGCGGCATACTAGGCCCGACCCCACGACGGAGCCTGCGATGTCCCGCGCCTTCAACTTCAGCCCCGGTCCCGCCACGTTGCCCGAACCGGTGTTGCGCCAGGCCCAAGCCGAAATGCTGGATTGGCACGGCGTGGGTGCGTCGATCGTCGAGCTCAGCCATCGCGGTCCGGAATTCATCGGTGTCGCGGCCGAAGCCGAAGCGGATTTGCGCAAGCTGGTCGGCATTCCCGACGATTACGCGGTGCTGTTCCTGCAAGGTGGTGCGACCGCGCAGCAGGCCTTGATCGCGTTGAACTTCGCCGAACCGGGACAGGCCGCCGACTATGTGATCAGCGGGCATTGGGGCAAGACTGCGATCAAGCAGGTCAAGCCTTATGTGGATGCTCGCGTCGCGGCCACCAGCGAGGCCGACGGTTTCCGCAACATCCCCGATCCGTCTTCCTGGCGTTTGTCAGACGATGCGGCTTACGTCCACATCACCGCCAACGAAACCATCCACGGCGTCGAATTCCGCAGCACGCCCGACATCGGCAAGACGCCGCTGTTCGCCGATTTCAGTTCCAGCATCGCTTCCGAACCGCTGGACGTGTCCAAGTATGGCCTGATCTACGCCGGCGCGCAGAAGAACCTGGGGCCGGTGGGTATCGCCGTGGTGATCGTGCGCCGCGAATTGCTGGAACGCGCCGGCCAGCCGCGCGCGGACATCTTCGATTACCGCTCGCATCTGAAGGGCGAATCGATGCTCAACACGCCGCCGACCTGGAACTGGTACTTGGCCGGCCTGACCTTCAAATGGATGCTGGCTGAAGGCGGCGTGCAGGAATTCGCGCGCCGCAACGCGCAGAAGTCGAAGCTGCTGTATGCGGCCATCGACGGTTCGGGCGGTTTCTACCGCAACGAAGTGGATCCCGCCGTGCGCTCGCGCATGAACGTGCCGTTCTTCCTGTACGACGAGGCCTTGGACAAGGCCTTTTTGAAAGAGTCCGCCGAAGCCGGCCTGATGGCATTGAAGGGCCATCGCGCGCTCGGCGGCATGCGCGCCTCGATCTACAACGCGATGCCGGTGGAAGGCGTGCAGGCCTTGGTCGACTTCATGCAGGATTTCAAAGAAAGGCACGGGTGACGCAGCCCGGGTGGAGCCGAAGGCGATACCCGGGAACGCCATCCTACAAATTGCCGAGAACAATGATCGAAAAGCCAGAATCCGCTTCGCCGGTTTCTGTCGCGATCGTCGGAATGGCAATCCCGGGTATCGCCTTCGGCTCCACCCGGGCTACATAGGCATATAAGTTCGTGAGACTCTCTCTCCATGACCAAAAAATCCGCCAAGCCCAAGAAACCCGTCGCGAAGAAAGCGCAAACGGTTTCCGCTGAAACCAAACCCGATCTGGCCGCCGTCCGCGCCCAGATCGATGGCCTCGACCAGCAGATCCAGAAGCTGATCGCCGAACGCGCGCAATGGGCGCACCAAGTCGGCAAGGCCAAAGGCAAGCTGGCGGCGGCGGTGGACTATTACCGTCCGGAACGCGAAGCGCAGGTATTGCGCCGCGTGGTCGACCGTAACGACGGCCCGCTCGGCGACGAAACCCTGGTGCGGCTGTTCCGCGAAATCATGTCGGCCTGCCTGGCGCAGCAGGAGCCGCTGAAGATCGGTTATCTGGGCCCGGAAGGCACCTTTTCGCAGCAGGCCGTGCACAAGCACTTCGGCCATTCCGCCAAGGGCCTGCCTTTGGCGAGCATCGAAGAAGTGTTCCAGGAAGTGGCCGCCAAGCACGCCGACTTCGGCGTGGTACCGGTGGAGAACTCGGGGCAGGGCACGATCCAGTCCACGCTGGACATGTTCCTCACTTCGCCGCTGACGATTTGCGGCGAAGTCGAGTTGCGCGTGCACCAGCATCTGTTGTCGCGCACTGGCCGGTTGGACGACATCGAACGCGTGTACTCGCATCCGATGTCGCTGGCGCAATGCAGCGGCTGGCTGCGGCAGAACCTGCCGAAGGCGGAAAAGATTCCGGTGTCGAGCAACGCCGAAGCCGCGCGCCGCGCGCGCAATGCCGACGACGCGGCGGCGATCGCCGGCGAGACTGCGGCCCACGTCTACGGCCTGAAGACCATCGCGGGACCGATCGAAGACCGTTCCGACAACACCACGCGCTTCCTGGTGATCGGCCGAGAATTGTTCACGCCGTCCGGTCACGACCGCACTTCGCTGCTGGTCTTCATCCGCGACCGTCCCGGCGCGCTGTACGGCGTGCTGGAACCTCTGGCGCGGCGCGGCATCAGCATGAACCGGATCGAATCGCGCCCGGCCCATGGCGGCTTGTGGCAATACGCCTTCTTCATCGACGTCGCCGGCCACGTGCAGGAATCGCCGCTGAGCGACGCTTTGGCCGAAGTGGGCGAGAGCGCGGGCGACGTGCGCGTGCTGGGGTCGTATCCGGTCGCCGTGTTGTGACCGAAAGCGTCATCGATTTCGAGCGGCTCGCGAACGCCGGCGTCCGCCGCCTGCGCGCGTACGACCCAGGCCATGATCTGGTCGCGCTGCGCCGCCGATTCGGCGCCGAAGGATTGGTGGAACTGGGATCCAACGAGAATCCCTACGGGCCCAGCCCCCGCGCGCGCGCAGCGGTGCTGGCGGCGTTGGCGGACGTGCATCGTTATCCCGATCCGCTGGGCGGTGATCTGAAGCGCGCCTTGGCCGCGAAACACGGCGTCGCGGAGGCGCAGATACTGCTCGGCAACGGATCGCACGAATTGCTGATGCAGTTCGCGCAGGTCTTCGCCGGCCCGGATGCGGGCGTGGTTGCTTCGCAATACGGATTTGCCGTGTATGCACTGGCGGCACAGGCCGCGGGTTCCGAGTTCGTCGCGGCGCCCGCATACGCACGCGGGCATGCGATGCCGCGTGGGCATGACCTGGACGCGATCGCCGCCGCGGTGACCGCATCGACGCGTTTGATCTATCTCGCCAATCCGAACAATCCCACCGGTACCTGGTTCGGGGCCGATGCGTTGAAGACGCTGTTGGCGCGCGTGCCGGATGATGTGCTGGTCGTCGTCGACGAAGCCTATGCGGAAATGGCCGACGCTCCTGATTACGCCTCGGCGCTGCCGCTGCTGGCTGAGCATCCGAATCTGATCGTCACTCGGACTTTCAGCAAGGCTTACGCACTGGCCGGATTGCGGATCGGCTATGCCGTCGCGCATCCGGGTCTGATCGCGGTCATGGAACGCATTCGCGAGAGCTTCAACGTCAATGCCCTGGGCATGGCGGCGGCCGAAGCCGCGCTCGGCGACGCCGAACATTTGCGCAGTACCCGAGAGTCCAACGCTCGCGAACGCACCGCGCTGGCGGCGGCATTGAGCGAACGCGGCGTCGTTTGCGCGCCCTCGCAAACCAATTTCCTGTTGGCCGAGTTCGGTGCCGACAGCATCGCTTTGGAGCGCGAATTGGTGGCTCGCGGCGCGGTTCTGCGGCCGATGGCCGGCTATGGCCTGGCCGAATGCCTGCGCATCACAGTGGGCGATGCCGGCGAAAACGCGCGTCTGCTGCGCATATTGGACGAGGTGCGGGCATGAGCGCGGACTGGATCGTCGGTCCGGGCTCGCCTTTGCGCGGCGAGATCGAGATTCCTGGGGACAAATCGGTTTCGCACCGCGCGATCATGCTGGCGGCGATCGCCGACGGCGTATCGCGCATAGAAGGTTTCCTGGAAGGCGAAGACACGCGCGCCACCGCGGCCGTGTTTTCGCAAATGGGCGTGCGCATCGAAACGCCGGAAGAAGGCGTTCGCATCGTCCATGGTGCCGGCATCGACGGTTTGCGCGCACCGGCCGCGCCGCTGGATTGCGGCAACGCCGGCACTGCGATGCGCCTGCTGGTGGGCTTGCTCAGCGGCCAGGATTTCGACTGCGAATTAATCGGCGACGCGTCCTTGTCGAAACGGCCGATGCGGCGCGTGACCGAACCGCTGGCACGGATGGGCGCGCGGATCGGTACCGCCGAGGGTGGCTTGCCGCCGCTGCGCATCCGCGGGAGCGCATTGCGGGGTGTCGACTACACGACCGAAGTAGCCAGCGCGCAGGTCAAGTCCGCCGTGCTCCTGGCTGGACTGCGCGCGCAGGGCGAAACCGTCGTTCGCGAACCGCAGCCTACCCGCGATTACACCGAACGCATGCTGGCGGCTTTCGGCTGGCCGATCGAGTTCGGCCCTGGCATCGCGCGATTGCGCGGCGGACAACGCCTGCGCGCGACCGATGTCGCGGTACCCGCGGATTTTTCTTCCGCCGCATTTTTCATCGTCGCCGCGTCGATCGTTCCCGGTTCGGATTTGGTGTTGAAACGCATCGGGTTGAATCCGCGCCGCACCGGCCTGTTGCACGTGCTGCGCGCGATGGGCGCGGATATCGTCGAAATCGGCGCGGGCGAATGCGGTGGCGAGCCCGTGGCCGACCTACGTGTGCGCCATGCGTCGCTGCGCGGCATCGATGTGCCGCAAGCCCATGTCGCCGACATGATCGACGAATTCCCGGCCTTGTTCGTTGCCGCTGCCTGCGCGCAGGGAAACACCCGCGTCCGCGGCGCGGCCGAGCTACGGGTCAAGGAATCGGACCGCCTGGCGGCCATGGCCTCCGGCCTTGCGGCGCTGGGCATTCGCGTGCAGGAATTCCCGGACGGCGCCGACATCCAGGGCGGCGCGTTCGGCGGGGCGCGTATCGAGAGCAATGGCGATCACCGCATCGCCATGGCATTCGCCGCGGCGGCCCAAGCCAGTCGAGGCGAAGTGCGGATAGCCGACGTCAGCAACGTAGCCACCTCCTTCCCCGGCTTCGTCGACAAAGCGGTTGCGATAGGGTTCAGGATTGCGGCGATTTCCGCTTGAGCGGCCGTATCGCTTGCATATACTCGGCGCTGCCGATCCGCAGGGTCAGCGCGTTCTCTCCGTCTCAAGGCGGTTAGACGACCCATGCTCCGTGCAATCGAGGAAAAGCCCGTGTTTGTAGTGCGATCGATTCCGGCAGCGGCAGGATGCCCGCGGCTTCGTCCGTTGCCCGCGAATCGGCGATGATGATCGCCGTTTCGGGCTCGCAGACGAATCCGGCAGTCGCCCCGCGCTTGCAGGCTTGCGCGTTCGCGGCGTTGTGCTTTCTCGCCTTCTTTTCGATGACGGATCTGGGGGGGCAGTTCAAGCCGGAGTACGGCGCGATACTGGCGACGCTGCTACTCATCCCCGCTTGGCGCGCGGCTTGGCCCGAACTACTTCGGCAGCCGGTCGCGCGTTGGCTGGCCGTGTTCGTCGTCTTCGCCATCGCGCATGCCGCCTATGCCGCGGTCATTTTCCCATCGCTGTCCTTTTCCAAGCAAATGAGCGCCGCGGCCGAGCCGGTGCGTCTGGCCGTCTTCAGTTGCGTGGTGGGTTGGTGGTTGTCGCTTATGCCGCGCCGGGCGCCGCTGCTGTTCGCGCTGATGATCGCGGGATTGCTCATAGCGGTGGTCGCGTACATGCCATGGCTGGAGATGCCGCAGATCTGGGGCGGCCGGATCCGTCCGCGTTTCGGCATGCCCGAAAATTTGGGCGGTTTGCTGGCCGCTCTGGGCGGTTGGCTTTCGCTTTGCTTGTTGCTGAAGCTGTGGAATGCGCATGGACGCTTCGGGCGCCGGCGCGGACTGATCGTATTGTGCTTGTTGGCTTATGTGATCAGTTTCTCCGCTCTGCTTTTTTCGCAATCGCGTGGCGCATGGCTCGCTTTCGCCGCGACTTTGCCTGCCGTGGCGTTGGGATTGGGCTATTGGTGGAAGTACGGCGGCCGGACGGAAGTGCCTTGGCTGCCGTTGCTATGCGTAGGCGCCTTGTCGCTGCTGCTGGTGGTGGGAGGGCGCGATATCGTCGCCAAGCGATTCGCCGGTGCGGACCGTTTGCTCCCCGAGGTGGCTGAGGTGGCGGATGGCGGGGCCCATACCGCCTTAGGGGCGGCGTCCTTTGGCGAGCCTGCGCTGGCCGCTTCGGCCGAAGCACCCGCGGCACATGCCGATAGCGATGCCAACAATCAGGCGGTCAGCGCCCGCATGGCGTTGTACCGGTTTGGAATGGCGAGTTGGAAGGAACGGCCGCTGCTCGGTTGGGGCCTGCGCACCACGTCGGTTCTCATCGCCGACTCAGGGTTGGTATTGGACGGGCAGCGCCACGCGCATCTGCACAATGCCTACCTGGACACGCTGGTGGGCATCGGCCTGGTCGGTGCGTGCCTATTGGGCGCATTTCTGTTGCTGACTGCGCGCGAACTGTGGATGGCTTGGCGCTGCGGCATCGTCACCAACGCTGGATTCGCGATGGTCGCCGGGTGCGTCGGCATCGTTCTGGTGGCCAACAGCTTCGATTCGTTGGTATGGCGTTACGACTACACACGGGCGCCGTTGGAAATCGTGTTCGGCTGCTGCATCGCCTACGGCCTGATCAGGCGCAGGCGAGCAGCCGAAGCCGTATCAGCTCTTCGGTAGCACGAAGTCGACCGGCACGTTGACGCTGCTCGCGAATGGCTTGCCGTCGCGGCGCGCCGGTGCGAACTGCCATTTGCGCACTGCGTTCATCGCCGCCCGATCCAATTCGGGCGTACCGCTGCGCTGGACGAAATCGACCTCGGTCACGCTGCCGTCGGCGGCGACGTTCACGCGCAGCAGGACGCGGCCGCTTTGGCCGCGGCGTTGCGCGTCGCGCGGATAATCAGGCTGGGCATTGCGGCTGGCGAGCGGACGCGGCTCGACGATGCGCGGCGCGGTCGGTTTGGCTTTGCGGGGTTTTTCTGCAGACTTTTGCCGGCGCGCTTCCGCAGCGGCCCGTTCCGCTTCGACAGTGGCGGTTGCCGTTTCGGCAGCGGGTGTGGCGGGTGTTGGCGCGGGCTGTATTTCATCGGTGCCGCGTTGGCTAAACCACCACCAGCCTAGCAACAGCAGCGCGACCAGCAGCAGCAGCCATAGCACGGCATTGCTGCGTTTGGCGGGCGTACGCTCGGCGTCCGGGTTCTGGGGTGGCGGCGCTTCATTACGTTGGTTCGGCGGCTGATTCATGGTCCGCACTCCCTCTGATCCAATCGGATCGAGTCTTGCACGGCGCTTTGTGGATGCGCCGTGAGCGCGGAGTGAAGGCGGCGTTCAGATCGAATCGCGGTCAGCGGCCCATAGAAAATTGGATTGGGACCACCACGCTGCCTGGCACCGGCTGACCGCCGACCTGGCCGGGCCGGAACCGCCAGCGTCGCACCGCATCGAGCGCCGCGCGATCCAGCTCGCGCGTACCGCTGCCTTCCACCACGGCGACCGATGTAGGCACGCCGTCCACACCGACCTCGGCGCGGACGCGGACCGTGCCGCCCACGCCACGGCGCGCAGCCTGGGCGGGATAGCGCGGCGGCGGCATTTGGATGGGAACCGGCGTGGCGGTAGCTGCCGCCGTCGGCGCTTGCCGCGGCGACGGGACGGCCGCAGGAGGCGGCGTAGGCGCAGGAGCCCTTTCGATAATTTTCGGAGTCTCTTCCGGAGCGGACTCCGCGTCGGCCTGGCGCGGCGTTTCCGGGCGGCCGTTCTCGCCGGCCGGAAGCGGAGCCGGCAGGGGCTCGTACTCGTTGCCGGCGCTGTCCGGCACGGCGGTGGGCGTCGCCCGGAAGAAGTCGTTGTCGCGCTTGCCCGACCAGAGCAGCAGGAACAGCAGCAGCCCGATCCCGAAGGCGGCGGCGATCAGCAGCCAGGTGCGGAGCGAAAGCCGCCAGAACGGTGCGCGGGCGCCCGGGGGCAAGGGCGGCGGAGTCGTGCTCATCGATGGATTCGCGTCGGGGGACGGCCGCATTTTTGCACAGCCGTCCCGCTGGGGTCCGCGACACGCGATAATCCGCTTCCCGCGACGTTCACGACACCGCCCGATGCTCGATCCCCAACTGCTGCGCCACCAGCCCGCCGAACTCGCCGAACGCCTGCGCGCCTCGCGCGGCTTCGAACTCGACGCTGCCGCGCTGGAAAGCCTGGAAAGCGAACGCAAGCAGATCCAAGTGCGCACCCAGGAATTGCAGAACCTGCGCAATACGCGCAGCAAGGCGATCGGGCAGGCCAAGGCCAAAGGCGAGGATGTCTCGGCGCTGATGGCCGAAGTGGCCGGCTTCGGCGAGGAGCTGAAGGCCAGCGAGGCGCGCTTGGAATCGATCCGCGAGGCGATCGAGGCGATCGCGCTGGGCATCCCCAATCTGCCCGACGAAAGCGTGCCGCACGGCGCGGACGAATCGCAGAACGTCGAACAGCATCGCTGGGGAACGCCGCGCGCGTTCGATTTCGCGGTAAAGGATCATGTCGAATTGGGCGCGCGCAACGGCTGGCTGGACGGCGACGTCGCCGCCAAGTTGTCCGGTGCGCGCTTCACCGTGCTGCGCGGCGGATTGGCGCGGCTGCATCGGGCTTTGGCGCAGTTCATGCTGGATTTGCACGCCAACGAGCACGGCTACCAGGAAACCAATGTGCCGTTGCTGGTCAACGCCGATTCGATGCGCAGCACCGGGCAGTTGCCGAAATTCGAAGAAGATCTGTTCGCGACCGCTGTCGGCGAAACCAAGCGCTACCTGATTCCGACATCCGAAGTCCCGCTGACCAACATCGTCCGCGACGAAATCGTCGACGACGCTTCGCTGCCGTTGCGCATGACCGCGCATTCGATGTGCTTCCGCGCCGAAGCCGGCAGCCACGGCCGCGACACGCGCGGCATGATCCGCCAGCACCAGTTCGAAAAGGTGGAACTGGTGTCGATCGCGCGTCCCGAGGAAAGCGACGCCGAGCACGAGCGCATGACCCGCTGCGCCGAAGTCGTGCTGGAAAAGCTGGGCCTGCCGTACCGCCGCGTCCTGCTGTGCAGCGGCGACATGGGCTTTTCGGCGCGCAAGACCTTCGACCTGGAAGTCTGGCTGCCGTCGCAGGAGACTTACCGCGAAATCTCGTCGTGCTCGAATTGCGGCGATTTCCAGGCCCGACGCATGCAGGCGCGCTGGCGCAATCCCGCCACCGGCAAGCCGGAACTGGTGCATACGCTCAACGGGTCGGGCGTGGCCGTCGGCCGCGCCTTGATCGCGGTGATGGAGAATTACCAGAACGCCGATGGCTCGATCGGCGTCCCCGAGGTTTTGCGCCCGTACATGGGCGGCGTCGACAAGATCGCATAGCCCTGCTTTTGTAGAGTCGAGCTTGCTCGACTGCTCTTTCGGTACGGTTGCGAGGTGGTCAAAAGCAGTCGAGCAGGCTCGACTCTACGAAAAGCGGTTACGCCGCCTTCGGCAACGGTGCGGCGATTGCCGTGTGCGCCTTTGCCAAGGCCTCGGCACGATGCTGCGGCGATAAGCCCACGCCTTCGGCGCGCACGAATTCCACGTCCTGGACGCCGACGAAGCCGAACAGATGGCGCAGGTACGGCTCCTGGAAATCGCCCGCAGCGTCATCCGCATACACGCTGCCGCGTCCGGTGGCCACGATCACGCGCTTGCCGCCGGCCAGGCCTTCCGGGCCTTTCTCGGTATAGCGGAAGGTCTTGCCACGCACGGTGATGCGGTCGATCCAGGCTTTCAGCGTCGACGGGATGGCGAAGTTGTACATCGGCGCGCCGATCACGATCACATCGGCTTCCAGGAACTGTTGCACCATGCCGTCGTCCTTCTCGTTGCAGATCGCATCGCTGCGGGCCAGGGTGCGGGCGGTGAAGTGCGGGATGGGCTGGGCGTCCAGGTCCAAGTATTCGACTTCCAGGCCGGCGACGCCGTCCTGCCAATGCGAGACGATGGCCGCGGTCAGTTCGCGGGTCACGGACTGGTCGCCCAGAGCGCTGGAATCGATGTGGAGCAGTTTCATGGCTGTATTTCCGGGTTCGGCGGCGGCACCGCCATGGCCGGAATGATGGGTTGTTGCTTTTTTGGGATAAAGATGGCCTAATATCCCGTAGCGTTCCGAACATGGAATTATCGCCATGCAAGACCTCAACGACCTTTATTACTTCTCCGCTGTCGTCGATCACGGCGGTTTCGCCGCGGCCGAACGCGCTTTGGGCATTCCGAAGTCGCGCCTGAGCCGGCGCATCAGCCAGTTGGAGAACGACCTGGGCGTGCGCCTGCTGCAGCGCTCCACGCGCCGCTTCGCCGTCACCGATGTCGGCCAGAGCGTGCACCGCCATGCGCAGTCGATGCTGGCCGAAGCGCAAGCGGCGCGCGAAGTGGTGGACCGGCTCAGCGCCGAGCCGCGCGGCGTGGTTCGCGCCAGCGTGCCGGTAGGCCTGGCGCAACAGCAGATGCCGGCGCTGCTGCCCGAATTCCTGGCCAAATACCCGCAGGTGCGCGTGCAGCTGCACGTCAGCAACCGCCGCGTGGACGTGATCAACGAAGGTTTCGACGTCGCCGTCCGCGTGCGTTCGAAACTGGACGACGACGGCAGCCTGGTAATGCGCAGTTTCGGCCAGATCCAGGAATTGCTGGTCGCCAGCCCGAAATACCTGGACCGCGCCGGCCGTCCGACCGAGCCGGAACAGTTGCACGATCACGTCACCCTGACGATGAACGAGGACGAGGCGCGCCAGCGCTGGGAACTGCAGCGCAACGGCGAGACCCGCCGCGTCGAATTGAAGCCGCGCGTGTCGGGCTTCGATTTCCCGATGCTGATGGCCCTGGCCAAGGGCGGCCTGGGCATCACCATGCTGCCGGAAACCTTGTGCGCGGACGCGGTGCGCAACGGCGAGCTGGAAGTGGTGTTGCCGGAATGGCGCCTGCCGCAAGGCATCGCCCACGCCGTATTCGCCTCGCGCCGCGGCCTGCTGCCGGCGGTGCGCGTCTTCATCGACTTCCTGGCCGAGAAGCTGCCGCCGCTGATCGAGTCCTCGCGCCTGGATTGCCAGAACTGCCAGAAGGGCAAGGCCATCGAAAAAGCCAAGCCCGCCAAGCGCAGCGCCGAGGAAGCGGCGCATGCGACAATCGCCTGAGCGGGGCAGGGTTTCGCCGCTGTAAGTAAAAAGCCGGTCGCGCAATGCGGCCGGCTTGCTTTGGATAACCGGAGAGGTGGCCGAGCGGTTTAAGGCACCGGTCTTGAAAACCGGCGATGGGTCAAACCATCCGTGGGTTCGAATCCCACCCTCTCCGCCAATCGAGAAACCCGATTGATCGGCCGCAGGTTGCGCAGCGCTACTCCGCGGCTTCCGGAAACACCGGCAACTTCGCGACATCCTTCTCTTCGTGCTGAATGATCAGCGTCGCCTTCAAGTTCTTGGCGAGCTTTTCGAAACGATCCATCGAAGCCAGCGAATCCGCCCGGTTGGTGTTGAACGACGGTACGCCCATCGTTTCCATGTTCTCGCGCAGATGCACCACGTCGCCGGACAGCAGCACGGCGCCGCGTTTGGGCAGTTGCACCAGCAGGCCGTGATGGCCCGGCGTATGCCCCGGCAGGTCCAGCATCACCACGCTGCCGTCGCCGAAAACGTCGTAGTCGCCCTTGACCTTCTCCACCTTGGCGCCTTTCCGCAGCCAGGGCGACATCAGTTTCGTGCGCTCTTCATGCCCCGGCTTGCCGAACACCGCGAAATCGCCTTCGCCGATCAGCAGCTTGGCTTGCGGAAAATCCGCTGCCTGGCCGATGTGGTCGAAGTGGTAATGGCTGATGCCGACGAAGGAAATCTGTGCCGGCTTGACGCCGATCTTGGCGAGCTGATCGGCCACGGTCGTGGCGAGCGAAGTGGAATCCGCATCGCCCTCGGCATAGGGCTTGTTCAAGTATTCCTTGGACAGGCCGGTATCCCAGAGCAGATAGGCATCGCCGTGCCGGATCAGATAGCAGCTGCCGACGAATTTCTTGCTTTTGCCGACATAGGCGCGCGTGTCGGACAGCTCGTCCAGGTTGTAGGTCCACAGCGTTCCGCAATCCAAGCGCCATAAACGGATGTCGGCCTTCGGGGCCGGATCGGCGGCCAAAGCCGACAAAGGGAATGCAAGCAAAGCGACCGCAATGCCGAGACGCAGGTTCATGGATTCACCGATATCTGACAGGAGGCGATACGGACGATTGTACGGGGCGCGGTCGGCGACGATAACCGATGTCGTCCCTCGGGCCAGACCGATAGCGGGGGCAGAACCCGGGCTAATACGCGTGGTCGCACGTGGCGGCCGAGCGGAAGCTATGCCGGCATCGCGGCTTCGATGGCCGCATGCTCGGCCGCGCTTGGCATCAAGCGCGACTTATCCCTAACCCCACAAGGATCCGCGCGAATGTCATTCCTGCTTTTTTCGCTTTTCGTAGTCTCGTCTTCTGTCGGCGTACAGCCGTTGCCGGCCTCGCCGGGCACGGTCGTCGAGTGTCCGGCCCCAGCCGTTCCGCCGGAGGCGTAAAGCATCCGTCGCAGCAGGCCCGGGCTAGGGTCTGCTGCGTTTATTCAGGCGTTCCTGCAAAGGTCGCAGATACGCTTCGTATTTTCGCCACGCATCCACGCCGAGGCGGTGGATCGGTTGCCGCACCTGTGAACTGCTGGCGGTCGCCACGGCGGCCCGGTTTTGGGTAATGTCGACGCTGCCGGGTTCGAATGCGAATCCGCAAAATCGCGAGATCCGATTCGCGGCGGACAGCGGATCGGACACGAGATCTTCGTAGTCCACCGCCAGGAAACGTTCCGGCATCGCGCGTTGCCAATGGTCGCAGAGCGCCGCGAAGCGGGCGTAATGATCCGCAAGTTCGTTCTGGTCGTAGCTGTAGCCGTACGCGGTATTGGTGAAAAGCTCTTTCAGGTTTGAAAAGCAGGCGTCCATGGCGCCGCGGCGCAAGCAGAGGATCTTCGCTTGTGGCAGCGCTTTCGCAATGTGGCCCGCATACGCGAAATTCATCGGGTTCTTGTCGACCGAAAAGCGGCCACTCGCATAGCGATGCGCGGTGCGCCGCAGATATTCCTGACCGACGCCGGCCAAATCGACACTGCGCAGGCGTTCGAGCCACGCGGGTGTGGGCGAGGAGGGGGCGAAGCCGTCCGTCGCCAGGCACAACGCGGTATTGAAGTCGCGCAGCTCGCCGCCGGCTGCGGTTTCGCTGTGATTGCCCAGGATGCGTTCTAACAGGGTAGTGCCGGTGCGCGGCATGCCGACGACGAAGATCGGAATTTGGCCCGGTTTCTGCGGAGCGGGGCGCTCGTCATGGATGAAGTCCGCGTCGACGGACTGCATCGTCGCTTCGAAACCCGCCTGCTCCGCGGCGGGGTCGTAGCGCAGCGTGCGCCGTTTAATCTGCGCGCCCGCCGCCAGATGCCGCCACGCGGCATCGATTTCTCCCGCCGCGTCGTATTCCTTGAACAACGCGTAGTGCAGATAGGCCTGGTCGGGCGAGGCCGGATCCAAGGCAGCGCGGGTTTTTTCGATACGGACGATCCGCGCCAGCGGCGGATCGGATGGCTGATGGTTGGCCAGCGCCCAATGCGTATGCACATAGTTCGGCTGCAGCGTCAGGCAGCGCTCGTATTCTGCGGTGGCTTCTTCCAATCGGCCCGTATAACGCAATGCGTTGGCCCGCGCGTAGCTCAGGTGCTCGCTGTTCCCGACTTTGGGTAAGACGGCATCGATCAAGGCCAGCGCTTCGTCGGCATGGCCGGTCAGGTACAACTGTTGCGCCAGCAACGGCGAGTTGCGGGCGATTTCCACGCTGTTCCAGTCGGCTTCTCGGATCAGATCGCGCAACGCCTGGCCTTCGTCGAAGGCGAGCAGGCGGGCGGTTGCCGAGCCGATTTCGTTCCATCGGCCATTCCGCACCGCTTCGGCGGCGGCCAGTGCGTGCTCGCGGGACTGGCGATAATGGCCGAATGCCTGTTCCAAAGCCGACAACCGCAGGCGCACGTATAGGCGGCCGGGCTCTGCGCTCATCACGCCGCTGTAGATCGCATGCGCGGCGGCGAGATCGCCCGCGATTTCCAGATCGCGGGCCCGCCGCAGCTGCATTTCGTAGGGATCGCGCATGGGTCGCCGACTCCGGTTGCGAGCATGCTCGCATAGCGGCCTTGTCCGGGCATAATTCGCGCCCCGAACCGGCTGGTCAGACCGGCGATTCTGGGCGCGTTCGGCGATCCGTTCCCGTTCCTGCGCATGGCCTGCTTTCGTAGAGTCGAGCCTGCTCGACTGCCCTTGCTTTAAAAGCAGTCGAGCAAGCTCGACTCTACAAGAGCGGCGTTTCGCACCGCGCGTGCGATTGGGGTATGGTCGTCCGTAACGCCGTCGCGACCCGCATCCATGGCCACCCGCAAAGCCGTCACGGCGAAATCGCTGAAGATCGCCACGTTCAACGTCAACGGCATCACCTCGCGATTGCCGCACCTGTTGTCGTGGCTGGAAAAAGAAGCGCCCGACATCGTTTGCTTGCAGGAATTGAAGTCGGTCGACGCAGGTTTCCCCATTGCCGAAATCCACAATGCCGGCTACGGCGCGCTATGGCATGGACAGCGTTCTTGGAACGGCGTGGCGATCCTGACCAAAGACGCCGACCCGATCGAGATACGGCGCGCCTTGCCCGGCGACCGCGCCGACGACCAAAGCCGCTATCTGGAAGCCGCCGCGCACGGCATTCTCGTCGGCTGCCTGTATTTGCCCAACGGCAATCCGCAGCCCGGACCGAAATTCGACTACAAGCTGAAATGGTTCGACCGGTTGCTTCGCCACGCGCAGGAACTGTTCGACTGCGGGCACCCGGTCGCGCTGGCCGGGGACTACAACGTCGTGCCCACCGATTTCGACATCTACAATCCTGCGTCCTGGCGCAAGAACGCTTTGCTGCAGCCGGAAAGCCGCGAGCGCTACGAGCGGCTGCTCGCGCAGGGCTGGGTGGATGCCTTGCGCGAAACCCACCCGGACGAGCGTATCTACACGTTCTGGGACTATTTCCGCCAACATTGGCCGCGCGATGCCGGCCTGCGCATCGATCACATCCTGTTCAACGCCGAGCTCGCGCCGCGATTGCGCGAAACCGGCGTGGACCGTTGGGTGCGCGATCTGCCCAAAGCCAGCGATCACGCTCCGACGTGGGCGCGCCTGGCATCCGCGCGACGTTCGGGCGCTGGCAAGGTTGCGAAAAAAACGGCCGCGCGGAAGACCGCCCCGCGCGGCAAAAACTTAACCGGGGAACCAGCCGTTGATTTCGGAATAGGCCATCGCGTCCTCGGCCAGCGGAGCGGACAGGCCGTCGGCCAGGAAGCGCTTTGACAAAGCCGCCACGCGCGCATAGGCCGATGCCGTGAGGAAGGGGCCTGCGCTGAGCCGGCGCACGCCCCAACTTTCCAGCGTGGCCGCATCCGGCAAAGCGGGCCGCGTCATCACGTTCAACGGCAGATCCACGTCGGCAGCGATGGCGCGGATGTCGGCTTCCGCCACGACGCCGGGGACGAAGAAGCCGTCCGCACCGGCGTCGCGATAGCTGCGGCCGCGCGACAGCGTTTCTTCGACGCGCCGGGGTTCCGGCGCCAGGCCCGCCAGGTAGACGTCGGTACGTGCGTTGACGAACAACTCGACGCCGGCTTTCGCCGCGGCGTTCTTGATCGCTTCGATTTTCGCGCAGGGCAGGGCGGGCGTACCGCTACCGTCTTCCAGATTGATGCCGACCGCACCGGCCTCGATCAATCGCAATGCGTTGTCGGCCACGACGGACGGATCGTCGGAATAGCCCGATTCCATGTCGGTCGTCAGCGGAATCCGCAGGACGCGCGCGATGTTGGCGACGGCGTCCGCGAGCTTGGCCAGCGGCAATGCATCGCCGTCCGGATAACCCAAGGACCAGGCGACGCCGGCGCTGGTGGTGGCGATGGCTTTCGCGCCCTGTTTCTCGATCAGTTTTGCGCTGCCGGCGTCCCAGGCATTGGCCAGGAGCAGGATGCCGTTTTGATGCAGGCCGCGAAAAACGCGGGAATGCTCTGCCGAGTGGGCCATCGGAAACTCCGAGTGCGGAAGATGCCGATGATGTCACGGTCGGGCGTACGGGAACTCGCCGTTTTCGGACAGACTGCCATGATTGTGGGGGCGGCTTTAGCCGCGAGCTCTCAAATGGTATCGACGTGCGGGGAAGAGCTCGCGGCTAAAGCCGCTCCTACAAAAGCGACAGCTTATCGGTTGCTTGCGTCCCAGGCGCGCAGCGCGGCTTCGACGGCATCGACGCCTTTCGCGGCTTCGGTCGCATCCAGCTGGGCCAGAGTGTCGTTGTCGCTGTGGATCACCTGCATCACTTTCGGCGCGGGATCGACTTTCTTGCCCGCGAATTCGTCCAGGATGCCAGCGATCTCGTTGCGCCCCACCAGCGAATACGACACCGCCGGCCAGCCGGCTTTCTGGAACGCCAGGTGATCGGTCGGCGGATAGGCTTTGCCCGCGCTCAAGGCGATGCCGGCGGCCTGGGTCGCGTCCTTGCTCGCGGCGACCAGCGGATGCGCTTCGTCCAAAGTCTGCATCCACAACGCATCGCCCCAGCCGAATACGTCGAAGTTCACGTACAACGCGGGCTTGTCCTTGCCATCGGCGACATAGGCGCGCGCGCCGAGCAGGCCCAGTTCTTCCAAATCCCAGAATGCGACGCGCACTCGATGGTGCTGCAACGGACGCTGCTTGAAGCGCTGCGCCAGCGCCAGCACGACGGCGCTACCGGAGGCGTTGTCGGTCGCGCCGCGGCCGGCCTTGACCTTGTCCGAATGCGCGCCGATCAGCAGCAATGGCGCATCGGCGGGACCGCCGACATCGGCGAAAAGATTCACGCCTTCGCGCTTGTCGATGGCGAAAGGCTTGCGTTCCGCGCTGAGGCCCGAGGCGGCCAATGCGCTTTCGATCGCGCTGCGCCGGCCCGCATTGTCGGTGGCGGAAGAAATCGCGGTGACATCGGCGAGCCAGGCTTCGCCGCTTTGCGACACGACCGAGGCCGTGGAATCGGCGCGCGCAGCGACTGGCGCCTGCGATGCGCAAGCGGCCAGCAACGACGCGGCGAGCGCCAAGGAACAAGCGGAACGGATGGATATCGGCATGGGAACCCCCTGGAATCGAGGCCTTAGTGTGCACGATCCGCGCGATCTTCGGCTTGTGCCGGATATCGCTACCCAGTCCGCGTTCGTTGTGGTCAGATGGCGGCATGCACAGCCCTTCGCTGCCGCCCGCCGCCGTATTCCGCCGTTGGCTGGGCATGGGCATCGTCGTGCTGGGCTTGTTCGCGATGCTGCAAGGACTGTGGCAGCACCTGCGCTCCGATTATCCGGCGCCGGTGTTCAACGCCTTCCTGGGCGGATCCATGGCCGCGATCGCCACCGCGCTGGGCGCATTGCCGGTGTTGTTCTCGCAGCGCTTGTCCGATCGCGTGCAGGACACGCTGTTCGGCTTCGGCGCGGGCGTGATGCTGGCGGCATGCTCGTTCTCGCTGATCGTACCGGCGATCGGCGCGGCCGAAGCGCGCGGCGCGGGGAATTGGGGGTCGGGCCTGATCGTCGGCGGCGGCATCATCCTGGGCGCGGCCTTGCTCCTGCTGATGGAGAAGTACCTGCCGCACGAGCATTTCATCAAGGGCGTGGAAGGCCATTCGGCGCGAGCTTTGCGGCGCACGTGGTTGTTCGTGTTCGCGATCGTGCTGCATAACCTGCCCGAAGGCCTGGCGATCGGCGTGGGTTACGCAGGCACCGATCCGGTGCGCGCAGGCGCGCTGGCCATGGGCATCTCGATCCAGGACGTGCCCGAAGGCCTGGTCGTGGCGGTGGCGCTGGTGTCGGCCGGTTACAAGCGCGGGCTGGCGGTGGCGATCGGCATGGCTTCGGGCCTGGTCGAGCCGGTGGGTGCGGTGATCGGCGCGGCGGTAATCAGCCTGTCCGCGACTCTGCTGCCGTGGGGGCTCGCGTTCGCGGCCGGTGCGATGCTGTTCGTGATCAGCCACGAGATCATTCCCGAATCGCACCGCAAAGGGCACGAGGCGTTCGCCACCGGCGGTTTGATCATCGGATTCGTGCTGATGATGCTGTTGGATACGGCATTGGGCTGAGCGCGTTCGCCATTCGTCCCATGGAATAGTCAATTGATGCTTTCCGCCCTTGCCAAGCTTGCGACCGCCGCCTACGCTGACGGCGGGAGAGGGGAGTTGTACGGATGACGATTCGCGTCTTTCTGGTCGACGACCATGTCCTGGTCCGCACCGGGATGAAGATGATCCTGGGCGGGGAAGTCGATATCGAAGTGGTGGGCGAAGCCGACAGCGGCGAAGACGCCCTGCCCATGATCCGCAAATTGAAGCCCGACGTCGTGCTGTGCGACCTGCACCTGCCCGGCGTCAGCGGGCTGGAAGTGACCGAGCGCGTGGTCAAGGGCGACCACGGCACGCGGGTGATCGTGGTGTCGGTGCTGGAAGACGGGCCGATGCCCAAGCGCCTGCTCGAAGCCGGCGCGTCCGGCTACGTCGGCAAGGGCGGCGACAGCGCGGAACTGCTGCGCGCGGTGCGCGACGTGGCGCGCGGCAAACGTTATCTGGCGAGCGGCGTGGCGCAGGCCATGGCCTTGTCCGGCATGCAGGGCGGAGGTTCGCCGTTCGAGACCTTGTCGGCGCGGGAAATGGAAATCGCCTTGCTGCTGACCCAGGGGTTGCGCCAGGAAGACATTGCCAAGCGCTTGAGCCTAAGCGCCAAGACCGTCAACACGCACAAGACGCGCTTGTTCGAGAAACTCGGCGTAGGCGACAGCATCGCGCTGGCTCGGCTGGCCAGCCAATACGGTTTGAGCAATCCCGCGCACGCGGTTTGAGAGCGTGCCGACCGAAATTCGAGCCCCTCTCCCGCCGGGAGAGGGGTTGGGGTGAGGGTACGGCGAGGCGACATTGCTCTGAATTCATGTTCACGCGCGCCAGCTCACGCTCCTAAGCTGCGATCGGCACTCGCATCGCTTCGCCGAACCCTCATCCGGCGCTCCGCGCCACCTCGCTTCGCGCCCCGGCCCTTGCGCATGGCGCAAGGGCGTTCAGGCGTGCGCGAGCCATGGCTCGCGAGCAGCACGCCTTCACCCCGATGGGAGAAGGGTGGGCATGGTTGCTTATGCGCCGCGTTCGCCTTCGTGCGGCGTTTCGTCCGCTGCCGACGGGCGGGCAGAGGCCTGCGACGCGGCATCGGCTGGCGGCGCGGCAGGCGCATCGCCGAACAGATCGCGCGGAGCGGGGGCAGGACGCTCTTCGTCGAAACCGATCGCCGCATTTGCGGTTTGCTCCGCAGTCGGCGGTTCGGATGCCGGTTCGGGCGAGGGCGGGAGCGGTTCGGCGGCGGGCTTGATCGCTGGCCGGTAAGCGCTCTCTGCTAACGACACCGCGATCGCGGCGGACAGCGGCAAGGCGTGGATGCCTTCGCTTTGCTGCGCTGCGCGAGCGGTTGGGCGCGCGATGTTCGGCACGCTCTCGCGCGGTTTTTCAGGAGCGGCCGCGACTTCGTTCTCGACTGGTTTCGCGGTTTCCGCTACGACCTCCGGTTCGGGTTCGATGGCCGCAGGGGCGATAATGGCGACGGTTTCTTCGGCCGGCGCGGGCGACGCCGGCTCGATCGCTACCGGCGCCACGGGCTCCGATGCCGTTTGCACGGCGGCGGAGGCGGCGGCATCGGTTTGTGCGATCTGTTCCGGCGCCGGAGCGGCCTCCGCCTGAGCCGCTGCTGCCGCATCGGCAACGGGACGAGTGGCTTCGACGATGGGCGCGTGCGATGGTTCGATGGTCGCGGTCGCGGCCGGCGCAATCGCAGCCTCGACGTCCACCGACGACGGTTGCGGCGCCGTGGGCTCGTTGACGGCTTCGTTGCGCGCGGCCTGGGTGCGAGGCGTCGCGACGTCGGCGGACTGCATGTCGTCGAAATCGAACTCGGGCTGCGAGCGGTGCGCGGCGACGGCGTCTTCGTGCGACGTCTCGACGGCGCCGGATTCTTCGTTCGCCGCGCCTTCCGCACCACCGCGACGGCGACGACGTCCGCCGCGACGGCCGCGGCGGCGGCGTGCGCCTTCGGCATGCTCGTTCGCATCGGAGGCAGCATCCGCGGCTTCGGTGGCAGGCGAGACGGACTCGACGGTGTCCGCCGTCGGAAGCATCGGCTCGGCGGCGACCGCAACGGCTACAGGCGCGGCCACGCTGCCGGGCATCTCGACGCCGATCGGCTTCTCGGCGATTTGCGCGGGCTTGGTTTGTGGCTGCGCCACCGGCGCGGCTTCAATGCGTTCCGGTTTCGGCGCGCGCGCTTCGCGATTGGCCTCCGACTGCCGCCCTTCCTGTTGCTTCGCTTCCTGCTGCTTTTGCGGCTGTTGCTGTTTTTGCTGTTGCTGCTTGGGCTGGTTTTGTTGCTGACCCTGCTGCTTTTGCTGGGGTTGCTGCTTCTGCGGCTTGTTTTGCTGCGCTTGCTGCGGCTGGCCGCCACGCTTGTTTTCGTCGCGCTTCTGATCGTCGCGGCGGTCGCGGCCCTGCTGCTGCGGCTTGCCGCTGTTGCGGCCGTCGCGGCGCTGGCCGTTGCGATCGTTGCGGCCGCGATCCTGATACGCCTGGACCGGCGGAGCGGGCGGGGCCTGTGCGGCGGGCTCGTCGCCGCCGAACAGGTTCATCAGGCGCGCGAAGAAGCCGGCCTTGGGCTTGGGCGCGACCATGATCGGCGCGGGTGCGGGCGCCGCACGCACTTCCTCGCGCGGCTCTTCGCGCAAAGGCGCCGGCTGCAGCGGCTTGACGTTGGTCACCACCGGTGCCGGCGGGATATTCAGATGGGCCTTGGTCAGCGCGTGCGTAGCCAGCTTGCGCGGTGTGCCGCGCTGGTAGCTGGGTTTGCTGGTTTCTTCGCCCAGTTCGTTCTCGCGGATCCGGGTGACTTCGTAATGCGGGGTTTCCAGCTGGTCGTCGGCGACGATCACGATCGGCGCGTCGTGGCGGCGTTCGATTTCGGCCAGGGCGCGGCGCTTTTCGTTCAACAGGAAGTTGGCGATCTCGGTCGGCGCCTGCACCAGCACCTGGCCGGTGTTCTCCTTCATCGCGTGCTCTTCGGTCACGCGCAGGATCGACAGCGACAGCGATTCCACGCTGCGCATGCGGCCGTGGCCTTCGCAGCGCGGGCAGACGATCTGGCTGGCTTCGCCCAGGCTGGGACGCAGGCGCTGGCGGCTCATTTCGAGCAGGCCGAAGCGGGAAATGCGGCCGATCTGGACGCGGGCGCGGTCGTACTTCAGCGCATTCTGCAGCCGATTCTCGACTTCGCGCTGGTGCTTGTTGCTGGCCATGTCGATGAAGTCGATCACCACCAGGCCGCCCAGGTCGCGCAGGCGCATCTGGCGGGCGACTTCGTCGGCCGCTTCGCAGTTGGTGTGGAAGGCGGTTTCTTCGATGTCGCCGCCCTTGGTGGCGCGGGCCGAGTTCACGTCGATCGCGGTCAGCGCTTCGGTCTGGTCGACCACGATGGAGCCGCCGGACGGCAGCCGCACCTGGCGCTCGTAGGCGTTCTCGATCTGGGATTCGATCTGGAAGCGGTTGAACAGCGGCGTGTCGTCGGTGTAGTGCTTGAGCTTGCGCAGGTTGTGCGGCATCACCTGCTGCACGAATTCCTTCGCTTCCTCGTACATCTCCGGCGCGTCGACCAGGATCTCGCCGACGTCGGCGCGCATGTAGTCGCGCAGGGCGCGGATGATCAGGCGCGATTCCTGGTAGATCAGGAACGGGGCCGGCTTGGCCAGGGCGGCCTCGGCGATCGAGCGCCAGACCTGGAGCAGATAGTCCAAGTCCCACTGCAGTTCTTCGGCATCGCGACCGACGCCGGCGGTGCGGATGATCACACCCATGTCGTCGGGGATGGTCAGCTTGTCCATCGCCTCTTTCAGCGCGGCGCGGTCGTCGCCTTCGATCCGGCGCGAGACGCCGCCGGCGGTGGGCGAGTTGGGCATCAGCACCATGTAGCGGCCGGCCAGGGAGATGAACGTGGTCAGGGCGGCGCCCTTGTTGCCGCGTTCTTCCTTGTCGACCTGGACGACCACTTCCTGGCCTTCGCGCAGGAGCTCTTTCAGGCCGGCCTTATGGTGGTCGACCCCGGACTGGTAGTAGTCGCGGGAGATTTCCTTCAGCGGCAGGAAGCCGTGGCGCTCGGCGCCGTAATCGACGAAGGCGGCTTCCAGGGAGGGCTCGAGACGGGTGATCTTGCCCTTGTAGATGTTGGACTTCTTTTGTTCCTTGGACGGTTGTTCGATGTCGATGTCGTACAGCGTCTGTCCGTCGACGATGGCCACCCGCAATTCTTCGGCCTGGGTGGCGTTGATCAGCATGCGTTTCATGTTCGCGTTCCTCGCGCGCTCTCGCACGCGGAACGCCGGGGCGTTTCGCCTGGATACTGCTGGCCGCCCCCGCGCAAGCGCAGGGGCGATCCCGGGTTTCCAGCGCTACGACACCACGGCGGACCGCGGGAGCGCTTCTTGCAAATGGGTGTTGCGGGCCGGCTGCGGTCTCGGCCTGAGCCTTCACGCGCCGGGTCGTTTGTTCAGCGCCGATGTCTGACGCATCGGGCGATGTCGGGGTTTGCCGCTGAGCCGCGGTAACATTCACTGCCCCGGGGGCGGTGGTTACGCACTGCAACGGGGATCGATGGAAGGGCGGGCTTTCGGCCCGGGTAACTTCCAGCGAAATCAAACCCTTATCTCGCATCGCGAGTGTATCAGACCAAGACTGCAGATGCCCCATTCAGATGCGCCGGCCAAGCCCGGCGGCGGCGCCCACACGGTCCGTATCAGCGAAGACCGAGACGGCCAGCGGCTGGACAACTTCCTGCTCGGCTACCTGAAAGGCGCGCCGCGCAGCCTGATTTACAAGCTTTTGCGCTCCGGCCAGGTGCGGGTGAACGGTGGCCGCTGCAAGCCGGAACGGCGGCTGGAGGCGGGGGATGAAGTGCGCATCCCACCGGTCCGTCTCGAGGAGGCGGGAGACAAAGGCGCACCGGCCAAGGGCCTATTGGACGCCATGGCCGCTAGCATCGTGTTCGAGGACGCCCGGCTGCTGGCGATCAACAAGCCGTCCGGCGTGGCCAGCCACGGCGGCAGCGGGATCAGCTTCGGCGCGATCGAAACCCTGCGCGCCCTGCGGCCGAGAGAAACGCTGGAACTGGTCCATCGGCTGGACCGGGATACCTCGGGACTGCTGATCGTCGCCAAGAAACGTTCGGCGCTGACCGAGTTGCAAGCGCTGATGCGCGAGGATGGGGGCATCGCCAAGCGCTATCTGGCCTTGCTGGCTGGACGCATGCCGGACGGGGTGATGAGCGTCGATGCGCCGCTGCACGTCGGCCTGCGCCAGGGCGGCGAGCGGCATGTGCAGGTGAATCCGGCAGGGAAGGCGTCGCTCAGCCATTTCCGAGTGTTGGAGCGGCGCGGCGGGCAATCGTATTGCGAGGTGCGGATCGAAACCGGCCGTACCCACCAGATCCGTGTGCATGCGCAGCACATCGGTCACCCGGTGGCGGGCGACGACAAGTACGGCGATGAAGCCATCAACAAGAAATTGCGCGAACAGGCGGGGCTGAAGCGGCTGTTCCTGCATGCGGCTTCGCTGGAATTCGCCTTGGACGGGGGCAAGGTGCCTTACGTGTTGAATGCGCCGTTGGCGTCCGAGCTGGTCGACGTGCTCGATCGTCTCGCTTAGCCGTTTTCCGGTCCGCTGCTTTCGCGCTCGCTTGTTTTTGTAGAGCGGAGCAAACCCCGCTCTACAAACAGCGTTAACGGGCTATTGCTTCGCAGCCATCTCCGACAGGGTTTTCACGCATTCGGCGAAACCCACCTGGCATTGGGCGAGGCCGCCGCTTTTGCACTGCTTCAACGCCGCCTGGCCGGCGAGTTCCTTGTTTTTGGCTTTTGCGGCGAAATCCTGTTGGACGCTGCGCGCGTCCACGCCGCCGACGATGGCGAAGCATTCGCCGGTATGCGCGGCGACCAGCGTCTGGCAATCGCTCTTGCCGCAGGTTTGCTTGGCCTGAGCCGCAGATACGCCCTCGACGAGCCCGATGCCGGTGCCTCGCGCCCCGCTCTCGCGGCCGAAGGCATAAGCCATCCATAGCGCAGATCCGTCGGGCTTGGCCGGGCTCTGGCCGCTGCGCATCGCCGTCGGCTGGGACAGGAACTGCGCGGTCATCGGGTTGTAGGTGACCTGCGGCGGCTGCACTTCGGACTTGCCGGCCAGTTTGGGCGAAATCGCGCCGAGCAAGCCGCCTTTGCGCTTGAAAGCCCGCAACTTGGAGCCCAGCGATTGCTGTCCGGTGCCGGCTTCGCCGGTGCGGATGTCGACATAGTCGTAGCCGCTGCAGACCCGGTCCCGCTCGTCGGCCCGGCAGCCGTTCGCACCGCCGGCCTTGCAGGCGTACATCGCCTTCTGCTGCACCAGCTTGGGCTTGGCGTCGTCGGCCCAGAACAATTCGCCCTGGTCGCCGCGCGCGAGCGCCACGCAAGTGTTGCGGTAAATTGCCACCAGATCGCACTGCTTATCGCCGGCGCAGGCCTGGGTCATACGCTCCAACGCTTCGGTCGGACGAAAGACGTATTCGACATGATGGATCTGCCCGGTCTGCAGATTGGCGGCGACCGCGCCCCAATAGTCGGAGGCGCGATTGGCGTCGTCGTTGGCCGCATCCTCCGCGTCGGCCTTGGCCCATTCGGCCTCTTTCGCGGCGTAGATCGCGAATTGTTCTTGCATGAAATTCTGGCAGGGCAGGAGCCTGCCGCCGCTGGCCGGACACATCTGTTGGGCCTGGGCGGGCAGCGACAGCCCGAGCAAGAGCGCGATCAGTCCGTATTTCATCGGTCTTCCATGCGGGAACGTGCCGCGCAGGATCGGTGCGCCGGTGCGCGCCCGACAAGCGCTATGGGACTAACGCATCGCCAGTCGTGACCGGCTGCTTCGGCTTGCAGGGCCGGCTTAATCTTGGGCGCGAGATACTCTTGTCGCTGAGCCTCGATCAGTCGGCCAATCTGTCCGCCTTGGCCGCGCAAATGAAGTCGTTCTCGCTCAAGCCGCCCACATCGTGGGTGGAATACCGCACCACGCAGCGGTCGTAATGCACGCTCAGGTCGGGGTGGTGGTCTTCGCGATTGGCCATGTGGGCGAGGGCGTTCACGAACGACATCGTCCGGTAGTAGTCCTTGAACGTGAACGTGCGGGTCAGGGCATGGCCGTTCTCGGCGAGTTCCCAGCCGGGGATTTCGGGCAGCAGTTCGCGCACCCGCGCCTCGCTCAGCTTGTGCTCGCTGCCTTTGCGGGGCAGGCAATGGGCCTGGGCGAGCGGGATCAGGTCGGACATGGCGGACTCCTAACGAATGGCAAACGCGATTCATGCTGTGCTAGACAGCGTACGAACGGCGTGACGCGAGCCCGGTAGAATACGCCCATGATCCAGATTTCCGAATCCGCCCAGTCCCATTTCCGCCGGCTGATCGAACGCGAAGGCCTGCCGGGCCTGGGCGTCCGCCTGGCCGCGATCCATCCCGGCACGCCCGGCGCCGACGTGCGTCTGGAATTCACCGAGCCGCAGGACCTGCGCGGCGACGAATGGGCGATCGATTGCGAAGGGTTCACCTTGTGGCTGGAAGCCGACAGCGTGCAGTACCTGGACGGCGCCGAGATCGATTACGCCACGCTCGCCACCGGTGGCCAGTTGCAGATCCGTGCGCCGAAGATCAAGGGCCAGGCACCGGCCGACTCCGCATCGCTGGTCGAGCGCGTGCGCTGGACGGTCGAGAACGAAATCAATCCGCAGCTGGCCCAGCATCGCGGCCACGTGTCGGTGCAGGAAGTCACCGGCGACGGCGTGGTGGTGCTGCGCTTCGGCGGCGGCTGCCACGGTTGCGGCATGGCCGACGTCACTTTGAAGCAGGGGATCGAAAAAACCTTGATGAGCAAGGTGCCGGGCGTGACCGCGGTGCGCGACGCGACCGATCACGACACCGGCCAGGCGCCGTACATCGCCCGCGACGCCGCGGCGTAACCAGGCTCCGGCGCGAGTGTATTCCTCGGCCGAACTGATCGAAGCCCTGCGCCGACGCATGCGCAGGTCGCTGCGCCCCGAGCGGCCGCCAGGCGAATTCCCGCCGGGCTGGGCCGAATGGTTCGCGGCGATGATCGAGCGGGCCGGCGCGGTGACCGGCGCCACCGCCGAAGCGATCGTCGCCATCTTCCTGCAGCGCGAACCGGCGTTGCCGCCGCGCGCTTCGGCCGTGCTCGGCCGCTGGAAATCGTTCGGCACCCTGTGGCGGCAGCAATGGCATCCGGCCAGCCGCGACGAGCGTTGGATGCGGTTCGTCGCGGTCCTCGTTAGCGCGATCGCTCATGTGTTCTTCGCGGCGATGCTGCTGATCCTGGCCTATACCAGTTTCCAGGATTCTGCCGGCGATCTCGAAGACGTGGCCGTGCGCGTGCAATTCATCGGCCAGGGCGCGCCGGAAGAAGAGGGCGGCGGGCCGCCTTCGCCGCAGCCTCCGACGTCGCAAACCGAAACGCAAACCGCGCAGCCTCCGCAGCCGCCGAGGCCGCAGCTGAGCGAGGTGGAGACGCCGGCCAGCAGCGTCGAAGCGCCGCAAGTCGAGCCGCTGCAACGCGAACAACCGCAACTCGCGCAAGAAACCGTCGAACCTGCGGCGCAACAGACGCTGCAAGTAACGGAGACCGCGCGCCCGGATGAAACCCGGTTCCGCCTGCCGCCGCCGCAACCGCGTCAGATTCAGGCGACGGTGCAGCCGAACGTGGAAGTGCCGACCTTGCGCAGTCAGGTCGAAGCGATTCCCACGCCGCGCGCGCCGGCGCCGGTGCGGCCGATCGATCGCGAACAGCCGCAGCGCCAAATAAGCGTGCCGCAGATCGCCGAGCAAGCGACCGCGATCGAAATTCCGCAGCCGCTGCCTGCTGTCCGCGCACGCGATGTGCCGACGCAGGCCGCGGCGCGCGCGCAAGTGCAGGTGCCTTCGAGCGATGCCCAACCCGAATCGCTGCCGATGCCCCCAGGCGCCACCGCTGCCGCGCAAGCGCCGAGCAGCGCGGCGGCGCAACCGTCCGGCGCTCCGCAAGCGCCGCCGTCGCCGGCCAGCGGTACGCAACCGGCGGCGAACGCCGCGGGCAGCGCCGCCGGACCTAAACCTGGCGGCTGGCCGACGCCGAAGAAAGGCGACGATTGGGGCGATGCGAAACGCAACGTCGCCGGCCAGCCGAAGGGTGGCGATCAGGCCGGCGCCAAGCCGGGCTTGTTCAACGCCGACGGCAGCGTGCGTCTGCCGCCCGGCACGTCGGGCGAAGGGCCGAAGCAATACGGCAATGCGCCGGGTTCGGAAGAACAGCGCATCGCCGATCTTGACCGCGCCGGCAAATGGCTGGAACGCCCGCGCTTCGGCTACGACCCCACGCGCTTCGAAAAATATTGGGTGCCGCACGAAACCTTGTTGCAGGAATGGGTGCGCAAGGGCATCCAGAAGTTGTCGATCCCGATTCCAGGCACCTCCAAGCGCATCGAATGCGTGGTCTCGCTGTTGCAAGTCGGCGGCGGTTGCGGCGTGAGCGACAGCGAGAAGCTGTTCGATCAGCCCGCGATCGGCCGGCCGCCGCCGGATATCCCGTTCAAACCCGAATTGCAGGAAGACCAGGACGCTCTGAAAAAGCCGTGACGCTTTTGTAGAGTCGAGCCTGCTCGACTGCTTTTCGTGCAAAGGCGATATCGCATCAAAGCAGTCGAGCAGGCTCGACTCTACAAAGAGCGGTGCTACAATCGCGCCGTACGCACCCCAGCGATCCATGCCAGGCAAGCGTGTTTTTCCCGCCACTGCCTGACGGATCGACATGTCCCCCAAGATTTCCCGCCGCGCCTGCGCGGTTTCGCTGCTTGCGTTCGCGCTTTCGATTTCCCTGCAATCCCTGGCCGCCACGGCCGACGACGTTCCTGCCGACGAACGCGATCCCAAAACCCTGGATAAGCTGACCGTGCGCGGCCAAGCCGAGCCGTACGCGGCCGGCAGCACCCGCGCCGGCACCAAGACCGATACGCCGATCGAAGAGATTCCGCAGGCGATCAGCGTGATCACCGCCGAACAGATGCGCGACCAGAACGCGCAATCGCTGCAGGAAGCCCTGCGCTACAGCGCCGGCGTGCGCACCGACCAATACGGGCTGGACAACCGCGGCGACTGGTTCGCGCTGCGCGGCGGCAGTTCCGGCACCACGCTGCTCAACGGCATGCGCCTGCCGCTGGTGGGCTGGTGGGGTGTGGTGCGCGAAGAGCCTTACGCCTTCGAACGCGTCGAGGTGCTGCACGGGCCTTCGTCGGTGATGTCCGGGCAGAACGCGCCGGGCGGCGTGGTGAATCTGGTCAGCAAGCGGCCGTTGTCCACCGCTTCGCGCGAGGTCGCGCTGCAGGCGGGCAATAACGACCATATGCAATTGGCCGCCGACTTCACCGGTCCGTTGAGCGATACGTTGAGCTATCGCCTGATCGCGCTGTCGCGCGACAACGACACCCAGGTGGATTACGCCGACAACGAGCGCCGCTACATCGCGCCGTCCATCGCCTGGCGGCCTTCCGAGAGCGTGCAACTGGTCGTTTATGCCGAATACCAGAAAGATCGCAACCGCAACACGGAAGGCTTTTTCCCGTGGGCGGGCACGTTGCTGCCGGCACCGAATGGGCCGATCCCGCTGGAACGCTTCGTCGGCGAACCGGATTGGGACGTCAATCTCGGCGAACGCGCCCGCGCCGGCTACGAGTTCGAATACAAATTCAACGATGCCTGGACGCTACGCCACGATCTGCGCCATGACCGCGTGCGCGGCAAGATCCGCACCATGTATGCCGCTTTCTGGGAAGTGGATGGGCAGGGCAACGGCTACGGCGACAATGCGCTGGGCCAGAACCGCACCATCACCCGGTTAGCCTACGGCAACGACGATCGTGCCAAGATCAGCAACGGCGATCTGTTGCTGGAAGGCCGTGTCGGCACCGGCCGGGTAAAGCACACGCTGTTGTTCGGCGTGGATGCGATGCTGTCGCGGACCGAGCAATGGACGTCGCCCGATTCCGCTTGCCCGGTGCCGTTCGATGTCTACGCACCGGTATACGGCGATTGTCCGGAACCGGCCATCGATCCGGCTTCTCTCGTCCACACGCGTATGCGTCAGGCCGGTTTGCTGCTGCAGGACCAGATCAAGATCGACGACCGCTGGGTGCTGGTCGCCGGCGCACGCCACGATCGCGTGCACAAGCGTCTGACCGGTCCGGACGGCGCCGAAACCGGCCGCTCCAAAGACAGCGCCTGGACCAAGAACTTCGGCGTGGTGTACTTGGCGCCGGGCGGCTGGTCGCCGTACGTCGCTTACTCCGAGTCTTTCCAACCGGTCGCCGGCCTTTCCCGTTTGGGCGAGGGGTTCGATCCCACGCGCGGCAAGCAGGTGGAGGCCGGCTTGAAGTGGGTACCGGACGCTTACGGCGTGACTGCCACGGCCGCGGTCTACAAACTGGAGGAAACCGGCAGGCTCACGCCCGATCCGGTCGATCCGAACTACTCGGTGCAACGCGGCCGGGTGGAAGCCAAGGGCATCGAACTGGAAGCCAACGCCAGCATCGGCCAATGGGATTTCATCGCCAGCTACACCCATTCGAAGGCCACCGACGAGGCGACCGGCTTCCGTTTCGAAAGCATCCCCGAGAATTCCGCAGCCTTGTGGGCCGCCTACCGCATTGCAGCCGTACCCGGATTGCGGATCGGCGGCGGCGCGCGTTATGTCGGCAAGACCTGGGACGGCGCCGATACGCTAGTCACGCCGTCCAATACCTTGTTCGACGCGCTGATTTCCTACGAAACCGGACCGTGGCGCTTGTCGCTGAACGCGGTGAACCTGACCGACAAGACTTATTTCGCGACCTGCCTGTCGCGCGGCGATTGCTGGTACGGGACCAAGCGCAGGATCGTCGCCGAAGTCGGTTATCGCTGGTGAGTCGCGGAGGCGGTCAGCCTCAATCGATTCGTAAGGAAAGCTCGACATCCTCGGCGAATGGCGTGGACAAGTAACCCGAAGCGGTTGCGCGTACTCGCTTCAGGTAATCGGGACTCCAGTCGGCGTTGTCGGCGATGACGAAAGCGCCCGGTTTGAGCCGGTCCTCCACCAAGTCCAGGATTTCGGGGTAGAGGGCCTTGGCGCCGTCGAGCAGCAGCAAATCGATCGTTTCGGGAAGGTCGGCGCTCAAAGTTTTCAGGGCGTCGCCTTCCCGAATCTCCACCAGGTCGATAACGCCGCCGGCGGTCAGATTTTCGCGGGCCCGCGCCACCTTGGACGGTTCGAACTCGCTGGTGATCAGGCGGCCGCCGCCGTTGTCGCGCAATGCCGCGGCGAGATGCAGGGTCGAGATGCCGAACGAGGTTCCGAATTCGACGATGTTCCGCGCGCGGCAGCCGCGCGCCAGCATGTAGAGCAGCGTGCCGGTCTCCCGCGAAACCGGCAGCGCCAGATCCTTCAGTCGGCGGTAGTAGTCGCGGTATTCGGTCTTGCTCCGCATCAGGCGCGTCCGCTCTTCGGCGGACAGGCTAGCGACGGCGGCGCTCGGCGAGTCGGCATCGGCCTCCGCGAACAAGCGGTCCAACAGGGGCGCGATCGGCGCGGTAGTCAAAGCAGTCATGCAAATCTCCAATCTAAAAATACGCGCGTGTTGCGTTGGATTAGAATGCGACTAATTCCTCATGTTTTGTATTCGCATTCTCGTACTGCCATGAACGACCGCCGAAATCCCAATATTTCCTCGAGAAAACAGCCCAAACAGGCCCGATCGAGCGAACTGGTCGCCACGATCCTGGAGGCGGCGGCTCAGGTTTTGGCGAAGGAGGGCGCGCACGGTTTCACCACGGCGCGTGTGGCCGAGAGGGCGGGTGTCAGCATCGGATCGCTCTACCAATACTTTCCGAACAAGGCGGCGATCCTGTTTCGCCTGCAAAGCGACGAATGGCGGCAGACGACGGGTTTGCTGCGCGACATCCTGGAGGACCGCCGAAAACCGCCGCTGAAACGGCTGCGGATCCTGGTCCATACGTTCATCCGTTCGGAATGCGAAGAGGCCGAGATGCGCGTTGCGCTCAACGACGCCGCTCCGCTATACCGCGATGCGCCTGAAGCGCGGGAGGTGAGGGTATCGGGGAGTCGCACGATCGAGGCGTTCATGCAGGAGACTCTGCCCGCGGCTTCGGAAGCGACTCGCGCATTGGCGGGCGGCCTGATCACGGCAACGCTCAGCGCGGCAGGGAAACAGTTTTCCGAAACCCCGCGGACGTCCGTGGAGATCGAGGCCTACGCCGCGGCCATGGCCGATATGTTTTGCGCTTACCTCGAAGGCCTGGGGCATGGCCGGGATCGGCGCTGACGTCGGTCGACGGATTCCGCGAGCGGTTAGAGCAAAGAAAAGGGGCCTTGCGGCCCCTTATTCGATCGCGATTCGAGTGCGGATCAATGCGCGCCGTGCAAGTCGCGCAACTGGCTGGGCCGGGTCGAGAAGAACGCGGCCAGGTCGGCGATTTCCTGATCGGTCAGGTCTTTGGCCTGGCCCGACATCAGCGGATGCTCGCGGTCGCCGTCGCGGTACATCTGCAGCGAGTGGGCGATGTAGTCGGCGTACTGGCCGCCGAGCTTGGGATAGGTCGGATCGAGCGGAACGTTGCCTTCCTTACCGTGGCAGTCGATGCAGCTCTGGTTGGTCGCCTTGCTCTTCACCAGGCTGCGCTTTTCGCCGGCCTCGGCATGGCCCGCGGGCAGGCCGGCGGACGAGGAGGTGTGGCCTTCGCCGCGGTCGGCGGAGGAATGCTCGGCCGGAGTTTCGCCCGACGGCGTGCAGGCGGCGAAAGCCAGGGTCGCGATCAGGGCGAAGGCGAGTCGGGTCGTGGTCATGGCGCGGCTCACGGCTTCAGCTCCGAAAGGAAGGCGGCAATGTCGGCGATGTCCTGGTCCGAGAAGCTCTCGGACTGGGCCTGCATGGTCGGATGCTTGCGCTTGCCCGCCTTGTATTCGCTCAGCGCGTTGCGCAGGTATTCCTGCGACTGCCCGCCGATGCGCGGCACGTGATAGTTCGGATATGCGTTCTTGTAGCCCTCGATGCCGTGGCATCCCTGGCAGGTATAAGTCAGCTGGTGGCCCTTCTTGGCGTCGCCGACGAGCGGCTTGGCCGGATCGGCGGCTAGGGCGGGAGCGGCGATGATGGCTAGCGCGAGGCAGGCGATCGGCAACGGTCGCATCAATGTCTTCTCGGTGGGCTGGCAGTGTCGCGGGCCGGTCATCGGCGCGCAGTCCGTAAAGTATAGCGTGGGCGCCGCGTGCAGCCCAACGATTGCGCCGAGGCGACGAACGGTTGCAACGGTTTCGCCCCTACGCTCGTCACTATTACCTTCGGCGCATGATGCATTCATGGCCAGGTGATATATCTAGATACAACACCTCCGAGAGCCTATTCCGATGCCGTTTTTCGCCTCCGCCAGCGGTTCCGCCAGGACGCTAACCGCCAGCCGCTTCCGCCTGCTGCCGATCGTCCTTCTGCTCGTCAGCCTGTGCGCCTGCAAGGGCGGCGGGGAGGGCGAAGCCCAGGCCAAGGACGGGAAGGAAAACAAGCCCGAGGCCATTCCAGTCGAGGTGGCCAGTGCCGCGCACCGGCCCATCGCGGCCAGCTACACCGGCACCGCGCCGCTGGAAGCGCGCGGCGAATCGCAGGTAGTCGCCAAGACCTCGGGCGTGGCGCTGAAAGTGCTTGTGGAAGAGGGCCAGCAGGTCAGCGCCGGCCAGCCGCTGGTGCGCCTGGATCCCGACCGCGCCCGCCTGGCCGTTGCCCAGACCGAAGCGCAGATGCGCAAGCTGGAAAACAGCTACCGCCGCTCGCAGCAATTGGTCGCGCAGCAGATGATCAGCGCCAACGACGTTGACCAGATCAAGTACGACCTGGAGAACATGCGCGCCCAGTACCGCCTGGCGACGCTGGAACTGTCCTACACCACGGTGCTGGCGCCGATCTCCGGCACCATCGCCTCGCGCTCGATCAAGGACGGCAACTTCGTCCAGATCAACACCCCGATCTTCCGCATCGTCGACAACTCCAAGCTGGAAGCCACCCTCAACGTGCCCGAGCGCGAACTGGTCACGCTGAAGGCCGGCCAGCCGGCGACGATGGCGGTCGATGCGCTGCCGGGCAAAGCCTTCACCGGCAAGGTGGACCGCGTGGCGCCGGTGGTGGATTCGGGCAGCGGCACGTTCCGCGTAGTGTTGGCCTTCGACAACGCCGGCGTGCTGCAGCCGGGCATGTTCGGCCGGATCAAGATCGACTACGACCAGCGCGCCGACGCGTTGGTGGTGCCGCGCGTCGCCTTGCTCGACGACGAAAACGACCCCGCCGTGTACGTGATCCGCAACGGCAAGGCCGCGCGCGTGCCGGTCAAGCTGGGCTATACCGACGGCGCTTGGGCCGAAGTGCGCACCGGCTTGAAGCCGGGCGACCGCGTGGTCACCGCCGGCAAGGTAGCGCTGCGCGAAGGCAGCGAAGTGCAGGTGATCTCCGCCGACGGCAAGGCCGTAGCGCAGGCCAAGCCCGCAACCCCGCCCAAATCCGGTAAGCAGTAATGGCCGCGCCCAACACCGGCGCCGACAAGGCGCGAGCGGTGGCGGCGGCGACGACTTCGGGGCTCGTGGAGTTCTCGACCCGCCGTCGCGTCACCATCTTCATGATCACGCTCACCTTCGTGTTGTTCGGCTTCATCGCCTTGAACGACCTGAAGGTGAACCTGCTGCCCGATTTGAGCTATCCGACGCTGACGGTGCGCACCGAGTACACCGGCGCGGCGCCTTCGGAAATAGAAACGCTGATCACCGAGCCGGTGGAAGAAGCCGTCGGCGTGGTGAAGGGACTGCGCAAGCTGAAGTCGGTGTCGCGCACCGGCCAGAGCGACGTGGTGCTGGAATTCGCCTGGGGCACCGACATGGACCAGGCCAGCCTCGAAGTGCGCGACAAGATCGAAGTGCTGACCTTGCCGCAGGAAGCCAAGCAGCCGGTGCTGCTGCGTTTCAATCCTTCGACCGAGCCGATCTTGCGCCTTGCGCTTTCGTCGAAAGAAGCGGGCAAGAGCGATCTTGAGACCGTGCGCAAGCTCACCGAGCTGCGCCGCTATGCCGACGACGACCTGAAGAAGAAACTGGAGCCCGTCGAAGGCGTGGCCGCGGTGAAGGTCGGCGGCGGCCTGGAGGATGAAATCCAGGTCGATATCGATCAGCAGAAGTTGGCGCAGCTGAACCTGCCGATCGATACCGTCATCCAGCGCCTGCAGCAGGAGAACATCAACATCTCCGGCGGCCGCTTGGAAGAAGGCTCGCAACGCTATCTCGTGCGCACGGTGAACCAGTTCGCCAGCGTGCCGGAAATGCGCGAAATGCTGGTGACCATCTCCAGCGCCGGCAACGGCGCGCAGCAGAGCGCGGCGGCGCAGATGGCGGCCATTGCGGCCTCCACCGGCAACGCGGCGGCGATGGCCGCGGCGGCTTCGGTGCAGAGCGCGAATTCCGGTTCGTCCAGCGCGGTCGCCGGCGGCATGCCGGTGCGACTGAAGGACATCGCCGACGTGCGCCAGGGCTACAAGGAGCGCGAAGCGATCATCCGCCTGGGCGGCAAGGAAGCGGTGGAGTTGGCGATCTACAAGGAAGGCGACGCCAACACCGTCGCCACCGCCGACGCTATCCAGGCGCGGCTGGAACAGATCAAGAACCAGATCCCGGCCGACGTCGAACTGACCACCATCGACGATCAATCGCAATTCATCCGCAACGCGATCCACGACGTCCAGGTCGACGCCGTCATCGGCGGCCTGCTCGCAGTGCTGATCATCTTCCTGTTCCTGCGCGACGGTTGGAGCACGTTCGTGATCGGCCTGTCGCTGCCGGTGTCGATCATCGCCACGTTCTTCTTCATGGGCCAGCTGGGCCTGAGCTTGAACGTGATGTCGCTGGGCGGCCTGGCGCTGGCGACCGGCCTGGTGGTGGACGACTCGATCGTGGTGCTGGAAAGCATCGCCAAGGCGCGCGAACGCGGCCTGGGCATCATCGACGCGGCCATCGCCGGCACGCGCGAAGTGAGCATGGCGGTCGTCGCTTCGACGCTGACCACCATCGCCGTGTTCCTGCCGCTGGTGTTCGTGCAGGGCATCGCAGGCCAGCTGTTCCGCGACCAGGCGCTGACCGTGGCGATCGCGATCGCGATTTCGCTGGTGGTGGCGATGACCCTGATTCCGATGCTGAGCTCTTTGAAGGGCAGGCCGCCGCTGGCGTTCCCGGAGGAAGAAGCGCATCCGAAGTGGCAGCCTGAATCGAAACTGCAGAAGCCCGTGGCCGCGGTCGGCCATGCGGCCGGCGCGACTTCGCGCGGCGCCTTCTTCGGCATCGCCTGGATCGTGATCCGCATCTGGCGCGGCTTGGTCGCGGTGATCGGGCCGGTGATGCGCAAGTTCAGCGACCTCGCCATGGCGCCTTATGGCCGCGCCGAACGAGGCTATCTGAAACTGCTGCCGGCGGCGATGCGCCGCCCATGGTTTGTGCTGGGTTTCGCCGCGGTCGCGTTTTTGGCGACTTTGGCGGTGGTGCCGCTGTTGGGTGCGGATCTGATCCCGCAGTTGGCCCAGGACCGTTTCGAAATGACGGTGAAGCTGCCGCCGGGCACGCCGCTGCGCGACACCGACAAGCTGGTGCGCGAATTGCAGGGGGCGCACGACAAGGATCCGGGCATCCGCACCATCTACGGCGTCAGCGGCAGCGGCACGCGTTTGGACGCGAACCCGACCGAAAGCGGCGAAAACATCGGCAAGCTGACCGTGGTGATGGCCGACGGCGGCAGCAAGCAGGTCGAAGCCGAGGAAACCGAGCGCTTGCGCGCGACGATGCAATCGCATCCGGGCGCCCAGGTCGATTTCAGCCGGCCTGAGCTGTTCAGCTTCTCCACGCCGCTGGAAATCGAGTTGCGCGGCCAGGATCTGGCTTCGATCGAGCGCGCCGGCCAGAAGATGGCGGCGATGCTGCGCAAGAACCCGCACTATGCCGACGTGAAATCGACGGTGGAGCAGGGCTTCCCTGAAATCCAGATCCGCTTCGACCAGGACCGCGCCGGCGCGCTCGGCCTGACCACGCGCCAGATCGCCGACGTGGTGGTGAAGAAGGTGCGCGGCGACGTCGCCACGCGCTACAGCTTCCGCGACCGCAAGATCGACGTGCTGGTGCGTGCGCAGGAATCCGATCGCGCTTCGGTGGAGAACATCCGCCGTTTGATCGTGAATCCGAACAGCAGCCAGCCGGTGACGCTGGAATCGGTGGCCGACGTCGTTTCGACCGTGGGCCCGAGCGAAATCCACCGCGCCGACCAGGTGCGCGTGGCTATCGTCTCGGCCAACCTGCGCGACATCGACCTGGGCACCGCGGTGCAGGAAGTGCAGCAGATGGTTGCCGACGATCCGCTAGGCGCCGACGTCGGCATGCATATCGGCGGGCAGGGCGAGGAACTGGCCGATTCGATCAAGTCGCTGCTGTTCGCCTTCGGCTTGGCGATCTTCCTGGTCTATCTGGTGATGGCTTCGCAGTTCGAATCGCTGCTGCATCCGTTCGTGATCCTGTTCACCATCCCGCTGGCCCTGGTCGGCGCGGTGCTGGCGCTGCTGCTGACCGGCTCGCCGGTATCGGTGGTGGTGTTCATCGGCCTGATCCTGCTGGTCGGACTGGTGGTGAAGAACGCGATCATCCTGATCGACAAGGTCAACCAACTGCGCGAGTCGGGCACGGCCAAGCACGAGGCGTTGATCGAAGGCGCGCGTTCGCGTTTGCGCCCGATCATCATGACCACGATGTGCACCCTGTTCGGCTTCCTGCCGCTGGCGCTGGCCTTCGGCGAGGGCGCCGAGGTGCGCTCGCCGATGGCGATCACCGTGATCGGCGGCCTGCTGGTGTCGACGCTGCTGACCCTGGTGGTGATCCCGGTGGTGTACGACCTGCTGGATCGTCGTTCGGACGAGTACTACCGCGAGCGCGGGCGCCGTGCGCGACGCGACGCCGAAGCGGTGGCCGAGCACATCAAGGATGAACAGCAGCCGCTGGCCGATCCGGGCCAAGCTTGAGAACTGGGATGAACGAGCTCAGCACTAAGAGCCCGATGCTTTTCTCCCTCCCCTTCAAGGGGAGGGCTGGGGTGGGGATGGGTTTCGTCCCCGTCCCCGTCGCTGATAAGCACATCGCAAAGCAAACCCATCCCCACCCAACCCTCCCCTTGAAGGGGAGGGCTTTGAACGCCGGCGTTTGAAGGAACATCTCCAATGAGCGTCGCCGAACTCAGCATCAAGCGCCCGGTCACGGCGATCATGTTCTTCGTGTCGCTGTTCGTGATCGGCGTGATCGCGGCGGTGAGGTTGCCGCTGGAGGCGTTTCCCGAGGTCTCGCCTCCCTTCATCTTCATCTCGCTGCCGTATAGCGGGTCCACGCCCGAGGAAATCGAACGCACGGTGCTGCGCCCGGCCGAAGAGGCCGTGGCGACGATGTCGGGCATCAAGCGGATCGAATCCAGCGCGCGCGCCGATGCGGCCGAGATCTTCATCCAGTTCTCGGATTGGAGCAAAGACGTGGCGATCGCCGCGTCCGACGCGCGCGAGCGGATCGACGCGATCCGCTCGGACCTGCCGGACGATCTGCAGCGCTATTTCGTCTTCAAGTTCTCGACCACCGACCAGCCGATCCTGCGGCTGCGCCTGGCCGGTGCGGGCGGCACCGACATCAGCGGCGACTACGAACTGATCGACCGCGAGTTCAAGCGGCGGCTCGAACGCATTCCCGGCGTGGCCAAGGTCGAGATTTCGGGAGCTTCGCCGAACGAGGTCGAAATCGCCATCGCGCCCGATCGCCTCACCGCGCACGGCATCGGCCTCAACGACCTGACCACGAAGCTGCAGGCGACCAATTTCTCGATTTCGGCCGGCGAGATAGACGACAACGGCCAGCGCCTGCGCGTCCAGCCCGCCGGCGAGATCACCGACTTGCAGCAACTGCGCGACTTGGTTATCGACAATAAGGGCCTGCGCCTGGGCGACATCGCTGCGATCAATTTCAAGCAGGCGCGAACCGACTACGGTCGGCGCCTGGACGGGCGCCCGGCCGTCGGCTTGGACATCTTCAAGGAGCGCAACGCCAATCTGGTCGAAGTCTCCAAGAATGCGCTGAAAGAAGTGGAGGCGATCCGCAAGCAGCCGGCGCTGCGCGACATCCAGACCAAGATTTTCGACAATCAGGGCAAGAACGTCACCAAGTCGCTGACCGATCTCGCCGAAGCGGGCGGCATCGGCCTGGTGCTGTCGATCGCGGTGCTGTTCTTCTTTCTGCGCCATTGGCCTTCGACGCTGATGGTGACGCTGGCGATTCCGATCTGCTTCGTGATGACGCTGGGCTTCATGTACTTCGCGGGCGTGACCCTGAACATCCTGACCATGATGGGCCTGCTGTTGGCGGTGGGCATGCTGGTGGACAACGCGGTCGTGGTGGTGGAGAGCATCTACCAGGAGCGCGAAAAGATGCCCGGCCAGCCGCGCCTGGCTTCTATCCTGGGCACCCGGCACGTGGCGATCGCGCTGTCGGCGGGTACGCTGTGCCACTGCATCGTGTTCATCCCGAACCTGTTCGGCGAGCGCAATTTCCTCAGCATCTACCTGGGCCAAATTGCGATCACGATCTCGGTCTCGCTGCTGGCTTCGTGGCTGGTGGCGGTGAGCCTGATCCCGATGATCTCGGCGAAGCTGAAGACGCCGCCGGCGGTGCGCTCCGACAAGGGTTTGATTCCCCGTCTGCAGCGCAGCTACGCCAAGCTGTTGCGCTGGACCCTGGCGCATCGCGGCTGGAGCGTGCTCGGGATCTTGGTGATCGTCGCGGTCAGCGTCTATCCGATGAAGCACACCAAGTTCGACATGTTCGGCGGCGACGACGGCACCGAAACCTTCGTCGGCTATCGTTGGAAAGGCTCGTACACGATCCCGCAGATGTCGGACGAAATCTTGCGCGTCGAGAATTATCTGGATGCGAACCGCAAGAAGTACCACATCAAACAGATCTATTCGTTCTTCGGCGAGCAGGGCGACGCAGGCACCATGGTCACTTTCGACGACGACATGGCCGGGAAGACCAAGCCGCTGGTGGAGGCGATCGGCAAGGACATACCGAAGTCGGCGCGCGCGGACATCACCATCGGCAACAACGGCGGCGGCCCCGGCGGCGGCCAGCCCGGCCAGAACGTGCAGGTGCAATTGGTCGGCGATTCCACCGAAACTCTGCGTGCGCTCGGCGACGATCTCGTGCCGATCCTTTCCAAGCGCAAGGAACTGCGCGACGTACGGGTGGATATCGGCGACCAGAACAGCGAGTTGAATGTGCGCGTGGACCGCGAGCGCGCTGCCGCGTTCGGTTTCAGCGCGCAGGAAGTCTCGCGCTTCGTCGGCCTCGCCTTGCGCGGCGCGCAGCTGCGCGAATTCCGCCGCGGCGACACCGAGGTGCCGGTATGGGTGCGCTTCGCCGGGGCCGAGCAATACGGCGTGGAGGACATCGCCACTTTCACCGTGCGCACCGCGGACGGGCGTTCGGTGCCGTTGTTGAGCATGGTCGACGTCGATGTGCGGCCGGCGGCGACCCAGATCGGGCGCACCAACCGCCAGACCACCTTGACGATCAAGGCCAACCTGGTCGGCAAGACGCCGATGCCGGAAGCGCGCAAAGCAATGGAAGAGACGCTCAAATCGATCTCGTTCCCGGCCGGCTATACCTATTCGTTCGACGGCAGCGCGTTCCAGGAAGAGGATGACGCGACCAAACAGATGATGTTCAACCTGATCATCGCCTTGGTGATGATCTATGTGGTGATGGCGGCGGTGTTCGAGTCGCTGCTGTTCCCGTCGGCGATCATGAGCGGCGTGCTGTTCTCGGTGTTCGGCGTGTTCTGGCTGTTCTGGCTCACCGGCACCACCTTCGGGATCATGTCCTTCATTGGCATCCTGGTGCTGATGGGCGTGGTGGTGAACAACGGCATCGTGATGATCGAGCACATCAACAACCTGCGCCGGCGCGGATTGAGCCGCACCGAGGCCTTGGTCGAAGGCAGCCGAGAGCGATTGCGGCCGATCCTGATGACGATGGGCACGGCGATCCTGGCCATGGTGCCGATCGCGGTGGCTACGGGCAGCAGCAACAACGACATGCCGGCCTACTATCCGATGGCGCGCGCCATCGCCGGCGGACTGGCGTTCTCCACGGTCGTCAGTTTGTTGTTCCTGCCGACGATTTACGCGATGCTGGACGATCTGAAGCACGGCAGCGCGAACCTGGTGAACCGCGCGCGCAACCGCCGCGGCGCGCCGGCGCCGGCTTCGGCCGTGACCGTATTGACCGCCGGCGACGGCGCGCCGACATGACCGACAGCATGGGCTCCATCCAAGCATGAGCATCGCCGAACTGAGCATCAAACGGCCGGTCACGGTGATCATGCTGTTCGTGTCGATGGTGGTGATCGGCCTGATCGCCTCTTTCCGCCTGCCGCTGGAATCGCTGCCGGACATTTCCTATCCGGGCGTGTTCGTGTCGATTCCGTACGCCGGGTCGACGCCGGAAGAAGTCGAGCGCACGGTGCTGCGCCCGGCCGAGGACGCGTTGGCGACCATGCCGGGTATCAAGCGTTTGACTGGCCGCGCAAACGCGGAAGGCGCTTTCATTGGCGTGTTCTATTCCGATTGGGACACGAATGTGCAGATCGCCGCGTCGCAGGCGCGCGAGCGTCTGGACGCGATCCGCGCCGATCTGCCCGACGACTTGCAGCGCTATTTCGTCGGCAACTGGTCTTCGACGGACGAACCGGTGCTGCAAGTCCGTCTTGCGGGGAAGATAGATCTCACCAACGCCTACGATTTGATCGATCGCGAGTTCAAGCGCCGTTTGGAGCGCATCCCCGGCGTCGCCAAGGTCGACGTTTCGGGCGCCTCGCCGAACGAGATCGAGGTGGCGATCGATCCCGATCGCCTGGTCGCGCATGGCGTCAGCCTCAACGAGCTGACCACGCGGCTGCAGACGGTGAATTTCTCGGTGTCCGCCGGCCAGATCGAAGACGGCGGGCGCCGCTTGCGCGTGCAGCCTGTCGGCGAATTGACCGATCTGCTGCAGTTGCGCGACCTGGTGATCGGCCAGAACGGCTTGCGCCTGGGCGACATCGCCCAGGTGCGCTTCAAGCCGGAGCGCATGAACTACGGTCGCCGGCTCGACGGGCGCCCGGCGGTCGGTCTGGACATCTTCAAAGAGCGCAACGCCAATCTGGTGCAGGTATCCAGCACAGTGCTGGCGGAAATCGAAAAGATCCGGCACGAACCCGCATTGGGCGGCTTGCAGGTGCAGGTCACACAGAACCAGGGCGAGGAAGTCACCAGTTCGCTGACGCAGTTGGCCGAAGCCGGCGCGATCGGCCTGGTGCTGTCGATGGCCGTGCTGTTCTTCTTCCTGCGCCATTGGCCGTCGACGCTGATGGTGACATTGGCGATCCCGATCTGCTTCATCATGACTTTGGGGTTCATGTATTTCGTCGGCATCACGCTGAACATCCTCAGCATGATGGGCCTGCTGCTAGCCATCGGCATGCTGGTGGACAACGCGGTGGTGGTGGTGGAGAGCATCTACCAGGAACGCGAGCGGATGCCCGACCAGCCACGCCTGGCATCGGTGATCGGCACCCGCCACGTCGCCATCGCGCTATCCGCGGGCACGCTGTGCCATTGCATCGTGTTCCTGCCGAACCTGTTCGGCGAAACCAACGACATCAGCATCTTCATGACCCAGATCGCGATCACCATTTCGGTGTCGCTGTTGGCGTCGTGGCTGGTCGCGGTGAGCCTGATCCCGATGCTGGCCGCGCGGATGAAGACTCCGCCGGCGGTGCGCAGCGAAAGCGGCTTGATCGCGCGCATGCAGCGGGCCTACGCGGGTTTCCTGCGCTGGACGCTGGAGCACCGCGGCTGGAGCGTTTTCGGCATCATCCTGATCGTGGCGCTCAGCTTCGTGCCGGTGAGCCAAGTCAAACTCAACATGTTCGGCGGCGACGACGGCAACGAGGTCAACATCCGCTACCAATGGAAGGGCAGCTACAGCAAGGAGCAGATGCTGGAGGAAGTGCTGCGGGTGGAGAATTACCTGGACGCGAACCGCAAGCGCTTCAACATCGTCCAGCTGTTTTCTTTCTACAGCGAAGAAGGGCGCGGCCGTACCCAAATCACCTTCGACAAGGAAAAGGTCAAGGAAACCAAGCCGCTGGTCGACGTCATCAGCAAAGAATTGCCGAAATCGGCGCGTTTGGAGCTGAATTTCGGCGACCAGGGCGGTGGCGGCGGCAACGGCCAGCAGGTGCAGGTGCAGCTGGTTGGCGATTCCACGGGCACTTTGGAAGAGCTGGCGCAGGAAGTGATTCCGATCCTGTCGCGCCACCCCGAATTGCGCGACGTGCGGGTCGAGAACGGCGACCGCAACAGCGAGCTGAACGTGCGGGTCGACCGCGAGCGCGCGGCGTCGTTCGGCTTCAGTTCGCAGGAAGTTTCCCGCTTCGTCGGCCTGGCCCTGCGCGGTGCGCAGCTGCGCGAGTTCCGCCGCGGCGACACCGAAGTGCCGGTGTGGGTGCGTTTCGAAGGCGCCGACGATTTCGGCCTGGGCGACATCGCGGCCTTCACGGTGCGCGCGCCCGACGGCCGCACGGTGCCGTTGTTGAGCATGGTGGACGTGAAGGTGGAGCCGGCGGCGAATGCGATCGAACGCACCAACCGTCAGACCACGCTCACCATCATGGCCAATCTGGCCGGCAAAACCACCATGCCCGATGCGCGCAAGGTCATGGAGGACACGCTGAACAACGTCGCGTTCCCGGCCGGCTACCGCTATAGCTTCGACGGCAGCGGCTTCGAACGCGACGACGAGGCCGGCAAGCAGATGATGTTCAATCTGGCCATCGCCTTGATCATGATCTACGTGGTGATGGCGGCGGTATTCGAATCGCTGCTGTTCCCGGCCGCGATCATGAGCGGCGTGGTGTTTTCGATCTTCGGCGTGTACTGGCTGTTCTGGATCACCGGCACCGAGCTGTCGATCATGGCCTTCATCGGCATCCTGGTGCTGATGGGTGTGGTAGTGAACAACGGCATCGTGATGATCGAGCACATCAACAACCTGCGCCGGCGCGGATTGAGCCGCACTGATGCGCTGGTGGCAGGCGGGCGCGAACGCCTGCGGCCGATCATGATGACGATGGGCACGGCGATCCTGGCGATGATCCCGATCGCGCTACAGACTCAGACAGCGGACAACATGCCGCCGTACTACCCGATGGCGCGAGCGATCGCCGGTGGCCTGGCGTTCTCCACGATCGTCAGCCTGCTGTTCCTGCCGACGATTTACGCGATCCTGGACGATCTGCGGTTGGGCAGTGCGCGCTTGATCAAGCGGGCCCGCGGCAAGCGCGGGGTGCCGGCGCAGGCCGTCGCGGCGCTCAAGGCCGAGTAGTTTGTAGGTGCGAATTTATTCGCACGCTTTACGGCGACAAGAGCGTGCGAATAAATTCGCACCTACGAAAGCGCTAGCCGAACAGCTTGCCTAGCATTCGCGCGCCGCCGGTCCACACGCCGATCGCGGTGCCCAGGCTGGTCAGGAAGAAATTAAGCAGCACTCGCGCGACGCGGTTGCGCCACCAGCCTTTCATCGTCTGCACGTCGTCGCGCAATGCCATGAAGTCGGCATAAGTCGGCTTGCGCACCCAGGCTTCGACCAGCGCGCTGATCGTGCCGGAGGCCAATGCCGGATGCAGCGGCGTTACCGGCGAAGCGATGAAGGCGGCCAGCATGCTCAACGGATGCCCGCCCGCGATAGCGCAACCCAGCGCGCCCAGTCCGCCGGTCCACAACACCCAGTACAGGATCAGGTCGGTGCCGACGTCCACGCCGCCGCGCCAGAAACCCCAGGCGAAGCCGCCGAGCACGAACGCGGCTAGAACAATCGTGAACCAGGGGATCGACGATTTCTTCGGCAGCGATTCCAATTCGCCGGTCACGCTGACGGGCGCCGCGGTGTCCTCGCGCAGATGCCGCGTGAGTCCGGGCAGATGCCCGGCGCCGACCACGGCCAGCACTTCGCGGGATCCTGACGGCATCGCGCGCAGCTTGGCCGCCATGTAGCGGTCGCGTTCGTTGATGATGGTGTCGTACAGCTCCGGCGTTTCGTCGGCGAATTCGCTGAAGCTGGCTTCCATGATGTCGCCTTGCTTGAGCTTTTCGATCTCGTCTTCGCCCACTTCCTCGTCTGCGAAGAGGCCGGCGAACAGGCCGGCGCCGACTTTGGCCTTGCGCCAGAAGCCGAGCCGGCCCAGCGCGCGCTTGAAGGTGAGGCCGACGTCGCGGTCGATCAATTCCAGGGTCAGGCCGCGCGCCTCTGCTTCTTCCGCAGCAGCCTTCAATTCCGCGCCGGGTTCGATGCCGAGCTGCTCGGCCAAACGGCGCTGATACGCGGCCAAACCCAGATTCGCGGCGAACAGCGCGGTTTTCCCTTCGCGCAGCACTTTGATCAGATCCAATCGCGCCAGCGCATCGGGATCGGTCAGCGCTTGCAGCCGCTGCTGGTCCAGTTCCACCGCGACCGTGTCGTAAGCGCCGGTGTCGATCGCCGCACGCACCGCGTCTACGCTCGCTTTCGACACGTGGGCCGTGCCGAGCAGGGTGTAGCGGATGCCGTCGCGTTCGACGATGGCGTGGGGTTGGCCCGAAAAAGGTTCGACGGAGGCGGGAGGGTCTTGCTGGAAAGTCATTCGCGGCGTTCGAGGGGGACGGACCGCGGCGATGGCGCCGCGGCCGCGCAGCATAGACGCTCGCGAAGGCCGGCGGCAAAGGCCGCCGGTCACGGGTCAGGCGATGCCGAAGGGCAGATTGGGCGTGGACACCACGCGATCGCCGACCGCTTCGCCGCGCAGGAAACGCAGCGCGGCGGCGATCACGCCTTCGTCCTGGGCGATCCGGTTGTGGCCCAGGCCCTGGGTGCTGAGCAGGCGCGAATCGGGCCAGAAGCGCGCGTAGCGTTCGCCTTCGGCCCAGGGCACTTCGCGGTCCTCGACGTCGTGCACGATCAACGCAGGATGGGCGATGCGCGGCGCGTTGAAATGGGCCTGGAACGCATCGAAGGAAAAACCGATGTGCGCTTCGAAGGCGGCGATCATCAGCCGCCCGAGTCGCTGCGGCAGGCCGACCAGGCCGGCGAAGCGCATCGCGGCATCGACCGGATCGGCGGCCGGCGCGA
>DATFFH010000007.1:0-5958 GCA_035250245.1 Luteimonas sp. | reverse complement strand
CCCGCTCGCGGTCCGTCTCGGCGCGGGACTCGGGCTCGCGGCCCGGTTCAGGGGCCTGGGGTGCGGGGAAGGGGAAGGAAGACTGGTCTGGCATCCGCGCCATTATGGCGAAGTCGGCTTGGAACCAGGGCTGGGCGCTTTTGTGGGAGGCGCTTCAGCCCCGACGGGCGGGCTAGTCGGAGCTGAAGTCCCTCCCGCAAGCGCGGCTGCGGCTTCGGCGTGGCGCAGATAGTCGCTGATGTACCAGCGCCCGCCGTGGCGTTCGACGCCTACCACCGTATCGATCTCGGTCTCGCCCAGGCGGTAACGCAGACGCACCCGGGCCTTGTCCCCGGTCTGTTCCTGCAGCGTGGCTTCCAGGCCGGACAGGCTGTCGTCCAGGCGCAATCCGTAAGTGGCCAGGGACTGCTTCAGCGTCGCCATGAACGGACCCAGCCGGCGCAGGCTTTCCTGCATGCCGGCGTTGCGGAAGTCGGCTTCGGACGCCAACCGGGTCTGGCGCGCGGCCATGGTCAGCTGCGGAATCGCGCGCCGTGCGCGTTGCGGATCGCCGAGCGGCGCATCCAATCCCCATTCGCTGATCGCGCGGATGAATTGCGCGTAATGCTCGCGCTCGTCTTCGCTGTAATCGCCTTCGCTGCGGATGTATTGCACGCCGAACAGACCCAGCGACATCGCCGCCGCTTTCAATTCGGCGTGCGCACCGGAGAACTGGCGGTCGAACACCTGCTGCAGTTTCTTTTCCGCGCCCGGCGCCGACAGCGCGGACAGCAGTTGCGGCAGGCGTTCGTCGAAAGGCAACTCGTCCAGCGGCCAGCGGGTGCGGCCTTCGCGCCAGGCTTGCTCCAGTTTCGGCTGCAATGCCGGCGGAGCGGCGTCGCGGGCGAAAGCCTGCAGATCGTTGTCCTGCAGATGCCGGGTGAGCAGGCGCACGGCTTCGGCGGGTTTGGTGGCGCCGGCCGAAGCAGGGGAGGGTTCGGTTCCGGTTTGCGGCTTGCAGGCGCTCAAGGCGCAAAGCATGGCCGTGCACAGCAGGACTGCGAGACGGTGCCGCATGCGCCACCTCCGGAAGGTCGGCGCATCTTGGCGAGGGAAGACGGCGGCGGCAAGCGCGACCCGCCCGATTTGGGGCAAAGGTCCGGAAGCGCGGCGATTTCTTTGTGGGAGCGGCTTTAGCCGCGAGCTCTTCCCCCAATCGGTGAGATCAACCCCTTCGCAGCTTGGACAGCTCGCGGCTAAAGCCGCTCCCACAAGGAAACACCTACAGGTCGCGCATCACCCAATCGCGCGGGTGTTCCGTATCGGCGACGTCCACGGCGGCCTGCGCCACTTCTTCGGGGCTGCGCCCGGCTTTCCACGCCGATGCGATCGCGGCCAGGCGATCGCGCGTGGCGCGGGTGTAGGCGCCTTCCAATTCATTCTGCGCATCGGCGGCCAGTTTCTGCGGATACAGCGTGCGCGCATCGTCGCTGCGGTTGAGCAGGGCGATCATCCGCGCCAGGCTGGTGCGGAACGCGGCCGCGCCGAGCGCGCCGCGCTGGGTGCGCTGCAGATGCCAGACGGTGAGATATTCCACCGGACCCAGCAAACGCCGCGGCGTGGCGCCGAAGAACTGCCCCGACAAGGCGCTGGCATCCAAGGGGCCGGTGCTTTCCGGCAGCCGCGTCGCGCCCCAGGAACTCAAGGCGCCGCCCGGCATGTCCATGCGCCGCAGCGCGGTGCCGAAAGTGTCGGCCAGCAAACGCTGCGCGCGTTCGTCGTCGCTTTCGGCGATCACGCCGATCACGCGCAGGAACAAGGGATATTGTTCTTCGCCCAAACGCCGCACCAAGCGCTTGAGCACGGTCAGTCGGTACTCGGGATCGCTATGCGCGGCCAGCGCCGACACCAGCCGATCGGCGGCGGCGCGCAGCGCTTGCGGCGAAGGCACGGTATCGTTCACGGAATGGCCGCGGAGTCGGAACTAGCGCGGATCGTAACGGAGGTTCAGGCGAAGGCGGCGATGACGGCGTCCACGCCCTGATCGGCGGCGTCGCCGAGATCCAGCGCGCCCAGCCCGTTTTCGAAAGCCATGTCGCCGGCCAGCAGGCGCGAGCCTTGGGAAATGCCGTCCCAGGCCGGAGCGTTGAGCACCGTTTCGCCGGCGTCGACGGCCGAAGCGCTATCGGTAGAAGGTGCGGCGGGTTCGGCGACCTCGGCCTGCGGCGCTTCCAGACCCTGCTGCCGGCGCAGATCGTCCAGCGACACCGATCCGGCCAGCGAATCGAGGCCGGTGCGGTTCAGGCTGGGATCGGGCGCGATGCTGCTCATGGAGCGGAGGGTTTCCTGGCGATGGGCGCAGTGAGGGAGATGGCGGAAATGTAGCGTCGGAGCGGGTGGGGCGCCATCTCGGGCTACCCCTAGGGTGTGGCTTAGGGCGGCTTTTCGTAGGAGCGGCTTCAGCCGCGAGCTTTTTCGTTCAGGTAACGGCCATCTGTTTAGCTGGCTGGTGCTTGCGGGAAGAGCTCGCGGCTGAAGCCGTTCCTACAAAGCTCCGCTTCGGCAGCTCGTCTGGCGCGTAAAACCGCGGCGAGGATGAACGAAACGTCGACGGCACCATGCTAGCCTGAAACCGAACCCCCGTTCGGCAGGCCAGGCATGGCATCGAAGGATCAGGGCGCGGACAAAACCGAACAGCCCACCGCCAAAAAACTCCGCGACGCGCGCAAAGAAGGCAATGTCCACAAGAGCAAGGAGCTGACCAGCACCGTGCTGGTGCTGGGCTGGCTGGTCGGCGGCTGGCTGCTGTTGGGCTTCATGTACCGCCAGTTGGCAGGCTTGTTCGAAGAGAGTCTGGCGGCCATCCAATTGCCTTTCATCGAAGCGCTGCAGCGATTGACGATTTCCGCGCTCACCACGCTGTTGTGGATGACCCTACCGCTGCTGGCGCTGGCCGTGTTCCTGGGCGTGGTGGTCGAATTCCTGCAGGTCGGGCCGGTGGCCACCTTGGCCAAGGTCAAGCCGGACATGTCCAAGCTCAATCCGGCCGAAGGCATCAAGAAGATGTTCTCGATGGACAACCTGGTCGAGCTGGTGAAGTCGATCATGAAAAGCGCGGCGCTGCTGGTGATCGGTTTCCTGGTGCTGCGCGGGCTGCTGCCGGAACTGTTGACCTTGCCGTACGCCGCGCCCGCCGCCTTGGGCAATGCGCTCTGGAGCGGCATGATGCAGATCGGGATCTGGACGATCTTCGTGTTCTTCTTCGTTTCGGTGTTGGACGCGTCCTACCAGAAGTTCTCCTACATGAAGCAGTTGCGGATGAGCCGGCGCGACATCCGCCAGGAAGTGAAGGAGAACGAGGGCGATCCCTACATCAAGTCGCGCCGCCGCCAGCTGCACCAGGAATGGTCGCAGCAGAACATGCTCAACGCCGTCAGGGGATCCAACGTCGTGGTCACCAACCCCACCCATATCGCGATCGCATTGCAGTACGAGGAAGGCGTCACCGACTTGCCGGTGGTGGTGGCCAAGGGCGAGGAGCACGTCGCCGAGCTGATCAAGAAGACGGCCGAGGAGTCGGGGGTGCCGATCCTGCAGAACGTCGCATTGGCGCGCGGTTTGAACGAAAAGGTCGAGTTGGACGACTACATCAGCAACGAGTTCTTCGAGGCGGTGGCCGAAGTGCTGCACTGGGCGGAGAACGTGCGCCGGGATCGGGGCGAGATTTGAGGAGTTGTCGTCCCAGCAAGTGAGATCCGCTTATTGCTGTTGTTTTAAGCCGTCATTCCCGCGAAAGCGGGAATCCAGTGACTTGGCTCTTGTCGTTATCCGACGAAACCAAGCCACGACATCCGACTTCCGTGTCAGTTGCGACGTGACTCATCCCACGGACAACAGCTTCCGGGCTGTCGCCCGGGTCACTTTCTTTGCTGGCACAAAGAAAGTAACCAAAGAAAGTGCCTCAACATCAACGGCGGTGCGTGACGTCGCGCTTTCTGATCTGCTGACCGCTCTTGGCTGGACAGCACGCCGACTGCTGTCTCGGCCCGTAGTTCGATGGCGGATAGGTGTTTCGATGCGGCTTCGCTGCGTGGTCGCTGGCAGGCCTGGGGAATGTTTCCGTCGCACCTGAAACAAAGTGCCGATGCGTGCTGCAAATCGGTGCATGTGAAATGGCGCCGCTGGGTTTCGCTTTGCTCAACCCAGCCTACATGGGCTACATGGGCCGCGTGATGGGATTCAGCTGCCGAACGTGCGCCGCAGCGCATCCAGCAGGCCGGCGCTGTCGGTCAGGCGCTTGAGCACGATCTCCACGTACACGCCCAGCAGCATCAGGATCATGGCGGTGGCGATCCAGGCCTTGATCGGCAAGGTCAGTGCGAACACGTTCAATTGCGGCGCGTAACGGTTCACCAGGCCGAAGGACAGGTCGATCAGCAGCAGCACCACCATCACCGGCGCGGCCAACACCAGCAGCGAGGTCATGAGGTAGCTGAACTGGCCGACGAACAGATGCAGGCCGGTGAAGTGGATGTCGGGGAAATACGAAGTGACCGGCCACAGCGAATAACTGGACATCAGCAGGTCCAGGAACACCAGGAACGCGCCGCTGGCCATGAACAGGAACGCCGCCAGCTGCGACAGGAACGTGCCGTGCAGCGAGGTCTGGTGGCCCTGGATCGGGTCGAACACCTGCGCCATGCTCAGGCCGACCTGGGTGTCGATCACGTTGCCCACTGCGCCCAGCGCCCAAAACACGATTCCGAAGCAGAGCCCGATCGAAATTCCCAGGAATAGTTCCTTCAGCACCATCGGGCCCCACTTGAAGGTGCCCATCATCTCGATCGGCGCGCCGGCCATCGCCACCGGCAGAGCGATGATCGCCAGGCTCACCAGGAAGCTGTTGCGCACCATCGGCGGCATGTTTTCCGGCGTCAGCAGCGGCAGCATGATGAAGGCGCCGATGATGCGCGGCAGGGTCAAGCCCAACGCCAGCATCGCGTTGCCGACCGGGTCGAACCCGTTCATCCGCGATGCACCAGGCCCGGGAAGTCGATGAAGATGCGGTCGGCGTAGGTGTACAGCGTGCCGCCGATCAGCGCGGCGGTCACGAACAGGGTCAGCACGATCACCACGAACTTGACGGTGTAGGCCAGCGTCTGCTCCTGCAGCTGCGTGGCCGCCTGCAGGAACGCGACCACCAGGCCGACCAGGGACGCGGCCGCGATCGGCGGACCGGACAGGATCAGGGTCAGCCACAGCGCTTGTTTGGTGAGTTCCAGTACTTCGTTCATCGCATACCGCCTTTGCCTTTGCTGTTGCCCCCTTTGAAAAAGGGGGCGAATCCGCCGGAGGCGGATGGGGGATTTGCTTTTGATTCTGATGTTTGAAGCAGAAGCAAGATCAAAAGCAAATCCCCCTCAATCCCCCTTTTTCAAAGGGGGAGGAATGTCAAAATCAGCCGTACGTCAGCACCAGCCCATGCACCAGCTTCGCCCAGCCGTCGATCAGCACGAACAACAACAGCTTGAACGGCAATGACACCGTGGTTGGCGACATCATCATCATGCCCAGCGCCAGCAGGATGTTGGCCACCACCAGGTCGATGATCAGGAACGGCAGGAAGATCAGGAAGCCGATCTGAAACGCCGCAGTCAGCTCGCTGACGGTGAACGCGGGCACGATCACGATGAAATCGTCCACGCTCAGTTCGGCGCGCCGCGCCGGCGGCAGCAGGCGTTGCGCGCTCTTCAGGAAGAAGCCGCGTTCGGCGTTGTTGGAATGCTGGATCAGGAAGGTGCGCAGCGGCTCTTTGCCGGCTTCGACCAGCGCCAGCAGCCGCGCGGTGTCCATCTTGCCGTCCTTGGGCAAGGGCGGCGCGGGCTGCGAGGCGGTGGTTTCGCGCGGCGCGGTTTCGGCCGGCGCGGGTGCGGCGGCATCTTCCGCGGACGCCGGATCGCGCGGCGCAGACGGCGTCTG
>DATFFH010000006.1:0-32321 GCA_035250245.1 Luteimonas sp. | reverse complement strand
GCTTTAGCCGCGAGTTCTTCTTTCAGATTTCGGCGAACCGAGGGGAGAGCTCGCGGCTAAAGCCGCTCCCACAAAAAAAGCGGCAGGCCTTGCGACGGCCTTAACGCGCGAGGCAGTATCAAGCGGTTTTCCCCGCCGGAGATCCGCCATGCGCCGTTTGTCCATGTTCGTCCTGGCCGCCGCCCTGTTCGCCGCGCCAGCGCTCGCCCATCACGGTTGGGGCGCTTACGACGCCGCCAAGGTGATGCGTTTCGACGCGGCGCCGACCGAGGTGCGCTATCGCAATCCGCATGCCGAGGTCACCGTCGAGCACAAGGGCAAGCGTTGGGTGGCGGTGCTCGCGCCGACTTCGCGGATGGAATCGCGCGGCTTGCCGGACGGCGCGCTGAAAGTCGGCAAGACCATCACCATCGAGGGCTATCCGCGCAAGGACGGCAGCGCGGAGCTGCGCGCCGAGCGCATCGTTGTGGACGGCAAGACCATCGAACTGCGCTGAGCGGACGTGGAGCACTGGCTCGCGGCGCTGGAAGCGTCGGCCTTCGCGCAATGGATGCGCGGCGCGGGTTTAGCGTATGCGCTGGCCAATCTCGCGCATCTGCTCGGCTTGGTGCTGTTGCTGGGCTCGATGCTGCTGCTCGACCTGCGCCTGCTCGGCTGCGGACGCCGCTTGGCCTTGCCGGAAGTCTCGCGCCTGCTCACTCGGTTCGCGTTAGCCGGATTGGCTTTGCAGGTCTGCAGCGGCGCGGCCTTGTTCGCTGCGGACGCGGTGCCTTTGTCGGGCAATCCGGCGTTCCGCTGGAAGCTGGTCATGATCGCGGCGGCGTTGGCCAATGCGGTGCTGTTCCGCGCGGTGTGGTCGCGGTCGATCGCAGATTGGGATCGTTCGCCGCCATTGGCTGGCAAAATGCAAGCGGCGCTGTCGCTCGTGCTATGGCTGGGCGTTGCGGCGGCGGGCAGGCTGATCGCCTATACCTGACCGTTTTGGAAGGCTTTTTGTGGGAGCGGCTTTAGCCGCGAGCTTCTTCGCTTGCGGCATAGGGCAAAAGCTCGCGGCTGAAGCTGCTCCTACAAAAAAGCGTTTCTCTGGTTGAGATCCCGCGCATAATCCAAGCTTTCCGGAGCTCCCTCGCCGATGGACATCCACATCCGCGAATGCGACGCCGCCGATGCGCCCGAAGTGGCGCGCTTGCGCGCCGATTTCCTCACCGAACTGGGCCACCCGCTTCCAGCGGACTTCGTCGCTGACGTGCAGGCCTGGCTCGCGCAGGCGCTGGGCACGCCACGCGTGCGGGTGTGGGCGGCGGAAGCGGACGGGACGTTCGCAGGCATCGTCGCGGTCAATCCGTTCGAACGCATCCCCAACGGACGCAATCCGGCCGGGCGCGGATGGTACGTACTCAACGTGTACACGTTGCCGCATTATCGCGGACGCGGCATCGCATCACGCCTGTTGAGGGCGGTGAACGAAGCCGCCGCGGCCGCCGGCGTACCGGCGCTGGAATTGCGCGCGACCGACGAAGGGCGGCCTCTGTACGAAAGCTTCGGCTTCGCGGCTTCGCCCCACTACATGGAACGGATGGAGAACCTGGTATGAGCGGACATCAGCGCGAACTCAACTTCCGTTTCCTGGCCGAACCCACCGACGTCAACTACGGCGGCAAGGTGCACGGCGGCGTGGTGATGAAGTGGATCGACCAGGTTGGCTATGCGGCGGCGGTCGGCTGGAGCGGCAAATACAGCGTCACGGTGGCGGTGGGCGGCATTCGCTTCGTCGCACCGATCCGGATCAGCGACCTGGTCACGGTCTCGGCCAAGCTGGTCCACACCGGCACCACCAGCATGCATTTCTCGGTCGACGTGCGCGCGCGCGATCCGATGGACGACCAGGGCGACCGGCTGTGCACGCATTGCGTGATCGTGTTCGTGGCCTTGGACGGCGTGGAAGGCAAGCCGACGCCGGTGCCGGCCTGGGTGCCGCAGTCGCAAGACGACGAGCGGTTGGCGGAGTACGCGATCAAGGTGATGGATCTGAGCAAAGGAATCGAGGAGACGATCGCGCGGTATCGCGGTTGATGTTCCTCCCCCCTCGCGGGGGAGGATGCCCGAAGGGCAGGAGAGGGGGGCGAAGCGGAGCGAGCGTGCTTTTGATCTTGCTTGTTGCTCTCCCGCCAAAAGCCGAACCCTCTCCCTGGCGCTGCGCGCCTTTCCCTCTCCCGCGTAGGGGAGAGGGAAAAAGCTTCGCATCTCCGCAAATAAAAAAGGCCGCTCGCGGCGGCCTTTTCGAAGATTTGAGAGCTATCCGTCAGACGCCGTTGACGCGCCGCGCCTGCAAGAACTTGCGGCTCCAATAGCCGTCGTTGAGGCTGGATACGGTCACGTCGCGGCCGGTGCGCGGCGCGTGCACGAAGCGGCCGTCGCCGACATAGATGCCGACGTGGTCCACGCGCTTGCCGCGGCGGCTGAAGAAGACTAGGTCGCCGACGGCCAGAGCGGCCTTGTCGATCTTTTCCCCATCCTTGGCCATCTCGCGCGAGACGCGCGGCAGTTCGATGCCCAGGGCGCTGCGGAACACGTAGCCGACCATGCCGCTGCAGTCGAAGCCGCCATCCGGCGAGGTGCCGCCCCAGCGGTAAGGGGTGCCGAGCAGGGCCAGCGCTTTCTGCAGCACGGCCTGGACCCGGCCGGACGCTTGCGGCGCCAAAGGCAGCGACGCCGGGCCGGCATCGACGGCGCGCAGATCCAAGGTGGCTTCCATCAAGGCGCGGTCGGACGGTGCCATCGCATCGGCCAAGGCCGGGCTGGCGGCGTTGGCGTTGGTCAGGTGGCTATTGCTGTCCAGGGTGTTCTGGTGCGCAAAAGCCGGCGACGCGGCGGCGCACAACAGGCAGAGCAGGAGAGGACGGAGGCGACCCGGGCGGGGGTGACGGGCGGCGGCTTGGCCAGAGTCGTTTGTCGTCACGCGTCATTCACTAAATTAAAAGCAGCCGGAATAGTGCCGGATGAAACCGAAGATGTTGTTCAGAAAAGATTAAAAAAACGTAAAGATGGAACGATCTTCGTCACTATTCCACTATCGCAACACACGGCGGGCGCCGGTGTAATGGTCGATCCAATAGGGCCCGTCCAGCCGATCCAGCCGCACCGTGCCGCCGGTGCTGGGGGCGTGGACAAAGCGGCCTTCGCCCACGTAAATCCCCACGTGGCTGACATTGCCGCGGCTGCCGAAGAACACCAGGTCGGCTGCGGCCAGCCGCTCGGGGGCGATTTTCGGACCCTGCACCTGGGCCAGTTCGCGCGAGGTGCGCGGCAGCTTCAGGTCGAGCATGTCGCGATAGACGTAATTGACCAGGCCGCTGCAGTCGAAGCCGCCCTCGGGCGTGTTGCCGCCGTAGCGATAAGGCGTGCCGACCAGGCTCAGCGCGCGCATCAGCACCGCGTTGGCCGAAGCGGGATCCTCGGGTTCGACGATCGGCCATGAGCGCGGCACATGAGCGCCGCGTTTGGGCGCGGGACGCACGTCGGGGCGGCCGCAGGCGGCGAGCAGGCAGGTCAGGGCGAGCAGAACGGCGATCGCGGCCGCGCGCGCTGGCGCGGGCGGACGGGGTCCCGGATAATGATCGGCCTTCATCACCGCGCATCTTGGCCGCAATCCTCGGTGGCCCACAAGCCTGCGCCTGCACGGAATCCAGAATGAAAATCGAGAAAGACCGCGTCGTCCGCTTCCATTACTCCGTCGCCGAGCAAGGCCAGGAGGCGTTGGAGAGTTCCAAGGACCGCGAGCCGCTCGCGATCCTGATCGGCCACGGCAACATCATCCCGGGCCTGGAGAAGGCGATGGAAGGCCGCGAAGCCGGCGAGAACTTCGCGGTGGACGTGGCCGCGGCAGACGCTTACGGCGAGCGCCGCGACGGTCTGACCCAGCGCGTGCCGAAGAAGCATTTCGGCGCGCAGCGCCTGGAGCCGGGCATGCAGGTGGTGCTCAACACGAATTTCGGTCCGCGCGCAGTGACCATCGAAAAAATCGGGATGAGCGTGGTCGACGTCGACCTGAACCATCCGATGGCGGGCAAGAACCTGCATTTCGACATCGAGATCGTCGAGGTGCGCGAAGCCAAGCAGGAAGAGATCGAGCACGGGCACGTGCATGGGGACGGCGGGCACGAGCACTGAGCCTCGCGCTCTTCGTCTAAGCCGCTTCCGAAGGCCTGCGCAAGCAGGCCTTCGTCGTTTTCGGCGATGTCGCGCTCGCAACCCGCGTGCGCCGCTCTTGTGGGAGTGGCTTCAGCCCCGACAGATGGAAGTCGGGGCTGAAGCCCCTCCCACAAAGGCATGGCCCTTGCGGCGCGAGCGTTCGGCGTGAATGATTCGCCACGGGGCGAAATCGGGGAGGGGCTGGCATGGAACCAGGCACGCATTTGGCGCCGGTAGCGGCGGGCGAGCGGATCGAGACGATGGACGTGCTGCGCGGCTTCGCGCTGCTCGGCATCCTGCTGATGAACATCGAAGCCTTCGTCGGGCCGCTGATGGAAGCGGTCACCGGCGTGAATCCGCGCTTCGCAGGCGCGGACCGATGGATGGACGCGGCGATCTACGTGCTGGTGCAGGGCAAGTTCATCACCCTGTTCTCGCTGCTGTTCGGCATGGGCTTCGCGGTGATGCTGGAGCGGGCGCAGACGCGCGGCGGCAGCGGCGTGGCGCTGTACATACGGCGGTTGCTGGCGTTGCTGGGCATCGGCTTGGCGCATTCGATCCTGATCTGGTCGGGCGACATCCTCACGACCTACGCGTTGCTCGGCTTCCTGCTGCTGCTGTTCTTCCGCAATACGCCGGTTTCGCGCCTGCCGAAGTGGGGTATCGCCCTGTACGCCGTGCCGCTGTTGCTGCCTTGGTTGATGGCATTGTTCGGCGCGCTGTCGCAGCACGATCCGCAGGCGGCGGCGGAGTGGGACAAGGGTATGGCCGCGCAAGCCCAGCAGATAGCCGCCTTGATAGACGGCGAGCGCCAGGCTTACGGCGCCGGCGATTACGCGCAGGCGACCGCGCAGCGCGCGACCGACACGGCCACGATGCTCGGCTTTCTGCCGTTCTTCGGCATCACCTTGCTGGGCGTGTTCGCGCTGGGCACGTGGTTCGTACGCAGCGGGACGATCCGCGACCCCGGCGCGCGCCTGCCCTTGTTCCGCAAGCTGGTGGCCGCGGGCTTCCTGATCGGCTTGCCGCTGATGCTGTGGTCCGTCTGGCTGCATCCCACCCACAGTTTCTCGGGCATCGACTTCGGCGGCGCCGCTTCGCAGACGGCGGCGCAGATCGCGAACCTGCTGATGTCGCTGGGCTATTTCTCGGCGATCGTGCTGCTGATGCAGCGCCCGGCGTGGCGCTCGCGGCTGGACTGGATGGCACCGGCCGGCCGGATGGCGCTGACCAATTACCTGATGCAGTCGGTGATCTGCACGCTGGTGTTCTATCACTACGGCCTGGGCTATTTCGAACAATTGCCGCGGTTGTGGCAGCCGTTGTTCGTGCTGGGCGTGTTCGTCCTGCAGGTGCTGCTCAGCCGCTGGTGGCTTTCGAAGTTCCGCTACGGCCCGATGGAATGGCTGTGGCGCTGGCTGACCTATCTGGAGCGTCCGGCGATGCGCCGCGCGGAGGCGTGAGGCCGGCGCTCCGGATCGCCGGTTCGCGCGCATGAACCGCGAAGCCGACCCCAGCGTTTTTGAGATGCCGGCCGGTCCGATCGCGTCGGACCGCCGCATCGGCGCACTGGACCTGGCGCGCGGCTTCGCGCTGCTGGGCATCCTGCTGGTGAACATCCAGACGTTCAATCTGTCGATACTGGACCCGGCAGGCGGCAAGCGTGCCTTGCCGACCGACGGCGCCGTGCAATGGCTGCTCGCCACGTTCTTCGAAAACAAGTTCTGGGCCTTGTTCTCGATCCTGTTCGGCATGGGCTTCGCGGTGATGATGGAGGGCGCGGAAGGCGATCGCCGCGGCTTCATCGCGCGATATCTGCGGCGGGCGCTGGCCTTGGCCGCGTTCGGCGCGCTGCACATCGTGCTGATCTGGCATGGCGACATTTTGTTCAACTACGCGGTGACCGCGCTGGTGCTGCTCGCGATCCTGTTTTGCGGGCCTTGGCTGGGCATGGCGCTGGCGGGGATGGCCATCCTCTGCGCGCAACCGCTGGGCTTGGCGACTGCGGATGCGGTTTTACTATGCCTGTTCGCGGGGATGACCGCCGTGTATCTGCGTGCCGAGGGGTCGAACCGGCGAGTCGCAATCGCGTCGGGCGGACTGGCGTCGGCGGCGATTCTCGTTGCGATAGCGATCTACGCGACGTCCTCGCCGGGGCAGGCCCACAAATACGCTGGCTACGCGCTCGTGTTTCTGGCGTCGTGCGCGATCGCGTTGCTCGAACGACGCGCCGGCGCCGTTCGCTTCCTGCGTGCGGGCATCGTGTGGTGTTTCGCGGCGATGCTGGCGTCGGCGATCGCATTATCGCTGCCAAAATGGACACCGGCGGGTTGGTGGCCGCCGGCGACGGCGGCTACCGAAGTGCAGAAAGTGCAGCGCAGGATCGATTTGCGCGCGCGCGGATTGGCGCAGAACACGGCGATGGTGCAGGACAGCTATATCGAGAGCGTGCGTTTCCGCGCCGAATCTGGATTCAAGCGGCCGCTCGAAACCTTGTTCATGATGACTTTGGCCGCGGGTGCCCTGTTTCTGATCGGTATCTGGCTGGTGCGCTCGGGCGCGGCGCGATGGCCCGATCGTCACGCGCGGCTGTGGCGCGGTTTGGCTTGGGTGGGTTTTCCGCTCGGAGTGGCCGCGGTGGTCGGCGGCGACAAGTTGGTTGAACTGGCATCGGCGTCCAAGCCGGCCGCCGCATGGCTTTCGATCTTGCCGGAAGCAGGAGCGACCGCGATGGCTTTGGGCTACCTGGCTTTCGCATTCCTGCTGGCTGCACGTGGCGCTGCGGCCGGGCGCTTGTCCTGGATCTCGGCGACCGGACGCATGGCGTTGACGAATTATTTGATGCAATCGTTGATTGCGACCTGGTTCTTCCATGGTTACGGTCTGGCTTTCTGGGGCGTGGGCCGCACTTGGCAGGCGCTGTTCTGTGTGACGCTGTTCGCATTGCAGGCGGCGTTCAGCGCATGGTGGTTGTCGGGCCATCGCTACGGACCGATGGAATGGTTATGGCGCTGGATCACCTACGCACGCAAACCCGACATGCGCGTACACGCTTGATGCCCCATCGGTTGGAGTGACTTCCGGCCCGCGAAGCCGCCGCGCCCGCGCGCGGAAAATCCTTATTACGAATCGCGGGGTGCGACATGGACGCTGCCGTTGCAAAGCCGGAACTGAAACCCGTCGCGGCGAGCGAACGTATCCAAGCCTTGGACGTGATCCGCGGATTCGCGCTGCTCGGCATCTTCCTGATGAACATCGAGTGGTTCAATCGGCCGCTGGCCGATCTCGGTGCGGGCATGGCGGCGGGGCAGGCCGGTATCGACTACGCCGTGGCCTGGTTCATCGACGTGTTCGTGCGCGGCAAGTTCTGGACCATGTTCTCGATGCTGTTCGGCATGGGTTTCGCGGTGATGCTGGCGCGCGCGACCGACGCGCAGCGCGGTTTCATCGCGCCGTATTTGCGCCGCATCGCGGCGCTGGCCGCGTTCGGCCTGCTGCACGGCGTGCTGATCTGGGGCGGCGACATTTTGCTGAGCTATGCGACCGCCGCGTTCGTGCTGCTGTTGACCTTGTTCGGCCGTTTCTGGCAGGGTTTGCTCGTCGCCGCGGCGCTGGCGGGCGTGGGATTCGCGTTCGATGCGGGGCAAGCGGTCGGCGGATTCGTGACCGTGCTCGCCATCGCATGTTTGGTGGCTTTGTATTTGCGCAACGAGCGCAGCGTGCGCATCGGCGGAAAATCGTGGCCGCTGCTCGGCCTCGTGTTGGCCGCGTTGGGCTTGCTGGCTGCGATCGCCGGCGGGATCGGTGTAGCGATCCAAGGCAAGGGTTACGCCGGCATCGTCGGCGGCGCGATCCTGCTGGTGCTGGCCTGGTTGTCGGCGCGCTTTCGCGATCCGCCGGAGTTGCGCAAAGTCCGCGCCGGCGCGGTCCTCTACATGGCGCCCGCGCTGGCCATGCTGATCGGCGCGGCGATCGCGCTCGCCGCGCCGCCATCCGCGGCGCCAAAACCGGACGCCGAGCAAAAGCAGCAGATCGAAAAGCATCGCGCCGAACAGCGCCAGGAAGTGGCGGCCGAAGCCAAGGTGATGAGCTGGGGCACCTATGCCGAAGCGGTCGATTTCCGGCGCGAGCACTATCTGAAGGACTACGTGCGGCAAGGCGGTTTCACCATGCTGGTGCTGGGCTTGTTCCTGCTCGGCGCCTGGTTCGTTCAATCGGGCGCGATCCTGCACCCTGAGCGGCACGCGGCCTCATTCCGCAAGATGGTGTGGATCGGATTGCCGCTCGGCTTGGCGTTGGCGGTCGTCGGCCATTTCATCGCGCCCAGCCACGTGGCCGGACAGAACGACAAACCGTGGCAGTTGGCGATCGGCCTGCAGATGGTCGGCAATCTGCCGATGTCGCTGGGTTACATCGCCGCGGTCGTGCTGCTCCTGCAACAGCGGACCGTGTGGGCGCGGTTGCTGTCGTGGCTGGCGCCGGCCGGCCGCATGGCACTGACCAATTATTTGAGCCAGTCGGTCATCGCCAGTCTATTTTTCTACGGCTACGGCCTGGGCCATTGGGGCGTCGGCCGCGCTTGGCAGGCGCTGTTCGTGATCGTCGTGTTCGCGCTGCAGTTGCTGATCAGCCGCTGGTGGCTGTCGCGCTTCCGCTACGGCCCGATGGAATGGCTGTGGCGCTGGGCGACGTACGGGCGCCGGCCGGCGATGGTGTGATCGCTTCGAACGAGAACGGCCCGCGCGAGCGGGCCGTTCCGTATTGCTGACGATCTATCGCCGATCAATTGACCGAAACGGCGCTCCACGCGCGAGCCACCGTGTTGTACTGCGCCGAACCTGCGCCGTACAAGTCGGTCGCGGCGTTCAACGTCGCCGTACGTGCCTGCGGATAGGTGGTGCCCGAGGTCATGTACACGGTCAACGCCCGATACCAAATCTTCTGCGCAGCGTCGCGACCGATGCCGGTCACGCCGGTGTCGCCGTTGCACACCAGTTGGCTGGCGGTATAGCTGAAGCCTGCCGGCGAAACCGCGCCCTCGGCGAGCAAGTAGAAGAAATGATTGGCGGGGCCGGACGAGTAGTGCGGATCCACGCCGGCGAAACCCGCCGCCGGATAGCAGTTGTACGAACGGCCCGCATCGGCGTCGCCGGGACGGAACATGTAGCGCAGCGCCTTCTTGCCGTCCGGATTGCTGCGGTAGATTTCCTCGCCGATCATGTAATCGCCGGGATCGTTGGCGTTGTTGACGTAGTACTCGACCATCGTGCCCATGATGTCCGACGAGGCCTCGTTCAAGCCGCCCGCATCGCCCGAGTAGGCGAGGTTGGCGGTCGCCTCGGTCACGCCGTGGGTCATTTCGTGGCCGGCCACGTCGACGGCGACGACCGGATACCAGGTGGATGAGCCCAAGCCGTAGGCCATGAACTTGTACGGCGCGCCGTACCAGCCCGCGTTGCCGCCGGTGGCGGGCCCGCCGGACGAGCGGAACGTCACGTTGACGATGCTCTTCACGCCGACGCCGTCGTTGAAGATGCCGTTGCGACCGTAGGTGTTCTTGTAATAGTCCCACGTCGCGGCGACGCCGAAATGCGCGTCGGACGCTTCGCTGGCGACCTGCGATTCGGCATTGTTGCCCCAGTTGTTGTCGGCATCGGTCATGACCGCGGCGGTGCTGTAGACGCGGCTGATCTCTTTGCCCAGGCCATCGCGGGTGTTGCCGCCGCCGCGCGTGGGATCGACCATCTGGTAGCCGCCGCTCACCGAATTGGTGGTGATGGCGATGTCGCCCAGGAACAAGGTCTGGCCGGTGCCGACCGCGGCCGCGGTCTTGATGATGTTCCAGCCGTCGAGCACCTTGCCCGTGTTGGCGTCGACGAAATAGCGCATGTCCGCTTCGCCCTGCGCGTCGGATACGCCGCGCAAGCGCACTTCGTGCGCCAGCACCGGCTTGGCGCCGCGGGCGTAGAGCACCAGTCCGGTGGGGCTGACGTCGTCGATCGAACCCTTGAACTCCGCGCCGGCGGCGACCAGGGCCTCGTCCGCCGAGATCCGCGGCGTCAGGCCGGGACGTTCCCGGCTCTTCAAGGTGAGACTGGCTTGCTTGAACTGCCCATTGCGCGAATGGACCACCACGTCGCCGCCGATCACCGGCAGGCCGCGATAAACGCGGTCGAAACGCACGTGTTCGGTGCCATCCTGATCGGTGACGACGTCCTTGGCCACGAAGCTATCGGCATCGGCGCGTTGCACGGCTTTGCTTTGTGCGCCGTCGATCAAGCCGATGGCGCGCGCGGTGGCCGGAAGCTGATCCGGTTTGGCGGCCAGGGCCGGAGCGGAGAGGACGAGCGCGATGGCGGCGCCGAGCAGGTGTACTTGAAAAGGCATCCTTGTAACCCCCGAAAGTTTGCATTGATGAAAGAAACGGCCGTTGCCGGCCGTACAAACGCTTCGGAGTCGGCGACCGATGCCGAAGCGGCCTTGGCCGTTCGGCTGCCTCGCACGGCAGGTCCCCTAGGGCGGTGGGCGGACCGACGATAGTCAGGGCCTCCGGCGGATGTCATGCTGCTAAAGCAGCAAGTATTCCTAGCCCCGTATCCTGTCGAACGATTACCGGGCAAACTATTGATCGGTTAGGGAATAAAGTCTGATCGGCGTGAGCGAACAAAGAATCGAAGACGACGTGATCGTGATCGGCGGCGGGGTGATCGGATTGGCCAGCGCATTGGCCCTGATCGAAGCCGGCCGCAGCGTGCGCGTGCTGGAAGCCCAGACCGTGGGCAGCGGCAGTTCGCACGGTAATTGCGGCACGATCACGCCCAGCCATGCCTTGCCTTTGGCCGCGCCCGGAACCATCGGACGCGCGATGCGCTGGCTGCTGACGCCCGACGCGCCGCTGTACCTGAAGCCGCGGGTCGATCCGTCGTTGTGGAAATGGCTGGCGCGGTTCGCCTCGCGCTGCAACTTGCGCGATCTGCGCGAAGCCGCGACCGCCAAGGCCGCGATCCTGAATGGTTCGCGCCAAGCGCTGCCGGATTGGTTGCAGCGTTACGGCATCGATTGCGAATTCGCCGAGACCGGCACCGACCACGTGTTCCGCGACGCCGCCGCGTTCGAGGAGTTCGGCAAGGAAGCGCGGATGCTGGCCGAATACGGCGTGGGCTCGGACCGCATCGACGGCGCGGCCTACGAACGCGCCGAGCCCGCGGTGCTGCCCGGCGTGAGCGGCGTAATTCGTTTCCACGGCGACGCCAGCCTGCGTCCGGATCGTTACGTGGCCGGGCTTGCGCACGCCTTCCTGCAACGCGGCGGCAAGATCGTCGAGCATTGCGAAGTGCGCACGTTGAGCGACGACGGCGGCGCTTACCGCATCGTCGGCACGAGCGGCGAGTTCCGCGCCCGCGACGTGCTGGTCGCCACCGGCGCGTGGTCTTCGCCGTTGGCGAAGACGCTCGGTTTGGCGGATCAAGCTCTGAGCAAGGCGATCCAGCCGGGCAAAGGCTATTCGATCACCTACGACAGCCCGGCGCTGATGCCGCGCCATCCGCTCGTGCTGCACGAACGCAGCGTGTGCGTCACGGCCTGGGGCAGCGGTTTCCGGCTCGGCAGCACCATGGAATTCTCCGGCTACGACAGCGTCTTGAACCGCCGCCGCCTGGAAGCGCTGGAACGCGGTTCGCGCGAGTACCTGCGCGAACCGATCGGCCCGGCCAAGCGCGAGGAATGGTATGGCTGGCGGCCGATGACCTACGACGACGTGCCGATCATCGGCGCGGTGCCGGGTCGCGAGCGACTTTGGCTGGCCACCGGCCACGGCATGCTCGGCGTCAGCATGAGCGTGGGCACCGCGCAATTGGTCGCGGACCTGATCGGCGGGCGCGCGCCGTCGATCGATCCGCAGCCTTATCGCCTCGAGCGTTTCGCGTGAGCGGCACCGATTTCGACCTGATCGTGATCGGCGGCGGCTCCGGCGGCCTGGCCGGCGCTTTCCGCGCGGCGGCGCACGGCGCGCGCGTGGCGATCCTCGAGCCGGGCGAATTGGGCGGCACCTGCGTCAACGTCGGCTGCGTGCCGAAGAAGGCCATGTGGCTGGCGGCGGACTTGTCGCAGAAGATCGTCGCCGCCGCGCAAGTCGGATTCGCGGTGCCGCCGCCGCAGTTCGACTGGCGCGCCTTTGTCGCGCACCGTCAGCGCTACATCGCCAACATCCACAACAGCTACCAGCAGCGACTGGATGCGAACAAGATCGCGTTGCTGCGCATGCGCGGTTGCTTGCGCGCGAAAGACACCGTCGAGACCGACGACGGCATCCGCTTGCGCGCGCCGCACATCCTGATCGCCACCGGCGGCCGGCCGCAGCGGCCGGATATTCCCGGCGCCGAGCACGGTCTGGTCTCGGACGACTTCTTCAATCTTTGCGCCGCGCCGGAACGCGTCGCGGTGGTCGGCGGCGGCTATATCGGCGTCGAGCTGGCCGGCGTGCTGCAGGCGCTGGGCAGCCGGGTCGACCTGTACGTGCGCGGCCGGCGCCTGCTGAACGGTTTCGACGAGGAATTGTCGCTGCAACTGGCCGAGGACTACCGCCAGTACGGTGTGCACCTGCATCTGAACAGCGACTTGCGTTCGCTGCGCCGCGTGGGCGAAAAAACGGTGCTGCGCGACGGCGGCGGCAGCGACAGCGCGCCGTTCGACGCGGTGTTCTTCGCGACCGGGCGTCGCGCCAACAGCGATGTTTGCGGCGCCGACCAGGTCGGCATCCGATTGGAAGCGGGCGGACACATTCATGTCGACGAGTACCAGAACACCAGCGTGCCGGGGATCTACGCGGTCGGCGACGTCACCGACCGGGCCGCGCTGACGCCGGTAGCCATCGCCGCGGCGCGGCGGCTGATGGACCGCGTATTCGGCGGCAAGCCGGATTCGAAACTCGATTACGCCGACATCGCCACGGTCGTTTTCAGCCATCCGCCGATCGGCCAAGTCGGCCTGACCGAGGAAGAGGCGCGCGCGCGTCACGGCGATGCGGTCCGCGTCTACCGCACCGGTTTCCGGCCGATGCTGCATGCGCTGGCCGATTCGCCGCAGCGCAGCCTGTTCAAGCTGGTCTGCGTGGGCGAAGACGAACGGGTGGTGGGGATCCATTTGCTGGGCGAGGGCGCCGACGAGATCCTGCAGGGCTTCGCCGCGGCCCTGAAGCGCGGGGTGACCAAGCGCGATCTGGACGAGACGGTGGCGATCCATCCCACCAGCGCGGAAGAAGTTGTCTTGATGCGGTAGCGCCGTGTCGAGGCGCGCTACCCGCGGCATGGCGTAAATCCCCCTTCGGTCCCCTTTTTCAAAAGGGAGTTCCAGAGGTTCCCCTTTTGCCGCCATCTGCTGTTCCCCCTCCTTTGAAAAAGGAGGGTTGGGGAGGATTTACGCCATGCGGCAGACGCAGTCCAGCCAGCTCAACCTGACGCCTTGGGCTACGATGTCGCCATGGACACCTTCGAACTGCACCGCGGCACCGCGCCGCTGCTGATCAGCGTGCCGCACAACGGCACCGACGTGCCGGACGACATCGCCGAACGCTTCACCGACGAGGCGCGCCGGGTACCGGACACGGATTGGCACGTCGCGCGGCTGTACGCGTTCGCGCGCGAGTTCGGAGCGTCGATGATCGTGCCGCACTATTCGCGTTACGTGATCGATCTGAACCGGCCCGAGAACGACGTTTCGCTCTATCCGGGCCAGAACACCACCGGCCTGTGCCCGGTGGTGCGTTTCACCGGCGATCCGGTCTATCGCGAAGGCATGGCGCCGGACGAAGCCGAAATCCGTTCGCGCGTAGACCGTTACTGGCGTCCGTACCACTCGGCGCTGGCCGCAGAGGTCGCGCGGCTCAAGGCCGAGCACGGCCGCCTGGTGCTGTGGGAAGCGCATTCGATCAAAGGCGAACTGCCCTTCCTGTTCGAAGGCCGCCTGCCGGACCTGAATCTGGGCACCGCCGGCGGCACCAGCTGCTCGCCCGAACTGCAGTCGCGCCTGGAAGGCGTGCTGAGCGGCCAACGCGACTACGACTTCATCGTCAACGGCCGTTTCAAGGGCGGCTACATCACCCGCCATTACGGCGATCCGGCGAGCGGCGTGCAGGCCGTGCAACTGGAGATGAGCCAGCGGATCTACATGGACGAAGCGAGCTTCGCGTACGACGAAGCCAAAGCGGCAGGAGCGCAGGCGGTAGTGAGGGGCCTGCTGCAAGCGGCACTGGCCTGAAAACGCATAAAAAGAAAAGGGCGGCTCGGGGCCGCCCTTTTTTGTGCGCGGGAGCGATTTTTACTTAGCGTTCGGACCGATGTTCTTGTCCAGGAAGGCTTCCAGCTTGCGGTAGAACTCGGCGATGTTTTCGGGCTTGACGAAGCCGTGGCCTTCGCCGGGCACCACCAGCGTCTCGGCCGGACGGCCGGCGGACCTGAGCGCGGCTTCCATGGCCTTGTACTGATTGAAGTCGGCGGTCTTGTCGTCGCGGCCGTGCACCAGCATCACCGGCACCTTGAGGTCGGCGACGCGCTGCACGGGCGACACCGCGGCCAAGGCTTTGTCGTCGGTGCCGAGCGTGCGATCGAAGAAACGCTTGGTGCGCTTGGAAGCGCCGTCCAGCGCGTCGGTCTTGCGCATCAGCGGCAGGTCGTAGACGCCGACGTAGCCGACCGCGCACTTGTACAGATCCGGATAGAGGATCGGCTGGATCAAGGCCGAATAGCCGCCGAAGCTGGCGCCGTAGGCGCAGATCTTGTTCGGATCGGCGAGCTTGTTGTCGATCGCGTAGCGCACGCCGTCGGCGATGTCTTCCTGCAGCTTCGTGCCCCAGCCCTGCCAGCCCGAACGCAGGAACGCGTCGCCGCGGCCGCTGGAGCCGCGGAAGTTCACCTGCAGCACCGCGTAGCCGCGGCTGGCCAGGAACTGGGCGTCCGAATCGAAGCTCCACGTGTCGTGGACGCCGAACGGACCGCCGTGCGGCATCACCACCAGCGGTTTCGGGCCGGTGCCTTTGGCGGTGTAGAACCCGAACAGTTTTTCGCCGTTGCGGTTGGTGAACTCGATCGGTTTGACCTGCGCCATTTCCGCGGGCTTCAGCCAGGGCTTGTAGTCGGAGACCTTCTGCGCCTGCTTGGTGGTGCGGTCGTACACGTAATAGCTGCCGATGTCGCGGTCGGACCAGACCACGAACATCACCTTGTTGCCGTCGCGGCTGAAGCTGCTGAAGGACAGCATCTGGCCCGGGAACGACTTCATCAGGCCCGCGTGCAGCTTGGCCCATTCCGAAGCCGGGTTGGTGTATTGCAGGCTGGGCTTGTCGGCATCGTAAGTGACGGCGAACGGCACGCCGTCCATGCCCTCGTACATGAAGTTGGAGACCGCCACGTCGCTGCGTCCGGCCAGCTTGCTGCGGGTGCCGGCTTCCAAGTCGATCTTGTAGGCCTGGGCTGGTTCTTTGTCGTCGACCACCAGCGCGTAGACGGTGTTGTTGTCGGCGGCGAAGCGCGCGCCGTACAGCTTGTAACCGGCGATCGACTTGGGCAGCGGCGTCCAAGCGGCGCCCTTCTTCTGGCGGTAATGCAGCACAGGCTCGTCCTGGTCGTCCCAGGTGGTGCGCAAGCGCGGTTCGCCGGTCTGGTCGAAGCTGTAGGTGGCCAGCTTGTCGCCGCGTTCGATTTCCTGACGGTCGCCGGTGCGGGTATTGACCTTGAAGATCACCGTGTCCGGCTCGTCGCCGCAATTCCAGCAGGTGAAATCCACCAGGGCCATGCCGGGTTCGCCGTTGAGCACCTTGGTGATGGTGGACCAGCCTTCGTCCTTGCGGCGGCCGCGCTTGTTGCCGACGTCGGGGATGTAGCCGAATAGCACATCCTGGTTGGAACCCTTGATGTCGGAGCTCATCAGCTCGCCGATGGTGGACGGACGCGCCTTCAGCGGTTCCATCTTGGCGCGCGAGACGACGACTTGGTCGTCCGCGGTCCAGACCACGTCGATCACGTGCTGCTGGCGGGCGAAACGCAACACCTGCGTGTTGCCCGTCGCGAGTTCGACGATCTGCAACTGGGTTTCCATGCCGTCGGCGGTCGGCACTGCGAGCGCGGCGTAGTTGCCGGAAGGCGAAAGCGCGACTTCCCACGCCTCGGGGCGTTTGGCGAAATCTTCGGCCGAGAATTTGGTTTGGGCCTGCGCCTGTGCGCACAGAGCGGCCATGAGCGCGATCGCCCAGGTATTGAATATTTTCATTGTCCCCTGTTCCTTGAAATGCGGATCGAGCCCTTCCCCAAGGGCCGGTATTAGCGTAGCCGCTGCCGCAGGCGGAGTCCAAATCGGTTCGATCCGCCGGCCCGCACCCGGGGTGTCACACCTCCAGCGTCGCCAGGTCGCCCTTGGTTTCCAGCCAGGTCTTGCGGTCGCCGGCGCGCTTCTTGGCCAGCAGCATGTCCATCAGCGAGCGGGTGCCTTGGTCGTCGTCGACAGTCAGCTGGACCAGGCGGCGGGTGTCGGGGTGGATGGTGGATTCGCGCAGCTGCAGGGGGTTCATCTCGCCCAGGCCCTTGAAGCGGGTGACGTTGACCGCGCCTTTCATCTTCTCGCGCTCGATCCGTTCCAGCAGCAGCCGCTTCTCTTCTTCGTCCAGCGCGTAGAACACCTGCTTGCCCACGTCGACGCGGAACAGCGGCGGCATCGCCACGAACACATGCCCGGCCGACACCAGGGCCGGGAAGTGCTTGAGGAACAGCGCGGTGAGCAGGGTGGCGATGTGCAGGCCGTCGGAATCGGCGTCGGCCAGGATCACGACCTTGCCGTAGCGCAGGCCGGAGATGTCGTCCTTGCCCGGATCGCAGCCGATCGCCACCGCCAGGTCGTGCACTTCGGTCGATGCGAGCACGCCGCCGGACGCGACTTCCCAGGTGTTGAGGATCTTGCCGCGCAGCGGCAGGATCGCCTGGAAATCCTTGTCGCGCGCCTGCTTGGCGCTGCCGCCGGCCGAGTCGCCTTCGACCAGGAACAGTTCGGTGCGCGACAGGTCCTGGGAAATGCAGTCGGCCAGCTTGCCGGGCAGGGCGGGGCCTTGCGTCACCTTCTTGCGGACGATCTGCTTCTCGGTCTTCAGGCGCGCGCTGGCGCGCTCGATCGCCAGTTGCGCGATCTTCTCGCCGAATTCGGTGTGTTGGTTCAGCCACAGCGAGAACGCATCGTGCGCCGCGCCTTCGACGAAGCCGGCGGCCTGGCGCGAAGACAGTCGTTCCTTGGTCTGGCCGCTGAATTGCGGATCGGTCATCTTCAGCGACAGCACGAACGCGACCCGGTCCCACACGTCTTCCGGCGCGAGCTTGATGCCGCGCGGCAGCAGATTGCGGAAATCGCAGAACTCGCGCAGCGCGTCGGTGAAGCCGGTGCGCAGGCCGTTGACGTGGGTGCCGTGCTGGGCGGTCGGGATCAGGTTGACGTAGCTTTCCTGCACCAGTTCGCCTTCCGGCACCCAGGACACGGCCCAGTCCACGACTTCGGTGTCCTTGTTCAACTGGCCGACGAAAAGGTCCGGCGGCAGCAGTTCGCGGTCAACGAGTTCGCCACGCAAGTAATCGCGCAGACCGTCCTCGTAATGCCACTGCTCGCGTTCGCCGCTGGCCTCGTCGAACAGCTTCACGGTCAGACCCGGGCAGAGCACGGCCTTGGCGCGCAGCAGATGCTTGAGCGCGCGCAGGTTGAATTTGGGCGTGTCGAAATATTTCGGATCCGGCCAGAAGCGCAGCCGGGTGCCGGTGTTCTTCTTGCCGACGCTGCCGACCACGTCCAGCTTGGACGCGCGATCGCCGTCCTTGAAGGCCATGTGATATTCGTTGCCGTCGCGCTTGATGAACACGTCGACTTTCTTCGACAACGCGTTCACCACGCTGACGCCCACGCCGTGCAGGCCGCCGCTGAAGGTGTAGTTCTTGTTGCTGAACTTGCCGCCGGCGTGCAGACGGGTGAGGATCAGTTCCACGCCCGGGATTTTTTCCTCGGGATGGATGTCCACCGGCATGCCGCGGCCGTCGTCGGACACCTCGCAACTGCCGTCGGCGTATAGCGTCACCTCGATCTCGCCGGCATGGCCGGCCAGGGCCTCGTCGACCGCGTTGTCGACTACTTCCTGGGCCAGGTGGTTGGGCCGGGCGGTGTCGGTGTACATGCCCGGGCGGCGTTTGACCGGGTCCAGGCCGGAGAGGACTTCGATGTCGGCGGCGTTGTAACGGGTGCTCATCAGAGATTCGGCGAATGCGATGCGTCTAGTTTAATCCGCGAAGCCTCCTGTAGCCCGGGTGGAGCGAAGCGATACCCGGGGTCGCCATCTCCACGCCATAAGTCTAGTCTCGGCGGAACGCGCCCATCGATGCGACCCGCCGCACAGGCATCGCGCAGAAGCATGGTTCGCCGTCGTTTCAATGGCAAACGTTTAGCGTGGAGATGGCGTTCCCGGGTATCGCTTCGCTCCACCCGGGCTACGTTCTGCGGGTTATTCAGTCGCCGGCCAACATTCGGGGCATAAGGTGCGCGCAAGCGATACCGCGTCACTGGCCTTTCGGCCCGGAGGTTCCGATGAAATCCCTGAAATTGCTGATCCCCGCCCTGATCGCCGCCGCGCTGATCGCGCCGCTGGCCATGGCCCAGTCCGCCAAGCAGGCCGACAAGAAGGCCCAGGAAGCCGAACAGCAGGCCGAGGCGGCCAAGAAGCAAGCCGCCGAGGCCGAAAAGAAAGCCGAGCAGGCGCGCAAGAAAGCCGACGCCGCAGCGAACGAGCCGGAGGAAGAAGAAGAGGAAGAAGAGCGCCGCCGGAAGCCGTAACCGGCCTGCAGCAAGGCTTTCCAGACGCCTCGGTCCGCCGGGGCGTCGTTTTTTGCGGCCGCTGCCGGCCAGTCGCTCGGGCTCGGCAACGGCCTTCCTGTAGAATGGGGCTTTCCAGCGGATCGCTGAACCCATGACTCCCCTGATTTTCGTCACCGGCGGCGTGGTGTCCTCCCTCGGGAAGGGCATTGCGGCGGCCTCGCTGGCGGCCATCCTCGAAGCGCGCGGGCTGCGCGTGACGATGATGAAGCTCGACCCCTACATCAACGTCGACCCGGGCACCATGAGCCCGTTCCAGCACGGCGAGGTCTACGTCACCGACGACGGCGCCGAGACCGACCTGGACCTGGGCCACTACGAGCGCTTCGTCAACACCCGGTTGACCGGCAAGAACTCGATCACCACCGGCAAGATCTACGAGAACGTGATCCGCAAGGAGCGCCGCGGCGACTACCTGGGCGCCACGGTGCAGGTGATCCCGCACATCACCGACGAGATCAAGCGCTGCATCGACGCGGCCACGGCCGGCTACGACGTAGCCCTGGTCGAGATCGGCGGCACCGTCGGCGACATCGAATCGCTGCCGTTCCTGGAAGCGATCCGCCAGATCCGCACCGAACGCGGCCCCGAGAAGGCCATGTTCATGCACCTGACCCTGGTGCCCTTCATCGCCGCCGCCGGCGAGCTGAAGACCAAGCCCACCCAGCACTCGGTGAAGGAACTGCGCTCGATCGGTATCCAGCCCGACGTGCTGCTGTGCCGCAGCGAACAACCGCTGCCGGACGGCGAACGCCGCAAGATCGCGCTGTTCACCAACGTGCCGGAGCAGGCGGTCATCTCCGCGGTGGACCTGGACAACATCCACAAGATCCCGATGTGGCTGCATTCGCAGGGCCTGGACCAGATCGTGGTGCAGCGCCTGCGTCTGGAAGACAAGGCCGCCGAATCGGCCGACCTGTCCGAATGGTTGAGCGTGGTCGAGGCCAGCGAATACCCGATCGACGAAGTGAACATCGCCGTGGTCGGCAAATACATCGACCACAAGGACGCCTACAAGTCGGTGGCCGAAGCGCTGAAGCACGGCGGCATCCGCCAGCGCAGCCGGGTCAATCTGAAGTGGTTCGAATCGCAGGACATCGAACGCGAAGGCGCCGACAAGTTGTTGGCCGGTATCGACGGCATCCTGGTGCCGGGCGGCTTCGGCGACCGCGGTTTCGAAGGCAAGGTGCTGACCGCGAAATTCGCGCGCGAGCAGAAGATTCCGTATTTCGGCATCTGCTACGGCATGCAGGCGGCGGTGGTCGACGTGGCCCGCAACCTGGCCGGGCTGGAAGGCGCTAACAGCACCGAGAACGACAAGATGTCGCCGCACCCGGTGATCGGCCTGATCACCGAATGGCGCACCCAGGCCGGCGAAGTCGAGCGGCGCAGCGAAGACAGCGACCTGGGCGGCACCATGCGCCTGGGCCTGCAGGAGCAGCGCATGAAGCCCGGCACCAAGTCGCGCGAGATCTACGGCAAGGACGTGGTCGGCGAACGCCACCGCCACCGCTACGAATTCAACAATCGCTATCGCACGCAGTTGGAAGAGGCAGGCCTGGTGATTTCCGCCAAGTCGATGGACGATCTGCTGGTGGAAATGATCGAGCTGCCGAACCATCCTTGGTTCATCGCCTGTCAGGCGCACCCCGAATTCCTCTCCACGCCGCGCGGCGGACATCCGCTGTTCGTGGGCTTCGTGCGCGCCGCGCGCGAGCACAAGGCGGGCGGGCGCCTGTTGAAAGAGGCCACGGCTTGAAGCTCTGCGCTGTCATCTCCCTCCCCTTCAAGGGGAGGGCCGGGGTGGGGATGGGTTTGATTTTCGCGGCATCGCAAGCAAACCCATCCCCACCCAACCCGTCCGGCCTACGCGCACAGCGCTCCGGCGTTCGGTCAGATGCGAGCCAATGGCTCGCAAACATCTGCCCTCACCCCCTTGAAGGGGAGGGCTTTGGTTCGCTGAAAGGTGGAAATCCATGAAGCTTTGCGGTTTCGACATCGGCCTGGACAAGCCGTTCTTCCTCATCGCCGGCCCCTGTGTGGTCGAGTCCGAGCAGTTGCAGATCGACGTCGCCGGCCAGCTGAAGGAAATCACCGGCCAGCTCGGCATCAACTTCATCTTCAAATCCAGCTTCGACAAGGCCAACCGCACTTCCGGCACCAGCTTCCGCGGTCCGGGCATGGAAGAAGGCCTGCGCGTGCTGGCCGAGGTGAAGCGCCAGCTCGGCGTGCCGGTGCTGACCGATGTGCACGAATACACGCCGATGGACGAAGTGGCCTCGGTGGTTGACGTGCTGCAGACGCCGGCGTTCCTCGTTCGACAGACCGATTTCATCACCAAGGTCTGCCAAGCCGGCAAGCCGGTGAACATCAAGAAAGGCCAGTTCCTGTCGCCGTGGGAAATGAAGCCGGTGGTGGAGAAGGCCAAGGCGACCGGCAACCAGGACATCATGGTCTGCGAGCGCGGCGTCAGCTTCGGTTACAACAATCTGGTCAGCGATATGCGCTCGTTGTCGGTCATGAGGAATACCGGTTGTCCGGTCGTGTTCGATGCAACCCATTCGGTGCAGTTGCCGGGCGGGCAGGGCACGTCCAGCGGCGGCCAGCGCGAATTCGTGCCGGTGCTGTCGCGCGCCGCGGTCGCGGTGGGCGTGGCCGGCGTTTTCATGGAGACGCATCCCAAGCCGGAAGAGGCGCTGAGCGATGGGCCGAATGCGTGGCCGTTGCCGAAGATGCGTGCGTTGCTGGAAACCTTGCTGGAACTCGACCGCGTCACCAAGAAGAATGGGTTCCTGGAGTCTGACGCTTGAGGCATGTGCTTCTAGCGCTGCTGTTCGCCATGCCGGCCGCTCAGGCCGTGGCTTGCTCGGTTGTGATTCCCGAATCTAAGCTTCACTTGTACACGACACCCGCGTATTTCGAACGCGCGGACAATGTCGCCGTTGTGCAGGTCGATGAGATCGTCGCCACACAGACGCCGGAAGGTACGCGAGAGAAGGTGCGCTTCTCCATTGTGCATGACATAAAGGACACGTTGCCGCCGACCTTCGAAGACGAAGCCATTGCCCTGATGGGGTGCGGCCCCGAATACACGGTGGGCCGGCAGTACGTCCTGTTCTTTGAGGCTGACAAGCGAGGGGTCGGGCGCATCAGTACAGCGCGCGGACCGCTAGAGCCGGAAACAAGCTGGACGCGCGAACTTCTAGCCGAACTTCAACAACTTTCAAACTGACCTCCGCCGAGCCATGCCAAATATCGCCAAGATCCAAGCCCGCGAAATCCTCGACAGCCGCGGCAATCCCACCCTTGAAGCGGAAGTGACCCTGGAGGACGGCAGTTTCGGCCGAGCCATGGTCCCGTCGGGCGCCTCGACCGGTTCGAAAGAAGCGGTCGAACTGCGCGACGGCGACAAGACGCGCTATCTCGGCAAGGGCGTGCAGAAGGCGGTCGCCAACGTCAACGGTGCGATCGCGCAGGCGCTGCACGGTTTCGATGCTAACGACCAGGAAGGCCTGGATCGGCGCCTGATCGATCTCGATGGCACCGAGAACAAGGGTCGCCTGGGCGCGAACGCATTGCTCGGCGTTTCCCTGGCCAATGCGCACGCCGTCGCGGCCTCGAAGAAAATGCCGCTTTGGCAGTACCTAGCCGCCGACAAGAACAATGTCTCGCTGCCCGTGCCGATGATGAACATCATCAACGGCGGCGCGCATGCCGACAACAATGTCGACTTGCAGGAATTCATGGTGCTGCCCGTCGGCTTCGACTCGTTCTCCGAAGCGCTGCGCGCCGGCACCGAAATCTTCCACGCGCTGAAGTCGGTGCTGAAGGGCCGCGGTTTGAGCACGGCGGTCGGCGACGAGGGCGGCTTCGCGCCGGATCTGCGCAGCAATGCCGAAGCGCTGGATACGATCCTGGAAGCGATCGGCAAGGCCGGTTACCACGCCGGCGAAGATGTGCTGCTGGGCCTGGACGTGGCCAGCACCGAATTCTACGAAAACGGCAAATATCATCTGGTCGGCGAGGGCAAACGCTTGTCGAGCGAGCAGTTCGTCGACTTCCTGGCCGATTGGTGCAACGAGTATCCGATCGTCACCATCGAAGACGGCATGGCCGAGGACGATTGGGCCGGCTGGAAGGCGTTGACCCAGCGCCTGGGCAACAAAGTGCAATTGGTCGGCGACGACTTGTTCGTGACCAATCCCAAGATCTTCAAGGAAGGCATCGAACAGGGCGTGGCTAATGCGATCCTGATCAAGGTCAACCAGATCGGCACGCTGACCGAGACGCTGGAAGCCATCGCGATGGCGCATCACGCGCATTACGCGGCGATCGTCTCGCACCGCTCCGGCGAGACCGAGGACACCACCATCGCCGATATCGCCGTGGCCACCACCGCGACCCAGATCAAGACCGGTTCGCTGTGCCGCAGCGACCGCGTGGCCAAGTACAACCAACTGCTGCGGATCGAACAGCAGCTCGGCGCCGCGGCCAAATACGCGGGCCGCAACGCTTTCGTGTCGTTGAAGCGCTGAGCCGCCGATGCGTGCGCTGCGGCTCGTGCTGGTGCTGCTGGTCGCGCTGCTGGCGTGGCTGCAGTACCGGCTCTGGTTCGGCGGCGGCGGCGAAGGCTCGGTACAGGCGCTGCAGCAACAGGTGCAGAAGCAGGCGCGCGACAACGGCGGCCTGCAGCAGCGTAACGACGCTTTGGCCGCCGAAGTGAAGGACCTGAAGAACGAAGGCGGCGGCGAGGCGATCGAGGAACGCGCACGCAGCGAACTGGGCATGATCAAGCCCGGCGAGACTTTCTACCGCGTGGTCGAACAAGCGAATTCCGCGCCGGCCGAGCCGAACGCGGACAAGCCGGAGCCCGCGCAATGAGTTGGGCCGTGGTGCCCGCCGCCGGGCGCGGCGCGCGTTTCGGCGGCGAAGTGCCCAAGCAGTACCTGGAAGTTGCCGGCGAACCGCTGATCGCGCACACGCTGCACGCGCTGTGCGCGCATGCGGGTGTCTCCGGCGCGGTGGTCGTGCTGGCCGAAGGCGACGCGCGCTGGCCCGGTTGGGCCGAGATGGCGGGCAAGCCCGTTCTGACTTGCATCGGCGGCGGCGAGCGTGCCGATTCTGTGCTCGCGGGCTTGGCCGCGTTGCCGGATGCCGTTCGCGCAGACGATTTCGTGCTGGTGCACGACGCGGCGCGGCCGAATCTGCATCCGGACGATCTGACCCAACTGCTCGAACGCGGTCGCGGCGACCCGGTCGGCGCGATCCTGGCCGCGCCGGTGCGCGACACGCTCAAGCGCGCCGGTGGCGACGCCGGCATCGACGGCACCGAACCGCGCGAGCGGCTCTGGCGCGCCTTCACTCCGCAGTTGTTCCGCCGCTTGCAGCTGAGTCGCGCGCTGGAAGCGGCTCGCGATGCTGGGATAGCAGTCACCGACGAGGCGATGGCGATGGAGCGGTTGGGGCATCGGCCGCTGCTGATCGAGGGGCGGGAGGACAATCTGAAAGTCACCACGGCGGCGGATCTGGCGCTGTTCGAATTCCTGATTTCGCGCCGGAATGCTCGCTCTTAAGCCGTCATTCCCGCGAAAGCGGGAATCCAGTGACTTTGCCGTCGCCATCGTCCGGCACCCCATTTTGCTCTTCCTTCGAAAAGCTTAAAGTCACTGGATTCCCGCTTTCGCGGGAATGACGGCTAAAAGCAGGCAATGCGATGACCTCTTCGAGCGCGCAAATTCCCAACATCCGCATCGGCCAAGGCTTCGACGTCCACGCCTTCGGCGACGGCGACCACGTAATGCTCGGCGGTGTGCGCGTGCCGCACGAGCGCGGCGTGCTCGCGCACAGCGACGGCGACGTGGTCCTGCATGCGCTGTGCGATGCCATGCTCGGCGCGCTGGCGCTGGGCGACATCGGCAGGCATTTCCCACCGTCGGATCCGCAATGGAAAGGCGCCGACAGCCGCGACTTCGTGCGCCATTGCAATCGATTGCTGGCCGAACGAGGCTGGCGGGTCGGCAACGCCGACATCACCGTGATCTGCGAGCGGCCCAAGGTCGGCCCGCATGCCGACGCGATGCGGGCGAACATCGCCGAGGATCTCGGCATTGGCCTGGATGCGGTCGGCGTGAAAGCCACCACCAGCGAGAAGCTCGGCTTCACCGGCCGCGGCGAGGGCATCGCCGCGCAGGCAGCCTGCCTGCTGGTCCGCGCGTGAGCGAAACGGAACTGCCGCGCGCCCACGGCGCGCCAGCGTTGTCGGCGCGGTTTCGCGCATCGCCCGAAGATTTTCGGGTCGAAGAAATCGATGCGTTCGAGGCCAGCGGCAGCGGCGAACATCTGCTGCTGACCGTCGAGAAGCGCGGCATGAACACCGCCTTCGCCGCCAAGCGCATCGCGCAATGGGCCGGCGTACCGGAAGCGGCGGTCGGCTATGCCGGCTTGAAGGACCGGCATGCGGTCACGCGCCAGCGTTTCAGCGTGCATCTGCCGGGGCGCGAAGCGCCGGACATCGCGGGGCTGCGTTCGGACGAGCTTTCCATATTGAAGTCGGAACGGCATGCGAAGAAGCTGCCGCGTGGCGCATTGTCCGGCAACCGATTCGTATTGACGCTGCGCGATGTCGCGGCGGATCGCGACGCGGCCGAACAGCGTTTGCAGGCCATCGCAACGCGCGGCGTGCCGAATTATTTCGGCGAACAGCGCTTCGGCCGCGGCGGCGGCAACGTCGCCGAGGCGCTGGCCATGTTCGCAGGACGCCGCGTGCGCCGGGAGCAGCGTTCGTTGCTGTTGTCGGCGGCGCGTTCGGAATTGTTCAATCGCGTACTCGCCGTTCGCGTCGCCGACGGCAGCTGGGATCGCGGGTTGGAAGGCGAAGTCTGGATGCTGGACGGCAGTCGCAGCGTATTCGGTCCGGAGCCGTGGAGCGATGCGTTGGCGGCGCGCCTGGCAGCGTTCGACATCCATCCCAGCGGGCCGTTATGGGGCGCGGGCGGGTTGCGCAGCAATGAAGCGTCTTGCGCTCTGGAAGAAACGGCCTTGGCGGACGAAACCGCGCTGGCGCTGCGCGTCGGGTTGGAGAAGGCCGGTTTGAAGCAGGAGCGTCGTGCGCTCCGTTTGCGGCCGCAGGAATTGCGCTCTTCCTGGTTGACGGACGACGTCCTCGAATTGCGCTTCGAACTGCCGGCAGGCACCTACGCGACGGTGGTTTTGCGCGAGCTCGGCGACATCGCCGCCGGGCCGTAGAGTCGAGCCTGCTCGACTGCTTTTTTTCAGGAGTCGCTGCGTTTCGAAAAGCAGTCGAGCAAGGCTCGACTCTACAAAGAGCGACGTCCTCGAATTGCGCTCCGAACTGCCGGCAGGCGCCTACGCGACGTCGGTTCGGCCGTCTAGTGCCCGCTTTTGTGGGAGCGGCTTTAGCCGCGAGCTTTCTCTCTCGAACTGCTGCGAAGCTGCGATTTGAAGGAAGAACTCGCGGCTAAAGCCGCTCCTACAAGAACGAGAGCAGCGGAGCAAGCTCCGCTCTACAAAGCGGGAGCGAAGAAGCCAGAAGTCAGCGCTTGGCCAGCAACACCAGCACCGCGCCGGTGCCGCCCTGCGCCGGCGGCGCGGAGTGGAAGGCCAACACGTCGGCGCGCTGGCGCAGCACGCGGTCGACTAGATTCTTCAGCACCGGCACCGCGCTGCCCGAATTCAGGCCTTTGCCGTGGATGATGCGGACGCAGCCGTAGCCGGCGTCGCGGGCATGCAGCAGGAATTCGCGGAGCAGGCTTTCGGCGGCCTGGGCGTCGCTGTGGTGCAAGTCCAACTCGTCCTGCGCCGCGTACAGGCCGCGGCGCAGGCGCTGCAGCACGCGCGGCGGGATTTCGTCGCGGCGGTAGCTCAATGCATCGCCCGGTTCCAGATCGTCGCGGGCCATGGCCCGGCGGAACTCGCTCAGCGCCTCGGTTTCGTCGCGCTCGGCCATCGCGGCGCGGGCCTTGGGCTTGGGTTTCTGCGGGGGAGGCGCGGCCGCGGGCAATTCCCGCACCGGGCCAATCGCCTGGCGGAACAGTTCGGAATCGTCCTGGTCGCGGTCATTTTTGCCCATCGCAATGACAATGTAGCGGCCCGATGCGAAGAAACAACCGCGCCGCTGGGCCATTCGCCTACGAGGGCGCCCCAACGCGCCGCCGCGCGTTGCGAGCGTCCGATGACGTTTGTCCCGTAGCCCGGGTGGAGCGAAGCGATACCCGGGGAATGAGTCGCGACGTGCTCCCCGGTATCGCTTCGCTCCACCCGGGCTACTGATCCCGGCACCGGAACCGAGGTCGCGGATGCCTGCAATCCGCATTCGGTATCATGGGCGGCCACAGAGGAGTTCCATGCGCGTTCTAGTCAGCAACGACGACGGCGTCGACGCCCCCGGCATCCGGATTTTGGCCGAAGGGCTGCGCGCCGCCGGCCACGAAGTCAGGGTAGTCGCACCCGACCGCGACCGTTCCGGCGCCAGCAATTCGCTCACCTTGGACATGCCGGTGCGGGTGATCCGGATGGACGAGCGCACCTGGCGCGTCGCCGGCACGCCCACCGATTGCGTCCACTTGGCGCTGACCGGGATGTTCGGCGACGAGGACGAGCCCGACATCGTGGTGTCCGGTATCAACAATTCCGCGAACCTCGGCGACGACGTCATCTACTCGGGCACCGTTTCGGCCGCGATGGAAGGCCGTTTCCTGGGCCTGCCGGCGGTGGCGGTATCGCTGGCCACGGTCGATCACGATGCACGCCATTACGAAACCGCCGCGCGCGCCGCGGTGGAGATCGTGGCGCGGCTGAAGGCCGATCCGCTGCCGGCCGACACCATCCTCAACGTCAACGTGCCCGATCGGGCCTGGGACGACGTCGCTGGTTTCGAAGTCACGCGCCTGGGCAACCGCCACCGTTCCGAGCCTTGCGTGCCCGCGCAGGACCCGCGCGGCCGCAGCCTGTTTTGGATCGGCCCGGCCGGGCGCGAGCAGGACGCGGGCCCCGGCACCGATTTCCACGCTATCCGCACCGGCCATATTTCGATCACGCCCATTCATGTCGACCTGACCCGCTATCAAGCGTTGGAGCAGGTCGCCAGCTGGGTCGGCAGCCTGGCCGCCGAGCTGAAAGAAGGGTCGTCGGCATGACCGCACGCCTGCGCCTGCAGCCCGAGGCGATCGGGATGGGCATGACTTCGCAACGCGTGCGCGACCGTTTGATCGAACGCTTGCGCGGCAACGGTATCCGCGACGAGCGCGTGCTGAATGCGATCCGCACCGTGCCGCGGCATTTGTACGTCGACGAAGCCTTAGCCACGCGCGCCTACGAGGACACTGCGCTGCCGATCGGCCATGGCCAGACCATCTCGCAGCCTTGGGTGGTGGCGAAGATGACCGAGGCCATCCTCGACGATGCCGCGCCGAAGAAAGTGCTGGAAGTGGGCACCGGCTCCGGCTATCAGGCCACGATCCTGGCCGCGCTGGGCATGGAGGTCTATACCGTCGAACGTATCGGCGAATTGCTGCGCACCGCGCGCAAGCGCTTCCGCAGCTTGGGCCTGAACGTGCGCAGCAAGCACGACGACGGCCGGATCGGTTGGCCGGAGGAAGGTCCGTTCGATGCGATCGTGGTCACCGCAGGCGCGCCGGCATTGGTCGATGCGCTGAAAGACCAGCTGGCGCCGGGCGGCACGCTGGTGGCGCCGGTCGGCAACGCTTCGTCGCAGTCCTTGTTGAAGCTGCGCAAGCGCGAAGACGGCAGCATCGAGCAGACCGATCTGGCGCCGGTGGTGTTCGTTCCATTGTTGTCGGGTCTGGTCGATTGAGCGCCGCGCGCGGCACCGGGAGTTTGTGGGAGGGGCTTCAGCCCCGACTGCCATCTGTCGGGGCCGAAGCCCCTCCCACAAAAGCACGGGGCATCGGCGCATGAAGCTGTTCGGCCCGCTTTACCAACGCGCTTTGACCTGGGCGCGCCATCCGCGTGCGCCTGCGCTGCTGACCGGCCTGAGCTTCATCGAAGCGATCGTCTTTCCGGTGATGCCCGAAGTGATGCTGGCGCCGATGTGCCTGGCCCAGCCCAAGCGCGGCTTCTGGTTCGCCACCTTGAGCCTGATCGGTTCGCTCGCCGGTGCTCTGGTCGGTTATGCGTTGGGCCATTTCGCCTATGAATTGGTGAAGCCGCTGCTGACGTCTTTGGGCTGGATCGACAAGATCGACGAACAGGTGCGTTATCTGCGCGAGGTATCCGCGAATTCGCCGTGGAAGGCCTTCTGGATACTGGTCATCGCCGGTTTCGCGCCCATACCGCTGAAATTCTTCACCTGGGCCGCGGGCATCGTCGGCGTGCCGCTGCTGCCGTTCATGGCCAGCATGTTCGTCGGCCGCGGCAAGCGTGTGTACCTGCTGGCCGGCGCGATCCGCCTGGGTGGCGAGCGCGCCGAGAAGGCGCTGCACCGTTACATCGAGCCGGTCGGATGGGTGGCGTTAATCCTGCTCGTGCTCGCATTCGGCTATCTGCTCTATAGGGCGAACGCAGGATGAAGGCGATTTTCCGCATCTTTGTCTGCATGGCTTTTTTGGCTTTGCTCGTGGCCTGTGCGAGCAGCCACGTCGTGCGCGAAGGCGGCGGGCGCGGTCCGGTGCGCGTGTCCACGCCCAAGTACGGATCGACCGTGGTCGTGCAGCGCGGACAGACGCTGTACCGGATCGCCACCGAGAACGGCATCAGCGCGCTCGACCTGGCGATGTGGAATGGAGTTCCGCCGCCATACACGATCTATCCCGGGCAAAGGCTGCGCTTGTATCCCGGCCGCGGTTCCGCGCCGGTAGCTGCACGGCCGGCATCCCCGCGTCCGAGCGGATCGGCGCCGCCGCGTCCGACGCCCCCGGCGCCGGTCGTAACGGCACCCGCGTCCAGTCCGATCGATTGGCGCTGGCCGACCCAGGGCCAGATGATCGGCCGCTACGTGAACGGCGATCCCACCAAGCAAGGGATCGACATCGCCGGTTCCGGCGGCCAGCCCGTGCGCGCCGCGGCCGATGGGGTGGTGGTGTATTCCGGCTCGGGCCTGGTCGGCTACGGCGAACTGATCATCGTCAAGCACAACGAGCAATGGCTCTCGGCCTACGGCCATAACCGTTCGCGCTTGGTCAACGAAGGCCAGATCGTTAAATCCGGCCAGCAGATCGCGGAAATGGGCCGCAGCGGCGCGGCGCGAGACATGCTGCACTTCGAGATCCGCTACAACGGCAAGCCGCTGGATCCGCTGTCTTACTTGCCGCAACGCTAGGCTTCGGCTTTTTGTAGGAGCGGCTTCAGCCGCGAGCTCTTCCATCAGATGAAGGGCGGAAAGAGCTCGCGGCTGAAGCCGCTCCCACAAAGAGCCCCTGAGCCCAACCAATGGCACTGCGGTTTCCGCCGGGTCCCGCGCGAGCATCCGGATATCGATCTGGGGAGATCAAGCATGGCAAGCCGGAACTGGTGCCTCATCCCGTTGCTGATGTGCGCGGCGATACCCGCGTATGCGGAAGAAGGGCCGATCCCGATCGCCGAAGCGCGCGCCGTATTCGCTCAGGCGCAGTCGCTATGCAAAGCCGACGGCGGGCGCCTGTGGGGCGCCTCCTTGTGCGCGCCGATCATGCTGGTGGATCCGAAGACGCGTGCGATCGTCGCTTCGCGAGCCGACGCGAAAGGCGCGTTGCGAGCGCAGGGCGGCGTATTCGTCGGCGAACTGCCGCCCGAAGCGAACGCGGCCAACACCGCCGTCGAATGGTCCGGTACGCGCTGGACGCAGATGCTATGGCCGTTGCCGAAGGACGACGGCACGCGCAGCACGCTGATCGCGCACGAACTGTTCCATCGTTTGCAGCCGTCTCTGCCGATCGCGAGCGCGAAAGGCGGCGACAACCCGCATCTGGATTCGCTCGAAGGGCGCTACACACTGCAGTTGGAATGGCGTGCGCTGGCCAAAGCGCTGCAGGCGGGGGATCGTGCCGCCAAACGCGCCGCGGCGGCCGACGCATTGACGTTCCGCGCCGAACGCTATCGCCGTTTCCCCGAAGCGCGCGCGGACGAAGCGGCGCTGGAAACCAACGAAGGCCTGGCCGAATACACCGGTGTGATGGCCGGCAATGCGACGGCACAGGCGCAGTTGCAGACGGCGCTGGACGATCTGCAGTCGCACGTCGACGACCCGAGTTTCGTCCGCTCCTTCGCTTATGCGACGGGGCCTGCGTACGGCATGCTGCTCGACGATTTCGCGCCAGGTTGGCGCAAGCGCCTAGCCGGAATGCAGATCGACCTCGGCACCCGCTTGCGCGATGCGGCCCGCATCGAAGTCGCGGCCGGCGATTCGGCGCTTGCCGCAGCCGCGGCCCGTTACGACGGCGCCGCATTGAGGGTGTCGGAAACGGCGCGTGAACAGAAACGGCTGGAGCAATTGGCGCGCAACCGCGCGCGTTTCGTCGAAGGTCCGGTGCTCAAGCTCGATCTGATCCACATGAGCGTCCAGTTCAATCCGAGCAATCTGCAGCCGCTCGACGGCGTGGGCACCGTGTACCCCACCATGCGCGTCACCGACGACTGGGGCACGCTGGAAGTGGAGGGCGGCGCGGTGATGCGCAGCGATTGGAAGGCGGTGATCGTTGCTGCACCCGAGAGCGCAGGGTCTGCGCAAGGGCCGGGCTGGAAGCTGACGCTGAAGCCGGGATGGACGTTGGCGCCCGATGCGAGAGCCGGCGATTTCGTATTGAAAGGGCCCGGATCCTGAGCCGAATCCGCTTGCGGCGAGGAATATCAGCTCGCCAGGATGAAGCCCGCGACGACTCGCCGTCCTTCCGCCGCCAGCACATTGAATGTGCGCGCCGCGGCGGCATTGGTCATGGTTTCCAGGCCGATGCCGCGGCTGAGGCAGGCCGCCAGGGTTTCGGGCGAAGGAAAGGCCTGCACGGCGCCGGCGCCCAGCACCACCAATTCGGGGTTCAGTGCGAACAGCGGCTCCAAATCGGCCGGCGTCATCGCGTTCACGTCGTTCACCGGCCAATCTTCGACCAATTTGTCCGGAGCGACCACGAAGCTTCGCGTCAATTTGCGCTCGTTGACCAGCGCGAAAACGCCGTCCGCGCCGCGCAGGCTGTATTCGTAATCGGGCCGTTCCAGGTTCAGCTGCATGGCTTTGATTCACGTAAAACGGGACTTGCTCCGCTGCTCCGGCTTTTCGTAGGAGCGGCTTTAGCCGC
>DATFFH010000005.1:0-14078 GCA_035250245.1 Luteimonas sp. | reverse complement strand
CCGCGAGCTCTCCCCTCGGTTCGCCGAAATCTGAAAGAAGAACTCGCGGCTAAAGCCGCTCCCACAAAAACCAGGCGAAAAAAAAGCCGGCGCCTGACGCGCCGGCCGGGGTCTGTCGACCGAAACGATGCTTTACTTGTCGCTGGACTGGAACTGGCCGTAGGCCTTCAGCTGCTCTGCGATGGCCTTGCCGTCGCCGACCACCACGATCGACTGGTCCTTCGGCGAGTAGTACTTCTTCGCCATCGCCTGCACTTGCGCCGCGTCCACCGCGCGGATCTTGGGCACGTACTCGCCCAGGAAATTCGACGGCAATCCGATCAGCCAATTCCGGGCCAAGGTCGTGGCCACCGCGCCCTGCATCTGATTGCTGATCAGATAGCCGCCGGCGACGTAGCGCTTGGTGTCGTCCAGTTCCTGCGCACTCACCGGCTCGGTGCCCAGGCGGTCGAACTCGTAGAAGAACTCCTTGAGCGAAGCCCCGGTGACTTCGTTGCGCACGTCCGCTTGCGCGACCACGTTGCCGCCGGCGCGCGCCGCGGACAAGCCCGCTCCGGCGCCGTAGGTGTAGCCCTTCTCTTCGCGCAGGTTGAGATTCACACGGCTGCTGAAGCCGCCGCCCAGCACGGTGCTGGCCAGTTGCATCGGCACGTAATCCGGATCGGTCGCGGCGATCGCCGGACGGCCCAGACGCAAGGTGGACTGCACACTGCCGTCGCGCTGGATCATCACGAACTGCGGCTTGGCCTGCCGCGGCGCGGCCGGCGTTTCCGGCGCTTCCGCGCCCGCCGCCTTCCAATCGCCGAACGCTTTTTCGGCCAAAGCGAAACCCTCCGCTCCAGTGACCTTGCCGGTAATCACCAGCAAGGCGCGATCCGGGTGGAAACGGCGCGCGTGTTCGGCACGCAGATTGTCCGGCGTCAGCGCGGCGATGGTCGATTCGGCCAGCTGCGTGCGCGAATACGGATGTTCGCCGTAAACAGCCTTGAGCAATGCGCGCGAAGCCTTGAACGCCGGCTGCGCTTCGTTGGCCTTCAACTCTTGCGCCGCATTCGCTTGCGCCAGTTTCACTTCGTTTTCCGGGAACGCGGGCTGGCGGGCGACTTCGGCGAGCAAGTCGAGCATTGGCGCCGCATGGCTGGCCAGCGCATCGGCGTAAACGGTGACGCCGTCGTTGCTGGCGCTGGCGCCCAGGCTGCCGCCGAAGCCTTGCGCGGCTTCGGCGACGGCTTTCGAATCGCGCTTGGCGGTGCCTTCGCTCAACAAGCCCGCGAACAGGCTGGCGTAGCCGGGCGCGGTGGCCGCGTCGGCGGCCAGGCCGGCGTTGCGCACGGCCAGCACGTAATCGATGCGCGGCAGGCCGTTGCGCGGCACGACCCAGACTTCCAGGCCGTTGGCGAGTTTTTTCTTTTCGATCTGCGGCACCGGCAGCGGCTTGTCGGGCGCGTAAGGCGGCAGGTCCTTGGGCAACACGACGGCGTCGCGCGCGGTCGCCGCGCCGCAGAACGCCAGGGAAATCGCGAGCGCGATCGAGGTCTTGGTCAGCGTCATCGTCGTCACCTCAATCCTTCTTAGCGGCGGCGGGAGCGGCCTGCTTCAGCATGGCGGCCGGCTTGCGGTCGATCACGGTCCGGTTGGCCGTGGTCAGGTACTTGGCGGCGACGCGCTTCACGTCTTCGGAAGTGACCGCGTCGATCCAGCCCGGAATCTGGTTGGCGACTTTCGCATCGCCCCACAGCGTCTGCAGCCGGGCCAGCTTGTCGGCGCGCTGCAGGAACATTTCCAGGCCGTTGTACCAGTCGGCCAGCAATTGGGTCTTGACCCGGGCGAGCGTCGCATCGTCCACGCCGTCCTTCGCGACCTTGGCGATTTCCTCGTCCATCGCCTTGAGCAGCGTATCGGCGTCGGTGTTGGGCTTGTACAGCGCGAACACGGTGAACAGCGTGGGACCGTCGTATTCCCATTCGCTGGTCAGGCCGTACAGCGACTCGACGTTGAGCGCGAGTTCGCGGCCTTTGACCAGGCCCTGGTAGAAGCGCGAAGCGTCGCCGCCGGCGAGCAGCGCGCCCAGCACCGCCATCGGCGCCTGGTCCTTGCTGCCGCGGTCGGGCATCTTCCACGCCGCCGCGATGGCCGGCACCTGGGCCAGCGCGTCGCTCTGCTGCACGCGCTTTTCCTGGGTGTTCAGGCCTTCGCGGAAATCGGCCGGCGGCGGCGTCTTGCGTGCCGGGATGTCGCCGAAATATTTCTTGGCCAGCGCGAAGCCCTGCTCCGGCGTCAGGTCACCGGCGATGCTGAGCACGGCGTTGTTCGGGCCGTAGTAGTCGCGATGGAAGGCCTTCACGTCTTCCAGATTGGCGTTTTCCAGGTCCTGGAAACTGCCGTAGCCGTCGTGGTTGTTCTCCCACTTCTGGAATGCGTGCTGGCCGATGTCGATCCACATGAAACCGCCGTAAGGCTGGTTCTTCACGTTGACCCGGATTTCTTCCTTCACCACGTCCTGCTGGTTCTTCAGCGTGGCCGGGTTGAAGTCCAGGGTTTTCATGCGATCGGCTTCCAGCCAAAGCAGCGATTCCAGCGCCGAAACCGGCGCGGTTTCGACGTAGTTGGTGAAATCGGCGCGGGTGGAGCCGTTGTTGCGGCCGCCGCCGCCGGTGATCACGCTGTCGAACACGCCCTTCTTGGCGTTCGGCGTGCCCTGGAACATCAGATGCTCGAACAGATGCGCGAAGCCGGTGCGGTTTTTCGGCTCCAGGCGCATGCCGACGTGATAGACCACGCTGACGCCGACCACCGGCGCGCTGTGGTCCTCGGACACGATCACGGTCAGGCCGTTGTCGAGTTTCTGGGTGGCGATAGGCAGGTTCCAGCGGTCCGCATCGGCGGCGAAGGCCGTACCGACGGCGAAGCAACCGACCAGCAATCCGGCTAGGCGACGTGCTTGCATACGAAATCCCCAACTTTGGTCGGTGCAGGCTACCTAGCCGACGGGGCATGCCCCTAGGGCCGAAAGTAACGCAGCGGACTGGCGCCCGGCGGACGGGATCGCGGACACTACTCGCCCCTCACACGGAAACGCATCGCGATGCCTTCGCTCCGCTACGTCGCCGCCATCGTCGGCTTGTCGTTGTCCCTGGGCTGTTCTTCCGCCGCCGAACCGGCATTCCCGCAACTGCGCGCCTACGAGGTCGACGAGAGCTGGCGGCAACCGATACCGCCGCTGCAGTTGGCGGACCACACCTGGTACATCGGCACGCAAGGACTGAGCGTCGTGCTGGTGAAGACGCCCGAAGGCGCGGTGGTGATCGACGGCGGCATGCCGCAGGCGGCGCCGATGCTGCTGGAACGCCTGCGCAGCTTGGGCGTGAAATCAGGCGAGGTGAAATACATCCTGTCCAGCCACGCGCACGCCGACCATGCCGGCGCGCTGGCCGCGCTCAAGCGCGGCACCGGTGCGCGCATAGCTGCGAGCGCGGAGAGCGCGGTGTTGCTTGCGCGCGGCGGCAGCGACGACATCCACTACGGCGACGACCTGCAATTCCCGCCGGCGCAGACCGACCGCGTGCTGATGGACGGCGAGGCGATCGAGCTGGGCAGCCTGCGCCTGGTCGCGCACTTCACGCCCGGGCATACGCCGGGCAGCACGAGCTGGACCTGGGAAGATCGCCGCGACGGCAAACCGCTGCGCATCGCTTACGTCGACAGCTTGTCTTCGCCGAGTTATCGCCTGATCGGCAATCCGCGCTATCCGCACATCGTCGACGACTACCGCCGCACTTTCGCCAAAGTGCGCACCCTGCCCTGCGATCTGCTGCTGACGCCGCATCCGGGCGCCAGCGGTTGGACGCTGGAAAACGCCGCGGCGCCGCATTCCGAGCCGATGACCTGCCGCCAATACGCCGACGAGGCCGAACGCAATCTCGACGCCGAACTGAAGAAGCAGCGCGAGGCCGCGCGCTGATGCCCTATACGCCGATCGTCGCCACCCTGGGCTACGTATTGTCGCCGGACGGACGACGCGTCCTGATGCTGCATCGCAATGCGCGCGAGGACGATCACCACTTGGGCAAGTACAACGGCCTGGGCGGCAAGATCGAGCCGGACGAAGACGTGCTGGCCGGGATGCGCCGCGAGATCCACGAGGAAGCCGGCATCGTCTGCGAGGAATTGCGGCTACGCGGCACGATCAGCTGGCCGGGTTTCGGCAAGCATGGGGAGGATTGGCTGGGTTTCTTGTTCGTGGTGACGCGTTTTTCCGGAACGCCGCTCGAGCGCAATCCGGAAGGCGCTTTGGAATGGGTCGATGTCGACCGCCTGCACGAATTGCCGATGTGGGAAGGCGACCGCGAATTCCTGCCGCTGGTGTTCGATGGCGATCCGCGGCCGTTCCACGGTGTGATGCCGTATCGCGACGGGAAAATGGTGAGTTGGCGCTATTCCCGAGTGTGACGCGGATTGCCCCCTCTGCCGCCTGCGGGAGAGGGCTTAAGCGGCTACGGGGTCGTTTTCAAATAACTGGTATCGCGCTCGCCGCCGGGGCCCATCACGTACTCCATGTTCACCGCGATGGGCGCGCTTTCCTCGAAGCCGAACTTCCGATAGAGATATTTCGCGTCGCCGTCGGCGACCAGGGTGACGTAAGCCGATTCGGGCACGTTCTTCTGGATCCAGGCATCCAGCGCGACCATCACGCGCCGACCGAGTCCCTGCCCCTGCAATTCCGGCACGATCGCGATATCGACGATGGTGAAGAAGCAGCCGTTGTCGCCGATGATGCGGCCCATGCCGACCGTTTCGCCGTCGCGCTGCAGGCTGACGCCGTAAAGCGTATTCGGCAGGGCGCGCGTCGCGGCTTCGAAACTCTTGGCATGCATGCCGGCCGCCGAGCGGATCCGCAAATAGTCCTCAACGTCCGGAAAACGTTCCACCAATTCGATAGCGCCGCTCATCCCGCACGCTCCTTCGCCACTTCCGCTTTCTCGCCTTCCGCAATGCCGACGTTGCTGGACGCCGCCTCGTAGATGTCGCGATCGAGCAGGCCGGTTTCTTTCGCGACCAGCACCGGCACCAGCATCTGGCCGGTGACGTTGGTCATCGTGCGCATCATGTCCAGGATGCGGTCGATGGCGTACAGATAGCCGATCGCCTCCAGCGGCAACCCCGCCGCGCTCAGCACGACCGTGGCCATGATCACCGCCGTGCCGGGCACGCCGGCGGTGCCGAAGCTGCCCAGCACCGAGGCCAATACGATGATCAGGTATTGCCCCATCGACAATTCGATACCGGCGTATTGCGAAATGAACACCGCCGCCAGCGCGGGATAGATCGCACCGCAACCGTCCATCTTGATGCTGGCGCCCAGCGGCACCGCGAACGCCGCGTAATCGCGGTCCACGCCGTGGTTGTGGATGACGCTGCGCAACGACACCGGCATCGCCGCGAAGCTGGACGAAGCGACGAAACCGACCTGCATGCCCGGCGCCGCGCCGCGGAAGAATTTCAGCGGATTCAGGCCGTGCGCGATCAGCAGGCCGCTGTACACGACCACGATATGGAACGCGCAAGCCACGTACAGCGCGATTACGAAGTTGGCCAGCGGCAGCAGTTTCTCGAATCCGTAAGCGCCGACCAGGCCGGCGATCAAGCCGAACGTACCGATCGGGGTGAACTCCAGCACGAACCGGGTCACCTGGATCATGGTTTCGCTGGCTTCGCCGATCAATTTGCGCAAATTGGCGGTTTTTTCGCCAAGCTTGACGAAGGCGAAACCGATCAAACCGGCGAAGAAGATCACCTGCAGCACCGTACCGTTGCTCGGCACCAGCACCGATTTGCCGTCGGCCGTCTTGCCCACGTCGGTCGCCGACAATGCGCGGAACGGATTCTGCGGCACGATGTTGAACAGCACGTCCAGCGGGCCCGGCACTTCCTTGGGTTTGTAGTCGGCGGCGATCTGCAATCCGCTCACGCCGCTACCGGGCTTGAACAGGAAACCCGCAGCCAAACCCACGCAGACCGCCAGCACCGCAGTCATCGCGAACCAGGCGAAGGTGCGCCCGCCGAGCGCCGCGATCGATTTCTGCCCGTGCAACGAACCGACCGCGCTGATCACCGCGAAGAACACCAGCGGAATCGCGATCATCTTGATCAGGTTGACGTAGACATCGCCCAGCGGCTCGAACCATTTCGCCGCGTTCTCGCCGAAGGCCCAGCCGGCCAAGGCGCCCAGGACGAAACCGGCCAATACGCGCTGCCAGAACGGGATGCGGAACCACCACTTCAGCATAGGTCGAAGGTCGGGAGGGCGAAGCGGCGACCATACCGCATTCGGCGGCGGCGCACAGTCGAGGGGGCTGCAACGCCGGTGTTCCATTCGTAATCGCGGTTCCAAAGCCGTCATTCCCGCGAAAGCGGGAATCCAGTGACTTTCGGCAGTCTGCCCCTCATCCGAAGAGCGAAGTCGCTGGATTCCCGCTTTCGTGGGAATGACAGCTAAGGCAAGCCGCGACATCGTTCGAAATCGGCGAACGATCGAAGAACTATCTTCGATATTCCTGGCTTCGGTGGCTGGTTAAGGTCTATCGACAGGCGTCGCCATAATCGACGGTGCCTGGCACCCATCCAACCCCGAATGGACCCGCCATGCTGCTGCCGTTCCTCCTTGTCTCTTCCGCCACCGCCTTCTCCGCCGACGTCGTCGCCCCGGCGCAGCGTTACATCCAAGCCAACGCGACCCAGACCGCGGCGCCTTTGGAACAGGCGTTCCATCCGACCGCGCTGATGTATTGGATCGGCCCGGACGGCGACGTCATGGTCCGCACCATGGCCGAATGGCGGAAACTGATGGGCGACGGAAAGCCCAAGGCCCGCTTCGAACAATCGATCGTCGCCGTGGACCGCGCCGGCGACGCCGCCGTGGTCACCGTGGAAGGCCGCCGCGACGGCAAGCCGCTCACCGATTATCTGCTGCTGATGAAGCTGAAAGACGGCTGGAAGATCGTCGGCAAGGTCTTCGCCTCAGCGGCGCACCCGGGCGAAACCGATACAGCCACCGCAAGCGAGCTGCGTGCCGTGGTGCACGCCAAACTGCGCAGCGACCTGAGCTTCAGCGGCGACGAGTTGCTGCGGACGCAGCAATCGCGGGCCATGTTCTTCAACCTCGACCTGGAACAGCTGGTGGCCGTTTCCGCGCAGGAGTGGGCCGCGCGCTTCGATCGCCGGCGCAAGGAAGGATCCACGCTGAAGCCGCTGACGCAAAAGATCGACGCGGTCGCCGCCACAGGCGACGTGGGCTATGCGCGCTGGACGGTGGACTGGTCCAGCGGCAGCCGCATCGTCGATTACGCCCTGCTGATCCGGCAGAACGGCGAATGGAGGATGGTCAATACCGCCTGGGTGCAACACGACGGTCGCTAGAACCTTGGCATAATGCCTCGCGGCCCTTTCGGCCGCGATTTTGTGCCCACTCCGGAATACCCGATGCCACGACCCCGCATTCGCATGCCCGGCCGCGCGATGGCCGCTTCCTGTCTGACCGTCCTGCTCGCCGCCTGCGCCGCGCAGCCCACGCGCGACAACGCGCCTGCCGCCGTACGGGTCGATGTTCCGGCCATCCGGCACCCGGATGGCGAAAACGCCGCGTGGTGGTTCCGCGACGGCGCCGCCCAGGCCGCCGAACGCGGCGCGATGCGCGGCCGCGCCAAGAACGTGATCCTGTTCATCGGCGACGGCATGAGCCTGACCACGGTCGCCGCGGCCCGCATCCTGCAAGGCCAGCGCAAGGGCGGGCCCGGCGAAAACAACCGGCTCAGCTGGGAAAATTTCCCCGACACCGCGCTCAGCAAGACCTACAACACCGATGCGCAAACGCCGGACTCGGCCGGCACCATGACCGCGATGATCACCGGCGTGAAGACCCGCGCCGGCATGCTGAGCGTCGGTCAGAGCGCGAAGCGCAAAAGTTGCGCCGAAGCCTTGCAGGCGCCCTTGCTCAGCACGTTGGAACTGGCCGAAAGCGCGGGCATGGCCACCGGCGTCGTCACCACCGCGCGCATCACTCATGCCACGCCGGGCGCCCTGTACGCGCATACGTCGGAACGCAACTGGGAAGGCGATACAGAACTCAGCGAAACCGCACGCAACGAAGGCTGCGCCGATATCGCGCGGCAATTGATCGAAACGCCGTACGGCGACGGCCCCGAAGTCCTGTTCGGCGGCGGCCGCGAATATTTCATGACCGTCGAACAACGCGATCCGGAAGAAGACGACAAGGTCGGCAGCCGCCTGGACGGCCGAGACCTGATCGGCGAATGGCAGGCCAAGCATCCGAACGGCGCCTACGTCTGGAACCGCGATCAGTTGAGCGCCGCGCGCGGCAAATCGCCGGTGCTCGGCCTGTTCGAATACGACCATCTACATTTCGACTACGACCGCAAGGACGATCCGGGCGAACCGAGCCTGGCCGAATTGACCAAGGACGCGATCGGTCGTCTGCAATCCTCGCCCAACGGCTATTTCCTGATGGTCGAAGGCGGCCGCATCGATCATGCGAACCACTACGGCAACGCCTATCGCGCGCTGACCGACACGATCGCGCTGTCGGACGCCGTACAGGCGGCCGCGGACATGACCTCGGACCAGGACACGCTGATCCTGGTCACCGCCGACCATTCGCACACGTTGACCTTCGTCGGCTATCCGCAGCGCGGCAATCCGATCCTGGGCAAAGTCCGCGGCAGCAGCGGCGAGGACGAAGGCGGCGGCTTGGCCATGGACGCGACCGGCCTGCCCTACACCACGCTGGCCTACATGAACGGGCCGGGCAATACGGGCGCCACTTCATCGCAGCCCGCCGGGCCGAAGAAATTCTTCCATGCCGGCAAGGAATACGAATCCGCGAACGGTCGGCCCAATTTGACCGATGTGAACACCGAGGATCCGGATTACATGCAGGAAGCGCTGGTGCCGCTGGCCAACGAAAGCCACGGCGGCGACGACGTCGGCATCTGGGCGCGCGGCCCGGGCAGCGACGCGGTGCGCGGCAGCGTCGAGCAGAACGCGATCTTCCACTTCATGGTGCAGGCCGCGCCGCGGATGCGCGAACGCTTATGCGCGGCGAAGCTGTGCAATGCGGACGGCGTGCCGGTGGAATTGCCCGATCCCGCGAATTTCAAGCCGGCGTCGCCACAGAATCCATAAATTCGCCGTAAATTTTTCGTGCGGCGGGGTTGACGCATCGATCCCGCCGCCTATACTGCGCGCCGATCCAATCACGGCCAGAGGCCTCCCTCCTTGGACAGTCACCCTAGACCGACGCTGCAGCCGCTGAGCTGACGAGACCGCCACGGTCTGGGTAACGCCCAGGTCGGTCCCGTCCGCTCAGGACGGGGACCGCGCTACGAATCCGGTTTCTCTCTCCGGATCGCCCACGATTCCCACTTGCATGCCCCGGTCCGACAGGACTCGGTAGAACCGCCTTTGGCGTTTGTCCGCGCAACGGAGAACGCCGATGCACCTGCACTTGTTTTTCATCTTCGCCACCGCGCTGCTGCTGGCGGCGGCCGGAAGCGCTCGCGCCGGCGCCAGCCTGTTCGTGGACGATGCCGCGATCGCGCCGTCCGGCCGTTGCCAGCTGGAATCCTGGGTGCGCGTCCATTCCAGCGATCAGGAATTAACGGCGGTCCCGGCCTGCAACATCGCCGGCACGGAATTCGGCATCGGCGTCAGCGATTACTTCTCGCCTCGCGTCGGCCCGCATGTCGCCTTGGGAGCCAAGCGCCTGTTCCGCGATTTCGATTCGCACGATTGGGGCCTGGGCATTTCCGCCGGCGCGGTCTGGAACGCCGATCGCGATCGCTTCGACAGCTGGAATTTGAACCTGCCCGCCAGCTTCGCGCTGGACGGCGCGCGTCGCGCCGTCGTGCACGCCAACCTCGGCTGGAACGAACCACGCGACGGGCCCGGCGCGCTCACCGCTGGCGTTGGCACCGAATTCGTCTTGGCGGAGGAGTGGCTATTGCTAGGCGAAGCCTACGGCGACTATCGCGGCGGCTTCGGCGCGCAGTTCGGCCTGCGCCGCACGTTCGGCGAACGCATCAATTTCGACCTGCTTGCGGGAAAGCAGCGGGACCAAGCTTCCTGGCTCGCGCTCGGCGTGAACCTTCTGTTTTGACCGGACCATGGAGACGACCATGAACATCAAGCGCCAACGCCCCGCTCCGAAAAAGTCGCGGCTGGAGAACGAGGTGATCCTCGCCGTGGTGATCCTCTACATCCTGCTGTCCGGCGCCTTGCTGGCCATCCATTTCGCGATGCCGACCGGCACTCAAACCGTGACCTCGTCCACTTCGCCGTCGCACGGCGAAGACGCACGCCCCGCTCCGGCCGCTGCCGGCAAGAACAAGCACTGAGGACTCCGCCATGATCCGTTCCATTTTCCGCAGCGACAACAAGATCGAAACCCGTCACGGCATCGCCGAATTGCCGGGCGGCGGCGGCTTCTTGTGGATCGACGTCGGCCAAGCCGATCCGCAGACCATGTCCGAACTGCGTTCGCGCTACAGCGTCGACCCGCAGCTTCTGCACACCAGCGTGCACGAGGACGAGGAGTACCTGTACCTGTTCGCCGAAATCGTGGCCATGGACGAAAGGCGCGAACCCAGCTTCCACAAAGTCACCTTCGTCCTGGGCGATCGCCTGCTGGTGACTTTGCACGATACCGACGAATTCACCCCGCTGAATCGGGCCATGCAGCGGCTGGCGCGACGGCCGCAACAGGCGAACGACGCCAAGTCGTTGCTGCGCATGATCCTGGCCGGCATCAACGACGGCACCAGCCAGGTGATCGAAGCCATCGCCGAGGATCTGGAGCAAACGGCGGACACCATCGCGCGGCTCTCCAACGAGACCGGCAGCGACGGGCGCGAACTCGGCGTCAGCGATCTCACCGAAACCCTGCTCGGGCTCAACGACAGCGAAGAGTTGATCTCCAAGTGCCTGGAGAGCCAGCTGGCGCTGGCGCGCGTGGTGCGCTATCTCAATGGCGAAGTCGACAACCGCCTCGAGCCGGATCTGCAGGGATTGATCAAGGAGCTGATCGCCGACGTCAACGGCGTCAAGGAGCATGCCGCTTTCGAGCACGACAAGGTGCGCTACCTGCAGAACTCGGTGGTCGGTCTGCTGAACATCAAGCAGAACCAGATCGTCAAGGTATTCACCATCATCACCGCCGTATTCCTACCGCCGACTCTAGTAGCCACCTTCTACGGCATGAATTTCTCGGTGATGCCCGAATTGAGCTGGAAGCACGGCTTTGCGATGTCCATCGTGCTCACCCTGGTCGCCGCCTTACTGCCCTTGATCTATATCAAGCGCAAAGGCTGGCTGCGATGACTTCGCAGAAAGCCGCGCGGCTTATGCCGGGATGGGCGGCACGGTCAGAATGGCTTGGCCAGCACCAAATAGACGATCAGCACCAACAGCAGCACCGGCGCTTCGTTGAAAAGCCGCAACGTCTTCGCCGAAGGCAAGGGGCGCCCCGCATCGGCGCCCTTCAGCCAGCGCCCGGCCACGATGTAGTGCGTCAGCATCAAAACGACCAGCAGCAGCTTGGCGTGCAGCCAGCCGCCGGCCATGCCGAAATGCAGCCATAGCGTCAGGCCCAGCACCACCGCCAGCCCGAACATGATGTGGCCGAAGCGGTACAGCCGGCGGCCCATCAATATCAGCCTGGCTCGCACCGCGGCGTCGTCGCCTGCCTCGGCGATGTTGACCAGGATCCGCGGCAGATAGAACACGCCGCCCATCCAGGCCGTCACGAACACCACGTGCGCGGTTTTGGTCCACAGATAGGCTTGCATGCGCGGCTCCGGATCGTTCGCGCTAGGATGATACGACGACGGCCGCATTACGACACATGGGCAAGCAATACGACGCGCGGTATTTCCAACGCTGGTACCGGGAAAGCTGGATCGGCGGCAAGGCCCGGCTCGCGCGCAAGGCCGCCATGGCGGTCGCCGTGGCCGAATACCATTTGCAGCGACCGATCCGCAGCGTTCTCGACATCGGCTGCGGCGAAGGCGCCTGGCGCGCGCCGCTGCTGAAACTGCGGCCGAAGCTGGAATATCTGGGCTTCGACGGCAGCGAATACGCGGTCCGGCGCTACGGACGCAGCCGGAATGTGCATCTGGCGCGCTTCGGCGATTTCGCGCAGCTGCGGCCCTGCGCACCGGCGGATCTGCTGGTATGCAGCGATGTGCTGCACTATCTGTCGACGAAAGAACTCGATCGCGGGCTGCCGGGCCTGGTCGAACTGTGCGGCGGCGTCGCTTTCCTGGAAACCTTCGCGCGCGAGGACGAAGCCGAAGGCGACGAGGACGAATTCCAGAACCGCCCCGCTTCGTTCTATCGCAAACGCTTCGAAGCGCTGGGCCTGCGTCAGGCCGGCTCGCATTGCTGGCTGTCGCCACAGTTGGCGGAAGACGCGACCGCGCTGGAAATCAGCTGACTTTTTTCTTGCGCTTCGGTTTGCCGGCCGGCTTGCGTCGCGCCGCATCCAAACCGAGCTGCGCCCACGGCCGCATCGCATCGGGCGCGTCCATCGCTTCTTCGGGTGCCGACCAATAACTGGTTTCGACGATGCGGCCGCGCCCTTCGAACGAGAACGGCGCCGAACCGGCCTTTTCGAAGACGGGCCGCGTTTCCGCGTCGGTTTTCAGATAGAAGGTCTCTTCGGCGACGAGGCCCGCCATCACGCCGTCGACGTAAATGCCCCAGCCACCGAACATCCGGCGCGCCGAGGTTCCGCCCAGCGGCGAAAGCAGTTCCAGCAGGTAATCGACGAACGGATCGCGCGCGGCCATACCGCCACTATACGACGATGGCCGCATTCGTAGGTGCGAATTCATTCGCACGCTTTCCGTACCAAGAGCGTGCGAATGAATTCGCACCTGCACGGCTTGGAAGATGGCGTTCCCGGGTATCGCCTTCGGCTCCACCCGGGCTACATCAATACGCCGCGCTCTTGACCAACAGATGCTTGGCGAACAGCCCGTGCACCTTGCCGATACCGCGCGCCAGATGCAGCGTGGCGAACATCAGCAGGATGCCGCACACGAACAGCAGCGGCAGCGACCAGGGATACAGCGACGTGCTTACGATGTCGTCGTTGATGGTCAAAATCTGCCAGCCGTCGACGCTGATGCCGGCGTCGGCGCCGAAGAACCACACCGCCAGCGGCGCGGCGACGAAAGCCAGCGAAATCGCGGTCAAAGTGACCACCAGCGTGAAGTACGCGATGCCCAGCGGCAGCATTGCCAGGAAATACAGCATCGTCGACCAGGTGCGCGGATCTATGAACATGTCGACGATGCGGCTGGTCCACGGCTTGCCGCGATCGGCGTACAGCGGCCGGCGCGGCATGCGCTCGCCCAGCATCACTTCCACCAGGCGGCCTTCCACCAGCGACAGCACCCGCACCGAACCGAAGAACAAAATCAGGAAAGGAATGCCGATGATCAGCACCGCCAAACCGGCCGACATCGAAGCGCCCGCCACCACCCAGGTGAAATAGAAAATGCCGGTGGCCAGCGACAGCAGCATGTAGAACAGCGCCGCGTAGGTGCGCGGCTCGGCGATCACGCCGAAGAACTGGCCCAGGGTCGACTTGCGCGGCCTCGGACGCGGCGTGCGCAAGGCGGTCTGCACCGTGACCTCGGTGTCGCGGTAGATCTCGGCGACCTCGTCCGGCGCGCCGTAGCTGCCGGCGACCGAGGCGATCACCTCGGCCTCGCTCTTGCCGGGGTTCTCGGCCATTTCCGAGCGCAGGTATTCCTCGGCGTCGTACAGCGCGTCCTGGACCAGCGCGGGATCGGCCCCGGTCAGCGCCGCGCGCAGGCGCTCCAGGTAGTCGGGGATCGAAGTCGGAAGCGTGGCGTTGCTGGCGTTCATGCGGACGGTCCTTCAAGGACGGAATCGACGGAATCTCGGGTGGCGCGCCAGGCCGAGGTCCATTCGATCAGGACCTCGCGACCGGCGTCGGTAATGCGGTAGTAGCGGCGCGGCGGACCCGACACCGAGGG
>DATFFH010000004.1:0-43522 GCA_035250245.1 Luteimonas sp. | reverse complement strand
AGCCGCGTGCGCTCGCGGTTGCGCAGGATCGCCTGGCCGAAAAGACGCTGTTCCGCGAACTCGGCATCCCCGTACCGGAATTCGCCGCGATCGCCTCGCGCGAAGAACTCGATGCCGCGATCGCGCAACTCGGCACGCCGTGCATCCTGAAGACGCGTCGCCTCGGCTACGACGGCAAGGGACAGTTCCGGATCAAGTCGCCCGGCGATGCCGCCGCGGCATGGGACGCGCTCGGCGCGCAAGCGACGAGCGTCGGTCTCATCCTCGAAGGCTTCGTTGCATTCGAACGCGAGCTGAGCGTGGTCGCGGTGCGTGGTCGCAAGGGCGAATTCCGCACCTGGCCGCTGACGGAAAACTGGCACGTCGATGGCGTGCTGTCGGCAAGCCTCGCGCCTGCAGACGTCGATCCGGCGATGCAGGACACGGCGCTGTCGCACGCGCGCAAGCTTGCCGAAGCGCTGGACTACGTCGGCGTGTTCGCGCTGGAGCTGTTCTGCCGCGATGGCGAACTGCTGGCCAACGAGCTGGCGCCACGGGTGCACAACTCCGGCCACTGGACCATCGAGGGCGCCGAGACCAGCCAGTTCCAGAACCACCTGCGCGCGGTGCTCGGCCTGCCGCTGGGCTCGACCCGGATGGTCGGCCACGCCTGCATGCTCAACTGGATCGGCGCGATGCCCGACGCCAACGCGGTACTGGCCGAGCCGGGCGGACACTGGCACGACTACGGCAAGACGCCGCGCGAAGGCCGCAAGGTCGGGCATGCGACGTTGCGCGCGGATTCGCCGGCGGAGCTCGCGGCCACACTGCAGCGCGTCGGCGATGCGCTGGGGCGCGCTTCGCAGGTCGCACCGGTGATCGCCGCGCTGCGCTGAGCGGCGCGCAAACGAAACGGCCGGGTTTCCCCGGCCGTTCGTGCATCGGAATATCGCGCGGCTTACTTCATGTTGCCGGCGACGAAGTCCCAGTTCACCAGGTTCCAGAACGCCTCCACGTACTTCGGGCGGGCGTTGCGGTAGTCGATGTAGTAGGCGTGTTCCCACACGTCGCAGGTCATCAGCGGGGTGTCTTCACCGGTCAGTGGTGTGGCCGCGTTCGGGGTGCTGGCCAGCGCCAGCGAGCCGTCCTCGCGCTGCACCAGCCAGGCCCAGCCGGAGCCGAAGGTGCCGATCGCGGTCTTGGTGAATTCTTCCTTGAAACGGGCGAAATCGCCGAAGGCCTTGTTGATGGCCTCGGCCAGCTTGCCGGTGGGTTCGCCACCGCCCAGCGGCTTCAGGCACTTCCAGTAGAAGCTGTGGTTCCAGACCTGGGCCGCGTTGTTGAACATTCCGCCCTGGGACTTGCGGACGATGTCTTCCAGCGCCATATCTGCGAACTCGGTCCCCTCGATCAGCTTGTTGAGGTTGTCGACGTAGGTCTTGTGATGCTTGCCGTAGTGGTAGTCCAGGGTTTCGCCGGAAATGTGCGGTTCCAGGGCGGTGCGGTCGTAGGGCAGGGCGGGCAGTTCGATGGCCATGGCTGGACTCGTTGGGCTAGGCGGGAAGAAATCGGGCAGCGCAAGGCCGCCCGGGTTTAAAATGGCAGTTTAACCGACGGGCCCGAGGGCCCGTCATGCAGGAGAAGGGCAATGTCCGTGATGGAGCGGATCCAGGCCGAAGTAGAAGGCCATCCGATCGTACTTTTCATGAAGGGAACCCCGCAGTTCCCGATGTGCGGTTTTTCCAGTCGCACCGTGCAGGCGCTGAAGGCCGCCGGCGTCGGCCAGATGCACACCGTCAACGTGCTGGAAGAGCCCGAGATCCGCGCGAATCTGCCGCGCTATTCGAATTGGCCCACGTTCCCGCAGTTGTTCATCAACGGCGAGCTGATCGGCGGTTGCGACATCGCGCTCGAGCTGTACGAATCCGGCGAACTGGCGCGGATGGTGGCGGAGACCCAGCGCGCGTGAGCGCATCGCCGGCTCTCGCTGACGAATCGGCGCTGGCCGATCGCGTCGTGCTCGTCGCCGGCGCGTACGGCGGCTTGGGCGCGGCCGCGGCCAAGGCTTGCGCGCGCGCGGGTGCGACGCTGGTGTTGCTCGGACGACGCGTGCCGAAGTTGAATCGCGTCTACGACGCCGTCGCCAAGGAAGGGCCAGAGCCGTTGTTGTATCCGCTGGACATGGAAGGCGCGGCGCCTTCCGATTACGCCGAGATGGCCGAACGGATCGAATCCGAACTCGGCCGCCTGGATGGCGTGCTGCATTGCGCGGCCGAATTCCGCGGCCTGACGCCGCTGCTGCATGCCGATCCCGCCGACGTGGCGCGCGCGCTGCACATCAACGCGACCGCGCCGTGCTGGCTCACGCAAGCTTGCTTGCCGTTGCTGGCGCGCGCGCCGGATGCGTCGGTGGTGTTCGCGCTGGACGATCTTTCGCGCGTCGGCCAGGCGTATTGGGGCGGGTACGGCCTAGCCCAGCATGCGCGCACGGCGCTGGTAGGCATGTTGCATGCCGAACTCGCCGGTACCTCGATCCGCGTCTGCGGACTGCAGCCGGGGCCGATGCGCACGTCGTTGCGATCCACGGCCTACGCCGACGACGGCGATCGCAGCGCGCGCGATCCGGATGCCTACGCTGCGGCCTGCGTGAACTTGCTGTCCGCGGCCGGCGCCGAGCACCGCGGCCAAGTTTGGCGGGTGCGCGCATGACCATCGCTTCGGCCGCGCTGCTGCTGTTCCTGATCCTGGATCCGCTGGGCAACATCCCCGTGTTCCTGAGCCTGTTGCGCGGCATGCCCGCGCGTCGGCAGCGGATCGTGCTGGCGCGCGAACTGCTGATCGCGCTGGGCGTGCTGATGCTGTTCCTGTGGTGCGGCAAGTACGCGTTGGAAGCGATGCACCTGCGTCAGGAGTCGGTGTCGATCGCCGGCGGCATCGTTCTGTTCCTGATCGGCATCCGCATGATTTTCCCGCCGCCGGAAGGCTTGATGGGCGAAATCCCGGAAGGCGAGCCCTTCATCGTGCCGATGGCCATTCCGCTGGTGGCCGGGCCCTCGGGCATGGCCGCGGTCATGCTCATGGGCAGCCAGGAGCCCGACCGGATGGGCGCCTGGAGCCTGGCCCTGGTGCTGGCCTGGGGCGCGACCGCCGCGATCCTGTTTTCGGCCACCTTGCTCTACAAATTGCTGGGTCGCCGCGCGCTGATCGCGCTGGAGCGGCTGATGGGCATGCTGCTGGTCGCCATATCGGTGCAGATGCTGCTGGACGGCATCGCTGCTTACTTGCGTGTAAGCGCTTCCGCTTGATTTCCGCCACCGGCGGACAAGCACTTAGCGAACCTTGCTGAACCTGCGCCGGAAGCCCGGTTCAGCCGCGCATTGCAGGGATTTTCCAGCGTCATTTCCCTGTCATCTGCACCCGCTAACGTGTTAATCTGTCGTTAACCCGAGCAGAGCGTCACGCCGCCGGGTTTCAGGGGTTCCAACTGGGTTTCTTTCGTCGCCATGCGCCGAAGCGCGCTTCGCTATTCCCAATAAAAGCTCGAGGTCAACAGGAAAATGACTCACCACAACCGTGTCCGGCTGTCCAAGCTGTCGCTAGGTTTGATCGTCGCGCTCGCCGCGGCTCCCGTGTTCGCGCAGAGCACGTCTTCCGGCGTCGGCGGCCGCATCCTCGGGGCAGACGGCCAGCCGGTTGCCGGCGCCGATGTCACGATCACCCACACCGAATCGGGCACGGTCAGCCGTGCGGTGACGGACGCCAACGGCCGTTACGCGGCGCGCGGTCTGCGCGTGGGCGGCCCGTATACGATCACCATCAACAAAGCCGGCGCGGGCACCACTTCCAAGAACGACGTGTATCTGGGCCTGGACCAGGTCGCCCAAGTCGACGCGCAACTGCAGAACGATGTCGCGACGTTGGGCGCAGTGACCGTAGTCGCCTCGAGCGGTGTGGAAGTGTTCCAGTCGGACAACAAGGGCCTCAGCACCAACCTGTCGCGCGTCGAGATCGACCGCATGCCGTCCCCTGATCGTTCGATCCAGAGCATCGTCCGCGCCGATCCGCGAGTGGTCGTCACCGACCGCGACCGCGGAGCGTTCTCGGCGGTGGGCCAGAACTTCCGCTACAACAGCATCACCGTCGACAACATCAATGTCGGCGACCCCTTCGGCCTGAACGACAACGGCTTGCCGACCAAGGGCTCGCCGATCTCGCCCGAAGCGATCGAGAGCTACAACATCTCCACCGCCAACTACGATGTCGGCACGCGTCGCGGCGTAGGCGCAGTGGTCAACGCGATCACCAAGAGCGGCACCAACGATTTCCATGGTTCGCTGTACTACGTGTTCCAGAACGCCGACGACTTGATCGGCGAGAACGCCGCGGGCCGCAAGTGGACCGGCTTCACCAAGGACACCACCAAAGGCGCCAGCTTCGGCGGCCCGATCCTCAAGGACAAGCTGTTCTTCTTCGCTTCGTACGAAGAAGGCGTCAAGACGAGCCCGGGTTCGATCTGGGGCCCGGCCGGCTCCGGCGCGACCAATACGGTCAACAATCTGAGCCAGGATCAGGTCAACCAGATCAGCGCCATCGCGCGTTCCAAAGGCTTGGAACCGGGCGACAGCCAGGGTTCTGGCTTGGACCTGGAAAGCAAGCGCGGCCTGGTCAAGTTCGACTGGAACATCAACGACGCGCATCGCGCCAGCCTGACGCTGCGCCGCACCGAGGAAATCGAGCCGATCATCGTGCAGGGCACCAGTTCGCGACTCAATCTGTCGAGCAACTGGTACGTCTTCGACAAGACCAACACCGCTTATGCGTTGAGCCTGTACGACGACTGGTCCGATAACTTCAGCACAGAATTCTCGGTCGGCTTCAACAAATTCGAACAGACCCGCGGTCCGCTCAACGGCAAGTACCAGCCCGAAGTCACCGTCCGCACTTCCGGCTCGACCAGCCCGGGCGTGGTGATGGGCACCGAGTTCTCCAGCCAGGCCAACGTGCTGGGCGTGGACACCTGGAACGGCTATTTCGCCGGCAACTGGTTCCTGGGCGACCACGTCATCAAGGCCGGCATCGACTACCAGAGCGACGATTTCTACAACCTGTTCCTGCAGAACTACAACGGCAGCTACGAGTTCGACTCCATCGCCGACTTCGAAGCCGGCCGTTACCGCCGCTATCGTCTGAACGTGCCGGCCGCAGGTTACACGCTCGACAATGTGGCCGCGGTGTTCAAGCAGAAGCAATACGGCTTCTTCGTGCAGGATACTTGGCAGGCCACAGACCAATTGTCGTTGCAGTTCGGCTTCCGCTACGACTTGCCGAAGGTGGATCCGGATCCGACCTTCAATCCCTGCTTCGCCGCGGCGCCGGGCACGCTCGGCAATCTGGGCCCGTGCGGCTTGCGCAACAACCCGGCCAACGCCAGTGCGGCGGTCGGCGGCTACGGCTTCAGCAACGCCGGCACCATCGACGGCAACGGCGTGTTCCAGCCGCGCGTTTCGTTCAACTACAACTTCGACAGCGACCGTCCCACCCAACTGCGCGGCGGCGCCGGCCTGTTCGTGTCCAACACCCCGGCGGTGTGGGTCGCCAATCCGTACTCCAACAATGGCGTGGCGGTCACCGGCTACGACATCAACCGCTTCCGTCTGCCGACCGATCCGGCGTTCAGCTCGGATCCGTACAACCAAAACATCCCGGGCGGCGCCGTCACTCCGCCGGGCCTGGGCAGCTCGCAGATGAACCTGAGCGTGGTCGATCCGGATTTCGAAATCCCGACCGTCGCCAAGTTCACCCTCGGCATCGACCACGAGCTGCCCTGGTGGGGCACCGTGTTCACGGCCGAGTATCAGCACCTGGACGTGATCAAGGGCATCCGCTACGAGAACCTCAACTTCGGCGCGCCGACCGGCGTGCTGCCGGACGGCCGTCCTTCGTACGCGCGCTTCCCGAACCAGTTGCCGGCGAGCTCCAACACCACGCGCTGGAACGCCAATCCTTCCTTCGGTCAGCAGATGATCTATCTGACCAACACCGAGAAAGGCAAGGCCGACACGTTCACGGTGCAGTTCAAGAAGCCGTTCGCCGACAGCTGGAGCGGCAGCATCGGTTACACGTTCAGCCGCGCGACCGACGTCAACCCGGGCACCTCGAGCGTCGCCAACAGCAGCTTCCAGAATCGTTCGTGGGTCAACGCCAACGACGATTACGAGGCGACGTCGAACTACTCGATCCCGCACCGCATCATCGCGTCGCTGGTCTGGGAACATAACTTCTTCGGCGATTACGCCACCCGCGTTTCGGCGTTCTACGACGGCCATTCGGGTGCGCCGTACAGCTGGATCTTCGGCAACGACGTCAACGGCGATTCCTACGTCCGCGACCTGGCTTTCATACCGATCAACCGCACCGACGTAGCGTTCACGCCCGGCACCTCGCAGGCGCTGATCGATTCGTTCTTCCAGTACATCGGCAACGATCCGGAGCTCATGCGCAACGCCGGCCGCATCTTCAAGCGCAACGACGGCCGCGCCGCATGGGTCAACCAGTTGGACTTGTCGATCAGCCAGGAGATCCCGGGCTTCATGAAGGGCCACAAGGGCGAATTGCGCTTCGATATCTTCAACGTGCTCAACATGATCGACAAGAGCTGGGGCGTCGAGAGGCGCGCCGACTTCCCGCTGGAACGGCGCTTGGCCGACTTCGCGGGCGTCAACGCGGAAGGCAAGTACATCTACGACATCTCCAGCCCGAACTACAACAAGGGCGGCGTGTACCAGCCCAACGCGATGCCGGTCAACGAATCTTTCGTGCCTTCGCAGCGCTGGTCGATCCTGGTCACCGCTCGCTACACGTTCTGATAGCGGTCGGTACGAAGCCAAAAAACGGCCGGGGAAACCCGGCCGTTTTCTTTTACGGGGCCCTCTGCGTTACAGTCATCGCCATGGAAACCAGCCTAGCGAAAGAGCCTCTTTCCCCATTGCCTACGGTCGACGCCCGCATTTACCCGCGCGGCGGCTTGGACGTCCTTTCCCGCGACGAGGTCGCGCGCCTGCGCGACGCCTCCAGCGGCGGCATGCACGATCTGCTGCGGCGCTGCGCGCTGGCGGTGCTGACCAGCGGCAGCTCCTCCGACGATCCTCGCGCGGCGCGCGAGCTGTATCCGGATTTCGACATCCAGGTCCTGCAGCAGGACCGCGGCGTGCGCATCGACCTGCTCAACGCACCGGCGATGGCCTTTGTGGACGGCGAAATCATCCGCGGCGTGGCCGAGCTGCTGTTCGCGGTGGTGCGCGACCTGGCCTACACGGCGATCGAACTGGGCGAGCGCACGAATTACGATCTCGATACTTCGGACGGCATCACCAGCGCCGTGTTCGGCCTGCTGCGCAATGCGCGCATCCTGCATCCGGCCGAACCGAATCTGGTGGTGTGCTGGGGCGGTCATTCGATCGGCCGCGACGAATACGTCTACACCAAGCAGACCGGTTACGAGCTGGGCCTGCGCGGGTTGGACATCTGCACCGGTTGCGGCCCGGGCGCGATGAAAGGGCCGATGAAGGGCGCCACCATCGCTCACGCCAAGCAGCGCAAGCGCGTCACGCGCTACATCGGCATCACCGAGCCGGGGATCATCGCGGCCGAATCGCCGAATCCGATCGTGAATCACTTGGTGATCATGCCGGACATCGAAAAGCGGCTGGAAGCCTTCGTCCGCATCGGCCACGGCATCATCGTGTTTCCGGGCGGAGTGGGGACCGCGGAGGAAATCCTCTACTTGCTCGGCATCCTGCTGCGCGAAGAGAACCGCGATCTGCCGTTCCCGCTGATCCTGACCGGTCCTGCGATCGCCGCGCCGTACTTCGAGCAGATCGACCAGTTCATCCGCCTGACCCTGGGCGACGATGCGGCTTCGCGCTACGAGATCGTGATTGGCGACGGCGCCAGCGTGGCCAGGAAGATGGCGCACGGCATCAAGAAAGTTCGCGAGTACCGCATCGCGCAGAAGGATTCGTTCTTCTTCAACTGGGCCTTGGACGTGCCGCTGGAATTCCAGCAGCCCTTTGTGCCCACGCACGAGGCGATGGCAGCGCTGGACCTGCACCACGGCCGCAAGCCGCACGAGCTCGCCGCGGACCTGCGCCGCGCGTTCTCCGGCATCGTTGCCGGCAACGTCAAGGAGGACGGCATGCGCCGGATCGAAGCGCACGGCCCGTTCGACATCCATGGCGATCCCGACATGATGCGGGCGCTGGACGGATTGCTGCGCGCTTTCGTCGAGCAGCGGCGGATGAAGATCGCCGGGGAATACAAGCCTTGTTACCGCGTCCTGGCCTGAGCGGGCTCGATTAGGCGGACGGTTTCTCCGGGGCCCAGGGCAGAACGATCGTCGCCAGATAGCGCCCATCCTTGGAATCGACTCGCAAAGTGCCGCGGCCGTCGGTCATCGCTTCGATCCTTGCCTGCGTAGCTTTCAATCCGATCCTGTAGCCGTTGCCGACGCTCGCGGTAGACGGCAGCGGATTGCTGACGGTCACGACGATCTTTCCCGCTTCGGTGGCGACTTCGACCCGGATATCGCCGCCGTCCGGCAACCGCTCTATGCCGTGGCGGACGGCGTTTTCGATCAACGGCTGGATGGACAGCGCTGGTACCCTGGCCTTCGGCAGATTCTCCGGTTGCCTCCAATCCACTTGCAGGCGTTCGCCGAAGCGCATGGTTTCGATTTCCAGGTATCGGCGGGCCAAGGCGAGCTCTTCCTGCAGATCGACTTCGCGCGGACTGGCGAGCGCGGCGCGGAAGATGTCGGCCAAATCCAGCAACAGCCGCTCGGCCTTATCCGGTTGCTGATGCACCAATGCGACGCCGGTATTCAGCGTATTGAACAAGAAATGCGGGCGGATCCGCGCTTGCAACGCTTCGAGTTCCGATTGCTTCGCGCGGACGGCCAAATGCCGCGCGCGCCAATAGTTCTGGAAAGCGGCCAAACCCAACAGCCCCACGATGGTGGCTATGGCGGTCAACCGCAGGAAAAAGCCCAGCCAAGCACCCTGTGTCGTCGACAGCACTTCGCCCAGCGCGAACCACGAAAGTCCGCCGACTATCCAGGTGCTAGCTAACAAGATGGCGATGACGATCCATACCAACTGCTGTACCTGCAGCCGTGCCAGGTGCCGGCGCAGCACGAAAAGCGCGCCCAAAGCCAGAAGTGTGATCCATTGCACGATCAGCGAGGCGAGCCCGAAATAGACCCAGCGATCGCCGACGCCGCCGGGCGCCAAAGCGAGTATCAGCGCCAGTCCTTCGCCCGCGAGCAGCACGGAGACGACGGCAGGGGTCTGCCAAAGCGCTTCCAGCGGGCTGCTCGCGACGGATTTAGGCACGGATATTCTCGAACACGGAAAGGCCCCTAGGCGCATGATGCCTGCAGGGATCGGGCCTGTGGAGGGGCGGGCGCCGTTCAGCCCCCGTCGGGGCTCGCCCGTCGGGGAAGCCTGGCAAACCGGAGCCGAGCCGCCTAGGCTGCAACAGGGGAATATCGGGGTCGGACCAAGATGCAGCGGACACGGGCCATACGAGGGCGGGGTGCCTTATTGCTTGAGCGCGCCAGCCATGCAGGCTTCACCCTGGTCGAACTGGTGGTGACGCTGGCGGTGGTGGCGATCATCGTTTCCATGGCCGTGCCCAGCTTTACCGGGTTGATGAATTCGAACCGCCTGACCAGCCAGTCCAACGAGATCATCGCGGCTTTGCAATCCGCACGGATGGACGCCATCCGCCGCAACGCGCCCGCTTATTTTTGCTCCAGCAACAACAACGCCACCTGCACCAACACTTCTCCTTGGACAGGGTGGATCGTCTATACCGACATCGATCGGGACAATACGGTCGACGCCGGCGAATTGCTGCGTACAGGCACGGTAAGAGGCACCGTCAGCGTGGTGACCAGCAGCGCCATCAAGAACAACCGCGTAGCGTTTCGCCCTGATGGTTTGGCGCGCGAGGGCGGTGTTTTGCTAAGCGGGACATTCCGCATCTGCATGCCGGTCAAGTTGCCGGCTGAAAACGCGCGCGAGATCGCCATCGGCTCGGGCAGCCGGATCTCGACTACAAGTAAGGCGCTCAGCGGCGCCTGCCCGGCGCCCTGATCATGTTCGAGTCACGGAGTCCACGGATGCTTACCCCCAAGCCCATCCGATCGCCTCGCGCCATGCGCGGCGTCGGCCTGATCGAAGTCCTGATCGCAGTGCTGGTCCTCGCCATCGGCCTGCTGGGCGTGGCGGCCATGCAGGCGGCCGCCTTGCGCAACAGCCAGAGTGCGCTGGAGCGCAGCCAAGGCGTAGTCAATACATACACCATCCTCGATGCGATGCGGGCCAATGTCGACGTGGCCAGAAACAAGGGTTATGACATGCCCATGACGTGTACGGCGCCCGCAGCGGGAGACCTGGCAGCGAACGACCGGCGTTTCTGGTTGCAAACGTTGCAAGCCAATCTGGGGTCGGCCGCTTGCGGACAAATCGCATGCGACAAGAACACCAGCATCTGCACGGTTACCGTGCAATGGGACGAAACCCGCACCGGCGGCGTACCCAATCAACAATTCATTACGACGACGCGCATATGAAACCTTCGTATCGCAGGACGTCCTACCCGAGTCTAAGCCGTGTTCGCGGCTTGAGTCTGATCGAACTGATGATCTCGCTGGTACTTGGACTCATCGTCGTGGCGGGAGCCGGGGCTATCTTCATTTCCAATCGCCAGACCTATACCGCCACCGACAGCCTGGGGCGTGTGCAGGAAAACGCACGCGTGGCGTTCGAGCTGATGGCGCGCGACGTGCGCGAGGCCGCGGGCAACCCTTGCGCCAAGAATCTGCCTGTGGCCGATGTGCTCAACAATTCCGGTACGACCTGGTGGGCCAACTGGTCCGATGGGGTCGTCGGCTACGACGGCAACGTTGCCATGTCTGGCAATGCGTTCGGCACCGGCAAGGAAGAGCGGGTTGCAGGCACTGACGCGATCGAACTCAAGTCGGGCGGTACAGGGGGAACGACTGTCGTCAAACACGTCCCGACTTCGGCGCAATTCGAGGTCAATACTGTCAACCACGGCCTGAACGACTCGGATATCGCGCTAATTTGCGATTTCAGGCAGGCAGCCATCTTCCAGGTCACCAATGCCCAGCCCGGCACGAACACCACGGTCGTTCATAACGATAGCAAGACCGCTGTTCCCGGCAATTGCAGTAAAGGTCTGGGAATCCCTACCGACTGCGTCGGACCCAATGGCACTCCATACCAATACGGTCCGAACTCGGTCATCGTGAAGTTGAGCGCAACGCGCTGGTACATCGGTTACAACGACCGCGGCGGCATGTCGCTCTTTCAAAGCGTCCTGCAGAACAACGCCGGGGACGTAAAGCCAATCAACCAGGAAATCGCCGAAGGCGTCACGAACATGACGTTGACGTACCTGGTGCCCAATCAAGCCAATTATGTCGATGCCAGTGTGGTGACCGCCAACAGCCAATGGAAGGATGTTCGAGCGGTCCGCATCGAAGTCGACATGGCCGGGCAGGAAAAAGTGGGCACGGATAGATCAGTGCTGAAGCGCAAGCTGGCGCATGTGGCCACGTTACGGAATCGCGTGCTATGAAAAATTCATCTTCGTTGGTACCCGTACGCGCCCAGCGTGGCGTATCGCTGATCGTTGTCTTGGTCCTGCTGCTCATCGTGACCCTGCTGGGGCTGGCAAGCCTGCGAGGCACTTTGATGGAAGAGCGCATGAGCGCCAACTTGTTCGACCGCAGCATCGGATTCCAGACCGCGGAGGCGGCGTTACGCGAAGGCGAAGCTTTGGCGCAGAACGAACCGCTATCCAATTACCCGTCCTCAGGTTGCAACAGCAAAGGTTTGTGCTCGCAGCCCGATCCGGCAGCAAAAGAGCGCTGGTTGGACTCCAGCTTCACGGGCTGGAAGAAAGCTACGGCGACCAATGTCGACACAAGCGCGCCCGAGTTCTTCATAGAAACGATGGGCATGGCGCCCAGCTGGCCGCGCTGCGACTCCGAGATGCCGCAGAACCCCAATTGCATGAAGCCGCGCTTCCGCGTCACGGCGCGCACGACGCCGCAGGCCGAACGCGCTTCGGTGCTTCTCCAATCCACTTACGCAGGCCCCTGAGCAGGATATCCCCATGAACACGAAGCCCCGCTCGGCCGAACCCAAACGCGCGTTTTCGTTCGCGCCCATGTTCCTGGCGTGCGCTGCGACCTTGCTCGGCTTGCCGGTGCATGCGGCGGTCGAGATCCCGCAGGTGCCGCTGCAAACCAGCAATGGCGTGCCGCCGAACATCTGGTTCATCCTCGACGATTCTGGGTCGATGGAATATTTGGCGATGCCGGAGGACGTCGACAGCAGCTTGAGCGATAGCCCTCGCTATCGTGGTTCGGCGAGAAACACCATTTATTACAATCCAAGCTCTGTTTATCGTGGCTGGCGCAATGCCGATGGCAGTTACATGGCCGATACGCCCGCGAATGCCGCCTATTCCGACCAGAGCTTGGCAAGCGGCTCGACCAACCTGACCAACAACGACCAGACGTTCTATGTTCTGAACGCCGGCGCGACCGACATCTACTCCAATTCCAGCTACACCAAGTACGTGCTGAAGTGGGGAGGTGCGACGGCGCAGCAATGCACCTACTCGTTCTTCTGGAACTGCACCTCGATTGCCAGCTTCCCTTGGGGTCGCGATATCGCTGCCGAGTGGAAGAATTTCGCCAACTGGTACTCCTATCATCGCACCCGCATGAAGGTGGCCAAGGCCGGCGCCAGCTACGCTTTCAACGACGAAACGATCTTCAACAAGGACAACAGCTACCGCGTCGGATTTACCACGATTTGGAACAACAATACTTACCGTATTCCGGTGGATAGCAATAACGGTTTGTTTACCGGTGCGAACCGTACTACTTGGTTCTCGCGGTTGTTCGGCGCCGAAGGTTCGGGCCGCACGCCGTTGATTCCGGCATTGACCCGCGCGGGCGACTATTTCAAAGAAACCGGTATCGACGGTCCGTACGGACCCCAAGAGAAGGCTTCGCAGTATCAGTGCCGGCAGAACTTCACCATCCTGACTACGGACGGTTATTGGAACAACGGCAGCACCACGGTCGGCAATGTCGACGGAAACGACGGCGCCGAGATCAAGGGGCCCAACGGCGCCTCTTACACTTATAAAGCCGCAGCTCCGTATAAGGATGGAACGGACAACACGCTGGCCGACGTTGCGATGTACTACTGGAGCAACGATCTACGCGACGACTTGCTGAACATCGTGCCCGTGTCGGCGCCGAATCCGGCGTTCTGGCAACATATGGTCACCTTCGGCATTTCGATCGGCCTGCGCGGCACGCTCGATCCGAAGACCGACCTGGCCGCGATGAAAGCCGGTACCAAGAGTTGGCCGAACCCCATGGATACCGAAGATGAAGAGCGCATCGACGATCTTTGGCACGCCACCATCAACGGTCACGGCGAATTCGTATCCGCGGGTAACCCGTCCGAATTCGCGACCGGTCTGAGGAATGCGCTGCAGGCGATCGCCGGCCGGTTGGGCTCGGGATCGAACGTCTCGGTCACCAGCACCTCGATTAGCAGCGACACGCGTCTGTTCCAGGCCAGGTACACTGGCGCGCAGTGGACCGGCGAACTGCTCGCATATCCCGTCACCGCAACCGGCATCGGCACTACGCCTTCCTGGAGCGCCAGCATTCCGGTGCCGGCTTCGCGCAAGATATTCACCTACAGCGGCAACGCCGGAACTCCTGGCGCCACGTTCCCGACCACTGCGCAGACGACGGCCTTGACCGCCGATGTCGTCGATTACCTCAAGGGCGATCGCAGCAAAGAGTCATCGAACGGGGGAACCCTGCGCAACCGCGTGAGCCTGCTGGGCGATATCATCAACAGCTCGCCGATCTACGTGAAGGGCGATTCCGCTGCCATCGAGACGGTCTACGTCGGCGCGAACGACGGCATGCTGCACGCCTTCAACGCCGCCACCGGCGAAGAGCGCTTCGCCTACGTTCCCAGCGGCGTTAACCTGACCAAGCTAAAGGAGTTCAGCGCTCCTGGCTATCCGCATCACTTCTTCGTCGACGGCCCGATCGTCGTTTCCACCAAGGCGCAGACCCCCGACAAGAACATATTGGTAGGCACCCTGGGCCGCGGCGGAAAAGGCCTGTACGCGTTGGACGTCACTGTCCCGACGACTTTCTCCGCGACGAAGGTGCTCTGGGACAACAACGGCGCAAGCCTGGCCAATATGGGCTATGTGCTGGGCAAGCCCTTCATCGCCCAACTCAACAACGGCAAGACCGGCTTGATCGTTCCCAATGGGATCAACAGCACCAGCGAGAAAGCGGTGCTCTTTGTCTTCGACCTGACGACCGGCGAAAAAATCGCCGAGATCGACACCGGCGCCGGTTCGGCCGCCGCCTCCAATGGGCTGTCCTCGCCTCGCGGCTGGGACGCGGACGGCAACGGGACGGTAGATACCGTCTACGCAGGCGATTTGCTGGGTAACGTCTGGAAGTTCGATCTTTCCGCTACGAACGAAAAGTCGTGGAGCGTGAACAGTAAACCGTTCTATGCGCCCACGACGGGACTTTCGCAGCCGATTACCGGCGGCATCTCGCTTGGCATCGATCCCGCCACCTATAAGCTGTGGGTGTTCTTCGGCACCGGCCGCATGCTCACCAAGGACGATCTGGCCAGCACGAATGTGCAGAGCTGGTACGGCGTTCGAGACGACGGCGGCACGGATTCCGTCGTCCGCTCCAACCTGGCTGCGAGGGAAATCGTCGTAGCAGGCACCGTGAACGGTTCGCCGGTCAGAGGCTTCGAGAAGCCGTCCGCCTTGGCCAACACCAAGAAAGGCTGGTACATCGATCTCGATACCCCGCCCGACAACACCAAAGAAGGCGAACGTATGATCGGCGATCCACAGCTGATCGCGAACGTGCTGTTGGCGGCCAGCGTCATCCCGAACAGCAAGAATCCTTGCTTGCCGGGCAGGGGCTATATCAATGCGCTGAATGCCTTCACCGGAGCCAGCCTGTCCAGCAGCTTCTTCGATGCGAACAACAGCGGCGGCTTCGACGACGACAAGCTCGATATCCCCAACGGCGGCGGCCAGACCCCGATCGGTTCCATCGACTTGAATGTCGGCATGGTCACGGATCCGTCGATCATCCAGAAATTGCTGACGGCCGGCGGCTCATCGGGTAGCACGGGCAGCGTGCCGGTGCAGAATCCGGTGGCTCCCGGGCGTATTTCCTGGCGCGAACTATTCGGAGATTGATCGATGACGCAATATTCCAAGCGCGCGCGGGCGAAGGGCATGCAGGGTTTCACCCTGATCGAGTTGATGGTCGTGGTGCTCGTCGTCGCCATCCTGGCGGGTATCGCCTTCACCAGCTACGATTTCGCGATGGTCAAAACGCGGCGCGGTGCGGCGGAGGGCTGCCTAATGGAACAAGCGCAGTTCATGGAGCGCTATTACACCGTAGGCACGGGCTCAACGTTGTTCACCTATACCGGGGCCGTCCCGCCGGCGTGCTCTGCTGATGTGACTCCGCATTACACCGTTGCCGCGCCAACCATTCCAGCGGACGGCAAGAGCTTCACGCTAAGTGCGGTGCCTAAGGGGCGGCAAGCCGCCAAAGACACCAAATGCGGCACCCTCACTTTGAATCATCAAGGGGTAAAAGGCGCTGCTGGCGACGTTGGATATTGCTGGTAGTCTCAGGAGAAGGGTCTCCCGCGGCGGAGACCTTTCTCGGATATCAGATGGAAACGCGTTTGCGGCTAGTAGTCGCCTTCGCAGATGGCCTTCGCTTCCGGCGTCGCTGGCGCCTGCCTGATCCGTCCATTATTGGCCAGCAAGATGCTGGCCGCCCTGCCACGCCCGCGAGCATGGCATATCGTAAACGTGACGTTAGAACCCGCGTTCCCACCGTTAGGCTGGAATACCAAACGCGTCCTGCCTAGGGTGCTCAGCACCCGCATCTGTTCGTTCAAGCGTGGCTGGCGCCTAATAAGCGCCTCCTCCGGCCCGCGATCGCGGTTCATATCTTTGTCCGCGAAGACAATCCATCCTTGCGTCCAATCGACGTCCTTGCCGCAACGCTGCGAATCCGAGCTCGAACACATGACGACCGGCGTGCTGGCGACCATCGCCTGATTCATGGCGGCCAGCAGCGAATGATAGATTTCCACCTTGGCTTCGCCGATGCGCACGTTAGCGTCCGCATGGGCATAGATTGGCTGCGCAATCGCGACCAACACGCCGACGATTGCTAACGCAATCAGCGCCTGCAACAGGGTGAAGCCAGGGGGTTTCTCGGAACGTCTTCCGAGACGGGTTAGAAGAACGCACTGTGTTATTTCGTTGAAACGACCGTTAGGGTGCATAAGAGGCTCCTTCCAGAGCCAGCATCCCCCAACCGTGGCCCGGAGAATATCAGTGGGCTTCCGAGTGCGAGGTAAGGTAATTCCAGCGATCAACGTCTAGGTATCGAAATTCGGGTTCATTCGGCTTGCCGCATCAGCATTGAACGCGATTTGTGGCCGTTCGATTCGAAATATTTCGTCTAGAGGGTTCACTGTGCGACGACCGATTAACGGCGAGTCGCACCAGGCGGGAAAACCTCATCTGACATTCGGATCGCATGAACAACAAAAAATGGATTTTTGCGTGCTCATTAGCATTTCTAGCCACGGCCACCGCAGGGTGTTCAACGACCGCGGCTCCCGGTTTGAAAGGACGCTGGCAGCCAGTCAATCGTTTTGCGGAGACTGCGGAAGCGATCCCGATTGCTGACCCCGCCCGCTTTTATGCCACGTCCGCAGACGCGACCCTGAAAGCCCTGCTTGAGCGCTGGGCCAAAGGATCGAAAAAGACGCTCACGTACCAGCATCCGAACGATTTCACCCTGCATGCCCAGGTGGCTGGCATCAGAGCCAGCAATTTGAACGAAGCGCTGTCCGAGCTGAGCGCAGCCTATGCCGACTATGAAGTGTCGATAGCGCTGGAAGGGCAGGCGATCGTGGTCAGGCAGCAGTCGCACGGCCATAGCAATCATGGCCCATGAGTGTGACGCAAGTCATATATCTGAAAGTAGTGAGCGGAAAGCGGCCGCTTCGGCGCGCGTGATCCGTCATAGCACAAGCCCAGCAGCTTGCAAAAAGCGCGTGCAATACGCCGCGCCAGTCTGAAGGTGTTCGTCGTTAGTTGGATAAGGAATTCCGATAGCAGCCCATGTTGCAAGACTCGCTAAAAAAATCCATCGACTTCGAAGTCACCCTCGCCGACATGGCGCGACGCAGCGAGCGCCGCGCCTGGCGGGTGGCGGCCGCGGCTACCGTCATGTCGCTGATCCTGGCGGCGGGATATTTCTATTTTCTGCCACTTAAGGAAAAAGTGCCTTATCTGGTTATGGCCGATGCCTATACCGGAACCAGCACGGTGGCCCGTCTTCGCGAAGACTTCGGAAAAAACAGCATTACGACAAGCGAAGCCATAAATCGAAGCAACGTACACCACTTCGTCGTGGCTCGCGAATGTTCCGCAGGTTTCTGTCGCAGTTGCGAGCCTCTCTTGCCTGCGAGCTAAGCGCCGTAGGAGTTCCTCGCCGAATAGATGTGCGAGAACTTTTCCTGCGTTCTTGATGCGGAAATCTTCTTCCGGCCCAACTTCTCTATCACCAATCAAAATGCGTACGCGCATGTAGGAAAGGTCCCTACGATTGCGTGCTTTGGCGTATGTGTTCATAGATTGATGTTATTGGGTACCAAGTGTGACTCGAACCAATAACTCAATGATGTTTCTAGAGTTTTTCGATTTCTAACAAAAAAGGCTTCCGACATGTGTCAGGAAGCCTTTTATGTTCAATATCTTACAAAGTCTGGCGCCCGAAGTTGGACTCGAACCAACGACCCCCTGATTAACAGTCAAGTGCTCTAACCGGCTGAGCTATTCGGGCGGGGATGGCTATTTTAAGGTGTCGCCGGCCCGGGTCAAGTTTCAAGTGCGAGTGCGGGACGCCGTGTGGGCGATATCTCCTCTCAGCGGCGCTCCGCAAGCCTGGCCAGGGAGGGGGCGGCTCCAGGGAGGGGCGATAGCCGCAATCCTGCACCGGCGATAGCTTGCGGGCTGGCGAGGCTGCGCTATCCACTTCGGGCGAACGGATCCGCTCTTCGGGTGCGCGAGACCGGGATTAGCGCGTAGGGTGGGCACCCTCACCTAGCCCAGCCATACAGCGTCCAGGCCATGCCGCGTCTTAGACCCGCCTCGGTCACACGGTAGCGATCTCTGCATTGCATTCCCTTTTGCGGGAATCGGCCGATAAAGGACAACCCCGAAGCGCAAGCGCCGACAGCGCGCCTTCTCAGCGCATGAGCGGCTCGGACTGGGAAACGCCGTTCGCATCCCCATATCGGTCTACCCGGCTAAACTCGACCGATGCTCGAACTCGACGCCCGCACCGACCCCTCGCAGTCCGCCGGTTTCCGACTGGTGGCGCCGTATTCGCCCGCCGGCGATCAACCGCAGGCGATCGCCAAGCTGATCGACGGTTTCGAAGCCGGATTGGCCAGCCAGACCCTGCTCGGCGTCACCGGCTCGGGCAAGACCTACACCGTCGCCAATCTGATCCAGGCGGTGCAGAAGCCGACCATCGTCATGGCGCCGAACAAGACTCTGGCCGCGCAGCTATATGGCGAGTTCAAAGCTTTCTTTCCGCACAACGCGGTGGAGTATTTCGTCAGTTATTACGACTACTACCAACCCGAAGCCTACGTGCCTTCGTCGGACACCTTCATCGAGAAGGACAGTTCGATGAACGAGCACATCGAGCAGATGCGGTTGGCTGCCACCAAGAGCCTGCTGTCGCGGCGCGACGCGATCGTGGTGGCCACGGTGTCGGCCATCTACGGCCTGGGTTCGCCGGAAGACTATCTGTCGTTGCGCCTGATCCTGTCCCGCGGCGAACGCATCTCCCAGCAGGACCTGATCCGCCATCTGATCTATTTGCAGTACACGCGCAACGAATACGAATTGCAGCGCGGCGCTTTCCGCGTGCGCGGCGAGACCATCGACGTGCACCCGGCCGAGAACGACGCCGAAGCCCTGCGCATCGAGCTGTTCGACGGCGAAATCGAAAAGCTGTCGATGTTCGATCCGCTCACCGGCGAAACGCTGCGCGTGATCCCGCGTTTCACCGTCTACCCGAAGACGCATTACGCCACCACCCGCGAACGAACGCTGTCGGCGATCGACACGATCAAGATCGAACTCAAGGAACGGCTGGAGCAGTTGTACGCGCAGAACAAGCTGGTCGAAGCGCAGCGCCTGGCGCAACGCACCCAGTTCGATCTGGAGATGATGAACGAGGTCGGCTATTGCTCGGGCATCGAGAACTACTCGCGGCACCTCACCGGCAAAGCGCCGGGGGAACCGCCGCCGTGCCTGTTCGACTATCTGCCGCCCGATGCGCTGCTGGTGGTCGACGAATCGCACGTCACCATTCCCCAGCTCGGCGCGATGTACAAGGGCGACCGCTCGCGCAAGGAGACGCTGGTGGAGTTCGGTTTCCGGCTGCCGTCGGCGCTGGACAACCGGCCGCTGCGTTTCGAGGAATGGGAAGCGCGGGCGCCGCGCAGCGTATTCGTTTCGGCGACGCCGGGGCCGTACGAATTGCGCAAGTCGGAAGGGCAGGTGATCGAACTGGTGGTGCGGCCGACCGGTTTGGTCGATCCGCAGGTGGAGATCCGCCCGGTCGCGACCCAGGTCGACGATCTGTTGTCGGAAATCCACGAGCGCGTGGCGATGGGCGATCGCGTGCTGGTGACCACGCTCACCAAGCGTATGGCTGAGAACCTCACCGAATACCTATCCGAACACAACGTCAAGGTGCGCTATCTGCACTCGGACGTGGACACTGTCGAGCGCGTGGAGATCATCCGCGACCTGCGCCTGGGCAAGTTCGACGTGCTGGTCGGCATCAACCTGCTGCGCGAAGGCCTGGACATGCCGGAAGTGTCGCTGGTGGCGATCCTGGACGCGGACAAGGAAGGTTTCCTGCGTTCGACCGGCTCTTTGATCCAGACCATCGGCCGCGCCGCGCGCAACCTGCGCGGCAAGGCAATCCTGTACGCCGACCGGATCACCGATTCGATGAAGCGCGCGCTGGACGAAACAGACCGGCGACGCGAGCGCCAGGTGGCCTACAACACCGAGCACGGCATCACCCCGCAGAGCGTGGTGCGGGCGATAATGGACACGATGGAAGGCGCCCGCGACGAGCCCGAAGCCGTGCGCGGCCGCGGCCGGAGTGCCGAGCGCAAGGCCGCTCGGCGGGTGGCCGAGGAGACCGAGGAATACCTGGCATTGGATCCGGCCAAGTTCGCCCAACGGCTCAAAGCGCTGGAGCAGCAGATGTACCAGCACGCCCGCGACCTGGAATTCGAGGCGGCGGCACAGGTGCGGGACCAGATCCGGCGGCTGAAAGAGGCCAGCCTGGCTGGCTGACCTGCCTGGCTGAGCGTTTTTCGGTTGTCCCGGCGAGGCTCAGTCGGCTAAACTTCGCGGCCCTGCCGGGGTTTACGGCAGGCACCGGGCGGTTAGCTCAGCGGTAGAGCACTACCTTGACATGGTAGGGGTCACAGGTTCGAACCCTGTACCGCCCACCAATTAAATCAACGGCTTGAGCCGTTTTTAATTGGACTGATTCAGCCGATCAGAACTGTCGGGCCACGCCGATGAACAAGCCGGCCGAGCCGTCGATGTCTTCTTCCAGCAGCGGGCTGTCCGTAATTTCGCTCGGCAGGAATTCATAGCCCAGATTGGCGATGCCGCGCCACTTCTCCGCGAACGGACGCGCGATGGTGATGCCTACATAGGGAACCGTGGCGCTGCCGGGTTCGTAGCGCACCACGCCGCGAGCGACCTCCTTATCCAAGGTGCCGTAGTAGTAGTTGGCCGTGTCCTTGGACAGGTATTTCACGCCCACGCCGGGTGTCAGCAGGAATCGGCCGAGCCGCATCGGATAGCGGTAACCGAGGTCGGCCTCGTAGCCGCCGCTGGTGTCAAGTATGTCCGCCTTGAGCTCGAGTTTGATCTCGCCGGCGTTCCCGCGCCAGCTCGCCGCCAGTCCGGCATCGACGCTGTCGTCGCGGTCTTCCAGCAGATCGCGGTCGATGCCGCGCCGCGCCAGTTCTTCCCTGCCGAAATCATCGGCGTCCATGGCGTCCAAACGTCCGGCCAGGAATCCGTCCAGGACGAAGCTCTCGCCCTTCACCAGGTGATAGCCCGCCGTGATGCCTCGCCAGTAGAACCGTTCGCCCTCATAACCGAAGAACGGCACGACTCGCGTGTGGGCGCCTTCGCCCGCATAAAGCTCGGTGCGCGCACCCGCCGCCACGCCGATGCTCCAACGCGATGGCGCCACATCGGCGCGTTCCTCTCCTTGCCCGACGACCTGCGCATTCGCGCCCCAAGACATCAGCAGTAGGCAAGGCAAGATCAGGCTAATCTTCATAGAGCACAGTCCTTGAGGGGCAAAGCGGCGCGCCGAAGCTATCGGGAGGTTTTTAAAAACTGTTTATTAACGTCATAGCCGACTAGGCCGCCGCCCTTGGCGGCGACGCCATAGGCGGCAAGAGCGTCTGTCCGATTCCGGTTTGTTCCTGGCGTGCTTGCTGCGGCGCGCAATCTGTCGCAGGTCGCGGGTCGAAAGAATTTCTATCTTTTGAAACCCCCGCATCCCTATCCAAAACAAAGACTTGCCTGGCGCACACTGCCGCCATGACGGCGGATTCCCATGCGTAGCAAGTTGTTCGTGCCCGGTTCGCGGCCGGAACTGTTCGCCAAGGCCTTGGCCGGCGACGCGGATGCGTTGTCCTTCGATTTGGAGGATGCGGTCGCGATGGCGGGCAAAGCCGGGGCGCGGGCGGCGGTGGCCGAGTTCGTCGGCTCGGACGCGGTCCGCAATGCGGCCAAGGCCGTCATCGTGCGGGTCAATGCGCCTGGCACGCTGGAATTCGAGGACGACCTGGCCGCCGTCGCGCGCGAAGGCGTCGCTTTGTTGAATCTGCCCAAGATCGAATCCGCCGATGCGCTGCAGGCGGCGGTGGTGCTGATCGAGCATGCCGAAAACAAGAACGGCGTCGGCCGGCCGATCCGCCTGCTGGTGAATATCGAAACACCGAAAGCCTTGGCCAACGCCGCGTCGATCGCCGCCGCGCATCCGCGCGTGGCCGGCTTGCAACTCGGCCTGGGCGATCTGTTCGGACCTTACGGGATCGACCGCAACGACTCCGCCAACGTCCACGCCGCCATGTTCGCGGTGAAGATGGCGGCGGCGCAGGCAGGCGTTTTCGCCTTGGACGGCGCCTATCCCGATTTGGAAGACGCGCAGGGTTTCTCCGCGGAAGCCGGCATGGCGCGGCGTCTGGGTTTCGCCGGCAAGAGTTGCATCCATCCGCGGCAGGTGGCCTGGGCGAATGCGGCTTTTGCGCCTTCCGAAGAAGCATTGGCCGCGGCGCGGCGCATCGTCGCCGCCGCCGAGCAGGCGACGGCGCAAGGCAGCGGCGTGTGCGTGGTCGACGGCAGGATGATCGATCTGCCTTATTTGAAGCAGGCGCTGGCGCTGTTGGCGTCCGTGCGAACATGACAGCGATGCGAGGGCAGGGGGATGGCGATGCGATATTCCGGGAAGCGCGAATCGTGATCCGGCGCGCGATATCCCAAAGCATCGGCAACGCATGGCGCGGGTTGGCGCTCGTCTGTGCGATGGCTTTCGCCGCTCCCGTTTTCGCGGACAGCCTGACGCCGATGCGCGCCGGCATTTTGCCTGCGATCGAAGGAGCCGCCGGTCCGTTGACCGGCATCGCCGCCGTCGACGGCGGAACGGTCGCCTTGTCGCGCGATGCCGCCTGGCGGCTCGGCGCCGATGCGAAAGCCTGGGCGCCGGTGCGCTGGCGTGCGGGTAGCGACGGTACCGATGTGTTGGCGGTGTTCGGCGATGAAACCCGCGGCTATGCGCTGCTCGGCGGAAACGGCGCATCGCCCGCCGCGGCGAACGGCGTGGCCAAGTTGGGCCTGAGCGGCGGCGCGCTGTCGCTGCAACCGCTGCCGCCCTTGCCGGCGCCGCTGCGCGATGCGCGCGGTACGGTCAAAGACAACGCCTTGTACGTTGCCGGATTCGACGGCGAAAGCGCGCGCTTGTTGAAGATCGATTTAGCGGCCGAAGGTCCGCAATGGACTAGTTTGCCGGCCTGGCCGGGAAGCCATCCTCCGCTTTCCCTGGTCACTCAAACCAGCGCGGTTTTTGTCGTGACCGAAGAAGCCGGCGCGCAGAAAATCTGGCGCTGGAGCGCGGACGGCGGATGGGCCGATAAGGGCGCAGTGCCGGGCCGATTGGTGCCGGGTTCCGGTCGTGCGGTGGGCCAGGCGCATGTGCTGTATCTGTTGAATGAGAAAGGAGCGCAACCCGGAGCCGCCGCGAAACCGACGACTTATCAGACCATCACCGGCGCCTGGGCGACGCTGCCCGGCACGAGCGTCGCGGGTGCGATCGCCACCGCGCCCTGGCGCGATGGATTGGTGTGGGCGCAGCCCGCGCCGTCGGGCCGAATCGCGTTCGGCTATGCGCAGATCCAATCCAGCAAGCTGCTGCTGAAATGGCTCGACTGGGTGGTGATCGTTTTCTATCTGGCGTTGATGATCGGCATCGGCTTGTACTTTTATCTGCGCGAGAAGCGCAATAGCACCGACGGTTTCTTCGTTGGCGGGCGCGCAATCCCGTTCTGGGCGGCGGGCGTCAGCTTGTACGCGACCAACACGAGCTCGATCAGCTTCATCGCCATTCCGGCCAAAGCGTTCGAAACCAACTGGCAGTACCTCACCAACAACCTGGTCGCAGTGTTAGGCCTGATGTTCGTAGCGGTGTGGATCGTACCGTTGTTGCGCCGCCTGGATTTGATGTCGGTGTTCTCGTACCTCGAGACGCGATTCCACCCGGCGATCCGCATGCTCGCAAGCGCGCTCTGCATCGCGATGCAGATGAGCGCGCGGATGAGCGTGATCTTGTTCCTACCGGCCCTGGCGATCGCCACGATCACTGGCATCGACGTGGTTTGGAGCATCCTGATCATGGGAGGGTTCACCATCGTCTACACCACCCTGGGCGGCATGAAGGCGGTAATCTGGACCGACTTCGTGCAGGTGTTCGTGATGTTCGGCGGAGCCATATTCGCGATCGGATTCATCGTCTACCAGATCAACGGGGGCGTCCCGGAATTCATGCACGCCGCCATGGCCGAAAACAAGATGAAGCTCTTGGATTTCAGCTTCGATCTGACCAAGGCCACCGTTTGGGGGTTCATATTCCTGGTCGTATTCGACGTGGTGCTGACTTTTCCGAAAGACCAAGTGCTGATGCAGCGCGTGCTGTCCACGAAATCGGACAAGGAAGCCGGACGCTCGGTATGGACGTTTGCGGCGATCATGATCCCGGGCGGGTTCTTCTTCTACATGATAGGCACCGCCTTGTACGTGTACTACCAATCGCATCCGGAACGGATGAACCCACTGCTGCCGATCGATGCCACCTTCCCGCTGTTCATCGCCGCCGAGCTGCCGATGGGCGTGACGGGGCTGATCATCGCCGGCATCTTCGCTGCGGCGATGTCGACCTTGTCCAGCATCATCAACAGCGTGTCGACGTTGGTGTCGGTGGATTTCTACGAAAAATTGGCGAAGAATCCCACCCCGAAGAAAAGCGTGCTATTCGCAGAGATCGCGGGCGTGCTGGTCGGGTTGAGCGGGATCGGGTTGGCGTTGCTGTTGTCCCGCTACGACATCCACTCGCTGTTCGACGTGTCGATCGAACTGGCCGGCCTGCTCGGCGGCGGTTTCGCCGGCGCCTATACCCTGGGCATGTTCACCAAGCGCGCCAATTCGCCGGGCGTGGCCATCGGCATCGCGTCGAGCATCGTCCTGACCCTGGTGGCCTGGTCGTTCAAGCTGGTGCATCCGTATTTCTATCTGGCGATTTCGATCCTGCTGTGCATCGTGATCGGCTATGCGGCCAGCCTGCTGTTCCCGGCGCCGAAACGGTCGCTGGAAGGATTGACCATTTATCGCGACGGTGCCCGTTCGTCGTGATCCGCTTCGTTTTGTAGAGCGGAGCTTGCTCCGCTGCTTTTGCTTCCTGACGATGCTTCAAAAGCAGCGGAGCAAGCTCCGCTCTACAAGGGCTAATAACAGCATCGCGACCACCGGATCGGGACCCATGACCGACGGCCGATTGGCGAGGACCGCGGGCCTCGTGTAGCCTGCTGCGATTCCGAGCCGGCCGCCATGGAAACCCAGTTCCTCAACACTTTCGTCACCGTCGTCGACCAGGGTTCGATGGCCGCCGCCGCGCGCGTGCTGAACATCACCCCGGCTGCGGTGGCGCAGCAGATCCGCACGCTCGAACGCGAGATCGGCGCCACGCTCATCGCCCGCGTCGGCCGTACCGTCAGCGTCACGGAGGAAGGCTCGCGCATCCTGCAACGTTCGCGCGATCTGCTGCGCAGCGTCGCCGACCTGCGCGGCGTGGCCAACGACAACACCGTCTCCGGCGAACTCCGGCTCGGCGCCTGTCCGACCGCATTGGCCGGAATACTGCCCGACGCATTGGCACGGATGGTGGAAGCGTTTCCACTCATCAACGTGTTCATCAAGCCCGGCTATTCGGCCGATTTGTACCGTGCGGTGGAAGAGGGCGATCTGGACGCCGCGCTGGTGCTGCAGGCGCCGTATTCGCTGCCCAAGACCTGCGAATGGCAACTGCTGCGCGAAGAACCGCTGGTAGTGCTCGCCCCGGAAAGCATGGCCGGGCGCGATCCGCACGAACTGTTGGCGACCGAGCCGATGATCCGCTACGACCGTCATCAATGGGGCGGCCGCCAGGCCGATGAATACCTGCGCGCGGCCGGCATCGTGCCGCGCGAGCGCTTCGAGCTGAATGCGCTGAACGCGATCGCGGTGATGGTCGACCGAGGCCTGGGCGTGTCCCTGGTGCCGGACTGGGCGCGGCCCTGGCCGGAAGGGCTGAAAGTGGTGCGCATCCCCTTGCCGCAGGCCACTGTGCCGCGGCGGATCGGCGTGGTCTGGTCGCGTTCGAGCGTGCGCGTGCGGCTGGTGACCGTATTCCTGCAGGAAAGCCGCAAGGCGATGCAGGCGCAGAGCAGATAGCTGCCGATCTGTAGCCCGGGTGGAGCGAAGCGATACCCGGGAATGCCATCTAAACATGCCGAAAAGCCCCGGGTATCGCTTCGCTCCACCCGGGCTACATTTCATTGAATGTTGCGCTGCGACAAACTTTTTCTATCGTGGTAAGCAACAAAAAATAGTCTCTGAACATAGTCCGTGGCGGTTCTACGCGCGTAACGGAGCGCATAGGCTCTGGCGCAACAAGGCTGTTGCTTTAGCGCCGGGGGAGAGGTGCAGGCGGTCGTGCGGCGACGCGCGGCCATGAGCGCTTCACAGAAATCGAAGCACGGGCAACACGTGCTCCGCAGCCACAGGAATCCACGACCCATATGATCAAGCCACTTTCCGCAGCGATCGCCTGCATCCTGATGGCCTCCGCTTCGGCCGCCTATGCGCAGGATGCGGCGCAGACGCCGGTGCAGGACGACGCCAAGAAAGACACGGCGGCGACCAATCTCGACAGCGTCATCGTCACCGGCACGCGCGCGCCGAAAGCGATCGAGAAGATTCCCGGCGCGATCACCGTCGTTTCGCAGCAGGAAGTGCAGCACACCCTGGCGGTCACCGAAGATGCGACCGCGGTCCTGTCGCGCACCGTGCCCGGTTACGCCGAATCCTCGCAGGCGATGAGCAACACCGGCGAAACCCTGCGCGGCCGCCTGCCGCTGCGCTTGTTCGACGGCGTGCCGCAGGGCTCGCCGCTGCGCGAAGGTACCCGCAACGGCACCTTCACCGACATGGGCATCATCAGCCGGGTCGAAGTGATCAACGGCCCGTCCGCCTCCGAAGGCATCGGCGCCACCGGCGGCGTGATCAACTACATTTCCAAGACGCCGGACGTGGAAGGCTACGAAACCACGCTGACCACGCGCTACAGCACGCAAGGCCACGAGGACAGCGAAGGCTGGAAGATCGGCGGCGTCTTCACCGCGAAGCAGCAGAACTGGGACTTCATCGGCGCCGCTTCGTACATCGACCGCGGCATCACCTACGACGGCAACGGCCGTCGCATCGGCATGAACACCAGCGGTTCGCTGGCCAGCTCCGAAGCCAGGAACCTGTTCCTGAAGGGCGGTTTCAACTTCGGCGAAGACGGCGTGCAGCGCCTGCAGCTCAGCTACAGCAAATTCAAGGTCGAGGGCAAGGGCGAATACATCCAGGTGCTCGGCTGCCGCGGACCGACCGACGATCCGCCTTGCGATGTGCCGCGCACCAACACGTCGGAGAAAGGCCAGATCTTCGGCTCCAAGGACGCGTTCAACGATTTCGAGCAGTACCAGATCGAATACTCGCACCAGGATTTCTTCGGCGGCACGCTGGTCCTGAACGCCTACAAGGCCGACCAGGCGATGCGCTACCTGCCCGAAAACAGCGACGACAAACAGCTGATCAAGGTGCCGCCTAAGCCGCCGGGTTTCGTGGCGATCTACGACCAGTCCGAAATCGATTCGCGCAAGAAGGGCCTGCGCACTTCCTGGACCCGCACTTCGCTGTTCAACGTCGACGGCTTGGAATTGCACGTGGGCGTGGACCTGGTGGAAGACGAAGCCGAACAGCGCCTGGCGCTGACCGACCGCACCTGGGTGCCGCCGATGAAGTACACCAGCACCGCGCCGTACGCGCAGCTGTCCTACGACATCGGCCCGGTCACGCTCAGCGGCGGCTACCGTCGCGAAGACGGCGAGCTGGAAGTCGACGACTACACCACCACCGCGTTCCGCAACAGCGTGTTCGTCAAGGGCGGCAAGCTGGATTACAAGGCCGATCTGACCAACGCCGGCATCGTCTGGCGGATCACCGACGGCTGGTCGGCGTTCGCGGCCTACAGCAAGGGCTTCACCCTGCCGAACGTGGGCATTCCGCTGCGCAACATCAGCATTCCGAACCAGACCGTGGCCGGCATCCTGGACCTGCAGCCGATCATCGTCTCCAACAATGAGGCCGGCGTGAACTGGCGCGGCAGGCACGGCTCGTTCGCCGGTTCGGTCTACCGCTCGTATTCCGAACTGGGCGTGTCGCTGCAGATAGACCCGACCACCAACGATTTCATCATGACCCGCGCGCCGGTGGAGATCAAAGGCTTCGAGCTGAGCGGCGAAATCATTTTCAACGACAACTGGAAGGCGAACGCGCTGTACTCCGAGATCCGCGGCAAGACCTCGTTCTGGTCGGCGGATCGCGACGGCCGTTTCGGTGCGGGTCCGCTGCACAAGCCGATGGGCGTGCTGGACATCAATCCCGACAAGCTGGCGATGTCGGTGACCTGGAAGTTCCTGCCCAACGCCGACGCCACGTTCGGGTTCACGCGCTTGTCCGATCGCGACCTGTACGGCAAGGACGTCCGTCCTTTCGACAACGCGAAATTCAGCTACACGGAAAAAACCGAGGGCTACACGCTCTACGACGCCAGCGTGAATTACGACGCCGGCAAGATCGGCAAGTTCACCCTGGGCATCGAGAACGTGTTCGACAAGCAGTACATCCTCAGCTGGTCGCAGCTGGCCGGTTTCCAGAACTACTGGGCGGGCCGCGGCCGGATGACCTCGCTGACCTACACCATCAAGTTCTGAGCCCGTCGCGGCTCCCCCTTGGAGCGGGCTGACCCCCGCTCCATTCTTTGTCCGTGGAAAGGAAACCGATGACGTTGCGCGCGCTTTGCCTGCTGGTGTCCGCGTTGGCGGCTGCACCGGTTTGCGCGCGCGCCGACGGAGCGGCGCCGTTGCCGGTCGCGGCGCCGGCATCGGCTCGATTCTCCGCGCAACGGCTCGAAAATCTGCACCGATTCATGGACCGGGCCACCGCATCGGACGGCTATCTGGGCGGCGTGACCCTGATCGTCCGCGACGGCCGCATCGTCGACTGGCGCGCCTACGGCCAGCGCGATCTCGCGCGCCGCGAACCGATGAAGCCCGATGCGATCTTCCGCATCTATTCGATGACCAAGACGGTCGCCTCGGTCGCCGTGCTGACCTTGGTCGAAGAGGGCAGGATCGCGCTGGAAGATCCGATATCGCGCTATCTGCCCGAGTTGTCGGAGATGCAGGTAATGGAAGGCGGCAGCGCCGACGCGCCGAAACTGCGGGCCGCGGCCAGCGGGATCACGATCCGGCAACTGTTCACCCATACGGCGGGCTTTCCCGCGGGACTGATAGGCGACGAGCCAGCGGTGAAGCTGCAGGAACGCCTCGATCCGCATGACGCCGCCGATTTGCGTGGTTTCGTCGAAAGATTGAGCCGTACGCCGTTGGCCGCCGATCCGGGCAAGCGCTTCGGCTACGACGGCGCTTCGATCGAAGTGTTGTCCCGCCTGGTGGAAGTCGTCAGCGGCGAGCGTTTCGAAGACTATTTGCAGCGGCGGATCTTCGACCCGCTGAAGATGCGCGACACCGGTTTCGAAGTTCCGGCGGAGCAGCGCGGACGCATCGTCGATCTGACCCGGATGGGCGACGACGGCCGCCTGGCGATCGATCCCAGCCGCAGCGCACAGCACCCCGGCGAGCGCTTGAACGCCTACGCCAGCGGCGCCGGCGGTTTGTATTCCACCGCCGGCGACTACGCGCGCTTCTGCCAGATGCTGCTCGATGGCGGCGAGCTCGACGGCGCGTCGATCCTCGGCCGCAAGACGGTCGAACTGATGATGCAGAACCATCTGACCATGCTCGACAAGCCGGTCACCCAGTTCAGCGACGCGGAAGGCTTCGGCCTGGGCGGTTACGTGGTAATCGACGTCGCCAAGCGCGGCCAACCGGGCTCGCTGGGCCAGTTCGGCTGGTCGGGCGCGGCATCGACTTCGTACACGATCGATCCCAAGGAAAAGATGATCGCGATCCTGATGCTGCAGCACTTGCCGCGCGAAGACGGACGCAAGGACCTGCCACGGATCGCGCGCAATTTCTACGGCTTGGTCTATCAGGCGCTGACGCCATGATCGGCGCCGATCGCTCCGGCGTGCTGGTGGCCGGTTCGGCCAACCTCGATTTCGTGGTCCGCGCCAGCCATGTGCCTGCGCCGGGAGAAACCGTGCTGGGAAGGGATTTCGCTACCTTTCCCGGCGGCAAAGGCGCGAACCAGGCGGTGGCGTGCGCCCGCGCCGGCGGCGCGCCGACGCGCATGCTGCTGGCGCTGGGCGAGGATCCGTACGCGGCGGTGCTGGAGGATTCCTTGCGCGCGGCGGACGTGCATTTGGATATCGTCCGCTGCCGCGATCGCGCCACCGGCACCGCTTTCATCTGCCTGTCCGATGACGCGGAGAATGCGATCACGGTCGCGCCGGGCGCGAACGACGCTTTGCTGCCCGAGCATCTGCCCGATTTGGTCGGCACCGGCTACCTGTTGTTGCAGCTTGAAACACCGCTCGACACCGTCGAAGCCTACGCGCGCGCCGCGCACGCGGCCGGCGTACGCGTGGCTTTGAACGCCGCGCCGGCGCGGCCGCTGCCGGCTTCGTTGCTGGCACTGTTGGACGTGCTGATCGTCAATGAAGGCGAACTGGCCTTGCTCGCCGGCGGCCGGGGCAGCGTCGCCGCGTGCCTGGCCGCGATCGACGTGCCTTGCGTCGTCGTCACGATGGGCGCGCGCGGCTGCTGTGCGCGCGCCGACGGGCGGATACTGCTGCAATCCGCGTTCGCGGTCGATGCGGTCGATACCACCGCCGCGGGCGACACGTTTTGCGGCACACTGGTCGCCGCGCTGGGACGGGGCGATCCCTTGGCCCGAGCCCTGCGCGAGGCCGGTGCCGCGTCCGCGCTCGCCTGCACGCGGCTAGGCGCGCAATCGAGCATTCCGACCCGCGCCGAAGTCCGCGCCTTGCTCGCCGGCGACAGCGAGCGGGGCGGCAGCGCGATCGACGAACTGGCCGTCCATTGCGGCTGGATGCCGCGCGGATCCTTCCAGAACACGATGCCCATCCCATGACTTCCCAACACGACGACAACGGTGCTTCGCGCAAGCCGGTGAAGACCGAATTCAAGTTCTCGCATGTCACCACCGGCCGCTATCTGCCCACGCCGGGCAAGGCGCTGGGCTGGCCTTTCGCCGAAATCGGCCATTGGAAGATCGACGTCAACAACAGCGCCGACGATTGGATTGCCGAACTGATCGATTGGCGCCGCGAGCACCTCATCCGCATCGGCTACGACGACGCCAACTACCGCAGGCCGGAACTGCAGTGGGCGCAGCGCAATTTCGTGCACGCGCAGATGATGGTGGAGGATCGCTACTTCTACGACCCGATCGCGGGCAAGTACACGGTCGATCGTTACCTCGACGATCTGGAAGCGCGCTTCGGCGGCATCGACAGCGTGCTGATCTGGTTCGTGTATCCGAACATCGGCATCGACGACCGCAACAAGACCGACCTGGCGCGCGACCTGCCGGGCGGCATCGCCGGCTTGCGCGGCGCAGTGGACGATTTCCACCGCCGCGGCGTGAAAGTGTTCCTGCCCACCATGCCTTGGGACAACGGCACTCGCGAGCCGGAGAAGAACGACTGGCTGACGATCGCCGAGCTGGTCGCCGCGGTCGGGGCCGACGGCGTCAACGGCGACACCTACAACGGCGTGCCGCGTGCGTTCTTCGACGCCTGCGACGCCGCCGGACGCCCCGCCGTGCTGCAGCCGGAATCCACCATCAGCGCAGAGGAGGCGCTGATCTGGAACGTGCAGAGCTGGGGCAAGAAGGTTCCGCCGGACGTCGTCCCGTCCGTGGCCAAGTTCAGGTGGCTGGAACCGCGCCACATGATCAACTACGAGAACCGCTGGGGCCGCGATCGCACGAACGACCTGCAATACATCTTCTTCAACGGCGTCGGCTACAACGCCTGGGAAAACATCTGGGGCATCTGGAACCAGCTGACCCCGCGCGATGCCGAGGCCTTGCGCCGGATCGCCGCGATCGAGCGCCGCTTCCCCGATGCGGTGGTCAGTCCGGATTGGCGGCCTTACGCAGCCACTTTGCAAAAGGACGTGTTCGCCAGCCGCTTCCCGGCCGACGGCTACACGCTGTGGACGCTGGTCAACCGCAACGAATACGAGGTCGCCGGCGAGCAACTCGCCGTGCCGCACGTCGAAGGCGCGCGCTACTTCGACGCGTGGAATGGCACCGCCTTGCAGCCGCGGCTGGAAAGCGGGAAGGCGATTTTCGATTTCGCGATCGAGGGGCGCGGCTTCGGCGCGGTGCTCGCGCTGGCGCCGGGCAAGGCGATCGAAGGCTTGGTCGAATTCCTCGCGGTCATGCATGAAAGGGCCAAGACCCCGCTGCAGTCGCTGTCCAACGTGTGGCGTTCGATCCCGCAGCATCAGATCGAAATCGCGCCGACTTCGCCGGCCGCGTCGGCGCCGGAAGGCATGATCGCCATACCGGCCGGCGATTTCGATTTCGCGGTCGGCGGCGTGGCGATCGAAGGCCAGACCTGGGAAGGCGTGGACGTGCAATATCCTTGGGAAAACAGCGCGCGCCGCGGCCACCGCCGGCGGATGCGGATGCGGCCGTACTACATCGACCGTTATCCGGTGACCAACGCGCAGTTCCGCGTTTTCCTCGAAGCGACCGGCTATGCGCCGAGCGATCCGCATAATTTCCTGCGCGACTGGCGCGACGGCGCGCCGCGGCCCGGCTGGGGTAACAAGCCGGTGACGTGGGTGTCGATCGAAGACGCGCGCGCTTATGCGCAATGGGCCGGCAAGCGCCTGCCGCACGAATGGGAATGGCAATACGCCGCGCAAGGCGGCGACGGGCGGCTGTATCCCTGGGGCGACGATTGGCGCGCCGATGCGGTGCCGGCGGTCAACCGCGGTCGCACTTTGCTTCCGCCTGCCGATGTCGATGCGCATCCCGGCGGCGCGAGCCCGTTCGGCGTGATGGATCTGGTCGGCAACGTCTGGCAATGGACCGACGAATACGCCGACGAGCACACCCGCGCCGCGATCCTGCGCGGCGGCAGCAGCTATCAGCCGCAGACTTCGCATTGGTATTTCCCGCAGGCGTACCGGCTGGACCAGCACGGCAAGTATCTGCTGATGGCGCCGTGCAAGGACCGCTCGGGCTGCGTCGGATTCCGTTGCGTGGTGGATGCGGTTTGATCGTACTTGCGCCGACCGCTTTTGCCGTTCCCCCCTTTGAAAAAAGGGGGCAGGGGGGATTTGCTGTTGCTTCTACAAGAGAAAAAGGCAACCGCAAAGGCAAATCCCCCTTTATCCCCCTTTTTCAAAGGGGGAAACAGCTCGCTTTGGTCGCGATCTGCTGCATCGCTCTGACTGCTTGCAATAAAGAGCCGCCGCGCAAAGTCGTCCTGATCGGCGGCGCAAAGGGCGAAAAAGGCGCGGGGCTGCACGACTATCCGAACGGCGTACGCGCCCTGAAATCGATCATCGAATCGTCCGGCGACGCGCGCGGCAAATTGGAAGTATCCGCCTATCCCGACGGCTGGCCATCGGACCCGAAAGCGCTCGACGGCGCAGCGACCATCGTTTGGTATTTCGACGGCTTCGACAAGCATCCGTTGCGCGATCCTGCACGCCATGCCGCGTTCGAAGCGGCGATGCGCCGCGGCACCGGATTGGTCGCCCTGCATCAGGCGTCGACCGTGCCGCCGGACGACGATCTGGGACTGCCGCACTGGCTCGGCGCGGCGCGCTACGGCATGTTCGACCGCACCACGCAATGGGCCGAACTGGTGCCGGCGACCGCCAGCCAGCCGCTGGTCCACGGCATCGATGCGTTCGGCTATCGCGACGAGTTCTATCCCACATTCCGATACGCCACGAGCGGCGGGCGCGTCGTTCCGATCCTGAAGACCGTGCTGAATCCGCAATACCGCGACGGCCATGCATTGATCGAAGACAAAGCGGAAGCGGCGAACGTCGCCTGGGCTTTCGATCGGGAGGGCGGCGGACGCTCCTTCGTTTACAGCGGCGCGCACTATCTGGCTGCATTGGATCAGCCCGAAACCAGGAAGTTGCTGTTGAACGCAATCTTCTGGACGGCCGGCCTGGACGTGCCTAAAAACGGCGTGGATTCGGGTTCGCCTCACGCGGCCGCTTCGTTGCTGGGCGCCGAACGCAAAATGCAAAGCGTCGCGCCGGAGCGCCGGATCCGGCGCGCAACGTTCCATATCGATGCGGGACGCAGCGGCTGGCGCTCGAACGAAACCGTCTTGACGCCGGCAAAAGTGGCGGGCGATACCTTCGGTCAGGTCTGGGAATCGCCGCAGTTGGATGCCGCCGACGGACAGGCACCGCGTCTGTACGCCTCGCCGCTCTACGTCGATCGCATAGCGATGACGAAAGGCCAGCATCGTGGCGCCGAATTCTCGGTCGTGTTCGCGGCCAGCAGCAACGGTTACGTCTACGCTATCAACGCCGTCCGCAACGGCGACGTCGTGCCCGGCCGCATCCTGTGGCGCACGCGCCTGGCCGCGCCCTGTCATCTGCAGCCGGCGCCGCTGGACGGCGTGCCGACCGGAATTTTGAGTACGCCCATTGTCGACATCGCTCGCGGCCGCCTGTACGTGACGCATTGCGATCCGGAAAAGCGCTGGCAGGCTTATGCCCTGGACATCGGCAGCGGCGACATATTGCCCGGATGGCCGGTGCGCCTGGACGAAGAGACTTTCAACCGGCTCAACGCGAACGCCGGGCCGGAGCGCGTGCCGCCGAAGCGCCGCTTCGATTTCCGTGTCCAGCGCGGCGCGCTCAACCTCAGCCCCGACGGATCGCAGTTGTACGTGGTATTCGGCGAAACCGAAACCGGGTGGATCGCAGCAGTGGACACGAATGCGGCCAAAGTGAGCAGCGCCTTCGCCGCCGTGGCGATGCCGCGCCGCGGCAGCGGCGGCATCTGGGGCGCGGGCGGCCCGGCGGTGGATGCGCAGGGTAGCGTGTACGTGGTCACCGGCAGCGGTTTCGACGGCTACCAGGATTCGCTGCACGATTGGACGCAATCGGTGCTGAAACTGTCCCAGCCGGGAACCAAAGGCTTCGTGCTGCAAGGCACCTACACGCCGTTCAATTATTGCCGGACGGCGAAGATGGACATCGACCTGGGCGCAGGCGGTGCGTTGCTGTTGCCGGAGTCGAAAGCCGATGTCGCACCGCGGCTGATGGCGGTCGGCGGCAAGCAGGGCAACGTCTATCTGCTGGATCGCGACAAGCTGCCCGGCCGGCTCGATCGCCGTCCGCCGTGCGATGGCGTCGCTTCGCAAGACGGATCGCTGTTGCCGCCGCAAGCGCAGCCGCAATTCGGAATGCGCGGCCCGCTCAACGTATTCGGCCCTTATTCGGATAAGGATGCGGCCTTGGACTTGGCGCGCGCCCGTTCCGTGCCGGCGGCGTTCCGCGATGCGAGTGGCGACGATTTCCTGTTCGTCACCGGCAATACCAAGCGCGCAGAAGGTTCGTCGACCAGCGTTCAACCGTCAGTCGTACGCTTGGCAGTCGAGAGGACGGCGGGCCAAGCGCCTTATCTGCGCATCGACCAAGCTCAGAAATCATTGGTGCTGGGTAATCCGGGCTCGCCGGTCGTCACCAGCGACGGACCGCGCAATGCCATCGTCTGGATCCTGGACGAGAACGCCAGTCGCTCCGCGCTTCTGACCGGCGCCGACGCGCCCAAGCCTGTCTTGTACGCGCTGGATGCGGCCACGCTGGAGATCCTGTGGCGCAGCGCGCCCGGCGAACTGTTCACCAGCGGCAAATACAACGAACCCGCGTTCGGTGCAGGCTTGGTTTTCGTCGGCACCGACCGCATCCAAGCGTTCGGCGTCGGCGGACGCAAGTTCGCCGGCCGCGCCGAAACGGCGCAGGCGCCGCAGGTGCGCGCCGATCCCGCGCTCGCCGGGTTGGACGGCGAAGCGGTGTACAAGCAGCGCTGCGCGATCTGCCATGATCATCCGCAGGGCAATATCCCGCCGCGCAGCCTGATCGCGAGCCGCTCACGCGAACGCATCGTCGAGGCGCTGAGCCGGGGCGCCATGCGTGCGCAGGCGCAGGGCTTGAGCGCGGAACAAATCGAAGACGTGGCGCGGTATTTGAAGCGATGAACGAAACGAAAGTCGAACTGGGCGGGTTGCTGGGCGAGGCCTTGGACGCCAACCGGCGCGGCCGCCTGTCGCATTTCATCGTCGACGAGCGCAGCCCGGCGATCGCGGTGTTCTCGCCCGAACACCGGCGCACCAATGCCGAAGGCGACTGGTACGGCGAACACGCCGGCAAGTGGCTGTACGCCGCGGCCAAGGCCGCCGCGCGCAGCGGCGACGCCGCGCTCGCGGCGCAGGTGCGCGAAGTCGCCGACTATCTGGTTTCGATACAGGAAGAAGACGGCTATCTGGGCACCTATGCGCCGGAACGCCGTTTCATGCGCAAACAGCCGCCCAAGCCCGGCACTTGGGACGGCGCGCCGAGCGTACGCACTTGGGATGTCTGGACCCACAGTTATCTGATCCTGGGCCTGCTGGAAACCTATCGCCATTTTCCGGCCCCGCAATATCTGGATGCGGCCCGCAACATCGGCGATCTATGCTGGCGCGCGCTGACCGACGGCGGCATCGACATCAACGAGCTGGGCAACCACCACGGCATGTCGGCGACCGTGCTGATGGACCCTGCCGCCGAGCTGTATTTCGTGACCGGCGATCGGCGCTATCTGGATCTGGCGCTGCTGATATTGGAACAGGCCGAACGCAATCCCGATCTGGCGCTGTTGAGCCGCGCCCTGGCCGGCGACGACGCTTCCGAAATCGCCACGGGCAAGGCCTATCAGCTCGCCTGGAACCTGGTCGGGCTCGCCAAGCTGCATCGGGCCACGGGCTACCCGGATTTCCGCAAGGCCGTCGAGAATATCTGGCGCAGCATCCGCGAACGCCACCTCACCCTCGGCGGCGGACCGTGGGGCGGGGTGGGGCATCGCTCGCGCGAAGTGTTCAATCCGGCCGGCGTGTTCAGTCCCTACGGCTATGTCGAAACCTGTTCGACTCTCGCTTGGATCCAATTGAACCGCGAGCTGCTGCGCATCACGGGTGAGGCGCGTTACGCCGAAGAGATCGAACGCTCCGCCTACAACGACCTGCTCGGTGCGCAGGCACCGAACGGCGAGGATTGGTGCTATTACTCCTTCGCCAACGGCAAGCGCGTGCACACCACGTATTGGCGCTGCTGCAAATCCAGCGGCGCGATGGCGTTGGAGGAATTGCCGGCGGTCGCCTACACGTCCGCTGCGGATGCGATTGCGATCAATATCTACGGCCCGGGATCGGCGGCGTTGGAGTTGCAGAAAGCGGGACGCGTCGCGATCGAGCAAACGACTTCTTATCCCTACGACGGCGATATCGTCATTCGCGTGAACCCGGAGCGGGCGGCGCGATTCGCGTTGAAATTGCGCATTCCTTCGTGGACCGAAGGCGCCTCGCTGCGCATCAACGGGCAAGCGGTGGAGGTATCGGCTGAACCGGGCGGATACGCGCTGCTGGAACGCGAATGGCGTCCCGGCGACGAAGTGCGGGCGACGTTTCCGATGCGCCCGCGCACGCATCGCGCGGTCAATCGCAACATCCAGGAATCGCGCGCGCCGGACGGAAGCCCGGTGCGCCAGGAAGTGCTGCATTTCGACTATCTGGCGATCACGCGCGGGCCGCTGGTGTTCGCCACCGGCCTGATCGACGGTTTCAAGATCGAGGAAACGCTGCGGCTGCCGGCGCAACCAGAATCGGATTGGTTAAAGGAGCTGGCACCCGGGCCGGAAGGCGCGCCGCGGATCGAATTGAGTCCAGGCTACCGGCCGCCGCTCGTTTTCACGCCGTATTTCAGCGCGGGCGGACGCAACGATGGCGCCTGGCGGCTGACCTGGATGCCCTTGGCGCCCGATGAGACGCCGCTAACGCCGCTCTCGCAATAATTTGTGGCGCCAGAACATATGAACCCGGCCTGTTTCTTTACGCCGCCTTCGCTCAGAGTTCGAGCCATACGTACACAGGAATTCGCCGAAAACGCCGCCCATGGATCCATTCCCGCCCCATAACGGCGCCGCCGAAACCAAACCCTCAGTCGCCGGTCCGCTCAGCGGCGTGCGGGTGCTGGATCTGAGCGCGTACATCGCCGGCCCGTACGGCTGCACGCTGCTCGCCGACCAAGGCGCGGAAGTGATCAAGATCGAACCGCCCGGCGGCGACAACCTGCGCCAATATCCGTCCACGCTGCCCAGCGAAAGCCGCGCGTTCCTGGGCGTGAACCGCAGCAAGCGCGGTGCGGTGCTGGATCTGAAGAAACCGGAAGACCATGCGGTGCTGTTGCGCTTGGTGCGCGAGGCCGACGTGCTGGTGCACAACTTTCGGCCCAGCGTGCCCAAGCGGCTGGGCATCGACTTCGAGCAATTGAGCCTGATCAATCCGCGCCTGATCTACTGCGCGGTGACCGGCTACGGCGAAACAGGTCCGATGAAGGACAAGGCCGGTTACGACCAAGTGCTGCAGACCATGACCGGCATGTGCACCCTGCAGGGCAAGCGCGACGGCGCGCCGGAAATCGTCTACGGCTCGGTGGTCGATTACTACGCCGCAGCATTGCTCGCAGCCGGCGTGTCGTCGGCGTTGTACGAGCGCGAACGCAGCGGGCTGGGCCAGTTCGTCGGCGTATCCTTGCTGCGCAGCGCGCTGGCCATGCAATCGGCGCGGATGATCTGGGCCGAAGGCGAGGCGCTGGACATCGGCCGCGACATGCGTTCGGGCGGCGTCACCGGCATCCATCCCGCGCGCGAAGGCTACATCTATATTTCCGCCAACACCGCGCATTTCTGGAAGGCGCTGTGCGAGAAGACCGGGCTGGGAGCGCTGGCGCAGGATCCGCGTTACGACACGGTCCGCAAGCGCGCCGAGCACGCGGCCGAAATCGTGCCGAAACTGCACGAGGCGTTGGCGACGCGCACCGCGATGGAATGGGAAGCCTTGTTCGGCGACGAAGTGCCGTGCGCCGCGGCACGGCGGATCGAAGACATGTTCGACCATCCGCAGGTGCAGGCCGAAGGCATGATCGGCACGCTCGAGCATCCGCTGGTCGGCCGCTACCGCGGCGTGATCCATCCGATCAAGTTCGGCCGCACGCCCGGCCCTGAGCCGTTCGCGGCGCCATCGCTCGGCGAGCACACCGATGCGGTGGTCGCCGAAGCCGGCGTTGCGCTGTCGCGGCCGCACGATACGGGCGTCGGCAAGTCCCGTAACGGCGGTTGAACACGCCGCGCGGCGGCTTGCGCGATAATCCGCGCATTCCCCCGATGGATTCGCATGAGCATGGATTCCGCTTCGCCCCTGCTGCCCGTCACCGCTTCCAAACTCGCGCAGTTGCGCGAAATGTCGGTGGTCGTCGCCGATACAGGCGACTACGCCGCGGTCGAACGCCTGCGTCCGGTCGATTGCACCACCAACCCCACCATCGTGCGCAAGGCGCTGGATCTGCCGGTGTACGCGGACTTGATCGACGCGCAGTTGCGCTGGGGCAAGGCGCAATCGGGCGATCCCGCGCGCATCGCGGCGGCGGTAGCCGATCATTTGACGGTGGGCGTGGGCCGCCGTTTGCTCGGTTTGATTCCCGGCCGGGTTTCCACAGAAGTCGACGCGGACCTGTCGTACGACACCGAAGCGAGCGTGGCCAAGGCGCGCGAATTCATCGCGATGTACGAAGCGGTGGGCATCGGCCGCGAGCGTGTGCTGATCAAAGTTGCCGCGACGTGGGAAGGCATCCGCGCCGCCGAGCGGCTGCAGCGCGAAGGCATCGACTGCAATCTCACCCTGATCTTCAACAAGACCCAGGCGCTGGCCTGCGCCGAAGCCGGCGTATTCCTGGTGTCGCCGTTCGTGGGCCGCATCCTGGATTGGTACGTCGCCAACGGACAAGCGCCGGCTTCGATCGATGCCGACCCGGGCGTGGTCTTCGTCCGTGGCGTGTACGAAGCCTTCAAGCGGCGCGGTGTAGCGACGGTGGTGATGGGCGCTTCGTTCCGTTCGACCGCGCAGATCGAAGCCTTGGCCGGTTGCGATCGCTTGACGATTTCGCCGGACCTGCTGGACAAGCTGGAAGCTGAGATCGGCACGGTCGTGCGCCAGTTGCGGCCTCTGGACAAAATTTCGCCAACGTCGGAAACGGCCATCGATGAAGCGCGCTATCGGCGCGATCTGGCCGCAGACGCCATGGCCAGCGAGAAGCTGCGCGATGGCATCGATATTTTCGCGAAGGATCTGGCCGCGCTGCGCGAAGGTATCGCCGCGCGCCTGCGCTGACCGGCTTACCGCTTTTCGCTTGTGTAGAGCTTGCTCCGCACTTTCGCTTTTTGTAGGAGCGGCTTCAGCCGCGAGCTCTTCTCTTTTTCGAAATTACTGCGGTGTGACGGAAAGAGCTCGCGGCTGAAGCCGCTCCTACAAAAGCCGTAGCGAAGGCAAGGGCAGCGGAGCAAGCTCCGTTCTACACAAGCCAAGCTCCCTTTCGGTCTGTGAATGGGGCGGTTATCCCTGTCCGGCAAGGCTGCTAAAGTTGGCCGGCCATGGATACCGCCACCCAAGCCCCCGCCGACGCCGACGAGCGCATCGTCGCCGCCCTGACCGCCAAAGGCCGTCTCAAGGACGCCGACCTGGCCCGCGCCCGGCGTCTGCAGGAAGAAGCGGGCGGCAGCCTGCTGGCCTTGTTGGCCCGGTTGGGCCTGGTTTCCGAGCGCGACCATGCCGCGACCGCGGCGGAGGTGCTTGACCTGCCGCTGGTCAACGCCAAGGACGCGCCGGAGCTGCCGCCGGAAGGCATCGCCCTGTCCGCAAAATTCCTGAAGCAATTCCATGTCTGCCCGCTCGCCCAGACCGACACCGTCGTCGGCCTGTTGATGGCCGATCCGCAGGACGCCTACGCGCTCGATGCGGTGCGCCTGGCGACCCAGCGCGAAGTGAAGGTCGCGGTGGCGCTGCGTTCGGAGATCGACGATCTGATCGAACGCTGGTACGGCCAGGGCCGCAGCGCGATGGGCGCGATCGTCGAGACCGCGGAAGGCGAGAGCGGCGATCTGGACGACGTCGAGCATCTGCGCGACCTGGCGTCCGAAGCGCCGGTGATCCGGCTGGTGAACCTGATCATCCAGCGGGCGGTCGAGACGCGCGCTTCGGACATCCATATCGAACCGTTCGAGAACCGGCTGAAAGTGCGTTACCGCATCGACGGCGTGCTGGAGGAGGGCGAGAGCCCGCCTTCCAACCTCACCGCCGCGGTGATCAGCCGCATCAAGATCATGGCCAAGCTCAACATCGCCGAACGGCGCCTGCCGCAGGACGGCCGGATCATGCTGCGCGTGCAGGGCAAGGAGCTGGACCTGCGCGTCAGCACCGTACCGACCGCGCATGGCGAAAGCGTGGTGATGCGTCTGCTGGATCGCGAGACGGTCGTGTTCGATTTCCACAAACTGGGCTTCACCGACCAGTTCCTGCCGCAATTCCAGAAAGTGCTGGACCAGCCGCACGGCATCCTGCTGGTCACCGGGCCGACCGGTTCGGGCAAGACCACCACGCTGTACACGGCGCTGTCCAAGCTCAATACGGCTGACGTGAAGATCATCACCGTCGAGGATCCGGTCGAATACCAGATCGAAGGCATCAACCAGATCCAGGCCAAGCCGCAGATCGGTCTGGATTTCGCCAATGCGCTGCGCAGCATCGTCCGCCAGGACCCGGACATCATCATGATCGGCGAAATGCGCGACCTGGAAACCGCGCGCATCGCGATCCAGTCCGCGCTCACCGGCCACTTGGTGCTGAGCACGCTGCACACCAACAACGCGGCCGGCGGCATCACCCGCATGCTCGACATGGGCGTCGAAGACTATCTGCTGACGTCGACCGTGAACGGCATCCTCGCGCAACGCCTGGTGCGGCGCCTGGAGCCGACCCATGCGGAGCGCTATCCCGCTTCGCCGGAGGAAATCGAGAAATTCGGTTTGCGCCGCTACCAGCCGCAAGGCGATATCTACCTGTATCGCCCGCGCGGTTCGGCGATCGCGCCGACCGGTTATCTCGGCCGCACCACGATCATGGAATTCCTGGTGATGAACGACGAGCTGCGCCGCGCGGTGATGCGCCACGCCGGTATGGGCGAGATCGAGCAATTGGCCCGCCAGAACGGCATGCGCACGATGTACGAGGATGGCATCGCCAAAGCTTTGGCCGGCACGACCACCATCGAAGAAGTGCTGCGCGTCACCGAGGACGCCTAAGCGATCCCGCTTTCGTAGGTGCGGATTCATCCGCACGCTTTTCCGGCAAGAGCGTGCGGATAAATCCGCACCTACGAAAACAAAAGGAACGCAAACAAAAAGCCCGGCTTGCGCCGGGCTTTTCGCTGTTGCGTGACGCTATCGGTTACAAGTCGACGCCGAAGCCGATGCCCGCCGACTTCTCGTCGCCGCTGAACGCACCGCCCAGGGTGAACGAGGCCCGCTCGCCGATCTTCTTGCCGTAGCCGATCGAGATCGCCTGCTCGCCGCCCAGGAAGCCGGCGCCGACTGCGATGCGACCGCGGGCGCTGTTGCCGTTTGCCGCGTTGGCCGTCATCTGTGTCATCGCCGTGCCCAGCGCGCCGATCTGGTTCATGCGTTCGTCCTGCAATTGGAACTGGCGGTCGACCTGTCCGCGGAACGCGTTGAAGTCGTCCTCGATCGCATTGAACCGGATGTCGGTATAGGCCTGCGCAGACGACAGCGTCTGCGTGTTGGCGGTTTGCATCTGGCTGACGTTGACGGCATCGGTGTTGCGCGTGCCGGCGGCGACGTTGGTCACCTGGCGCTCGCTGCCTTCCGCACCCACCGAGACGGTGTTGGCGCGGTCGGCCACCGAGTTGTTGCCCAGAGCGACGGCGTTTTCGGCGGTGACCTGCGCGCCTTGTCCGTAGGCGTTCGGGCTGGCCGGCGCAGCCGCAACTGGCGTGGCCGGAGCACTGCTCGCCGACGGAGCGGGGGCGGGCCCCGTCACCGGACCTGATACGCCCTGCGTCCCGACGCGTTCGGCGTTGCTGGCCATTGCGACGGGACCGGTGCTGCTCTGCGTCGCGCTGTTCTGCGAAGTGCCGACCTGGATGTTGTCGACCTGCGTCTGCAGGCTGCTGAGCTTGTTGTCCACCGCGGTGAACGCCGCGCCGACATTGCGATAGCTGCCGCCCTGGATCGTGTACGTCGGCGCCACGAACGCACCGGCCGA
>DATFFH010000003.1:0-20238 GCA_035250245.1 Luteimonas sp. | reverse complement strand
GCCGTCGCGCAGCTTGCGCGAGAAGGCGCCGGCGTCGGCGCCTTGCAGGTTCGTCGCCAGCACCGCGAAAGCGAAATCGTTCAGGCGCGCTACCGAAGCGTCGTCCGAAAGCGTCTGCAGGTGGCGGCCGGCATCGATCATCAGCGCTTCGTAAGCCGCATAGCCGAGCCGCTCGCGCAGGCGTTCGGCGCCGGCGATCTCGACGAACAGCAACGCGCCGCGGCGCGCGTCCGGCGCCAGCGCATTGCCGAGCAAATGGATCAGGTCGTTGCGCTCCAGCAATCCGGTCAGCGGATTGGCCGCGGGCGGCTTGATCCGGCTTTGCGCCAGCCGGCGCGCGCGCTGCACGCGGCTGAGCACCGCCGCGACCAGATGGCGCGGCCGGATCGGCTTGCTCAGGAAGTCGTCGGCGCCGCTGGCCAGCACTTCGTATTGGCGTTCGGGATCGGGATCGCCGGTCAGGAACACGATCGGCGTGTGCATCAGCGCCTCGCGGCTGCGGATGCGGTTGGTCAGGGCCAAGCCGTCCAGGCCGGGCATGTGCAGATCCATCAGCACCAGATCCGGCTTGAAGGCTTCCATCGCCTCCAGCACGTTCGCGGGCTGGTCGACGATCACCGTCTGCATGCCCGTGCCGGCCAGCACGCCTTCGGCGAACTTCGCCTGGCTGGGATCGTCTTCGGCGATCAGCACGCGGAACGGACCGGCCGGATCGGCCATCAGCGCGGGCATGGCGAAGGTCGCCGGCGGAGCCGACAAAGCCGGTTCGCGCTTGGGCGCGACTTGCACGTCCGCGTTCGCGGCGACCGGTTCGGGTTCCGGGACGTGGAATATGGGCGCATCGCCGCCCCAGCGCCGCCAATGCTGCGGCGGCGGCGTTTCGGTGCGGCGCGGATGGCGGATCGGTTCTGCGCTCATGGCGTTTTTTTCGGTGACGCCTTCGCTTCCCCCCGACATCGGGCGCTTGCGTGTTTTGGGTCCATCGCCGGACATGTTTTCCCCTGCGGACATCCTTGCGTTCGCGGTCCCCCGCCGACGACGCCGGATGTCCGTTAAACGCAGCGGCGGCCTTGCCGAGGCCAAGCCGCTGCGATGGTCATCCCGGCTGCGCTTTCGGCGCGCGGCGGAACAGCTTACGCCATAGCCACCACACCGCCAGTGCGAAGAGTACGGTCAAACCGACCACGATCGCCAATGCGATCCAAGGGTGCGAAAACGCCAGCGCCAGGCCGCCGATCACGGCCGCGTCTTCGGTGGCCGAAGCGGTCCAATTGCTGACCGGCTCGGGAGACGTATTCAGCAGTGCGCGTGTGCCCGATTTCAGCACGTGGCTGGTCAAAGCCACGCCCGCGCCGGTAGCCAGCATGCCCGCGCTCAACTCGTCGTTCGGCGACAACGCAGCGGCGGCGAGGAATGCGCCGACCGGCACGCGCAGCAAAGTGTGAAGCAGGTCCCAGATCGAATCGACGCCGGGAATCTTGTCGGCGAAGAACTCCGCCGCCGCCAGCGCGCCCGACACGCCCAGCACCCACGGCGATTGGGTGGCCTGCAAGGCTTCGGGCAGATCCAGCCAACCGAGAAAGCCGGCCAGGCCGATGCCGAACACGGTCAGGTAGACGCGGATGCCGGCCAGCCAGGCCAGCAATACGCCGATCGCGAACAGATGGGCTTCCGACATGGCGGTATGTCCCCGTTCCGCGGCCGCCGCGGGCCGCACGCGGCGAGTATAGGCATGCGTGCTTAATGCCGAACGTACAATCCACCCCCCGCCCATCGCGAAACCCCCGTATGAGCGCTCCAACGCCCGATCCGCGTTTCGTGATCGTCCCCGCCCGCCGCCATCCCTGGATGTGGGGCCTGCTGATCGCCGCGCTGTGGTTGGCCTCGCTGGCCGCGGTCTGGTGGTTCTTCGGCCGCGGCGCCGCCGCGCCCGCAGCGGCCGGGCCTTCGCCCGAGCAGGCCGCGCAGTCGTCGCAACAAGTGGCGACCTTGCAGATGTCCGACAGGATCAGCCGCCAGGCGAACCGGGAACTGCAGCAGACCTTGTCCGAGCGCGAAGAGGAAATCGCCGGCCTGCGCGCCGACGTGGCCTTCTACGAGCGCCTGGTCGGCGCCACCGGCCAGCGCCGTGGCTTGAACGTGCACGAAATCCAGATGCGCCGCGACAACGACGGCAGCTGGCGCTACACCGCCACGCTCACCCAGAACTTGAATCGAGGCGCTGTCACTAAAGGTGACCTGACTCTCAGTGTGGAAGGCACCCGCGATGGCAAACTGACCCGGCTGGATTGGGGACAACTGCTGCAGAACCCGCAGGCGCCCGCGCAACGTTTCGAGTTCCGCTATTTCCAGCGGCTCGAAGGCAGCGTGTTGTTGCCGCAGGGATTCGTGCCGGGCCGCGTGATCGCCCGGGCGCGCGCCGACGGGGGCGGCAGCGCGGAGCAGGCGTTCTCCTGGCAGGACGCCATTGCGACCACCGAGTGATGGGGAGAGCACCGACATGTTCGATCGAAACAAAGAACGCATCCGACGCGCGCAGCGCGCCGGCCAAGTGGACACGCTGATCGGCGAGCAGGTCGTCATCCGCGGCGACATCAGCTTCAGCGGCGGGCTGTATCTGGCCGGGCGGGTGCACGGCTCGATCAGCGCGCAGGATCCGGGCGCCGTCCTGACCTTGGCCGAAAACGGACTGGTCGAAGGCGAGGTGCGCGCGCCGGTGGTGGTGATCAACGGCGAATTGCGCGGCGACGTCTACGCCAGCGAGCGGGTCGAGCTGGCCAGCAATGCGCGGGTGCTGGGCAACATCCACTACAAAGTAGTGGAAATGGCCGCCGGCGCGGCGATCAGCGGCCGCCTGCTGCATGCCGAGACGCCGCAGCTGCATTCGGTGCCCGAGGCCGAGCACGCGCCGGAACGTCCGATGCGGCTGAATACCGCGGCCGCCTGAACGGAAAGCACTGGCGAGAGGCGTAGCCCGGGTAAGCGCAGCGCACCCGGGCCACGACGCGACCTGATTCCCGGGTGCGCTGCGCTTACCCGGGCTACAGCCCCCTGAAACGGCATTGCGAGAACGCAGCGGGCCGGCCGCGGGATTGAAAACCCGCCGCCGGCGGCCCATCTTGTCGGCATGGATATCGTCTCAGCCGGCTCCACGCCCCATTACCAGCAGCTCGACGCGCCACTGCTGTTCTCTTCGGCCGCCGCCGCGAAAGTCCGCGAGCTGGTGAAGGAGGAGGGCAACGAGGCGCTCAAACTGCGCGTCTATATCCAGGGCGGCGGTTGCTCGGGTTTCCAATACGGCTTCGAATTCGACGAGTCGCAGGCCGAGGACGATCTGGCGATCCAGACCGACGGCGTCGTTTTGCTGGTCGATCCGCTGAGCCTGCAGTACCTGATGGGCGCGGAAGTCGATTACACCGAGAGCCTGCACGGTGCGCAGTTCGTGATCCGCAATCCGAACGCGAAGACCACCTGCGGCTGCGGCAGCAGCTTCACCGTCTGATCCGCCCGCTTTCGTAGAGTCGAGCCTGCTCGACTGCTTTTTGCTCTGCCTCCATCCCGGCCAAGCTGCGACGCTTTCGCTGTTGCTCTCGCTCTTGCCCTTAAGCCGTCATTCCCGCGAAAGCGGGACTGCGGAGGCAGGATGCCGGAGCGAACATTCGCGTAGCGAATGGCCCGAAGGGCGCGCCGCAGGAGCGACGTGTAATCCAGTGACTTGGCTCTGGCTTGTCATTGCGAAGAAAGCCGGACCGGGCCAGTCGGTTTTCGTGTTGGGTGCATTGCGGCTCGTCACATGGACAACCGCTTCCGGGCTATCGCCCGGGTCACTTTCTTTGCTGGCACAAAGAAAGTAACCAAAGAAAGTGCCTCAACGTCAACGGCGGTGCGTGACGTCGCCCTTCTTGATCTGTCGGCTCCTCTTCGCTGGACAGCACGCCGACTCTCGGTCTCGGCCCGTAGTTCGATGGCGGATAGGTGTTTCGACGCCGCTTCGTTGCGTGGTCGCTGGCGGGCCTGAAGTGGCGGTTCGCTGCATCTGCCACAAAGTTGCGTAGGCGCGTGCGGCGACGTCGGCCTAGTCGGGGATGACGCTTCTCTTCGGCACGGCCTAGTACACTGCCGACGCGCAAAGCAATCGCCCAGAACCGCAATGGCCCCGGAAAACTCCCACGATCCGCAACCCACCTTCGCCTTCTCCGATCCCGGTCCGGACCGCGCGGATCATCTGCGCGACGATCCGGCCGCACTCGCGCAGTTGTGGAAGAAAAGCAAAGTCCTGCTGATCGACGCCGAAGGCCAGACCACCGTCGACGCCGACAAAAAACTGCTCGCCGCCGACGGCGTCGAACTCGATCACGCCACGCTGCAACCCGTTTTCCTCGGCTTGCGCGGCGAGCAAGCCTGGTTCGCCGCGCGTACCACGGAAGCCGACACCGACGCCGCGCCGCGCATCGACTTGCGCAACGCCGCTGCGCTATGGCCCGGTTTCGAAGCCAGCGTGTTCGCGCAGGCGCGCGCGGTGCTGCATTGGCAAGGCCGGCATCGCCACTGCAGCGTCTGCGGCGGCGCGCTGGAATTCCTGCGCGGAGGCTGGCTCGGCCGCTGCACCGCATGCGCCGCCGAACACTATCCGCGCACCGATCCGGCGGTGATCGTGGCCATCACCGACGGCGAACGCCTGCTGCTCGGCCGCCAGGCCGCATGGCCGCCGCATCGCTATTCCACCCTGGCGGGCTTCGTCGAGCCGGGCGAATCGCTGGAACAAACCGTGGTGCGCGAGGTGTTCGAGGAAAGCGGCGTGCGCGTGCGCAGCAGCCGTTATCTCGCCTCGCAGCCGTGGCCTTTCCCCGGTTCGCTGATGCTGGGCTTCATCGCCCGCGCCGAACCCGACGAACCGCGCACCAGCGACGAACTGGAAGAGGCGCGCTGGTTCACCCGCGACCAGATCGGCGCGGCGATGCGCGGCGCTTCCGGCGAAGGCGGGTTGCTGCTGTCGCCGTCGATCTCCATCTCGCGCTGGCTGATCGAAACCTGGTACGACAACCCCGGCCTCGCGCCCCCGCGTTAGAATCCGGCCATGTCGACCACCCTGATCGCCGTCGTTGTCGCCCTGCTGCTGGGCCACGTGGCCCAATCCCTGGCCGCTTCGGTGCGCCATTACGGCTGGTGGGGCAACTGGCTGCGCTGGCTGGGCGCGCAGTTCGGCGAAGGCGGCTTCTGGCACGGCCGTTACGGTATCGTCCTGGCGCTGTTGCCGCCGGTGCTGACCGTGGGCCTGTTCCAACTGGCCTTGGACGAACCGATCCTGGGCCTGGCCGGCCTGCTGCTCAACATCGCGGTGCTGTTCTACGCCTGGGGCCCGCGCGACCTGGACCTGGACGTGGATGCGATCGCGCAGGCGCAGGATCCCATCGCGCGCCGCGACGCCGCCGCGCGCCTGTGGCCGCATTCCCAATCGCCGTCGATGGACGGCCCGAGCCTGGTCGATGCCGTGTTCCGCAACGGCCTGCGCCGCTGGTTCGGCGTGCTGTTCTGGTTCCTGCTGTTCGGCGCCTGCGGCGCGCTGCTGTATCGCTTGGCCGCATTGGCCGCCGAAGGCGACGAAGCGCAACTGCTGCCCGGCGAGAACGCGCACGGCGCGCGCACTTTCCTGGCGTTTCTGGATTGGCCGGTGGCGCAGCTGATGACGCTGTCGATGGCCCTGGTCGGCAATTTCGACACCGTGCTCGGCGCCTGGAAAGACGGCGGCGGCGCTTCGCTGCGCCTGGACGCCGATTTCCTGGGCGCCGTCGCCCGCGCGAGCGTGCGCAGCGAAATGGCCGACGAAGCCCAGGACTACGCCGAATCCGGCGTGAGCAGCGGCGCGGCCGTCATCGCGCAGATGGGCGAACTGCCCGAACTGCGCGACGCGATGAGCCTGATCTGGCGCATCCTGCTGCTATGGCTGGCGATCATCGCCCTGTTCGTGATCGCCGGCTGGGTGGCCTGAGCCAATTGCTTTCGTAGGTGCGAATTCATTCGCACGCTCTTCGGCTTTTCGTAGGTGCGAATTTATTCGCACGCTTTTACGGTAAGAGCGTGCGAATGAATTCGCACCTACAAAAGCGGATTCGCCGCCCTTAAGCCCTCCCCTTCAAGGGGAGGGTTGGGTGGGGATGGGTTTTGAGTCGCGACGTGCACCATCCTGGCCTGTGCGGCCATGCGCAGCAGCGTTAGCTCCGGCAGTAAAGCGTGCGAATAAATTCGCACCTACGAAAAGCGTTTACGCCGCGTCGCCGCGCAACGCGCGCACCTTCGCCTCCAACATCTCCGCCGTCGCTTCCCGCCCATCCACCGGCTCCCCGGCGACCACATCCACATGCGCGCGGAACCGCCGCGGCGCGCGCATGCGGCCCATGCGGTCGTCGCGATGGCTCCACATGCTGGCCCACATGCCGCGTAGCGCCATCGGCACCACCGGCACCGGGCGCTTGGCCAGAATCCGCTCCACGCCGGATTTGAACTCGGCGATCTCGCCGTCCTTGGTCAGCTTGCCTTCCGGGAAAATCCCCACGATCTCGCCTTCCGCCAGCGCCGCGTCGATCTCCTCGAACGCCTTCTCCATCAGCGCCGGATCCTCCTTCGCCCCGGCGATCGGAATCGCCTTCGCATTGCGGAAGATGAAGCGCATCACCGGGATATTGAAGATCTTGTAGTACATGACGAAGCGCACGGGCCGCGGAATGCTGGCCGCCAGGATCAGCGCGTCCATGTAGCTGACGTGGTTGCACACGATCAGCGCCGGCCCTTCGTCGGGCACGTTCTTCTCGATGCCGTGCAGCTTCAGCCGGTACAGCGCGCGCACCATCACCCAGCTCAGGAAGCGCATGGCGAATTCGGGCACGATGCTGAAGATGTAGATCGCCACCAGCGCGTTGGCGATGGCCAGGGCCAGGAACACTTCCGGAATGCTCCAGCCCAGAAAGCGCTGCACCACGATCCCCAGCACCGCCGCCAGCACGATGAAGGCCGCGTTCTGGATGTTCATGCCGGCGATCACGCGCGACAGTTCGCCTTTCGGCGTGCGGCTCTGGATCAGCGCGAACAGCGGCACCACGAACATGCCGGCGAAGAAACCGATGCCGGTCAGGTCCAGCATGATCCGCCACGCGCCGTCGCCGCGCACGAATTCGCCCACGCCCAAACCCGTGGCCGGCGCGGCGCCGGTGCGGGCGAAGTACAGATCGATCATGAAGGCGCTGATGCCGAATGCGCCCAGCGGCACCAGGCCGATTTCCACCGTACGCGCGGACAATTTCTCGCACAGCATCGAACCCACGCCGGTGCCGATGGTGAACAAGGTCAGCGGAAACACGTACCAGCCGCCCACGCCCAGATTGACCTCGGCGTAGGTGGGGATGTTGCCGGTGAGCACCGTGCCCACAAACCAGAACCACGACACGCCCAAAATCGCGTTGCGCACCGCCAGCTGTTTGCGGGTGAGCCGCCAGATGGCCAGCGATTCGGGCAGGGGATTCCACTTCACCTGCAGGTCCGGCGCGCCCGCTTCGGCCGGCGGCACTTTGCGGCTGATCAGGTTGCCCAGCACCGCCAGCACCACTACCGCGGCGGCCGCGGCGATCGGCCCCTGGCTGCCGGCCACCTGGAAAATCAGCCCGCCGAAGATCATGCCCACCAGAATGGAAATGGAGGTGCCCATCTCCACCAGGCCGTTGCCGCCGGTCAGCTCTTCGGGCTTCAGCACCGAGGGCAGGATGGAATATTTCACCGGCCCGAACAGGGTGGACTGCACGCCGGTGCAGAACAGCGCCACCAGCAGCACCACCATGTTCTGGGTCAGGAAGCCCACCGCGGCCAGCGACATGATCGCGATCTCCATCGTCGTGGTGATCCGGATCAACTTGGATTTCTCCAGCTTCTCGGCGATCTGCCCGGCGTGGGCCGAGAACAGGAAGTAGGGCAGGATGAACAGCGCCGGCGCCAGATTGGTGTACAGCGTCCGCTGATCGGCCGGCACGCCCAGCCAGAACAACAGCCCGATGATCGCCTGCCGGTAGACGTTGTCGTTGAACGCGCCCAGGGACTGGACCAGAAAGAAGGGCAGGAAGCGGCGCTGCTTGAGGAGTTCGAACTGGTTGTGGGCCATGGGTCCGGGCCGGGCTGCGGTGGGGCGAGCCTACCAGAGGCGGTTGGCGGTCCGCAGGTCAATCGTTTTGCACACTATTATTTATAGGGATAAATCGCGGGTTGCTGGTCAACCGTTTGCGGACCGCCACCTGCAGATGCCATGTGCGCTCGCTTTGGCGGCGCATGGCCATTGCTGCGCACGGCTTCCGTCTCTTGAGCTTCCAACACAAGGAAGGGAGACGGAAAGATGGCCGATGCTTCGGCGATTTCTTTTGTACTAGACGGATGGTCGGTCTTGCATGGCGGCCCACTGGACGATGCCAGCAGCTTCGTTTTCTTTCGCGAGCTCTACAGCCATCTTGACGGGCGGCTCAAAGATCTAGGCATCGATTTATTCGCCCGAATGCTGACCTGGGTTAGCGCCGCCGCGACTCTGTTGCTCGCGCTTTGGTTTTGGATAGAAGGCTATCGCATCCTCATCGGCAGTTCGCTGCGTTCGATGACGGCTTTCGTAACCGAGACGATGCGGGCGGTGGTGATTACCACCGTCGCGACCGGCTCGGCTTTGGCTGGGGCCACTTTGTACGATTGGGTCGGCCACGACCTGGGCCAGATGGTCCACCGCGTCCTCACCGGCCAAGACGGCGACGTCTTCGAAGCCATCGACCGCACGCTCGGCTACATGCAGATGGCCTTCGGGTTCATCGATGAGATCCAGACCGGCGATAACCAGGCACTGGAAAACGCCAAGTATCGGAATCTGGCTCTGGTTGCGGTGGGCATGGGCGGCCCGGCCGTCGTCGCCGGGGCCTTGCTGCTCATGTACAAGGCCATGCTGGCCCTGTGCCTAGGCTTTGCGCCCCTCTTCGTGCTGTGCCTGCTATTCCCCCAGACCAAGCCGCTGTTCTGGAACTGGCTGAACTACCTAGTCGGCACCTTATTCGCCCTGTCGGTCCTGCACGTCATGGCCGCAATCGCCACGAAGATGATCTGTACCGTGGCGGCCGTCTTCTGGACGGCAAAGCTGACGGGCGCCTCCGTGGAAGGTGTCAACAGCCTGGCGCTACAGCAGGGTGGATTGGGTTTGCTGCTGACCACATTGATCTTCGGCGCCCCTGCCATTGCGGCGAAGTTCTTCAAGGGGTTGTTGGGGGATTTCAGTCCGTATTCGGTGTTCGGAAACGGTGCCTCGGGTAGCAGAGGCGCGACGCATGTCGCTCATGCGAATACGTATGCGGGCTCAAGCGATCACTCGCAGGCGCCTGCACAGACGCATGCGCACCGCGTGGCTATGCCCATCCGTGAGCCGGCACATGAGGATCGGATCAAACCGGCAGCGGACACTCGATCGTTTTTGGAGCGCTATCCAAATGCAACGGCTTCATTGGATATGTCTGGCGGCCAGGGGGACCCTCTTTCGGAGACGATTCGGACAGCTTTCGGCGACAGCAATCGCCTCCGTACATATTCGAATTCGGATATCCAGTTCGTTGTAACGGAAAGAACGCGGACGCCTTCAGGAGGTTACCTGGAGCGGCCACGGTTCCTCGAGCCCGGATCAGCTGAGTACGACGCCGCCAAGGTAAGACTAGGGTCGGCCAACCTACGCGAGATAGTGGACGCGGCTAATGCGCTCGGCGAGAAGCTGACGCAGCGTGGTAATCCTGAGGAAATGAAAACTTTTCACGGCATCAAAGCGATTGCCGTGGAGACAAACCCAGGTCACGCACACCATGCGACCTATTCGGCGAAAGCGCACGATGGTGTTATCTACATCAATCCAGAAATCTATTCCGAATACTCGGAGTTAAGGCAAGCAAATCGTATGGCGCATGAGTTCAGACACCTTATGAAAACAAACCAGGAACTAACGGGAATGGAGTACGCGGCAAAAGAATCTTCTGCCGAAGACGATGCGGAAAAGTTTGCCGAGGAACTGTTCGGCAGGGAGTCCAAGTGAAAATTGCATCAGTCGTGCTGCTTCTGTTGCTGACGGGGTGCGCATTGCAGAACAAGAAAACTCCGGTTACGTCATGCAATATCAAGCCACTCAGGTCGGCCACTGAAGGTCAAAAGTGTGTGTTCAATGAGATTGCAAGGAGATGCAACGCAGTTGATGAATGCTTAGTTCACTGCTGGAACGATGGCAGGGGTAAAGCGGTTGGCGGTGGATGCCACCATCTTTGCTGGGGAAGCGTTTCGCTGGAATGGGCTCCACCAAAGTCCGTCTATACATGTCCGGTTGAGTAATTTTCATATGCCTCGTTATCTGCACATCTTCCAGGTAGGTGGAACGCCTACACGGTTCACTGTATTTGAATTTGAATCGCATGCGCCGCGGCCAGCATTTGAAACCGAGTTGATTACCTGGGGAGCAGAGCGAGAACACACGCTGCCAGAACTGGCGATCATGCTTTATGGCCGCGGATGGCTTCTCTCTGAGATTGCTGTGGCTGTTGAAAGTGCCGAGAAAAGGACAATACAGGGCGAAGCGCATCGTCGATGACGTTCGTTTAACCCTGGGAGGCGCAGGTTCGATCTTCCCGCTCAGGTTAAACCGATGCTTCACAATCTTAGCGCCGCTCAGGCAGCTCAAATGCTGCTTGAGTACGATTTGACAGGATCGTTCAACCCCTTGGCCAGGAAGTACGGAATTACCCCGCCTGCTTTACATCGCTGGTTGCGATACTTGGGATTGAATGCGGAAGGAATCACGCGGGTCAAGGCGCTGGAGCATGAACTCGCGCTGCTTAGAAACTATTGCGAGAAAGTTGAACAAAATCTCGCCATCGCCCGCCGCGTCGTAATACGGTTTCAGCCGAGCCCTAGAAAACGATCAGTTCTTGCGGCACTGCTCATCGCTCAGTTTCGTATTACGCACGCGAGCGCAAATTCTATCGTCGGACTATCAAAAAAAGCTGGTCGGGCAAAGAAATGTATGGTGAAAGAGGAAGAGCTGGTAGGAATGATGGAGGGTTTTCTAGCTGAGAACCCGGGGTATGGGTTCAGAAAGCTATTCGCCATTCTATTAAGAGATGAGCCTTGCGGAAAAGGCATAGCGCTGAGGATTTATAAGAAGTTTGGGTTCGAGATCGGTACTAGAAAAATCAAACCCAAGGTGCCGATACGCATCTTCAAGCCAATGGCTATTCAGACCACCCCGGATGTGGTTTGGTCAATGGATCTGATGACTGATGTCTTTCCGGATGGAGCTAGGTACTGGGTATTGAACGTTTTAGATGACTTCAACCGCGAGGCTGTTTTGGTCAAGGTGTTGCGAAGGCCAACGGTTAAGGCGGTAATAGAGGGGTTGGATGGGCTTATTTCTAAGAGAAAGCCAAGAATAATTCGAACTGATAATGGCAAGGAATTTCGAGCGGTAACTTATCGTTTTTGGGCGAGGCGTCATCAAATTTTTTGCGAGTTTACTCGTATGCAGACTCCGACAGATAACGCTTATGTCGAAAGATTTAATGGGACTCTCAGGCGAGAAATATTCAATCACTTCCGATTTAACGATCGTGAAGGCTTGCAGCGAATGCTGGACGACTGGAGGGTGCGATACAACCTGGGAAGGCCACATTCTGCATTGCAAGGTCTATCCCCAGCGCAATTTGCGATGCTAAGGAGAGGGCAACCGCAACTTCGTGGCAATTATTAACGACAAGAAGTGGCGATATTTCTGACATGCTCCATGGTCTAGGTCGGACCTCTTCTCACGCTGCTTCGGCTGTGAGAATCTATGGGTAACGGCGCGTGGTTGATGGGGCCCTGTCTCCGTTTAAAGACAAAATCCCATCAACTGGCTGTGCCCCGATGGCGCGTCCAAAGAAGCCCGGGGCAACACGATCTAGGAGGCCTATATGGTTCTGTTGAGCGTGTCAGCCAGATGGCAAAGCCGCCGAGGGTTCAGTAGCGAATTTGCTCTGAAGCTCGGTCTGCCTGTCGGACTGCTGCTGACGGTGTTCACTGCCATCAGCGTGTTCTAACGGCTGGCGACACCAGGGGATGGGGGCCGTTAGGCCCCCTTCTTTTCTGGCCCAAGTCCTCGCAGAAGACTTATCCGCACCATCGCCTGTAATCGGTGATGGCAGGTGGGCCACTTTTTTTGTAGAAACTATCGACAAACTACGTTATTTGTGCATACCATGGCTTGCAGGAGGAAGTTATGGGAGCAGGGCCAAACACTCTCCGAGAGCCAACGGTGCGCGAACTGATTGAAGCGGGATCAATTACAACCGCTCACGCTGTTGGTCGATCTGGGGGGTTCGCCGTCATGTTTCGCTGCGGTGCGGTTGAGCGGTGCTTAGCTAGCGCGCGTGGCGGAGTGCGCCTGTTCTCGAACCTGACCACGCTCGGAATTTATTTGCAGCGGCTCGGAATCTCAGGTTTTGAGGTAGACATGAGCAACTATCAGCCTGGACGACTGAGGCCTCCTCGCCCTGACCGGGCAGAGGCTTTAAGAAAGACCCGAACACGGCTACGTCAAGCTGACCTACTGGAAACCATATACCGATGACTGCCTCTGATGACCTTCTTCGCCGTGTCCGTGGTCGTCGTTTTGCGACTGTATTAGCGGATCCGCCTTGGCGTTTTCAGAACCGTACGGGGAAGGTTGCGCCGGAGCATCGACGCCTGAACCGTTACGGCACGATGACTCTTGAGGAGATATGCGAACTTCCAGTTGCGCAGGTTTGCCGAGATACCGCGCATCTTTATCTTTGGGTTCCGAATGCATTATTGCCGGAAGGCATTCGCGTCCTTCAAGAGTGGGGTTTTACGTACAAATCTAATCTTGTTTGGCACAAAATAAGAAAGGATGGCGGGCCTGATGGTCGTGGCGTCGGTTTTTATTTCAGAAATACAACCGAGCTCGTACTTTTCGGTACTCGCGGTAAGAGCGCGCGCACGCTTCCGCCAGCACGCAGTACAGTCAACATTATCAAAACGCAGAAACGCGAGCACTCACGAAAACCAGATGAAATGTACAATCTGATTGAGGAGTGCAGCCCCGGTCCCTATCTTGAGCTATTCGCGAGAGGAACGCGTAAAGGTTGGGCTACATGGGGTAACCAGGCCGATGAATACGCACCTACCTGGCCTACATATGCTAATCACTCTCAAGCGGTTAGCGCGGCAGCAGAATAATAAGCGAATAGACCTAAGCTAGCCCAGCGTCGAGTGATTCTTCTGACTGAGCTGTGTCCTTTGCTGCGTCATCTATAGAAAGCCCGGCAGGAAAGGTGACGATGCTTGGCGGTAATCCGACTAGAAGCAACGGGCACGGGTGGCCTACTCCCCGATGTACACGATCTTCAAGTTTTCGCCAATGTGTTGTTGCCTGCCCATACTTGTCTGAAATAAAAGCGCTTGCCCATGCGTCCACAAAAGTAAGCGGATTGCGCTTACTTTTAATGCGCGATTCGATGGCTTGACGCTGACGAGTAGTCCTTTCAATATTTAGGCGAGCAAGATCTTCAAATGAAGATATTTTTTGCTCGCGGCCATATTGAGTAACAAGTTCAAGAAGCTTTGCTTGTAGCTCCTGTCCACGAGTTACAATTGCGCCGACACTGATCGCACCTTCAGCATGAAGGCGTTTAAAGTTTTCTAAGTCGCGGTCGAAGAATGGATCTTTGTTGTTCCATTCTAGTTCAAGGGCGACAACGCCATTTTCAAAGGTTCGAACATGGTCTACCTCGTGAGAAGTAGAGCCACGATCAGTGCCGTTGATCGTTTTCTTAATCTCAAAATTGGTTTTTTTCCACCCGCTAGCTGTAAGCGAACGGCGAAGGCGCTGGGTGCCTTTCGATTCCCCGCCTCCTGAGCCAATAATTTCTTGAACTGGAATTTGGAACTCAAGTAGCGAAGATTCCAGTTCGTTTGCGGCTATAGGAAAATCAACCTCGAGTATTGCCTGTGCATGGGACAAGAAGAATATTTCAAAACCTTTCGAGCGTAGCTGTTCAAACACTGTCAAGCCCCCGATCGCCTGCAGACGCTGGCATCCTAATACATAGAAGCCTAGCGCCGTCTCTGCTGAACGGCCCGCCAGCCGATGTCGTGACGGTGAAACTCCCCATGCCAGGAAATTCCCCCCACCTCGGCATACGCTTTCTTCTGCGCGTCGGCCACGCTGTCGCCTAACGCACAAACACACAACACCCGCCCGCCGGCGGTGACCACTTGGCCATCGACCAGTTTGGTCCCGGCATGGAACACCTTGGTATCGGCCACGTCGGGCACGTCCCAACTGCTGATGGGGTCGCCCAGGCGCGGGGTGCCGGGGTAGCCTTCGGCGGCCATCACTACGCCCAGGCAGGGGCGGGGGTCCCAGCGGACTTCGGTGCCCACCAACTTGCCGTCGATGGCGGCTTCCACCAGGTCCAGCAGGTCCGACTGCAGGCGCATCATCACCGGCTGCGTTTCCGGGTCGCCGAAGCGCACGTTGAACTCGATCACCTTCGGCGCGCCGGTCTTGTCGATCATCAGCCCCGCGTACAGGAAACCGGTGAACGGCACCCCGTCGCTGACCATGCCGCGCACCGTCGGCTCCACGATCTCCTTCAACACCCGCGCATGCACTTCCGGCGTCACCACCGGCGCCGGCGAATACGCGCCCATGCCGCCCGTGTTCGGGCCAGTGTCCCCATCGCCCACCCGTTTGTGGTCTTGCGAAGTGGCCATCGGCACCGCCGTCTTGCCGTCCACCATCGAAATGAAACTGGCTTCCTCGCCGTCCAGGAATTCCTCGATGACAACGCGCGAACCCGCCGCGCCGAACGCATTGCCGGCCAGCATGTCGCGGATCGCTTCTTCGGCTTCCTGCAACGTCATCGCCACGATCACACCCTTGCCCGCGGCCAGGCCGTCGGCCTTCACCACGATCGGCGCACCTTTCTCGCGAACGTATGCGAGGGCCTCGTCCACGTTCGTGTGCACCGCGTAATGCGCGGTGGGAATGCCGTGGCGCGCCAGGAAATCCTTGGCGAAGGCTTTGCTGCCTTCCAACTGCGCCGCCGCGGCGGTGGGGCCGAAGATGCGTAGGCCCACGGCGTTAAAACGATCCACCACGCCGTTGACCAGCGGCGTCTCGGGTCCGACTACGGTCACCGCCACGTTTTCGCGCGTGACCAGCTCGATCAACCCGTAGGTGTCGGTGGCGTCGATCGCGACGTTGCGGCATTTGGTTTCGTTCGCCGTGCCTGCGTTGCCGGGCGCGACCAGGACCTGGCTGACGCGCGGGGATTGCGCGAGCTTCCAGGCCAACGCGTGTTCGCGGCCGCCTGAGCCGATCACCAGTACCTTCATGAGGGGCTGCTCCATTTTTGGCGTCGTTGCTTCGAGGATTTGCGGCGCCGGTGTAGGGGAAACGGGAACCACGGCAGGTTTGGGTGCGGCACGCGCCGGCTCAACCACGCGTTGGGATTTGTCGCACAGCCAACCCACGGCGCCAGCCAGTGCGGACAACGCGAAGCTCGCGAGCCAAAGCCAATAACCCATCCCGAAGCCCGCGACAGGCAGCTCGGAGGAACCTCCGCCTTCCCACCACGGCAACACGGTGTAGCCGTGGAAATGAAAAGCGCCGCATGCGCCGATGATGCCGGCGACCAAGGCGAACAGATAGTGCCTGCCGGTAATCGCCAGCACGGACGCCAGCAAGGCGATGTTGGCGTACCAGTGGAAGAAGCCGCTGATGGGGCCCGCCCAGCCCCACGAAAACATGTAGTTTCCGCTCCAGACCTGTTCCGTCTTGTGCAAGAAAAAGACTGCGGGGTGGTTGAGGCTCGCAATGAACGCCGCGACGCTCATCGCAACGATCGCAAGGCAGACGAACCGCCACATGCATCAATGCCGGAAATGCCGCACGCCGGTGAACACCATCGCCAAACCATGCTCGTCGGCCGCGGCGATCACTTCGTTGTCGCGCATCGAGCCGCCCGGTTGGATCACGGCCTGGATGCCGACGGAAGCCGCGGCGTCGATGCCGTCGCGGAATGGGAAAAAGGCGTCGGACGCCATCACCGAACCCGGCACCGACAAGCCCGCTTCCTCGGCCTTCAAACCGGCGATCTTGGCGCTGATCACGCGGCTCATCTGGCCCGCGCCTACGCCGATCGTGCGCTGGTCCTTGGCGTACACGATCGCGTTGGATTTGACGAACTTGGCCACGCGCCAGGCGAACAGCAGGTCGTCGAGTTCGGCCGGCGTGGGCGCGCGCTTCGTCACCACTTTCAATTCGTCGCGGCCGACTTCGCGGTCGTCGGCGCTTTGCATCAGCAGTCCCGAACCCACACGCTTCACGTCGTACAGGTTGCGGCCGTCGCCGTGCGGGATGCGCAGCACGCGCACGTTGGCCTTCTTTTTGGCGTAATCCAGCGCGCCATCTTCGTAATCCGGCGCGATCAGCACTTCCACGAACTGGCGGTCCAAAATCACCTTCGCCGTGGCCGCGTCCAGCTTGGTGTTGAAGGCGATGATGCCGCCGAACGCAGATGTTGGATCAGTAGCGTAGGCCAACTCGTACGCGTCGCCGCATGCGATGCCTTGCGCGACGCCGCAGGGATTGGCGTGCTTGACGATCACGCAGGCCGGCGTTTGGAACTGGCGCACGCACTCCCAGGCGGCGTCGGCGTCGGCCAGGTTGTTGTAGCTGAGTTCCTTGCCTTGCAGCTGCGCGAACGTGGCCAGCGTGCCCGGCACCGGATACAGATCGCGGTAGAACGCACCGGCCTGGTGCGGATTTTCGCCGTAGCGCAGGTCCATCACTTTGACGAAGTTGCCGTTCTGCTGCGCTGGGAACGTGGAACGGTTTCCGTCGTCCTGGATCGACGACAGATAGTCGCTGATGCAGGCGTCGTACTGCGCGACGCGATTGAACGCGGCAACGGACAACGCGAAGCGCGTCTTCGCCGACAGCGCGCCATCGTTCGCGTTCAATTCTTCGACGATGCCCGCGTATTGCGCCGGATCGGTCGCTACCGCCACGCGCGCGAAATTCTTCGCCGCGGACCGCAACATCGCCGGGCCGCCGATGTCGATGTTCTCGACGATGTCGTCCATCGAACTACTCGGATCGGCGGAGACTTTTTCGAAGGGATAAAGATTCAGGACCAGCAGGTCGATCGGGGCGATGCCGTGCTGGGCCATCACCGCGTCGTCGGTGCCGGCGCGGCCCAACAGGCCGCCGTGGACCACCGGGTGCAGGGTCTTGACCCGGCCGTCCATCATCTCCGGGAAACCGGTCGCCTCGGCCACGTCTTTCACCGCTAAACCCGCGTCCCGCAAGGCTTTTGCGGTACCGCCGGTGGACAACAGTTCGACCCCGCGGGCGGCCAGGGCGCGGCCCAGATCGATCAGGCCGGTCTTGTCGGACACGGACAACAGGGCCCGGCGGATGGGCAGGCGGTCGGCAGAGGTCATGCGTCGGGAGAGGAGCGGATCGGGACGCGAATTGTACCGCGCCGCCGCGCTTCGCTTTTGTAGGAGCGGCTTTAGCCGCGAGCTTTTGCGATCAGTCGCGGCGGATCATCGAAAAGCTCGCGGCTAAGCCGCTCCTACAAAAGCTGCCTCGGCTTTTCGTAGGTGCGAATTCATTCGCACGCTTTTCGGCGAACGGCAAGAGCGTGCGAATGAATTCGCACCTACGAAAGCAAAGCAGAAAATCGGATCGCAGGAAGCGGAGCTTCAGCTCAAGCCGTAGTCTTTGAGCTTCTTGCGCAAAGTCGCGCGATGGATGCCGAGCATCGTCGCGGCGCGGCTCTGGTTGCCTTCGCAGTGGTTCAGCACTTCGACGAACAACGGGATTTCGAATTCGCGCAAGGCGACGACGTACAGGTCTGCGTTGTCGCTGCCGTTGAGATCGCGCAGATAGCGACGCACCGAGTTGGCGACGTGGTCGCGCAAAGGCGTGCGCGGCGCGTTGCGGGCGATGTTGTCGTTGCGGTCTGGCACGGATGAGTCGCTGGGCTGGGTCTGGGGAAGCGGATCCGCCGAGCGTGGGGTGCCGACGAGGGAGGAAGTCTAGCGCGACCGCGTCGCAGCCGCCAATGAATCGGCCCCCGAATTCACCGAAAGTCGAATGAAAATGCGACCACGCCCGGCGCCGGCTCCATGATTTCCATACGGATGGCCGCGCTTTGGCCGGAACCGATTTCCTTTTGCGTAACTTTGTCGCCCAGGTATTCCTTCGGCGTGAAGGTGCGCGTACCCAGCGCGCGGCCGTCGATGTCCGAAAGCGTCAGCACCAGGTCAGGCCATGGCTGCGCCCAGCGGGCGTTGTTGCGGAATGCGGCATCCACGCGCAAGGCGCCGGGCATATAAGGATGCTGGCGCACTTCGCGGCCGAGCATGCCGAACGCGGCGGGTTCGCGCCACGGCGGAATGGAGCAATTCAGCGTCGCGCACAACGAAGCGATGGCCGGGCGCCAGCGTGCGTCCGCGGCCAGCTCTGCGCGATCGGCGAGCACGATCTGCAGTCCGGCGAGCAAAGCCAGGCCGGCGGCGATCGCCCATAACCAAGGCGGGGTAGGGCGCTCTGTCGCGCGCAGCTTGCGCCGCGCGAAACTGGGCGCGGCGGATTTCTTGCGCGGCTTGGACGCGGCTGGCGATTTCTTCGCCACCGCTTCGGTGTCGTCCGTGGCTACTTCTGCCGAAGTCTGCGCAACGGCATCTTCGCGATCTTCGGAACGATCGCTTGCATCTGACGCGCTGTCGTCGATTTCCGCAACGATGGCGGCCGGATCGGCGGATTCTTCGATCGGTGCGGCCGCCTCCGCGATTTCCGCTGCGGTCGCCGGCTGCTCAGCGGGCTCGGTCTCGGCCGGGATCGCCGCTTCAGCTTCCGCCGGCGCCGTATCGGCCGGCACCGTTTCCGCATCGGCGAGCGGGCTGTCGCAATACGGGCAGAACTCGGGCGCGGCGCCGCTGGCCGTGTCGGCGGCGACCAGGGACCGGCAGCGGGGGCATTGGACGAACATGCGCCCTATTCAAACATGTTCAAACGCGTTTGCGGACACCGTCGATGCGCACCCAGTCGCCTTCCTGGGCCACGCGCAGGTTGGTGAAGTTTTCGCCATAGCGTTGCAACAATTCGGCCTCCTGGCCTTGCAGTATTCCAGACAAGGCGATGCGGCCGCCGGGCGCGACCCGCGCCGCCAGCGTATCGGCCAGGGCGTGCAGTGCCGTGGCGAGGATGTTGGCGACCACGATGGGGTAGGCCGCAACGGGTTCCTGTTCGGGCATGAACGCGCCGATGCGTTCGCCGACGCCGTTGCGTTCTGCGTTGTCGAGCGTGGCGGTCAAGGCCTGCGGATCGTTGTCCACGCCGACCGCGCGCACCGCGCCCAGCTTCAGCGCGGCCAAGGCCAGGATGCCGCTGCCGCAGCCGAAGTCGAGCACGGTCGCGCCGTCCAGTTCGCCGGCGGCGGACAAGCCGTCCAGCCATTGCAGGCACAGCGACGTGGTGGGATGCGTGCCCGAACCGAAAGCCAGGCCGGGATCCAGTCGCACCACCGCTGCGCGCGGATCTTGCGCTTCTTCCGGCAGCGCGTGGTTCCAAGGCACGATCCAAGTGTGTTCGCCGAAACGCAGAGGCGCGTATTGGTCCATCCAGGCGCGTTCCCAATCCTGGTCCTCGACTTTGCGGAAGCCGGCGCGCGTCCAGTCCAGGCCCGGGTCGAAGGATTCCAGCGCGGCCAGCAGCAGCAGCGGATCGGCATCGTCGGGAAACAGCGCGGTCAGCGTCAGCGAATCCCACAACGGGGTTTCGCCCACGCCCGGTTCCAGGATCGCGTGTTCGTCGCTGGTGCCGGCGTCCGCATCGAGCATGGTCACCGCCAGCGCGCCGACGTCTTCCAGCGCGTTTTCGTAGCGCGGCTGTTCGGATTCGCGGCAGCGCAGGGAGAGTTCGAGGAAAGGCATGCCACGAGTATCGTCGATTCCCCACCGTCCGCGTAGCCCGGGTGGAGCGAAGCGATACCGGGGAACGCCATATCGCACGTGCGAAAAAAGCCCCGGGTATCGCTTCGCTCCACCCGGGCTACGCGGACGGTGGGGAATCGACGATACTCGTGGCATGCCTTTCCTCGAACTCTCCCTGCGCTGCCGCGA
>DATFFH010000002.1:0-90431 GCA_035250245.1 Luteimonas sp. | reverse complement strand
GGGCGGTGCGTCCGCGGCCACTGGAATGTCGGCGGTGGTCTTCAACAACGGCGTGCAGGCCGGCAACGGCGCGGCGCTGATCTGTTTCGCATCGCCCACTTATTCGGTCGGCGGCACCGCCACCGGGCAAACCGGCGCGGTCACGCTGCAGTTGAGCGCCACCAATCCGGTTTCCACGCAACAGGTGGTCGTGGCCCAAGCCGCGACGAGTTTCGTATTTCCCACGCGCCTGCCCAATGCGGCGAATTGGACCGCGAGCGTCCTGGCCGCGCCTCCGGGCCAGATATGCACCGTCAATCCGTCCACCGGCACCATCCTCGGCGCGGACGTGCAGAACATCGCGCTGAATTGCGAAACGGTGGCGGTGACCATCGCGCCGACCGCGCTGCCGGATCCGGTCTACAACACGGCGTACAGCCAGAGCCTTAGCGCCAGCAGCGCTAACGGCGGCACCGCGCCTTACACTTTCTCGCTCGCATCGGGCGCTTTGCCCAGCGGGTTGGCGTTGTCGTCCGCAGGCGCGCTGTCGGGCACGCCGACCACCGCCGGCAGCAATACGTTCGAAGTCCAAGCCACTTCCAGCAACGGGTTCTCAGGCAGCCGCTCGTATACGGTGACCGTGGCCAAGCTCGCGCAGAGCATCGGCGCTTTCGCCGCCAACCCGGCTGCGCCGGTGTTCGCTCCCGGCGGCACGTTTACGGTTTCGGCCACGGGCGGCGGTTCGGGCAATCCCGTGGTGTTCGCTTCCACCACGCCCGCGGTGTGCACGGTGGCCGGTAGCACGGTGACGATGCAATCGGCGGGCAACTGCGCGCTTACCGCGGATCAGGCCGGCAACGCGAACTACGATCCCGCGCCGCAGGCCTCGCTCAGCGTAACCATCGCCGCCGCGACCCAGGCGATCAGCAATTTCGCGGCGAACCCGGCTTCGCCGACCTATGCCCTCGGCGGCACTTTCGCCATTTCGGCGACGCCCGGTCCGTCCACCAGTCCGGTGGTGTTCGGCAGCCTCACCACGGCCGTGTGCACGGTCAGCGGCAGCACGGTGACGATGCAGACGGCGGGCAACTGCGCGCTTACCGCCGATCAGGCCGGTGATGCGAACTACGAGCCGGCGCCGCAGGTGTCGCTCAACGTGACCATCGCCGCCGCGACCCAAGCTATTACCAATTTCGCGGCAAATCCGGCTTCTCCGACCTATTCGCCCGGCGGTACCTTCTCGGTTTCGGCGACGCCCGGGCTGTCCAGCAGTCCGGTGGTGTTCGGCAGCCTCACCACGGCCGTGTGCACGGTCAGCGGCGGAACGGTGACGATGCTGAATTCCGGCGTCTGTTCGTTGACTGCCGATCAAGCGGCCGATATCAACTACGAGGCCGCACCGCAAGTCCGGCTCGACGTGACGATCCAGTCCGCGGCGCAGACCATTACCGGATTCGCCGCCAATCCGGCGGCACCGGTCTATACGCCGAACGGTACGTTCGCCTTGTCGGCCAGCGGCGGCTCGTCCGGCAATCCGGTGGTGTTCGCCAGCACCACGCCCGCGATATGCACGATCAGCGGAAACACGGCAACGATGCAGGCCGCGGGCACATGCGCGTTGACCGCGAACCAGGCCGGCGGCAATGGTTATTTGCCTGCCGCCGAGGTCGAACTGAATGTCGCGATCGGTCTGGCAACGCCGACGCTGGGTTGGATCGCGCCGTTGGTGAAGACCATCGGCGAGAGCGGCTTCGACCTGCCCGATCCGACCAGCCCCAGCAGCGGTAGCTTCACTTTCACCAGCAGCAACACCGCCGTCGCAACAGTGAGCGGCCGGCGTGTGACCTTGATCGGCAATGGCGTGACCACGCTGGTCGCCACCCAGGCGGCTTCCGGCAATTACACCCAGGCGACGGTGAGTACGACGCTGACCGTGGATGCGCGTCCGGATCCGACCCGCGATCCGAGCGTGGTCGGCGGCATCCAGGCACAGGTCGATGCCAGCGTGCGTTTCGCCGCCGCGCAACAGGCGAACATCCGCGATCGCCTGCGCCAGCAGCGGCATGCACGCGACAATCGTTCCAGCAACGGCCTCAGCCTCAGCGTCGGCGGCGGTTCGGGCGCGGCGTTCTCGCTGCCCGCGAACCAATTGATGTCCGAGGATTCGCTGGCACTGCCGAAAGGCTGGGGCTGGTGGACCGGCGGCACCGTGACAACGGGCGAACGCGCGTTCCGCGGCGCCAGCCAAGGCTTCGATTTCCGCAGCGACGGCATCACGGCTGGCGTCGACTGGTGGTTGGGCGGCCGCGTGCTGGTCGGCATCGCCAGCGGTTGGGGCTGGAACGACACCGACTTCGACCGCTCGCGTTCGCGTATGGACGCCGAGCAGCGCTCGCTGTCTGTCTACGGACTGTGGCGCCATGGCGATCACGTGTTCGTGGACGGCACGTTCGGTTGGGGCCGGTTGGATTTCGATATCCGCCGCGTGAGCGACATCGCCGGGGCGACCGGGCTCGCCAAGCGCGAGGGCGATCAGAACTTCGCTTCGCTCACGGTCGGCTACGAGCGCGCTAACGCCGGCATGAGCCTGACCGGCTACGGCCGTCTGGATGCCAGCCGCACTCGTTTGGACGCTTATCGCGAGCAGGGCTTGGGCATCTACGATCTGGCTTACGGCAAGCAGACCGTCGAAAGCAGCGGACTGGCGGTCGGCCTGGAAGGCAGTTACTCGCTGGCGCAATCGAGGGTGCGACCGTACTGGATGCTGGAGTACCGCGAAGCCTTCGAAAACCGCAGCGACGTGGCGTTGAACTACGTTGTCTCGCCCGTAGCCACCGATTACAAGCTCGCCCTGCGCAGTTACGGCGACAACATGCTGTCCTACGGCGCCGGTCTGGATTGGAGCCTCGCGCCGGCTTGGAACCTGTCTTTCTTGTTCCGCCGCGAACATGCGACCGATCAGCAGACCGCTTCGAGCTTCGGACTGATGCTGTCCTTCACCCCGCGGGCGCAAACGGCTGCGCCTGCTTCGGTCGCCGCGATCGCGGATTCCGCACCGGCCGCGGACGCCGCCGCAAACGCAACCGGCCGCTAACTAAGCGGCGCAATCCACCATGGGCAAGCCCGTCTCGGAAGAGACGGGCTGGGGCCGAGCCGATCGATCGCGCGTGCGGGAACGCGTCAGCCGGTGAGATCGCGCCTCGATTTCGGGCGCGCGAATGCATCCTCAAGGTCGCACGGGATGTGCTACCGTTCGCCTCGCCGCAGATCCGCGAAGAGCCACGCCGGGCGCCCCCACCGACCAGCGGGCTTGGAACTGCGTTTCGGCACTGGCCATTGGCTGGCGCCTTTGCCGTCTTACGTGCGAGCCAAACTAACCTCGAGGGGGCGATTCCATGACAGCGTCTAAGATGCAGCGGAGCCTGTTGCCGCTTGCGGTCGTTGCCGCATTGGTGCAATTCCCGTCGTTCGCGTTCGCGCAGGAGGCGCAGCCGGCCCCCGGTCCGACGACCGGCAATGCCGATGAAGACCAGCCCAAGACCTTGGGCGCGATCACGGTCACCGCGCAGAAGCGCGAAGAGCAGTTGCAGGACGTGCCGATCGCGATCACCACGCTGTCGCAGCAACAGCTGCAGGACACCGGCGTGCGCGACGTCAAGGACATGTCGGTGCTGGTGCCCGGCCTGACCGTCACCAGCACGCAGAGCGAGGCGCAGACCACCGCCCGCATCCGCGGCATCGGTACCGTCGGCGACAACGCCGGCCTGGAATCGTCGGTGGGCGTGGTGATCGACGGCGTTTACCGTCCGCGCAACGGCGTCGGCTTCGGCGACCTGGGCGAGATCGAGCGGATCGAAGTGCTGAAGGGGCCGCAGGGCACCGTCTTCGGCAAGAACACCTCGGCCGGCGTGATCAACATCATCACCCGCCGGCCGAACCACGAGACCAGCGCCGAGGCCGAAGTGACCGTCGGCAATTACGGCGCGATCGGCGTCAGCGGCGCCTTCAATTCCCCGCTCGGCGAGAAAGCGGCCTTCCGCGTCTACGGCACCCAGCGCAAGCGCGACGGCTTCCTGGACGTGCACACCGGCGCCGGCCCGCGCCGGGAGGACGACGACACCGACCAGAACTATCACTCGTTGCGCGGCCAATTGCTGATCGAGCCGACCGACGATCTGGACATCAATTTCATCGCCGACTTCACCAGCCGCGAGGAGAATTGCTGTGCCGGCGTGACCACGGTGCGCGGCCGCACCGGCGACATCGTCAATGCCTTGTCGCCGGACGCGGGTGTCGCGCCCATCGCGCGGCCTTACCGACGCGAGGCCTGGAGCAACCGCAGCACCGAGCAGGACATCAAGGACAAGGGCCTGTCGGCCGAAGTCAACTGGAACACGCCCTGGTTCGGCGGGGCCACCTTGACGTCGATCACCGCCTGGCGCGATTGGGGTTCGATCAACGGCCTCGACTTCGACTTCACCAGCGCCGACATCCTGTATCGCGATCCGCGCAAGGACGAATCCTTCACCGGTTTCGAGACCCTGACCCAGGAATTCCGCCTGACCGGCGCCACCGAAAAGGTGGACTGGATGTTCGGCGCGTTCTATTCCGATGAGGACTTGGACCGCAACGAGTCCTACCGCATCGGCAACGCTTACGAGCCTTATTTGTCGATCGCGCTGCTGTCGCTGATCAATCCGGCGCTGGGTGGATCGCCGACCGCGCCGCGGTTCCTGGCCGACGTTACCGGCCGGCCGCAGGGCACGGTGTTCGCCGGACTTGGCGCGAAGGACCACTACAAGCAGAGCTCGAAAAGCTTCGCGCTGTTCACCAACAACACCTGGCACGCCACCGACGCTTTCGACCTGACCGTCGGCCTGCGCTACACCACCGAAGACAAGGAATTGGATTCGCGCTACAGCAATCCGAACGGCAGTCCGGGTTGCAGCTCGTATTTCGGTCCGAACGGGCAGGTGAGTCCGGCTGCGATCGGCCGCATCGCCACCGCCTTGACCACGCGCGGTGTGCCCTTCGCCTCGTTGCCGGCGGCGCAGCAGCAGACGCTTATTCGCCAGATCGTCGGTTACAGCTGCCTGCCGTGGGCCAATCCCGCGCACAACGGCCGCGTCACCCATCAGGAACGCGACGAAAAGGAATGGTCCGGCACGATCAAGGCCGCTTATCGTTGGAACGACACCGTGATGGGTTACGCCTCGGTCGCGCGCGGCTACAAGGCCGGCGGTTTCAACCTGGACCGCGTGCAGTCCAACACCGGCCTGTCCGGCGGCACCGACGGCATGATCCCGGTCAACGACACCTCGTTCCCGGGCGAGTTCGTCGACAGCTATGAGTTGGGCACCAAGACCACCTGGCTGGGTGGCAATCTGTTGTTGAACGCCTCGCTGTTCTACCAGAAGTACGAGGATTTCCAGCTCAACAGCTTCCTCGGCACCAGCTTCGTGGTGCGTTCGATCCCGGAAGTGATCTCCAAGGGCGTGGATACCGAGATCATGTGGCAGCCGACCAAAGGCCTGCTGCTGCAGGGCGGCCTGATGTATGCCGACACGCGTTACGGCGACGAGAGGCCGACGGCCGATTTCGTCGCGCCGGCAGGTAACTTGTACAAGCTGCCGGGCGGCCAGGTCAGCTTCGCGCCGTATTGGTCGGGCACCGCGGCGGTCACTTACGAATATCCATTCGGCAACAACCTGGTCGCGCGCTTCAACATCGGCGCCAAGTACATGTCCGAATACAACACCGGTTCGGACCTGGATCCGGAGAAGCGGCAGGGCGACTACACCGTGGTCAACGCCCGGGTCGGCTTCGGTCGTGCCGACAAGCGCTGGATGGTGGAATTGTGGGCCTTGAACGCGACCGACGCGGAATACGCCCAGGTCGGTTTCGACGCGCCTCTGCAGAACGTCTCGCCGGCGCCGGGTAATCCGTTCAATTCTTATAATGCGTTCCTGGGTGCGCCGCGCACTTACGGCGTCACTTTCCGCTTCGGTTACTGAGCTCCCTGCGCCGAACGGCGGCCCCTGCGGGCCGCCGTTTTTGCTTTTTGTAGGAGCGGCTTTAGCCGCGAGCTCTTTCCCGCAAATCGCGAGATCGCAACGATTTGTAAGAAAAAGCTCGCGGCTAAAGCCGCTCCTACAAAAAAGCGCCTCCCACGCCCGCTCGATTCGTAGCAAAATCCGCGTTCTTCCGCCGGAACGCGACCGTGACGAACTACGCCGACGCCGATCTTCGCGCCTTAGCCGAATCGCTGGGCCAGCGCTTGCGCGCGAACCACGACCACCTGGTCACCGCCGAAAGCTGCACAGGCGGCTGGATCGCCAAAACCGTCACCGACATCGCCGGCAGTTCCGACTGGTTCGACTGCGGCATGGCCGCTTACAGCTACGAAGCCAAACAGGCGCTGCTGGGCGTGCGCCCGCAGACGCTGGAAACGCATGGCGCGGTCAGCCGCGAGACGGTGATCGAAATGGTCTCCGGCGCGCTGGTGAATTCCGGCGCCAGCGTCGCGGTCGCGGTCACCGGCATCGCCGGTCCGGGTGGCGGCACCGAAGACAAGCCGGTCGGCACCGTCTGGATCGCATGGAAACGCCGCGGCGGCTATCCCAAGGCAGAGTTGTTCCATTTCGACGGCGATCGCGAAGCTGTCCGCCGTCAAACCGTCGCCGCAGCCCTCCAAGGTTTGTAGCCCGGGTAGGGCGAAGCGAAACCCAGGGTCGCCATGCCCGGTTGACGGGCCGAAACGTTAGTAGTATTACTACTAACATGGACCTGACCGATACCCAGCAAGCCATCCTGGCCCTGATCGCCGAGCGGATCGAAGCCGGCGAGGGCCCGCCTTCGCAGACGGAGATCGCCAAAGCCTTCGGTTTCAAAGGCGTGCGGGCCGCCCAATATCACTTGGACGCCTTGGAGCAGGCCGGAGCGATCAAGCGGATCCCGGGCCAGGCGCGCAGTATCCGGCTCGTTAAGCCTGAAATAGGCGCCAATGACGACTCGATCTCCGACGATGCCGTCCGTTTGCCCATCCTGGGCCAAGTGGCCGCCGGCCTGCCTATCGGCGCCGATATCGGCTCGGACGACTTCGCTCTGTTGGATCGCAATTTCTTCTCGCCATCTCCGGATTACCTGCTTCGGGTCAAGGGCGATTCGATGCGGGACGAGGGCATTTTCCACGGCGATCTGATTGGCGTGCACCGGACCCGCGACGCCCGTTCCGGCCAGATCGTGGTCGCTCGCATCGACGACGAGATCACGGTCAAGCTGCTGAAGATCGGCAAGGACCGGATCCGCCTGCTGCCGCGCAACCCCGATTACGACCCGATCGAAGTCGCGCCCGATCAGGACTTCGCTATCGAAGGTTTGTATTGCGGGCTGGTGAGGCCCAACCGGTGATGCAGCGAGAAGCAGCCATGGGAAGCCCTCTCCCGCTTGCGGGAGAGGGTTGGGTGAGGGCGCACGGACTAGCTGATCGCATCAAACCATCGTCCGCCCATTCCCTTACCTCTCTAAAAAGGTTTTTTCCGACGCGCGACCGCGGCCGCAACGGATGCAGGCAATTCCTCCCGAAGAATATTTTTTGAACGCCGGCGCCGAGGTCTCAGCCTCTGCGACCCGCACCCCTTAGATTGCCTTCAACCCGATTCGACACCTCCGAGGACACCACGATGGACGAGAACAAAAAGCGCGCCCTTTCCGCCGCCTTGACCCAGATCGAAAAGCAATTCGGCAAAGGCTCGGTGATGCGCATGGGCGATCGCGTGGTCGAAGCCACCGAGGTCATCGGCACCGGCTCGCTGATGCTCGACATCGCGCTCGGCATCGGCGGTCTGCCCAAGGGCCGCGTCGTCGAAATCTACGGTCCGGAATCGTCCGGTAAGACCACGTTGACCCTGCAGGCGATCGCCGAGTGCCAGAAGAACGGCGGCACCGCCGCCTTCATCGACGCCGAGCACGCGCTGGATCCGATCTACGCCGCCAAGCTCGGCGTCAACGTCGACGAGCTGCTGCTGTCGCAGCCGGATACCGGTGAGCAGGCGCTGGAAATCGCCGACATGCTGGTCCGCTCCGGCTCGATCGACATCGTGGTGATCGACTCGGTCGCGGCGTTGACTCCGAAGGCTGAAATCGAAGGCGAGATGGGCGACCAGCTGCCCGGTCTGCAGGCGCGCTTGATGAGCCAGGCGCTGCGCAAGCTGACCGGCAACATCAAGCGCTCCAACACCCTGGTGGTGTTCATCAACCAGCTGCGCATGAAGATCGGCGTGATGATGCCGGGCCAAAGCCCGGAAACCACCACCGGCGGCAACGCACTGAAGTTCTACGCCTCGGTGCGCCTGGACATCCGCCGCATCGGTTCGATCAAGAAGGGCGAGGAGATCATCGGCAACCAGACCAAGATCAAGGTGGTCAAGAACAAGATGGCGCCTCCCTTTAAGCAGGTCGTCACCGAGATCCTGTACGGCGAGGGCATCAGCCGCGAAGGCGAACTTATCGAGATGGGCGTGGAAGCGCGCCTGGTCGACAAGGCGGGCTCGTGGTTCAGCTACGACGACGAGCGCATCGGTCAGGGCAAGGAGAACGCCCGCCAGTTCTTGAAGGACAACCCGCAAATCGCCGCCAAGCTGGAAACCGCGCTGCGCGAAAAGTTGAAGCCCGCCGTGGCCGCCGGCGCTGGCGAACAGGTCGAAGAAGAAACCGAAGATTGAAACGCGTCAGTGGACTTTGCCTCCCCCAGGGACGGGAGAGGCGGGTCCTTCTCGTAGGGTGGGCCTTGGCCCACCATCGCCATCCTTCGGAGCGACGGACGTTTGACCAAGCCCGCCGACATCCCCAAAAAACCACGCCGTCCGCGCCCCGAACCGACGCCGACCCAGCGCGCCCTCGGCTTGCTGACCCGCCGCGAACATTCGCGCAAAGAACTGACCCGCAAGCTCACCGTCCGCGGCGTCGAGCGCGCCGAAGCCGAATCCGCCGTCTCGCGTCTGACGGCCGAAGGCTGGCAGGACGACGCCCGCTTCGCCGAAAGCCTGGTGCGCAGCCGCGCCGGCAGCGGCTACGGGCCGATCCGCATCCGCGCCGAGCTGGGCACGCACGGTCTGGACCGGGAAGCCATCGCGGCTGCGCTGGATACCTTCGAGGGCGATTGGGCCGAACACGCTCGCGACCTGGTCCGCCGCCGTTTCGGCGCATCGGTGGTCGAGGATCGAGGCGTACAGCGGAAGGCCGCCGATTTCCTGATCCGCCGCGGTTTCGCTGCCGAGCATATTCGGGCCGCGACCCGGTTCGATCCCGACGATCCCTTTTGAGCTGCCATGCGATCCTCTAGGAAGAAGCGGCTTTGTAGGAGCGGCTTTAGCCGCGAGTTTTTCCTCAAATCCCTGGTGATGTCGCGATTTGAAGAAAAGCTCGCGGCTAAAGCCGCTCCTACAAGATCGGATCGACCTCTTTGGAGGCTTCGGGCGTGCCGAGCTTTGCGTTGAGGGCCAAAAGAAGGCCTTCGGCCTGTTAACCTAGCCAAATTGGGTTGTCTGCTCGACCCCGCGCCCGCATCTTCAGGGCCTTGCGGGGCCGATACGGCGCCCGCCCGCCATCCGCAGCCTTATGAAGACCACTTCCGAAATCCGCCGCGATTTCCTCGATTTCTTTCGCGACAAGGGCCACACCATCGTCCCTTCGGCGCCGCTTGTGCCGGGCAACGACCCGACTTTGCTGTTCACCAACTCCGGCATGGTCCAGTTCAAGGACGTGTTCCTGGGCGCGGAGAAGCGCAGCTACGTGCGCGCGGCCGACGTGCAGCGTTGCCTGCGCGCGGGCGGCAAGCACAACGATCTGGATTCGGTGGGTTATACCGCGCGCCACCACACCTTCTTCGAGATGCTCGGCAACTGGTCGTTCGGCGACTACTTCAAGAAGGACGCCATCGCCTGGGCCTGGGAACTGCTGACCGACGTCTGGAAGCTGCCGAAGGAGCGTTTGCTGGTTACGGTCTACCACACCGACGACGAAGCCTTCGACATCTGGAACAAGGACATCGGCCTGCCGGCCGATCGCATCGTCCGCATCGGCGACAACAAGGGCGCGCCCTACGCGTCGGACAATTTCTGGCAGATGGCCGACACCGGCCCCTGTGGTCCGTGCACGGAAATCTTCTACGACCACGGCGATCACATCGCTGGCGGCCCGCCGGGTTCGCCGGACGAGGACGGCGACCGCTACATCGAGATCTGGAACCTGGTCTTCATGCAGTTCGACCGCCAAGGCGACGGCTCGCTGCAACCGCTGCCCGCGCCCTGCGTGGATACCGGCATGGGCCTGGAACGCCTGACTGCGGTGCTGCAGCACGTGCACAGCAATTACGAAATCGACCTGTTTCAGGCCTTGATCAAGAAGGCGGCCGAACTCACCGGCACCGCCGATCTGGAAAACAAGTCGCTGCGCGTGATCGCCGATCACATCCGCGCCTGCTCGTTCCTGATCGTGGACGGCGTGCTGCCGTCCAATGAAGGCCGCGGCTACGTGTTGCGCCGGATCATCCGCCGCGCCCTGCGTCACGGTTGGATGCTGGGCGTGCGCGAACCGTTCTTCCATAAGCTGGTCGGCACGCTCGACGATTTGATGGGCGATGCCTATCCGGTGCTACGCGAAGGCCGCGCCACCGCCGAACGCGCATTGAAGGCCGAAGAAGAGCGCTTCGCCGAAACGCTTGATTCGGGCATGCGCATCTTCGAGGACGTCGCCGCGCGCAACGTTGCCGCCAAGACGATCCCGGGCGCCGACGCTTTCCGTCTGTACGACACTTACGGCTTCCCGGTCGACCTGACCGCCGACATGGCCCGCGAGCGCGGTCTGACCGTCGACATGGCCGGCTTCGACGCCGCGATGGCGCAGCAGCGCGAAACCGCGCGCGCGGCCGGCAAGTTCGGCGGCGGCACGCAGCTGCCGGCCGAACTGGTCGCGCAGTTGCAGCCGACCGAATTCCTGGGATACGAGCATCTGAACGCTGGCGGCCTTGAAGTCGTCGCGCTGCTGAAAAACGGCCGCGCGGTCGAAGCGATCGAAGCCGGCGACGAAGCCATCGTCATTCTCGACCGCACCCCGTTCTACGCCGAAAGCGGCGGCCAGGTCGGCGACACCGGCGAGCTGGACGAGAAGGGCGTGCGTTTCGTCGTGGCCGACACGCAAAAGCTGGCGGGCCAGTTCCACGGTCATGCCGGTCGGCTCGAGGTTGGCACGCTGCGCCGCGGCGATCATCTGGTCGGTGCGGTCGATGCGGCGCGTCGCGGCGCCACAATACTCAATCATTCGGCGACCCACCTGCTGCACGCGGCCTTGCGCAACGTGTTGGGCACCCATGTGCAGCAGAAGGGATCGTTGGTCGCTCCGGACCGGCTGCGCTTCGACTTTTCCCACTTCCAGCCGATGACGGCGCAGGAGTTGGCCGAGATCGAACGCCGGGTCAACGCCGAGATCCGCGCCAACCACGAAGGCGAAGTGCGCCACATGGCCATGCAGGAGGCGCTGGATTTCGGCGCCATGGCGCTGTTCGGCGAAAAATACGGCGAGCGCGTGCGCGTGCTGCGCTTCGGTCCGACTTCGACTGAACTGTGCGGCGGCACCCACGTCGGCCGCACCGGCGACATCGGCTTGTTCAAGATCGTGTCCGAAGGCGGCGTCTCGGCGGGCGTGCGACGCATCGAGGCGGTGACCGGGCAGGGTGCGTTGGACTACATCGACCAGGAAGAGCGCCGTCTGGACGAGGCCGCGCAACTGTTGGGCGGCAGCGCCCAGGACGTGGTCGACAAGATCCGCCAGATCACCGAGCGGCAGAAGAAGCTGGAGCGCGAACTCGAAACGCTGAAGGCGAAAGCCGCCTCGGGTGCGACGTCGGACCTGGCCGGATCGGCCGTGGATGTCGACGGCGTACGCGTGGTGGCGACGCGCTTGGAAGGCATCGACGCTAAGGCCCTGCGCGATGCGGTCGATCGCCTTAAGCAGCAATTGGGCGATGCGGTGATCGTCCTGGCCGGCGTCAACGACGGCAAGGCGGCGCTGGTGGCTGGCGTCAGCGGCCGCGCGGCCGGCAAGGTCAAGGCGGGGGAACTCCTATCGCACGTCGCCGGTCAGATCGGCGGCAAGGGCGGCGGCCGGCCGGACTTGGCCCAAGGCGGCGGAGACGACGTTCCCGCCCTGTTGCCGGCCCTTGCGGGGGTGCGGGAGTGGGTCGCCGAGCGCTTGCGCTGAATCGCCCATGACTTTAGCCCTTGTTGCGCGTGAAGGCCGGTTTGTATGATGCTTCACGTTTTTAAACGGTTGTAAGCGTTTTCGACCAGTTCAAATAATTAAGCGAAAACGTCCGCCTGCGGACTTGGCTGCCAGGCTTACGGAGATTTCCTCTTATGTTGATTTTGACCCGCCGTGTTGGCGAAACCCTGATGATCGGCGATTCGGTGACCGTCACCGTCCTGGGCGTCAAGGGCAATCAGGTGCGCATTGGGATCACTGCGCCCAAGGACGTCGCGGTCCACCGCGAAGAGATCTATCAGCGCATCCAGCGCGGCGAAGAAGCCGGCAAACCCGATCAGGGTGGCGAGCCGCAAACCCTGCAAGGTTTACCGCAGGCGGGCTGACCGGTATCCTTGCGGCCTTCGCGAACCGGCTCAGTCCGGTTCACGCGATACCCGGAGACTTGCCCGAGAGGCCGAAGGGGCTCCCCTGCTAAGGGAGTATGGGGTCAAAAGCTCCATCGAGGGTTCGAATCCCTCAGTCTCCGCCAGTTCTCCTAATCCATTGATCTACATGGATTTTCGGAGGGCCTGTAGTTCGATGCGGTTGGACACTTGGTTGGACACTCAACCATGCGCCTATCGCATCGACTGGTCCGCCACGGCGCGGGCACCTTCCACTTCCGGCTGATCGTTCCTGGCGACCTACGCGAGCGCGTGGGGCGCCGCGTCATCAAGCGCTCCCTGCGCACGACAGACGCGCATACGGCCCTGGCGGCTGCGCTGACGCTGTCTGCTCGCTATGCTCAGCTCTTCGCATGGTTGCGAGGGGGTGGCATGGGAAGCCAGAAACTCGACCCGTTTGCACAGCCGATCGATCCGGCGCGGGATTTCTCGACCTACGTTGTCGATACCGAAAAGGGCGTCGTCCAAACGGATGGCTCAGCCGAAGAGCATGCCCGCGCCCTTGAAATGACCAGGGCGCTGACCGAGCTCCGCAAGGCATCGGCCGGAGCGGCAGTTCCGGCGACCGCCCCTTTACCTGGTCAGCAGGCCGCCGCCTCGCGCAAGACGCTCCGGGAAGCGATCACCTATTGGGAGACCGTCGACATGGGCGCTATGCGCCTTCGAGCGACCGCTGAGGAGCGCCGGAAAACGATTGAGGACTTTGCCGCCCATGTCGGCGAGAAACGATACATAGCGGACCTGCGTCGCCCGGATGTCGCCTCTTGGGTCGCCCATCTTCGTGGCACAAAGAAAAATCACCAGTCCACCGCTAAGAAACTTTCGGGCCACATAAAAGCCTTCTTCGACAGCGCCATGCGCGCGGGCTTCTATCCCGAAGAGCTGAGCAATCCGGCCGCCAAGGTCGTGAACTTCACGAAGGCCGACCAAGACAGCCGCGCCACGACCCATGGCTGGCAGGCCTTCACCCTCGACCAGTTGAAAACCATTTTCGCGCCGGAGAACTTTCGTCGCACGCGAGAGATACACACGCGCCGCGCCATGGTCATCGCTCTGTTTACCGGTGCGCGGGTTGGCGAAATTGCGCAGTTGCGTCTGACCGGATTTGCCACCGTAGACGGTCGGCACGTCATGAGCTTTGACGGAGAGCTCAAAGCCGACGCTAGCCGAAGGCGCGTGCCGATCCATCCAGCATTGATCGACCTCGGCCTGTTGGACTGGGTATTCGAGCAACGCAAACGCGGATGCACGCGCCTATTTCCTACGGTCAAGCTGGACGGAAAAAGCGGCAAGGGCAACGCGATCAGCAAAGGGTTTTCAAAGCTGCTCGACACGCTTGGAATCAAACCTACGGTTGATGCCGACTTGGCGCTCACTAAGGAGTTAGATCCCAAGATCGGCATGCACAGCTTTCGCGACACCATCATTCAAGCGATGCAGGGCCACGCCGACGAGGAGCTGCGCAAGGCCTATGTGGGCCATAGCTACGAGGGTAGACGTCCCAGGCCCGAGCAGGCGAAGGGCAGTCATGAAACAGCGTATATGCGGGCGTGGACTGCGGAGGAGATTTCCAGGGTGTTCTCTGGTATTCAATGGGGTAGATGGCTGGACTTCGATAAGTTAGTGGAACTGCTCAAGCAAACGGATCAAGAGCATGTCGCGGCGTTAAAGGCCATGGAGCGAAGGGAAAGAAATCGTCAACATTGATTGACGCTTGCGCACCATGGAAGCACGGGGCGGATGAGAGGAGAGCAAAAAATTGAACAAGTGGGGTCTCGAACAGAATGACATCCATTGGCGGTATTTCTTAGCCATTGAAGATGACTTGATTCGGTTGGCACGCTACATAGATTTGGCAGAGTCCAACTATCAAACGCACTCAATTGAGTGCACGAGACTGCTGCTGGCGAGCTGTTCGGAAGCAGAAGTTGTGCTGAAGCTCGCAAGCGGATTGGGCCGGAATCGCGGAATGAAAGATTGTTTCAGCGCTCTGGGTGAAAGGTCCAAAATACTAGCGTCGAGTGAAATCACGATCCCGAGGGGTGGCCTCGTCTTGCGGCCTTGGGTAGATTGGACGAGCACTACGCTTCCGTTCTGGTGGGATGCTCACAATGCGGTAAAGCATGCTCGCTCCGAAAATGTCGGAAAAGCCAACCTGAAGAACATGCTCGATGCTGTCGCAGGTCTCTTCGCGGCGTTGCTCATCTATCTTCCTGGAGTAGGAGCAAGGGCAGTCATGCCGGCCCCTCTGCTACTTCGAGCCGACCAGCAGCTCGGATCACACGATATGTCCCCCGAGGGGGCAATGGTGAGCTTTGGCGATCCTTAGCGCGACGGCTTCAGAACCTTATTTAGTGCTGAAGATTGAAGGGGCGTTGCCAAGTAGGCAACGCCCCAGAAGAGAGCCTTTTTTTACGGATACATCCGCACGCCCTTGCGCAGTCGGTCCGCAAACTGGCCCTTGGTATAGGCCGGCAACACGACCGGCGGTTTGTATTGGGCCAGCGCCTTCAACTGCCTCACTCTAATCCGGCCTTCCTGCTTGTGGATATAGGCGTCTTCGAGCACGGGCACCTTGAATGCCAGAGAGTGCCCCGTGATCAGCGCGATGTCTTTCGGTTGCACACCACTGTGCGCGAGCTCAGTGGCAAAGGTGTGTCTAAACGCATGGTTGCCGATGCCCTTAGCGAACCCCAGGTTCTTGAGGTAGGCGCCGAACTGGTTGACCAGCCCTTGGCTGTAGCGGCTGTTGGTTTCACCGGTCTTGCGGTTGACGCCAGCGGACAAGTGCGGGAAGAGCCTGGGATGCCCGCAAGCGCGAATGTCGTCCAGGAAGGTCAGGAACCCAGCATCCAGCAGTGGTTGGGCGATCGGCACCTTCCGAATCGATGACCGTCCTTTGAGGGACTGTCGGGTGCGCACCCGCGCGCTTGGATGAAGGTCGAGATCCGCGGTCCGTTGGATGTGGAAGCACCAGACCCCTTCATCTTTCACGATGTCCGCAACCTTCAACTGGGCGATTTCATTGATCCTCGCGCCCGTGTAAAGGCCGATCATTGGCGCCCACCAGCGATGTGGAAACTTGCTCGCCCAGGGGCAAAAGTTGGTGGGATCAAAAATCTTCTGTAGCTCGGCATCACTAAACAGACGCTCAACTTTGGCGCCAAGGTCGACCACTTTGACCTTGCCGAACGCGTCCATCGGCGAAAATGGGATGGCGCGGGCGCGAACCAGATTGTTGAAGAACGCGGCCAGGAAGCGGTGGTGGAGCTCGAAGGTCGCAGCCATCGGCGAGGGCACACCCGTAGCCTTACCATTGGCAATCAGCGTCTCGGCGCTCAATCCTCTGAACTCGGCAGCCGATGTGATCTTGGCCGGACCCCAGCGCAGCAGATCCCACATCACCAGGATGTGTTGCCGCTCGATGCGCGACACGGGAATGTCGCCACAGGCGATCAGCAAGATCTGAAGGGTGCGCGATGTGGCTTCAATAGTGGCGTGGCGCAGGTTGCGTCGCTCCATGTCCCGCAGGTAGTCGCGGATCTCGACCGAGAGCAGGCGGGCAGGCGAGCCCATGGGCAGCGGGTCGGCATAACGGGTTCCGTTTTTGCTAACACGAATGCGCTTGGTCCGGTCGGACGCTGCGCACAGCAGCTCGTGGAACTTGATGGCGGCCTCGCGGCCCATGATGGAAATACCTTCAAAGACGATCCGGCCAACGCGAACGTGGGCCAGCTTGATTTCGCCGAAGGGATCATCGTGCTGAGAGAGGAAGGGTTGAACGGTATTAGTTTTCATTGTGAGCATCTCGTGGGGGGACGCTCCACCGATAGCTCCGGCTCAAAAACCGTCAACTTCACAAATCAAACATTCTCCGCGTCAAAAGCAACTCTTAAAAGGTCGAAGGTCATGTGCGGATTTGCAGTCATCAGCCGTGCAGTTTGTATGCGAGATGGTTCACAGAATGTGCTTGGAAATAGGCGATATTCGATTCAATCGGTCTGATTGCAATATAGAATGTCCCATAGTGTTTAATATTTGCCAGAGGCAACATTTAAGTGCTCTTTCATAGGGCTTTCTTACATTATTGAAAGTTGGTTACTGCAACGTATATCACGTATTGCAATATGGCCAGTCGTGGCATGCGGCAGGGCCACATCATTGATGAGATTGTTCACGGCGTGTCCCCTATCGCACGGCAACGGGGGAGGATTAATCGCTAACCGGTCGCCTGCGCCGGGTGGGCGATTGAGCTGGTTGCAGGATCCAGACCTGCAGCGGTAGATTGCGATATGGCGGAGAAGAGCAGAGCAACCCAGCATTTCGACTCTATCGAACAGGTCCTGGCACTGTTTGATCAAGAAACGGTGGCAGATGAACTTCGAAACTATTTCCGCCTGGAAGGCATCGACTATCTGTGGACGGCAGAAGGAGCGCTCATTCCGTCCATCACCGCGCCGTTCGCATCTCCGTATCTCTACCGCGGGCAAGTGGCGCGCTATCGGCCTTGTGTTCCCGCTGTCTTCCGTGGCCTGGAGCAAACCCATCATCCACGGAAGCTACCGCCTGCTGACCGGGCAAGGTCCTTCGTTGATCGGGTCAGGTTGGAGGAGTTCGTATTGGCATTGGAAGCGCACCCGGCAAGCGCCTATGCGCGAGAGATCGGCCTTCGCTTGCGGCCCTATGCTTTGGCACAGCATTACGAGCTTGCGACAGACAGGCTTGATCTGACCCAGGACCATAGGGTGGCGGCATTCTTCGCCACCCACACCAAGGAAAATGGCGCGTGGGTTCCGATAAAGGACGGTGTCGGCGTCATGTATCGGCTTCCCAGGCGCCCCTTTGAGAATCATTTTCAGGAACGGCTTGAGTGCATCGGAAAGCAGGCACTGCCCAGGCCGGGAGAGCAGAAGGGATACGCGCTGGTTCTGCCTCTCGGTGAGGATTTCGAGGCGCTTCCCGTTGAGATACACACCTTCTCCCAAGTCGAAATCGCTGGGAGAAGGATCAGCGACCAATTCGACGGTGGATCGGCACTTTTTCCGCCTGATGTCATGGCTGAGGTTGCGGCCACGATCAAATCCGAGCCATCCATATCTCGACAGGTGGTCGATCGTGTGCTGGGAGGTGAAGTAGCGCCTCTTGATGGGCGATCGGGCGTTTTCGTCCGGACCATGGCGTTTCTTGATCAGCACTCCACTGTTCGCATTTCGGAACGAGAACCGATCAGCTTGTCCTCATCGCAGTTGGACAGGGCTTTGGCCGGAGTGGAGACAATGCGATCAACGTTTCTCAAAGGCGTCGGAGCGCTTGCCGTGAGTCGGATCTGACCAGCTGATTTTGATGACTCGGGCACCAGATTGCGCATCCGAGCGCGAATATGAGAGCAATAAAACACTCAAACAGCTGAGCGGCCAAAGGTGAGCGGCTTCTATCGCAACTGCTCGTGTAGCACACCAAAATGACCCGCGCCCGACCACAGTTCGCGATTGCCTACTACATATACGGCTTCTTTGGCTCGGGTCACTGCTACGTTGAGTAAGTTGGGTAGGCGACCGGCCCACTGACGGGCGCCGTTCTGGCTGGGGAGCGGTGCGCCCAGCACTAGAATCACAGTCTCCGCCTCGCGTCCTTGCACCGTATGCACCGTGCCTATCCGTTCCTTGGGCCAAGCGAACGCGTTTTGTATCCAGCCATCGAGCACGCCGTCGGCCGAAACCAGCTGCCGCAACGTGTCTTGAACGACCACGAACGGCGTGACGACATACAAATCGGGCGCCACGCCAGCACGCCGCAAAGTGTGGAGAAGGGCTAAGAGCTGCTCGCCTTCTTCTACGCAGTATTTGTCGCGGGCAGTGCCGCGCACATCAATCCAGCGCGATGGGCCCAGCACTTCGCGGATGGCCGACTTCGCGGGCTGTTTTGCCTGAACCATTAGATTGCCGTAGGCAATCTTGTTGGAAACATCAAACATTGGCGAGGCACAGCGTCGGTGAACCAGTAAGGGGGCACCCACGCTGCGAGAACCGCCGGCCGTCAAGAACGTTGCGCAGTGATCGCTCGCTTCGTCTGCCATTGTCTGCACAGAGGCCGCCGGTGCGGCGAAGCGATCAGCGTCGGCGTTAAACTCACGCATCACTGCTGTTGTCAGAACATCCGGCAACGGAACGACGGGCTCGATCTGCTGTGGATCTCCCACCACCACGGAGCGTTGGCAGCGCATCAATCCACCCACTGCTGCCTGCGGCGAGGCCTGTCCGGCCTCATCGATCAGCAGCCAACCCAACGCTTCTGGAGGCAGTCTGCCGAGCATGCGCTCAACAGAAGCGAAGGTTGTGGACACCACGGGAATCGCCAGGAACAGGCTGCTCCACAGATCGCCGGCTAGATGTATTCGATCCGGCGGAATACCCCCGAAGTTGGAGTCCATCAATGCCTTCAGATTGCGCCGCAGGGGAAGCGCGGCTGCGTCGATGAACGCCTTGTGCACGCCCATAGCCGCGGCGAACACATTTGATCGCAGTTGCTGAAGCTCCGCATCCAGCCATGGGAGAGACAGCTGCTTTTGCGAGTGGGGCAAGGCATGGAAGGCGTCATCGAGCAGGCATGCTCCAGCGCCAATCTGGATTTCAGCACACCGAAGTTTGGCGGTATTGAGTGCCTTTTGTGCTCGAACCAGATCTTGCTCCAAGGTGCGTGCGAGGCGTGTCGAGGCTTCGACAGTTCGCTCCGCGTCAGCTTGTGCGGCCGCTGCGGACTTCTCGCTCTGCCGCGACACATTCAGCTGATTTTGGAGGAGTTGACGACTGCCGCGCCAAGCGCGCGCGTCTTGCGTTCGGAATACCCGCTTTAGGAAGCTTGGGGCGCAGGCGTCGTGATTGTCGAGGTTCGTCTGTTCCTGCGTTGACGCGACACGCGCTTGTTGCGCCGTGCGCGCTCTAACTTGCAACTGGTTCTGATCATCCTGGGCGGATTTTGTTCCCAGGCCGTAGCGCTTCTGGGTCTCTTCTTCTTCGCTGTGAAGTCGCGGCAAATCGAGCACGGCTTGGCGCAGTGTTTCCAGTTGGACAAGGCGGTCTTTGGCGAAGGCGGTTAGCGTGTTGAAGTGTTCTTGCACAACTTTCCATCTGGTTCTGGCCTCCTCCGGTCCCGACGGTGCGTCGCATAGTTCCGCTAAGCCAGGGGAGTCGTCGGTTTGGGGAAGACCAGCCGCTCGATCCAGATAGCGTTGGAACGAGCGGGGTGATTCCGTCCAGAAGGCTTTACGAAAGCGCGACCGGTTGGTGGCGTTGCCTAAAACAGCGGCAATCATGCCCCACGCCTCTCGCTCGACCAGGTCGTCGGCCAGCGGCGCAAAGTAGCGGAGATCGGAGCCAGTTGGCAGGGCCACAATAGCCGGCATTTCGGCACTGACATTCTCCACGGCCTTGTTGTTGGAACTGGCCACGATCATTTCAAATCCGCGCAGGCTTGGGTCCAGCGAATACAGCTCCTGCGTCTCACCGCGAGCGCGTTTAGTCCAGCCAACTTTGAAGGCCCTCGCGGGATCAGCGAAAGCACACATCGCGGTGGCGCGACGAGTCACCACGTCAGCCACGATGTCGCGCAGCAAAGTGCTCTTGCCAGTTCCAGGTGGGCCATTGACGCCCAATATTCCCCGGTGCCCGTGCAGGCGGCTTGCAAGATTGACCGCCGACTGTTGAAGGAGGGCAGGGGTGTGATCAGGCGCGGTTGGCCAACGGCCCAAGGGCGCCATCGCTGGCGCCAGCGATTCTTCAAGTGCCGCTGAGTTGTGCAACAAGTCGTTGCGAACAGAAGGTTTGAGCTCGCCCAAGTAAGCGGCCAAGGTTGCCGGCAGTTTGCCTGTCTGCGCCAGATCTCGCGCTTTTGCCAAGTCCCGCAGAAAAAAGCTGTTCAACAGAAGCGGATCAGGCACGATTTTGCTCGTGAAATAAATGTAGGTGCGCACGGCAAAACTAGGGCCTGCCACATGTTCGCGTGGTAAATGAAGCGTGGCAATCAACCATTCAAAAGCATTCTGAAGGTCGGCCATCGACAGCGGGGTCGGCTCGTTATTCCTTGTGTCGCGCGGCAGTTGCTTGGTGAGCCCCTCCACCAGCTGTTGTTCGTGCCGGGTCCATGCGGCCAGTTCTTTCAGTGATCCACCTAAGGCAAGAGGGAAACCCCAGCCGAAAGCGGACAAAGAAACCGGGGCGTCTCCGGCGAGCACTCCATTCTTATCGACCAGGAGCGAAGCCAGGACGATATTGCCTGCGACTGATGGCCGTTCCAATCGGGTGTCTTTGAAGCGTTCGACAAGTGCCTCATAGACCGGACCTGCCGCCATGGTTCCTAAAACGATATGGAAATAAACTTTGAAGTTGGGCTTCGCTCGCGCGGACCCGCCGTCCCAAGGAACGCGACCATTGGCAATGGAGATGATATTGCTGGACACACCACCGGCAAGATCAGCCTCACGTCGATACGTCTGCGGCGACAGCACCTCCAAAGCGGTCCAAGCGTCAAGGAGGTCGACAGGACGGTTTCCGTATTCCGATTGCAAGATTTCCTCAGGCGGCTTGTCCCTGGCCAATATGTAGGCCGGAGAAATGGGAGAGGGAGGAGGCTCTAAACGCACTGAAGACGAAGCGCCTGAAGCACGCGGGTGCGGCACAACTTCCGTCGGCTTAACCTGCGAAGTTTGTGGCGTCGCGACAGCTACCGTCTGGGTGCGCGCTAGTTGGCGCGAGGCAACCGCGGCCAGTGCAAGACCGACTTTGGCGCCTAGCGCGCGAGCCCGGGGGGTCTTCCTAAACTTGAGCTCTTCGGCCAACAGTTGCAGCGTGGACTGATGCTGCCGAGAAGAGACGAATAGTTTCTCTAAGTTCTCGATCGAACTGGTCAGGTAAGGGCGGCTCATCCATAGGCTCCGACGTATACCACCGCGTATCTCCATGGCACGCCGTCGCAGTGTATGGCAAGTCCGACCACCATGCCGTGCCCCGGCTTCCACATCGCGGTCGGCACCGAAGGGCATACCAGCTGGCGGCGCGAGTTGGGCTGATGCCCCGGCTTCTGTAGACCAAAGACGCGGGTGCCTGATGGACCCAGCAAGCGAGACATCTCAATCACACGTTAGAGAGAGAGCGGAACCCGCCCGCTATTCCTCTTCGTTCTTCCGCTCTTCCGCGGCGATCTTTTTGATCAGCTTCAATGCCTGTTTTTTGCCGGCAGGACTGAGCTCGGCGAGCACAAGCAGCGCATCGGCCAATATGGCGGGCCTGGCCAGGAAATAGGCTGGTGGCAGGTCGAGCAACTCGGCCAGCTTTTCGAGCACTTTGACATTGGGCGTGCTCAAGCCGCGCTCATAGCGGCTCATCCTGGGCGCCGCCGTGTTGGGGTCGTCCTCCCCAAATAGCTGCTGCCCCAGTTGGGCCAGTGTCCACTTTTTTGCCAGCCGTGCCGCCCGAATTCGTCGACCAAGGGTGGTTGCGGCGGGGAGCTTTAGGGGCATCAGGGGACAAGGACGTTGACTCCCTAGATTTTGACCGAGTAAGGTTACTCCGTCATTTGCATGCGATGCAAATAAAAATTGATAGAAAACGCTGAAAAACAAGTATTGAAGCGCGTTCTATCAAAGAGTTTCGACACTTTTCAGACGGGCGTGGGACCAAGCCGGGAGGCTATGCGATGAGGAACGGAGTGATAGCGGTCGTGGGGCTGATGCTCGCCGCTTGTGCGGCAGGCCCGGGCAAGGGTGACGTGGAGCAAGCGCTGGCCGGGTTTTTTGAGCAAACCGCCGGAACCAGGCCGACTTTCGAAGGGCTTGAGGTCGGTCGATGCCAGAAGGCAGAGGGTGGTCCGGGCTATGCCTGTGCTGTCAGTGGCCAGGCGCGTTTCGCAGTAAATGGCCGCGTCCAGCAGGAGCCGCTGACCGGCACCTTCGTTTTTGATCGCGTTGGCGATCAATGGAAGGTCGTTGGCACACGCTGACCTCGGCGCGTCGGTTGTTGACCATTCTTCTAGGGAAGGAGCATTTCATGTTCACGCTTTTTAAGATCGCCAGACTTCTGGCGACGGCGCTATGCCTGTTGATTGTGTATATCAGTTTTCGCGGCGACGACATCGTGGGGAAAATCATTGTCGTCGTTCCAACGGGCTGCGTTCTCGCCCTTCTTTGGCTCGTGCCTCTCGCTTTTCGGCATCGGTCTAAGGCCGCGCCAACCAAGTTTCGAAACGGCTTTCACCCCGGAGCCGTGCACGACAACATCGCGCTCGACACGGGCAGCGATCTGCTGTGGGTTCGCGATCCTCTTCGCGGTGAGCGGTATATCCGTCGCGCGGATGTGATGTCCGCCCGAACTGACCACGATTGGCGCAACGGGACTTTCAGGCAGAGGATAGAAATCCACATCGCTGACACGGAAAATCCGTATTGGCAGGTGCTGTTCGAGCGCCACTCCGATCGCTGGATCAAGTCCAGCCGGATCAATGCTCAAGAACGCGATGAATGGTTCGCTCGTATCAAGGCCTGGACGGGCCTTGCCACGACGCGATAGGGGCGGGTCAATGAACGCGCGGCGCGCCTGCGGCCTCGATGGCGACCAGGTGTGCATCGCCTTGGGCTCGTGCCTGGGCACGGCGTTCAAGATCGCGGGTTCCTTCCCGATAGTTGAGCAGCGCGGCGACGATTTCCCCGTCGGGCAAGTCTTCGCAACCTGCCGCAAAGACCAGTGAGCTCAGGCGCCTGCGTTTCGCCGCCTCGGCGCGTCGGGCGGTCTCGCGAGCGCGCACGGTTTCCCGGTGGCGTGTGATGAGCTCTCGCGCTTTGAGTTGGGCTAACCGCGAGGTGGCGCGGGCGATCTGATCGTGAAGGTGTTCACTGTTGGCCATGGTGGCTCCTCAGGCGTCGGGGGAGACCCCATGCAAGCAAACTATTTTCCCCCGTCAAGACCTGGCGGGCTCGGCGAAAAGACTGCGTCGCAAATCGCATCCGATCGTCAAATCCAAGATCAAAAGCCCCAGCGAAGAGCGCCACTTAAATGTTGCTTTCGTCAACATTGGCGCAAGGGGCGCCGCCCCTTAACCCCGGCCGCTTTGCGGCCGCACCCGATGCTTGACCCTCTAGGGTCTTCGCGCTTGCCAAAGCGAAAAATCCGGTCATAAAGGAGTGCGTTCAGGAAGGAGCAATCGCATGGCGATCTATCACACGCGGGTCAAGGTCTTTCAACGCTCCAAAGCAGACTCATCTACCGCAGCAGCGGCGTATCGCGCCGGCCTGCTACTCGTAAATCCCAGAACCGGTGAAACGCACGATTACCGCCGTCGTCGCGGCGTCATCGAGACGCGATGCTTCGCGCCGCTCGACGCGCCGAAGTGGTCGCTCAGTCCAGACACTTTGTGGCCGGCCGTAGAAATAAATGAGCGCCGCAAAGATAGTGTGGTGGGCCGAGAGTTCGAGGTCGCGTTGCCCCACGAACTGACTGATGATCAGCGTTCGGACCTGGTGTGGGACATCTGCCGCGATCTCGTGAACCGGTATCAGTTTGCCGTCCAGGCAAGCATCCACGCACCTGCGACCCGGGACGGCCTGAACTACCACGCGCACATCCTGGCAACCACGCGGCGGATGCGCCCGGATGGCTTGAAAGACAAGACCAAGGAGCTCGATGGCGGACCTTCCGGAATATCCGAGATCGAGTGGGTCCGGGAGATGGTCGCCGCTCGCATCAATGATCACCTTGCGCAGGCACAGGTCGTTGCTCGGGTGGATCACCGGTCGTTAGCCACACAATACGAAGACGCAATGAGGCGCGGCGATTTGGTGGCTGCAGCGCTTGCCGCTCGCGAGCCCACCCAACCGATGGGCAGACACGCCACTGCGCTCCATCGCCGCGGTATCGACAGCGATCGCGCTGCCGAAAACAAGGCAATCATCGAAGCCAACGAAGCCAGCTTCCAGGATTTGGTCGCCGACCTGGAACGCGAAGGTCGACTGGCACATACAAGCAGCGGCCATAGCCACGAAGGCGCTAGGCGCGACCGATTGGCGGCGGTCCCCGAACTTTCGCCTGTCCCAGGAGAAGGTCAAATCCACCTCGTGCGCGGCATGCCGCGTAGCGGGCTGGGTCCGGCGCATCCGGCCCCATCACCTGCCGATCGCGAGCGCGCGACCAGACAGGCTTTCGCAGAGGCGGCTGCCCTCTGGCTGGAGGGGTTCGTTGAGACTATCAACGCAACCTTCAAAGCGACCAAGCAGCTCGTGCGCCATCACGCCGCCCGCGTCGACGCCTTTGGCCACCTTGCAGGGTTCCGCTCGGATGTCCGCGAGTTGCTGCGTCGGCTCAAGCAACTCAAGCACCATGCGCTGCGCTTCAGGCGGCGTCTGGAGGCGCAAGGGCACGCCCAGCATCTGCTCGATCGAGCCGAGCATGAGCTTTCCCGGTTTGACAGCCAGCACCCTAAGCCCGGCTTGTGGACACGCCGGGAATGGGAGAAGCGCAGGGCGCGTCGGGTCAGTGCGGTTGAGCTCAGCAAGCGGGACTACGGTAAAGCCGAAGACGCCACAGGCCCGGAAGCGCAGCGACGCTATGACGAACTGGCCATTGCCAGCGCGCATGAGTTGGAGACGTTCGCCCAGTCCATGTTGAAGCGCTTTCCGGTGGAGACCGACACCCAGCCCTCACCCGAAGTCGATGCATCGCCGGCACCGATCGAGGTTTCCAAACCGCCCTCACGTATTCGGCCGCTCAAATAAAGAATGCCCCGACAGGCGAGGCATTCCATGACAGTTGCGCGGTTCCCCCTGTGGCACCGCGAGCTAAATCAATGGAGCGTGGGAGATCTCGGTGTTTTGGCCGGCGCTTCCGGACGACGCGCCTTCACCAGTTGGTCGAAGGGAACATGTTCGCGTTCGACTTTTCGTTCCTGCGTCTTGGGCGCTGGTGCAAGGCGCGGCGTGAGTTCGCAGGTAGGCGGCGAGTTGCTGCCTCTGACCCGGATGAGTTCTTCGGCCACCTCCAGCGAATGACGGATGTCGTCCGCGCGTGCGGCGAGGTCGCGGTGGGTGTTTTGCGAAATAAGACTGGTGAGCACACGACTAGCGATTTCTAGCTGGGGGTCCATGTGTTGCATTGCTGCGCTCCTGCGCGTGGGGGGTTCTAAGATCAAAGCAGGAGTTGCAGTTTTCGCAACTTAAAGTTGGTGTCATCAGTCGCTATTTTTTTGGAACTTTTTGGCGATTCAGATTTTTCATTACGCCGGCATACTATCGTCTGATCGGGTTTTCCCTAGCTAGGTGGCTCCTTTGGTGGCTCTGCTAACCAGGCATAGGGCAACCCCTCTTGGGAAGGCAGATACCCAAGAGATGGAGCTTCCATCTACTACTGCGGCACGCCGGGTCGCAGGACCAAATCGAGGCTAGCAAAAGCTGCGCTCAGAGCAGGGAGTTATTTTTTGGCCGGAGCCCACGGGGTCAGCAGCGGCACCGAAGCACAGGCGGGGCCTCCGTCGCCTGCTGTGCCCCGGATGCGCGTTTCCAGTCGCACGGCAGGGTTTCCCATGGCGTGGCTGATGGCGTCTTGGGGAATGTTCTTGAGCGGAACCTTCGCGCGTCGTGTCCAGCAGGAGCTTGTTTCGCCAGCCAAGGTGCCAGAGTTGACATACACAAAGCGCGCGGCCGGTGGCCCTTGAGTGAACGGACCCACCAAGCGTGGGGGCTGAGCATGCACATCGGCCACGCGCACAGAAAACTCGAAAGTCAGCTCGCCATTTGCGCTCGATGTTGGGGGCACCAACTCGTTGCGGCCGAGCTGCAATGCGAATGCGACACCGGCGGGTGGGTTCAACACCACGATGCGCAGCAGGAGTTCCGGTTGGGATGGCATAGGGTTAACCGCCAGTGCAACAAGACCCGGCTTCTTGGATAGGAGGGCAGGGCACACTACCGTAGGAGCAGAACACGCAGCAATCCCCTGGCTTGGGCTTTAGCAACTCGCCGCACCCAGGACATTCGAAGAAGAACATGCATGCCTCGGTCGGCATTTTCTCAGATGCGACATGGCCACATGATGGACAGGTCAGCTCACTGTTCAACTCAGTGGTATTGATCATAATCCCAACCTACTTCGCGACCAACGGCTGCGCGAGGAGTGCCCGAGCTTTCGCACCGAAAGTCTCACCATCCAGGTCAGGTCGTCCGGGCTGCCCACGCAGCTTTGGCAACTGGTGCATAAACAAGGCAGGAGATGGGACGCCAACCGTCGGAAGCTTGGCGCGAGTATCGTAGATCATCCATACATCCCACGCATAAACCGTCTCGTTGCCTCGCTTGAGCTGCAGCGACTTCGACACTTCCCGTCCGAAGTTGCCGCTTGGATCCCAGTAGTGGTGGACATGAGCGTTCTCCAGCAGTTCGGCCGCCGCCGGGACATCATTTACTTCGCCGCCGATGACCGAGGTATGGACGACAAAAGTCTGCAATCGCCTGTCGTCGGTCTGCTTCAAAAGTGCCTTATTGACATCATCTAAACCGCGCAGGCATACCGAGCACGCAGGATCAACAATCAATAGCAAGCGAACTGAGCCGGCCGCTCGGTTGAAGTCGGATCTGAGTTGTGTTGTGTGATCGTCCAGCGTGATCACCGGCGGCGGTGTAGCCGCCGGAGCGATGTTCGACGCCGTGCAGGCGATCAGTCCAAAGGCGAGAAGGGCAAGCAACGGCGCGATGGTCTTGGTCATGATGGCGACCTCTTTGAGGGCAGTCAGTAGCCTGGGAAGAATGAAAGTGCAGCCAGAGTGGCGAGCACAGCGGCGGCGATCCAAACCGTCCACCGGAGCCGGCTACGACTGCGGGCCTCGCAACTGCCGTCAGCGCAGGCCGGGTCCGGGCGGTAAGCCCAATAGAAGGCCAGGCCCAGTAATACGGCCGCGGCCATCAGGATGTAGGGCCGGTATTGGGCGACGCGCGCCAGCGCGATGGCACCCGACACGCCCAGTAATGCGACGGCGCCAGGCGCCACGCAGCAGGTCCCTAGCGCCGCTGCCAAGCCGCCCAATCCCACCGCGCCACCGGCCACGCCAAATACGCGTCTCTTCTCGTTCATAGCTCGCCTCTCAACGGCTCCCTCGACGGATGAGGGGCATGGATCTAGGATAGGGTCCGTATCTAGCTACGGAGTCAAGCGATGAGCTTCACCATTGCCAAACTGGCCAAGGCTGCAGATGTGCATGTTGAAACCATTCGCTACTACCAGAGGCTCGGCCTGTTGGCCCAGCCGTCCCGGGAATATGGCTCCGTGCGACGCTACACCTCAGCGGATACGGACCAGTTGCGTTTCATCAAGCGGGCCCAGCGCGTGGGGTTCACCTTGCAGGAGGTTGGCAGCCTGCTAGCGCTACGCTCGCACACCTGTTGCAGCGCCACGCGAACGATGGCGGCGACCAAGCTCAAAATCATCGAGCAGCGACTGGACGAACTTCAGCATTTGCGCGTCGAGCTCAAGCAGTGGATTGCCGATTGCGATGCAAATATCGATGACACCGATTGCCCGGTGATCGAGCATCTCCAATCGGAACTGGCCTAAGCGAGATCAGTCTTGGCCAGTGTGCGGCTGCCAGCCGGGTGGATGCTGAGATAAACCGGCAAGAAAAATGTGAAGGATTTCCTTCAGCATGATAAAGACAAGCGCTAGACAACCCAGAGCGATGAACAAATGCTCTTCACCATTTAGCTTGTGAAGATACTCAAAGTGAACAAGTCGCCAAAAAACCCTCACGGCGCCCCAGATAACGGCTGTTTCAACGACAATCCGCAGCCATGTTCCCGTCGCAGGGATTTTTCGTTGTTTCCAAAAGAGGACGATTGCGTAGAGAACGGCAATCGACAGACCGATGACTAGACCGTGCACAACGCTGACGATGGCTTCAATCGCGTCTTGGGAAATCGGTATACCGTCCTGATGGACCATGTTTCAGGGTGTCCACGAGCCATATGACGACACCTATCATGCCACCAAGCGCCATCCACATAAGGCTCCCTCGGGTAAGGTCCGCGATGGCCATGCCAACCATGCCCCCGAAGGCCATCATCATCGTCGCTTCAAAAGCCATATCCAACACCCGCTCGATGGTGGCCAGTGGCCCGCCCAAAGGCAGCCATGGGATGGACTTTCTCTCAAAGATTGGCTGAGGCATGGATGGGCACCTGAGTGCGGGGCCTATTACATATAGGGCAAGTCGACGGGGGCGCAACTGAACAAGAAACCACGCCGGAGGGGAGGAGCAAGCGCTCATGGCTGGCCGTTCGCTGACTGAGCCTTGCCCAGGCCACGGCAGGCACTACCTCGGTAAAGGTTGAGGGGCGGCCCCCGGGTGCGGGTGGCAGGCCTAATAATCCTGCGCCAGCGCCCGGCGACCGCCCACGGCACGACCTTCCTGACCCTGGAGGATGAGACCGGGATGATCCAGGTGATCGTCTGGCAAGACCTGGGCATCCGCCAGCGCAAGGAGCTCTTGGGGTCTCGGCTGCTAGCGGTGGATGGCACCTGGCCGATGGCCGATAGGGTAGGGAACCTGATCGCCACCCGCCTCCACGATTTGTCAGAGCTGTTAGGCGGACTGGATACCCGAAGCCGGGATTTTCACTAGGGCAGGCACTATCCCCAAGAAGGAAGCGCCGGAAACTAGTCGACGAACGCATCGTTGAGTTTCTCAGGTCGCAGTCAACAGTTAACGTCGAGCGGTGATGGTTTGCACAAAGCAATCCAACGCGCGCGTGCGATATGAATAGGCAACCTGATGGACAGCACTGTGAGCGGTGTCGCATATCAGAAAACAACATCACACAAGAACATTCGTCTTACGAACATTTGAGGCGCGACTAACAAGCCCGGATTGATCGTATGCGCGAAATCTGAATCCACAATCAGGTTTCTGAATACATCCACATACGACAAAAGGAGTTGCCATGAAAGTTCTTGCTCTCGCCTGCATCCTGACTCTCGGCGCCGCAGCGCCCATCACCGCGTTCAGTGCAGACAATGACGCACTGGCCAATGTCTTCTTGGACTCGGCAGCGAAAGATGCACAAAAGCAGCGCTCGATCGACGGCGCTTTGGCTCCGATCAAATCCTCGACGGATTTGCGGAGCTATGTGCTGAACAAACAACCGAACTCCCCACTCAATCGGCTCTCGCCAGGGGCGCAGAAGCGCTTTATCGAGAGCATTCAGTTCAATGAAAAGGGTGTTACCACCTACGACTACGCTGATCTACGCGCTGAACTGACGGCCAGCCAAGTCTATGAGGTGCTGGCGCTCTTCGGTATCCAGGGCACGACAGCGATCATCCCAGGTCTACGAGTGAACAGCGATGCCGATCGCGCGATCATGGCACCTCGTGGTGCGGTCCCAATGCAGTTCCCCGACTATCCGGACATGATGTGCGAGTCGCGTGCCACTTGTAGCCCCTCCGTAACCAAGATATGCACCAGTAACTGCTGACAGGGAGGTTGCGCAAGCGCCTACGTGGGTCTTTAATGGGGCCCTCGTAGGCTCTTTTTTTGCCGGATACGGACATTCCGACATGAGAGTTTTTCTCTGGTTCGTCTGCCTGATGGCCGTCGTTGCGTCGCCCGCCGGCTTTACGTCTGAGGCGTGGGTCTCCAATGGCTTGGACGGTATTAAGCAGGCAGAAAACACGCCGCGCGAGGCCGAAGACGCATTTCGAGCCAAGCAAGTTTCCGCTGCCTACGCGCGATCTCGATTCGGAGCCCTAACCGTCGCCGATCGGAAACGATTGAGCGACGCAGATGCGCGCTGGGTCTACCAAGGCACCAACATCGCCTCTTTCTATACCGCCGAGACTACCATTACGCACGATCAGATCGCCGCGTTGGCGGACCTTGAACGCAGAGGAACGGCAAGCGATGCGGATATCAAAGACACCTATAGAGCACTGGTCGCAACACGAGATTTTGCTGCTGCTGATAGTTTCAAGAAGACCCACAAGGCGTCGAATCTTCCTGGGTTGCCCACCTTCCATTCAGAGTTGGGGCCTGGCTTCAAAGAGGGACCCACCGAGTTAGTGGTCGAAAAGTCTGGTTCGGTGTTGATCCGTCGGCCTGCGGCGATACGATCCGGAACCGATATCTTTGTAGTAGCTCATCCGCTTTGCCATTTCACCCAGGCTGCCATTCGCGATCTCGAAGCGGACCCAGCGCTACGCCAACTCTTCGCAACGCATTCCAAGTGGATAGCCCCACAGGGTAGGGAAACTGATTTCGCGGTATTCGATGAATGGAACAAAGCCCATCCCGACACGGTAATGACCGTTGCCTACAAACGACAGGAGTGGCCAGCCCTCAGCGATTGGGCGACTCCTGTCTTCTATTTCATGCGAGACGGGAAAGTGGTCGCCAAAGTGGCAGGTTGGCCCAAGGAAGGCCGTAAGCAAGAGCTCCGGGGGGCGGCAGCCAAGATTGGTTATGGCGCCGGACAGGCTCCTTGAGGGGCCCGGTCTGTTCGGAGCTCTTCGATGAAAATATTGGGCCATGGCATCAGACCGAGCGCCGGCTGCTACAGCATTCATTGGAAACAATGTGTTAGTCGTTCCTGTCTACACCTCGACGATTGACATAGAAAGCCTATGCGATGACCTGCGTTTGCATGGGCTCGTAGTCATAGAGACCACGAGAACTCATGCGAAAACAGTTCATCTAGAGGCCCAGAGATCGCTCGGTATTGATCCTGAAAGCGCCGACGAACCGGTATTGCTGCATCTCTCATTTCAAGTCGACAATCAAGGCTGGTCCGATGTTCTCCTATATTCGGAAGTCCAGAACTTTGTGCCAGGCACGACACAGGACTTGGTCCGTTCAGCTGTTCGGAGTTGGCTTGCCGCAGGAGAGCCCAGCGTGCACTACGCCCGGTTAGATTCCCCACCAAGGCGGCTCTAGTGTCCAACCCGACGCGAAAGACGTCGGAAGTCTTGTGCCGGGACCGGTGTCTGATCGGCGTTCGTACTAAAGGACACCCGAAAGCACTAGTGCGGGTCGGGCCTTGCCCGTCGAGCGATGAGTGCGATAGCTTGCAGGTATCGATTCTTTGATCTCCCGTTCAGGCTAAGTCCTTGATTGGGAAAGAAGGTCGGGGGTGTCCGATCATCGCCTTGGGCCACAGCGAGAACAGACCAGCGCCTTTAGCTCGCCCGATTGGCGCGGCCGCCATCACGGCTATTTCCACGCTTCGGGAGGACAGATATTCGCGTTTGAAGACTTCGAGCAGGAGTGCGTTATCTTCGCGGTGCTCGCGTTGCCAATCATAGGCAAAGGACCAGCTCACAGTCGAACAGGGAGCGTAATCGCGTGGAGATTCCAGTTCTAACAGGGCGACAGTTCGCGACCAAGTTCGCGCTCAGGCCGCAACAGTTTGCCTGGTTTCTTGGCGCAGGCGCTTCCGGCGGCGCCCGCATCCCCACTGGTTACGACATGATTGGCGACTTCAAGGCCACTTTGTTCTGCCAGCAAACCGGCGTGCCGCGCCGTGAGCTTGATTCGACTGATCCCTTATGGATTGCCCGGATCGATCAGTATTTCACCCAGCAAGGCACGTTGCCGCCCGCAGGCGATCCTAGTGAATATGCAAAGGCATTTGAAGCGGTCTACCCAAGCGTTGAAGAGCGGCGAACCTACATCGCTCAGCAGGTTCAACGCGGTAGCCCGTCCTTTGCCCATCGCGTGCTGGCCGCTTTGTTAGCCACAGGTAAGACCCCGTGTGTCTTTACCACGAACTTCGACAATCTGGTGGAAACCGCCACCACTATCGCTCAGGATAAACTGGCCGTTGATCAGCGTCGGAACCTGGTAGTGGCCGCCATTGACTCCGCCGAGCGCGCGACCCGAAGCGTCAGGGAAAATGACTGGCCGCTGCTGGCAAAGATCCATGGCGACTATCAGTCGGACGCATTGAAGAACACCGAACACGAGCTCGCTGCTCAGGATGAAAAACTGCGAGGAGTCCTCGTTGAAGCAGGGAGAAGGTTCGCCCTGATTGTGGTGGGGTATAGCGGGCGGGATGCGTCGGTCATGGCAGCACTGCATGAAGCACTGAGCGCGCCGAATGCTTTCCCGGGTGGCATCCACTGGATGACGCGCTCAGCGCAGGGCTTATTACCGGCGGTGCGCGAGTTCTTGGAAAGCGCGCTGACCAAGGGCGTTGAGGTAAACCTGTTGTCGGCGCAAACTTTTGACGAGCTTGCCGGTGATATTGACGACACCATGCGCTTTGACGAAGCTTTGGACCGGCATATCCACGAGGGCGAGGGTAGGCCGATAGTGCGGGCGGTCCAGATGCCCGATCGAGAAGCGCGCAACGATCCCATTCTGCGTTGCTCAGCACTGCGGGTGATGCAGGTGCCAACTATCGCTCGGCGCATCAGCGTGAAAAAGCCTGCCACGCTCACAGAGGCGCGCGAGTTGTTGAAGACATCCAAAGCCAGAGCAAGCATCGCAGCTGCCGGAAAGGAGTTTGCTGCATTTGGCAACGATGAGCAGATTTTGGATGCACTTGCGCCGCTGGATGCAAAGCTTGCAGGTGATATAGCACTGGACCCGATGCAGGATAGTTGGGCGTTGGGGCTGATCTATGACGCGTTCGTCAAGGCGCTGTGCCGAGGTCGACCCTTGCATCCCAGACTAAAAAGTAGGGGGCATAGCATCGTTGTGGCAGCCGGTCATCCAGAAGAATCTTCCGAGCATCGCGCACGGCGATTGAAGGAGCTGGCGATGCTGAGAGAAGCCTATGGGGACCCATTGATGGGACAGGTGCAGGGCTTGCAACTGCCATTTTCCGAGGCCCTAGAAATCCGATTGGAACACTTGAATGGGCAATGGTGGTGCGTCTTTGACCCCTACACCAATGTGGACTTGCCACGGGAGGAGAGACAAAGCCAGAGCCAGAGCCAGAGCAGTGAGCCTCCTCCACCTTTTGAGCGACGAGTAAACCCCGCCGCCGACTGGCTTCGCGAACGGTGGGCGCAGCGCTACAACCGGAAATGGGCTTCGATCATCGCTGGTTGGTCGGAAATGCTCTCCGGTGAGGTTAAAGGTTATTGGATTGAAGAGGGGCAAGGGATAGATGCAGTTTTCCACGTCGGCACCGTTTCGGCGTGGAGCCGCCCCTCCCATGATCATCCCTACTTTCATGGGGTGGCACGATGAGCTCTCCGGCCCTTGATGCAAAGCTAGCGCCGTTTCAACTTTTGGAAGAGCCGGTTCTATCCTTCTCTCCCGAGGACCCGCGTGCAATCGATATCCATCCGCTTCGGGGGTTGATTACACACGGCCCCTTCTCGGGCAGATCCTTTGGGACTTATACGCCGCAGGTGCGGGTGGCCATCGTTGGGCCCAAGGCAGGCTCGGCCAAGGTCGTGTCATTGATGAAGCTGCTTCAAACTCCCCATGCGCCCTCGGATCGAAAGGAATACGTCCCCACCTACCCAGGATTTGAAGCGCTGTTTGGCATCCCCATTCACGGGGCGCGCCAAGCAGCGCATATGGTTTGGCCTGACTCCATCGATGACCTGCCATTCACCGGAACACCCGAAGAGCGTCTTGCGATGGCTTTTGAAGAAGCGATTAGCAGGTTGGACCTGGTGCGCTCAGAGTTCGATGTGGCGGTCGTCCACTTGCCTGATACATGGGCTCATGCGTTGCGCACTCCCTCGTTCGATGCGCACGATGTGCTCAAAGCCATCGGGGCGAAGTTTGGCATTCCCACACAGGTGCTCAATGATCGGGCCTTTGCCTTTTCGAGTGGGTCGGCAGCATCGATCGCTTGGCGTTTGGCCATCGCCCTGTATGTCAAAGCGGGCGGCATCCCTTGGAAGCTCGCACCTTTGCCCGGCGTGCCAGAGGGCACTGCTTATATCGGGTTGGCCTATGCGTTGAAAGCTCATTCTGATGGGATGCACCATGTCACTTGCTGTTCGCAAGTGTTCGATATGGACGGTGGCGGCATGCAGTTCGTCGCCTTTGAAGCGCGCGATCCGATCGCTGATCTTCAAGAGGCCAAGCGCAATCCGTATCTGAGCCGGGCTGATATGCGGGCAGTTCTGGCTCGTAGCTTGCAGCTGTATCAGGCTCGCAACGGCGGCGACCTGCCGCGGCGGCTGGTCGTGCACAAGACCACGGCCTTCAAGGAGGAGGAAATCCAAGGGGCTAGTGAAGCGCTGGCGGCTGTGCCGGAGTTCGAGTGCATTGAAGTGGGAAGCAACTCGGCTTGGCGTGGCGTTTGGATGGTGGCCAATCCTAAAGGGCCCAAACCGACCAAGGCCGATGGCTACCCCGTGCCTCGGGGCATCGTGCAGATGCGCTCAGGCACGTCCTGCTTTGTCTGGGTGGCCGGCAATGCGCCGGGGGTTTCCTCGAAAAGCGCCTATTACCAGGGAGGCAAGAGCATTCCCCGGCCATTGGTCTTGACCCGCCATGCCGGCTCGGGCCCTTTGCAGCTCGCCGCCGCCGAGGCACTGGCCTTGACCAAGATGGATTGGAACAACGATGCGCTTTACGACCCGGTTCCAGTAACGATTCGATATTCCCAGCGGTTAGCCAAGACTATCGCCAATGTGCCGAACCTGCCTGGGCAAAGCTATCCCTACCGGCTTTTCATGTAAGACCACACCTATAAGCCCACTTACGGTGCGACTGCGTTTGCCGCTATCGTTGGATTGATTGGGACCTTTCGCAATGAACGAGTATTCGGCTACTTGCCTGAGTTCAGTGCATGGCTCAAGAGAAGCGATATGAGACTTGGCCGATCGGATGGTTGCGGATGACAAGCTCCTGGGTCGAGGGAAGCTGACACGGCATTGCATCCCGAAGACTTTGATGCGGGAGCCACTGCGGAGCCGTAACGCCGTCACACCGAGAGCCACAAAAAACAAAGGGTCCGCGGAGCCTCCGCAAACCCTTGATATTTTTACAATTAAAACCACCAAAATGGTGGCCGGGGAGGGAATCGAACCCCCCGACACAGGGATTTTCAAACCTCCAACGATCGGGTTCTACTCGTCCGGCCAGATCATCTATGGCTGTTGCCATAATCGCAGTGCACCAGCGGATGTTCGTGATCCTAGGACATCTGCATGGCTTAGTCCCTTTCCGGATTCGAGGGAGCTGCACACGTGGTTGAACTGCATCTCCTGATAAGAAAGTGATTCATCAATGCCCCATTCTGGATGGTCGCTTAGATCATGAAGTATTCTGCTTAGCGTTGCCGATACGTAATACTGCGCGTTCTGCAGAAGCCTCCACAAAAGATGACTTGTTTCGCCTTTGTGGACGATAAGGTTTCTTGCTCGATAAATCCTCTCAATCTGCCATTCCACCCGGCGCCGAGATGCGATCAAGTTCTTTCGGACCGCGTCTGGGTCGTGAAAATCCTTCCATACAAAATATAGACGTTGTCGCAACATTGGACTGTCTTGGCAAATGCCTAGCAGATATTTCATGCCGGCATTATTGTTAGGGCCGGCGATCGCCTGCATGATGTCATCGTTGCTAACCTTCGTGAATTGAGAGTGTGGTAAGGCTTTGCGATCTACGAAGTGTTCATTGTGCACCAACATTTCATGGCAGCTGATGGCTAAGTAGGACGCAATCTTGTCAATGCGACGTGATGCGATTATCGGAGCAACGGATCGGGAGACTTTTTGACCGATCGATATGCCTTGAGCGCTCCCGGAGATTGCTTCCAGCGCAGTCCAAAGATTGATGAGGGCGGTCGTTGGTTCACGCGCAGCTAGTGCAATCGCATGGCATTCAAGCGCATTGGATAGCCTCCCCTCAACTCTTTTTCCAACGCGACTCATACGGTCAATGGAAAGTTTTAACGCACGGGATCTCGGCATGAGTCCAAAGTGGGAGCTGGGTGCAACCTGGACGCTCGAATAAGCGTTTGACGAGTTGCGAATAAGGACTGACGAACGAACGCGAAATGAAGCGCTATTAGTATATAGATTGTGGATATTGAGAGACTCGGAGAGAGTTCTCATCGCCTTTTCTGCAGCGGAATGATGCGAGTAGTCTTTGATATCGATTTTGAAGAATATGCAATCGCTGCATTCCGCTGCCCAGTTTGCAAAATTTGGTTGGTCGCGGAGGGAGTTTTCGCGGACGCGGCGAAATGGTGTTCTTTTGAGTAGTAACGGCAATATTTCTCGATCACCAGAGACGGCGAGATGACAAGCAAATATTTGTTGTGAAGCGCTAAGAAGACTACAGAGATTTCCCGCAATATCTCTAGGTGCATCAGTGAGATTGATTCGTGAAAGCAGGTCCAGCGCCTCTTCGGTTTGGCCGCGATAGGCGATATGAGACGCTATAGAGGAAAGTCTGGAAAGAATGCCTTCTTTACGATTGGGCTGATTCGCGACCAAATCCAGCAGGTCTGGCACGAATCGATTTTCTGTCGAGCCAAACAGTCCTTTTGAAACTAAGACTTTTGACTTGAGTGTCGGCACACGCTGCTGTTTAGCGTCATGAACGACGCTTTCTATTGCCCGCCAAAGCTGAGAGGAGGGGGCTATTAGACGCTGCTCCGACAACAGGTGTTCTTCTAGTTCACTCCCCAAGCTGGGTAGATAGCCGGTCCAGCGAGCATCATCAGATGCTATCTCGACGACATGAAGTAAGTCGTCCAGCAGTAGAGGGAGATTGACTACACGCGCTCGGAATGTATCGGGGCTTTGAGGATGTAGTAACTCGTGCCAGGCTTGGCAAAGATAGAGTTGCTGCTCAATGGCTTGCGTCGCACCAGAGGCTGGTAACCAAAGAGGCATAAAAAAGGGCTGCCTACCGTCTCGACATAGTCGGAGATTGTGGTAGGACGAGCCCTATATGAGGTCGCATCTCTGCGTTTTTAAAAAATAGCACGATGTTTACCCCCACGCAACTAGCTACCAGGCAGCGGTTCAGCCAGCCCGAAACCCCAATATATATCGCTCGGGGGGTGGCTACAGGATGGCCATCACGTGGCGGGAACGAGATCATCGCATTATTCGCAGTGGGCGAGGTTTGGTCGGTATTTGACTTATTACACCCGGGTGGAAGCACGCCCGCTTCAGACGGACGATCCCAGGACTCTGCTCGGTTCAAGTCATTGCGGACGAGGAATGTCGGTCTGTGAGCCCATGCCTGGACGCCAAGGGGTTCCGCTAGGGCCAAGGCAAACGGTATCATTGCGCTTGGACACTTCCTTGGACACTGTGCCAAGCGGTCCAGCAGCGTCAAAGGCTTACGAGCCCGAGGGTTAGGTTAGACGACGTAGCCTCCCTCAGTCTCCGCCAGCTCCGCTGGCTCCAACTGAAGGATTCCCAGCCAGGCGCTTGCGCGCCCGGCGCTCGGCGGAATGCAAGCCTGCGGCTTGCGGGCATTCCGCCTCGCCCCTCAGTCTCCGCCAGTTCGAATATCGTTTCGAACCCCGCCGGGCGATCCGGCAAAAGCTGCAAATCGAATTGACCGATGCCGGTCACATTCGCCATAATTCCGCTTCTGCGCCCGTAGCTCAGCTGGATAGAGCACCAGGCTACGAACTTGGGGGTCGGAGGTTCGAATCCTTCCGGGCGCGCCATCCAAAAGAAAGGCCAGCGAGCGATCGCTGGCCTTTTCTTTTGGCTTCGCGCCGGCGCAGTGTGGCGCATTGGTAGAGTCGGGCCTGCTCGACTGCTCTTCCGTCGCGGATGATGCGTCGCCTCGATGCGAAAAGCAGTCGAGCAGGCTCGACTCTACGAAAGCGGATGTCAGTGTTTTTGGGTCAGCGGCAACACATCCTGCACCAAGGCCAGGATGAAACGCCCGGGCTCTTCCTCGAAGATCATGTGGCCCGAATAATCGAACCACACCATCTTCTTCGACGGCGCCTGGATGTTTCCGAACCATTCGCCCGCCAGTTCCGCCGAGGCGTTCAGGTCGTGCCTGCCATGCAACAGCACCACCGGACAACCGAACCGCGCGCTTTCGAGGAAGCTCAGCTCGAATAGTTGCGGCCAGAGCGCGCTCAGGCTGAAGTCCAGTCCTTTGCCGAAGGCTTGCATGTCGGCGGGCGAGTAGTCGGGGCTGAGGCTGGCGACATCGCCGTAGTGGTCGTCCTTGCGTTGCCACAGATAGCCGCCGGCCTGGGTCAGCCATTTGCGTTGCAGGTCGAGGGCCTTGCGCTGTTCGGCCATCGTCGTCGTCGCCGGGTTGGACGGGTAGGGCGCAAGGCTTTCCAGTTCGCGGACGGCTTCGGCATTACCGGTCGACTGCGCCCAGCGCAGCACCGCTGCGTAGCCGCGCTTTTCGTTTTCGCGCAGATCGACTACCTGGCTGACGCCGACATAGGCGTAGAACCAGTCCGGATGCTTCTGCGCGAGCTTGGCGCCGAGCATCGTGCCCCAGGAATGGCCCAACAACACGATCTTGTCTTTCGCGAATCGCTTGCGCAGGTAGACGGTGAGTTCCTCCGCATCGCCGACCATGCGATCGACGGTCATCGTCGGTGCGACCTTGGCCGGATCGTTGGCCGCATAAGTCCTGCCCGCGCCGCGCTGGTCCCACTGCACGACGGTGAAGAATTCTTCCAGCGGCCGCAGATATTGGTGCGCGACCGGCATCATCGCCAACCCCGGGCCGCCGTGCAGGACCAGCAGTACCGGATTGCCGCGATGGTGCCCGCGGATGTTGATCGTCTGCGCTAAGCCGCCCAACTCGACCTGTTCGGTCGTTTCGATGCCGTCTTCGCCGGGGATCTTTTGGACTTCGCCGATGATACGGGCGGCTTCGCGCAAACCACTGTCCTCGGCGGCGCTGGCCCCGTGCGCGAAAACGGCCAAGGCGAAGGTCAGCAGGATCGAGCGCAGGCCTGCGGTCATGGTGCGTCTCCCGTATGCAGAAGGTCTGCGTACAAGCGATACGGTCATGCGGCTCGTGGTTGCGGCAGGCGCTGCTTTGTAGAGCGGAGCTTGCTCCGCTGCTTTTTTCGTTGTCGATCGCCGCGCCTCCGTCCGGGCCGGCGTGCGTGGCAAAAAAACAGCGGAGCAAGCTCCGCTCTACAAAGACCGAAGAGCGTTTGCCTCAGCCGGGAACGTCGAGCGCCAAACGGGCGGCGACGGCTTCCGGCTGCTTCATCCACGAAAAATGATCGGCGCCGGTGCCCAGATGTTGCGCGTCGAGCTTCTGGATGTCGGCTTCCGACCCCGGCAGCTTCGACAGCAGGAAACGCAGCGACGATTCCGGCCCCAGCCAATCGTTGGCCATGATCAAGGCGCGGATCGGCAATCGCAGTTCGCGCATCGCCGCTTCCAGATCGGCATCGATGCCCTCGCCGCGATAAATGCCGCTCAGCCCGCTGCGCGCCCAATCGCGGATCACGCCGCGCGCTTCGTTGCCGCCGAAGCCGATCAGCCGTCCCGGCAGCGCGCCGCGCTTTCGCGCCAGCCAGGGCAGGAAGCGATAAGCCAGCGGCAGCCACAGCCGGTTCGGCGACGGGAACGCGCGCCAATACGGCGAGCCGCTGGCCACCAACCACAGTGCTTGCGCGATGTCGGGCGCCAAGCCCAAACGGCAGCAGGCCAATTGTCCGCCGAGGCTGTGCCCGCCGATGAGACGAGGAACGCCGGCCGTCGCACGCGTCACGCTGGCCTCGCTGGCCGGCAGGTCATGCAGCAGCAATTCGCGATAGCCCCAATCGTCTTCTCGATCCGCGCGCAGGCTGCTGGAACCGTTGCCGCGCCATTCATGCAGAAACACCGCGATGCCGCGCGCCGCCAGCGCTTCGGCGAACGGCGCGTAATGCTTGGCTGCGACGCCGAGCGCGGGCAGCCACAGTAGCGATGCGCGGGGCTGTTCGGGAATGCGCGCGATCAGGTTCCAGCGATGGCCGTCGTCGGCGACGACGGCATATTCGGGGGCGGGGATCGTCATTGCGTCCGTGCGGCGCCGAAATGGTCCAGCACGACTATATCGCTTCGGCCGGGCCGATAGCCGTTGCGCAAAGCGCGGTGCACATAATCGGTCGCGGCGCTGCAGGCATCGGCGACGGATCGGCCCAGACACAAATTCGCGGCGATCGCCGAAGCCAGCGTGCAGCCGGTGCCGTGGGCTTCGATGCGCAGGCGCGGATGGGCGATCTCGCGCAAGCCATCGGCGTCCGCGTAGACGTCGACGACGTCGCCTTCGTCGATCAAATGCCCGCCTTTCAGCAGTACCGCACGGGCGCCGAGCGCCAGCAATTCGCTCGCGGCCGTGCGCATGCCGGCGCGATCGGCGATCGCGTGCCCGAGCAGCAGTTCGGCCTCGGGCAGGTTCGGTGTGGCGACGGCCGCCAGCGGCAGCAAGCGCTCGCGCAGCGCCTGCAGCGCTTCGGATTCGAGCAGGCGCGCGCCGGAGGTGGCGACCATCACCGGGTCGAGCACCACGAACGGCGGCCGGTGCGCGCGCAGCGCATCGGCAACGGCGGCGATCACTTCGGCATTGGCCAGCATGCCCAGCTTGACTGCGCCGATGTCGAAATCGGCGAAGCAGGCGTCGATCTGGGCGCGCAGAAAATCGACCGGCGGCACGTGCACGCCGGTCACGGCGCGGGTGTGTTGCGCGGTCAGGGCGGCGATGGCGCTCAAACCGTGCACGCCGTGCGCGGCGAAGGTCTTCAAGTCGGCCTGGATGCCCGCGCCGCCGCCGGAATCGGAGCCGGCGATGGTGAGGACAGAAAGCGGGGGACGGTCGGTCATGCGCTTATTTTGCGGCAGCCGCCTCCTGTTGGATCAGCCGCCCGAATTCGCGCACGGCAGGCGTCGGTTCGTCCTCGCCATAAATCAGGAGCGTGTCGAGGTCCGGCAAGGGTGGCAGGCCGTAGATTCCGTCGAGGATCCTCATTCCGGGCTGCATGTTCTGCGGCGATAGCGCCGCTATGGCGAGACCGGTCAGCGCTGCCGCGCGCAGATCGGCCAAGCTGGGCGAAGTGAACACCGAGTGCCAGCGCAGCGTAGTGGCGTTCAAGGCTTCCAGGGTCAGCAAACGGCAGATGCAGGGCGGTGCGGAAAAGGCGATGGGCAGCGAGGCCTCGCGCGGCAATTCGAAGTTCTCGGTCGCGACCCAGTGCAGGGGCGCGCGCCGCAGCAGGATGCCTTCCATCGTTCCGGCCACCACGGGCACGACCGCGAGATCGAGTTCTCCTGCCTGCACCATGCGATGCAGATCCAGATTCACCGCGACGCTCGCTTCCAGCCGCACTTCGGGGAAGGCGCGACGGAACTGGCAAAGCACCTGCGGCAGGCGTTCGCCCATGTAGCTTTCCGGCACGCCGAAGCGCACGGAGCCGGCGATCGGCGAGGTGCGGAAACGCTGGGCGAGGGCGTCGAAGGAATGCAGGATCTGTTCGGCGTGGCGCAAGAATTCCTCGCCGTCCTCAGTCAGGGCCAGACGCCGGGTAGTGCGGTGGAGCAGCGGGCGGCCGACCTGTTCCTCCAGACGACGGATCTGGTGGCTGACCGCGGATTGGGTGAGATGCAGCCGCAACGCCGCCTTGGTGAATCCCTTGGATTCCTGGACGGCGACGAAGGTGCGCAGCAGGGCGGGATCGAAGTTCATGCGGTAGATTAATTAATTTCATTGATCAATACAATGAAATTAATTCGTTTGAATCATATTGGAGGGCTGCTGAGAATGGGCGCAACTCTCCCGCTGGACCTGATCCATGTCCGCCGCCATCCGCGCCCGATCCAGCCATTCCAATGCCTTCGCCCTGATCGCCATATGCCTGGCCGGGTTGATGTTCGGCCTGGAGATATCCAGCGTGCCGATCATCCTGCCGGACCTGGAGAGGGTCCTGGGCGCGGACTTCAAGGCGCTGCAGTGGATCATGAACGCCTACACCATCGCTTGCACCACGGTGCTGATGGCGACCGGGACCCTGGCCGACCGCTTCGGCCGCAGGCGCGTGTTCGTCGTGAGCACCGTCGCGTTCGGCCTCACCTCGCTGCTGTGCGGGCTGGCGCCCGACACGCACTGGCTGATCGTCGGCCGCTTCCTGCAAGGCATGGCTGGCGGCGCGATCCTGATCTGTTCGATCGCCGTGCTGTCGCACCAGTTCCCGGAAGGTAAGGCGCGCGGCCGTGCGTTCGCGATCTGGGGCATCGTTTCCGGCATCGGGCTGGGCTTCGGTCCGGCGATCGGCAGCGCCGTGCTCGCCGTGCTCGATTGGCGCTGGATCTTCCTGGTGCATGTGCCGCTGGCGGCGCTCGGCATCGTGCTGACCTATGGCGCTGTGCAGGAGTCGCGCGATCCGCATGCAGGAAGTCTGGACCTGCTCGGCATCCTGACGCTGACCGCGGCCGTACTCGGCCTCACCTATGCCATCACGCAAGGCGCCGATCTCGGCATCTTCAGCCCGATCATCCTCGGCGTCGCCGCCGCGACGCTGGCGAGTATGGTCGCCTTCGTACTGGTGGAGAAGTTCCATCCGCATCCGATGTTCGATTTCTCGGTGTTCAAGATCCGCGATTTCTCCGGCGCGATCCTCGGCTGCGTGGGCATGAATTTCAGCTACTGGCCTTTCATGATCTATCTGCCGCTGTATTTCTCCGCGGCGCTCGGCTACGACAACACCACGACGGGCTTGCTGCTGCTCGCGTACACGCTGCCGTATCTGGTGATGCCGCCGATCGCGCAATACCTGCTGCTGCGGTATCAGGCGCGGGTGGTGATTCCCGCCGGATTGTTCGCGATCGGCTTGGGTTTCCTATTGATGAGGCTAGGCAGCGGCTTCGGGCAGGGCAGCGGATTAGCCGTGCTGCCGGGCGCACTCGTAGCGGGCATCGGCCTGGGTCTGACTACCACACCGGTGACCAACATGACCACCGGATCCGTGCCGGCGAATCGCGCTGGCATGGCGTCCGGCATGGATATCAGCGCCAGGCTGATCACGCTGGCGATCAACATCGCCGTAATGGGCGCGATCCTGGTGGCAGGAATTCGCGCTTCGCTACGCGAATCCTTTGGCACCGCGTTCGATGCGGCGCAGTTGCGCGCCATCGCAGAACGGCTCGCGGGCGGAGACCTGGCGGCCGTACGGCAGGAATTCGCGCGACTGGCGACACTGGATGCTTCCGGCGACATCGTCCGCGCCGCACTCGCCGACGGGTTCGGCGGTGTGATGCTCTACGGCGGCATCGGAGTTTGGGCGATTGCCGCGCTCAGTGCCGTGACTTTTTCGCGCAGGCGGGCCGTTGCCGAAGGATCGGATTGTGGTTCGCAAGCCGGCGCTTGCGCTTCGGATGGCGGATGAAATCGGATGCGGCTGCAACCGCCTCGCCGGAACTTCAACGCGGTGCAGTGCCGCGCACTTCGGCGAGCCGCAGGCTAGCGCTTCGGGCTGCGCAAGGCTTCGCGCATCATTCGCTTCGCGCTGTCGCCGATCTGATCGGCGGGGAGGCCGGTGTTGTTGAGAAGGACGATGCACGCGCCGGTCGTCGGTTCATAAGCGATAACCGCGCGGTAGGCGCCGGTTTCCCCGGGTTCCCACAAGATTTTCGTCGCTTCGCCTTCGGTCAGATCGATGACGCGCCCGCCGAGCGCGTAGGCTTGATCGGGAACAGCCACGGTAGTCAGTTCGCGCAGAGAAGCCGGCGACAGATAACCCTTGCGGTATACGCCGTCCATCAATGCGCGCAGATCGTCGACGGTGCTGTAGACAGTGCCGGAAGCCGCCGCGTAGGGCGGTATCCGATTGACCTTGCGGACCGGAGCCGGTTGCAAGGCGGAATAGCCGGCGGCCGCGCCTTCCAGTTCGAAGGCCATTCCTGGTATCCCGCTGCGGTCCATGCCCAGCGGCGCGAACACTTCCTGGCGCATGAGTTGTTCGAAGGGCATGCCGGAGGCTTGCTCGGCGATCGCCCTCACCAAAACCCAATTGGTGAGCGAATAATCCCATTGCGTGCCGGGCTCGGACGCCAGCGCATCGCTGCCGAACAGGCGCGAGGCTTCCGCAGCGGGCATGTCCCGATCCACCTTGCTCCGGTCCGTCTTGTATACGGCCATCACGCCGTTGGGGATGCCGCTCCTGTTGGTGAGCAGGTGCCGCAGCGTTACGGACGATTTAGTCTTGCCCGGGAAGTCTTTCAGCCAAGTGCCGATCGGCGCGTCCAGCGAAATTTTGCCCTTGTCTGCGAGCCTGAGCATCGTCACGGCGGTCAGGAACTTGGACGCCGACCCGATCTGGTATTGGGTCGTCCTCGATGCTTTGCGGTCGGCTTCTGCGTCGGCCACGCCGTAGGTCTCCACTCGCGAGGGCTCGCCCTTGCCCTCGGCGACCAGGATGACGCCATTGAAATCGTCCGGCGGAGCGAAAGCGAACGCCGGGGCGGGTTCGCGCGTCGCATGGGAGCACGCTGCGCATAACGCAATGCAGACGATCAAAAAAACAGCTGAAGCCGATCTTATGCGCGACATGTCGTATCCCGAGAAGGTGATAGAACGCGGATGTTGGTAGTGAATTTATGGCGCATCGAAGGCGCGGCCCAGGCGCCGATGGCATGACGGGCGTCGGCTGGTCGGCGCCGGTTTCATATTTCCGTTCTTTTCATCAGCGAAGCATGGCGATGGATGCCGTAAACGATGCCTACGATGCCGGTCGACGCCGCCGGCACCAGCAAGGCGCCGTAACCGACTGCACGGAACAGCACGGCTCCAATCGCCCCACCGACGAAGAAGCTGAGGATGATCAGGCCGCTCAGCAGCAGGCGCCTTTTCGCCAACGGCATGCCCCGCAGCGCATGCCCCAAGCCGATGCCCAAATCGGTGAACATGCCGCTGACGTGGGTGGTGCGCACCAGCGCGCCGCTGTAGGTGGTCGCCATCGCGTTCTGCAGGCCGCACGCCATCGCGGCGAGCAACGCCCCCGTCAATTTTCCGTGTTGGAACAGCGGCACCGCGGCGAACAGCAGCGCCGATTCCACGGCCAGGGCCACCCCGTAACGGCGGCCGAGCCGCAAGGTGCTGTCCTGGACGATCATCGCGCTGATCGTCGCGCCGGCGACGAACGCGACGATGACGCCGAGCAAATGCAGCGAGGAACGCACATCGCCCGAAGTCAGCGCGGCGCCGAGCAGGGTGGTGGTTCCGGTCAGGTGGGTGATCGCTTGATGTTCGAACCCTAGATAGCCCACCACGTTGACCATGCCTGCCACGCACGACAGCGCCGCAGCGCCGACCCACACCCACGGCGGCAACGGCACGCCCATGTTGAGGTCAGAGCACTTCCGAAGCGTAGTCGGCCAGACGCGAACGCTCGCCGCGGCGCAAGGTGATGTGCGCGCTGTGCGCCCAAGCCTTGAAGCGGTCCACGGCGTAGGTCAGGCCCGAAGTGGTTTCGGTGAGGTAGGGCGTGTCGATCTGTTCGACGTTGCCCAGGCAGACGATCTTGGTGCCCGGACCGGCACGGGTGATCAGCGTCTTCATCTGCTTGGGCGTGAGGTTCTGCGCCTCGTCCAGGATCAGCCAACGGTTGAGGAAGGTGCGGCCGCGCATGAAGTTCATCGAACGGATCTTGATCCGCGAAGCGAGCAGATCGTTGGTCGCCGCGCGGCCCCAACTGCCGCCTTCCTGGTTGTGGGTCAGCACTTCCAGGTTGTCGGTCAGCGCGCCCATCCACGGCGTCATCTTTTCCTCTTCGGTGCCCGGCAGGAAGCCGATGTCCTCTCCGACGCTGACCGTGGCGCGGGTCATGATGATCTCGCGGTAGCGTTGCTGGTCCATCGTCTGCGCCAGGCCCGCGGCCAAGGCCAACAGCGTCTTGCCGGTGCCGGCGGTGCCGAGCAGGGTGACGAAGTCGATTTCCGGGTCCATCAGCGCGTTCAGCGCGAAGTTCTGCTCGCGGTTGCGCGCGGTGATGCCCCACACGGCGTGCTGGTTGCCGCGGTAGTCGTCGACGATCTGCAGCGTGGCTTTGTTTTCGTCGACCTTGACCACGCGCATCTCGGCTTCGTCGTCGCCGGGCAGGTACAGGTACTGGTTCGGGAACCAGTCGTCGTTCTCGTCCGGCCTCACTTCGTAGAAAGTGCGGCCTTTCTCGGTCCAGGACTTCAGGTCCTTGCCGTGACGCTGCCAGAAATCCTCCGGCAGCGGCGTCGCGCCGGTGTAGAGCAGGCTGAAGTCGTCGAGCGCGCGGTCGTTTTCGTAGTCTTCCGAAGCGATGCCGGCGATCGCCGCCTTGATCCGCAGGTTGATGTCCTTCGACACGAACACCACCGGCACGCCCGGATCGGCGTGCTTGAGCGCGACGATGGCGCTGAGGATGTCGTTGTCGGGGATTTTGTCGTCGCCGCGCTTGCGCGTTTCCAAAGCGCCGGTCTGGAACTGCAGTCGGCCGATGCTTTCCGCCGCGCGCAATTGCAGGCCGTTCGGGCGGGTCAAAGTCAGGCCCGAGGAGATCTTGTCGGTGCCCTGGTTCTCGATCAGTTCGTTGATGAAGCGGCTGACCTGGCGCGCATTGCGGCTGGCTTCGGAAGTGCCTTTCTTGCCGTTGTCCAACTCCTCGATGACTTGCATCGGCAGGAACACGTCGTGCTCCTCGAATTTGAACAGCGCGGTCGGGTCGTGCATCAGTACGTTGGTGTCGAGCACGTAGATGCGCTTGCCTTTGGTCATCGGGCGATCCTAAACGTTGGCGTTGAGTGGGCGGACGGCGTCGGGCCACCGCAGCCCGCGGTGCGGGGCAGTGGCGTCGGGGAGAAAATAGATGTCACGAGTCCTGCGCAGCCTTCAGGGCTTCGAGCACGTCGCGCGCGTGACCGGCGACCTTCACGCCGCGCCAAGCCTGCGCGACGCGGCCTTTCGGGTCGATCAGGAAGGTGCTGCGGACGATGCCGATGTATTCGCGGCCGTACAGCTGCTTGGGTTGGATCACGCCGAAGGCGTCGCAGAGCACGCTCTCCGGATCGCTGACCAGATCGAACTTGAAGCCCTGCTTGGCGCAGAAGTTGGCGTGCGACTTCAACGAATCGCGCGACACGCCCAGCACCGTCGCGTCGAGTTTCTTGAACTTGGGCAGCAGCGCGTTGAATTCCAGGCCCTCGGTGGTGCAGCCGGGCGTGGAATCCTTGGGGTAGAAGTACAGCACCAGCCAGTGGCCGGCGTGGTCGGTGATCTTGGTCGTCAGGCCGCTGGACAGCGCGAGCGGCGGAAGCTTGGGGACTTTGTCGCCTACCTCTAGCATCGCGCTGGCCATCTTGGCATTCCTATTCTTTACGGACGAAGCGGGAGCCTGCGCGCATGCTCAGAACTTCATCGGGTCCATGATCGCGTCCAGGTTCAAATGGTCGCAGAACTCGAGGAAATCGTCGCGCAACGCGGCGATGTGCATGTCGGCCGGCACGCCGATGGTCAATTGGGCCGAGAACATGTCCGCGCCGGTCTGCATCGCGCGGTAGCGCGAGCAATGCAGGCTTTCGATGGTGATGCCCTGGCGGTCGAAGAAATCGGCCAACTGGAAAAGGATCCCCGGCTTGTCGGACGCCACCACTTCTACCACGTAAGGCAGAAGATTCGATTGCACCGGCTTGGGTCCCGTGCGATACCAGATCAGCTTCAGGCCTTCCTCGCGCTCGAGCCGGGTGAGCATGGCTTCGAGCTTGGCGACCGCGTCCCAGGAGCCCACCGCCAGCGCCGTGACCGAAACGTCCCGGCCCACCGTGCTCAAACGGGTATCGACGAGATTGCAGCCGCTGTCGGCGATGCGCCGCGTCACGCCCAGCAGCGGGGACTGCGGGTGCGTCGTATAGGCGTTGATCAGCAGGTAGTTCTCGTTCGGCGAGGGCCGGGGAGCGGTATCGGAATCGGTCAAGGCGGCGTCCGCGGGAGCGAATGATATGAACGGCAGCCCGGGTTCGGGCCGGAGGCCGCCGCCAGCATACTTGCCCCTGCTTTCAAGCCGCAAGTAACATGTGAAAAACCTCGGTCACCACGCCTGCGCGGCCTTGCGCGGGCCACCACCAAGAGCATTCGGCTTGCGACTTTCGGGCAGCATCACCGCGCTGGCGACGCCTTTCACCGTGTCCGGCGAAATCGACCTGGACGCCTGGCACCGCCTGTTGCAGGCGCAGCTGGACGGCGGTACCCAGGCCGTCGTCGTCGCCGGTTCCACGGGCGAGGCCGCGGCGCTGTACGACGCCGAATACGACGCGTTGTTGCGGGCAGCCGTGGAGCAGATCGCCGGACGTATTCCGGTGCTGGCCGGCACTGGTCACTCCAACACCGCCAAAACCATCGAACAAACCCGGCGCGCCGCCGGTTCTGGCGCCGATGCAGCGCTGGTGGTGACGCCGCCGTACGTGCGTCCCACCCAGGCCGGACTCGAGGCCCACTTCCGCGCGATCGCCGACGACGGCGCGCTGCCGGTGGTGATGTACAACGTGCCCGGCCGCACCGGTTGCGATCTGCTGCCGCAAAGCGTTGCCGGCCTGCTGTCGCACGAACGCATCGTCGGCATCAAGGAAGCGCGCAGCGAACCCGAGCGCATGGCCGAATGGCTGGCGCTGCGCCAGGAAGGCTTCGCGGTGCTCAGCGGCGACGATCCGACCGCCTGCCGCGCACTGCTGGCCGGCGCCGACGGGGTGATCTCGGTGGCTTCGAACGTGATGCCGCGCGCCTTCCGCCGCCTGTGCGATCTGGCCGGCGCCGGCGATGCCGCCGCGCAAGGCTGGAATGCGCGCCTGCGCGACGTCTACGAATTCCTCGGCGTCGAACCGAACCCGATTCCGCTGAAGGCGGCTTTGCAGCGCTTGGGCATCGGCCACGGCCTGCGCCTGCCTTTGCTGCCCTTGTCGGCAACACATGCGGCGGCGGCCGAGCGCTGCGTCGCCGCCATCCTCGAATTAGAAAACGCCTGCCGCGATCCGCTCGCGGCCTGACCTGGAGAAACCGAATGCGCTACACCACCGCTTCTTTCCGTTACCTCGCCGTGGCCTTGCTCGCGGTGGCGGTCGTCGGCGCTTCCGGTTGCCGTTGGTTCCGCAAGGACAACGAGGCCTACAAGCTGAGCGCCGAACAGCGTCCGCTGGAAATTCCGCCGGATCTGGACCGCCCGAGCAGCGAAACCGCGATGAACCTGCCGGCCAGCGTGACCGCCTCGCAAGTGGCCGCGCAGCGCGGCAATCCGAACGCGCCGTCGCCGGTCGGCTTCAGCACCACCGGCGCCCGCGACGAAGTGTTCGCCAAGGTCGGCGAAGTCCTCGCCGCTACCAGCGGCGTGACCGTCGCCAGCAAGGCGCAGATCCTGGGTACCTACGACGTCGACTACGAAGGCAGCAAATTCCTGGTGCGCATCACCCAGGTCAGCGGCGGCACTTACGTGTCCGCGGTCGATCCGCGCGGCTTGCCGGCCGCGGGCGAAGCGCCGGCCAAGCTGATGGCCGCGTTGAAGAGCGGCTTGGGCAACTGAGCGCGCAAACACAATCGCCGAAGTCGAGCCCCTCTCCCACCGGGAGAGGGGTTGGGGTGAGGGTTCGGCGAAGCGAGGTAGCCTGCATGATCGGGGAAATCGTCGGCCGCCGATTCCGATCGCGACGGTGACGGACATCGCTTCGCCGAACCCTCATCCGGCGCTACGCGCCACCTTCTCCCGAGGGGAGAAGGACAAGCCTGGCATCAGCGCTGTGGCCGTGCGATACCTGCTTCTCTGTCTGGCGATGGCGGCTTTAGCCGGCTTTCTAGCCGGTTGCAGCGGCGTTCGCAAAGAGAAGGAATCCAAGCCCGCGCCAGTGGTGGCGCCCGTGCCTGCCGAATTCGTCATCGCCGACAACGCCAACGACACCTGGAATACCGTCGGCCAGATCCTGGTGCGCACGCCCGGCGTGGAATACGAAAGCCGCGCCCAGATGATGGGTCTGTATACCGTCCGCTATCGCGACCAGGCCGTGCTTATCCGCGCCCAACCCGTGGTGTTGGAGAAGCCCGGCGACGTCGTCCGCACCCGCGTTTTCGCGCTATTGCCCGACGGCAAGCCGGATACCGGCAAGCCCGCGCACGAATTGCTGGCGATGCTCGAACAGCGCGTGCCGCTGGAGATCGAAAAATACCGGGTGCCGGTGAAGCTGAAGCCGGCGAAGAAGGCCAAACCCAAGGCCAAAAAGAAGCCGAAGAAGCGTTAGCGCTCGAGCAGCGGCAGCTTGTCCGGCTTGCCTTCCCAATCCTTGGCATCGGGCAGGCCGTCCTTGCGGGTGGTGATCACCGGCCACGCTTTCGACAGCTCGGCATTCAGCGCCACGAACTGCTCCTGTCCCGCCGGCACGTCGTCCTCGGGATAGATCGCGTTGATCGGGCATTCCGGCTCGCACAGCGTGCAATCGATGCACTCGTCCGGATCGATCACCAGGAAGTTCGGCCCTTCGTGGAAACAGTCGACCGGACACACCTCCACGCAGTCGGTGTATTTGCACTTGATGCAGTTTTCGGTGACGACGAAGGGCATGGCGGAGTGGTCGAGCTAGCCGGAACCCGTAGTTTAGCTTCTCGGCCTTCGCAAAGAAAAAACCCGAACCTCGAGGTCCGGGTCGATATGTCCCGGTCGAAGCCCGGGCTTTTCCTTTGAATCCCCGCACATGGATGTGCGGGCTTTTGCGGAAGGACCCGCGTAGTGGCGCTCCCTACGGGATTCGAACCCGTGTTTTAGCCTTGAGAGGGCCACGTCCTAGGCCTCTAGACGAAGGGAGCGGAGGAATCACCGACTGGACGGCCGGCGCGCCCGGGAACGCAGCGCAGCTTGCTAGTATAGCAAGCGAACGGATGCCGACCAGGGCAGCCGGCCGGATCGAACCCACCGCCTGATGCCCAATTCCGTCGACACCGTCCCCACTTCCTTGCGGATCATCCCCCGCGATCAGCACGCCATTTCGCGCAAGGACATCAGTCCCAACGCCCTGCGCGTGCTCTACCGGCTGCGCGACGCCGGCTTCCAGGCCTATCTGGTCGGCGGCGCGGTCCGCGACCTGCTGGTGGGCGGCCATCCCAAGGATTTCGACGTGGCCACCGACGCCACGCCGGAGCAGGTCAAGCAGCAATTCCGCAACTGCCGCCTGATCGGCCGGCGCTTCCGCCTGGCCCACGTCGTGTTCGGCCGCGAGATCATCGAAGTGGCGACTTTCCGCGCCAACAGCGACGACGGCAGCGGCGACCGAGAAATGGCCGACGGCCGCCTGGTCCGCGACAACGTCTACGGCAGCATCGAGGACGATGCGGTCCGCCGCGACTTCACCGCCAACGCGCTGTACTACGCCATCGAGGATTTCTCGGTGCGCGATTACGTCGGCGGCTACCAGGACGTAGAAGCGCGCGTGCTGAAGCTGATCGGCGATCCGGACGAACGCTATCGCGAAGACCCGGTGCGGATGCTGCGCGCGATCCGGTTGGCGGCGAAGCTCGATTTCAGCATCGATCCGGCCACCGCCGCGCCGATTCCCGAACTGGCCTCCTTGCTGGGGCAGGCCGCGCCGGCGCGGCTGTTCGAGGAATGCCTGAAATTGTTCCTGTCCGGCCACGCCGCCGCCGGTTTCGAGGGCTTGGAGCGCAACGGCCTATTGCCGGCACTGTTGCCGGAAACCGCAGCGGCGCTGGCCGCGAACCGCAGCGGCGCTTTGCGGCGGATGCTGCTGCAAGGTTTGCGCGCGACCGATGCGCGGGTCGCGAACGATGAACCGGTGTCGCCCGCTTTCCTGTTCGCGGTGCTGTTGTGGCCGGCGTATTGCCGTGCGTTGATGGCGCTGCAGAGCCAGGGCGTGCATCCGGCCGAGGCGCAGCGGCGCGCCGCCGACCGCGTCACCTTGCACCAGGCGACGACGATCGCGCTGCCGCGCCGCTTCTCGCAGCCTATGCAGGAAATCTGGCTGCTGCAGTCGCGTTTCTCCCAGCGCAAGCGGGTGGTGCGGCTGCTGGGCCATCCGCAGTTCCGCGCCGCTTACGATTTTCTGGTGCTGCGCCTGAGCGCTTCGGACGAGCACGCCGACGACGTCGCGTTTTGGCGCGACGCCCAGCTCCAGTCCGGCGAAACCGAAAGCGGTTCGTCGGACGAGCATTTGTTCGAAGGAGAAGGCGAGGCCGCGCCGCGCCGCCGTCGTCGCAGGCGCCGTCGCAGTCCGTCCGCGAACGCGTGAGCCCGGTCGTCGCTTTCGTCGGCCTGGGCGGCAACGTCGGCGACGCCGCGACCGCATTGCGCACGGCATTCGTCGAACTCGATGCGCTGCCCGGCACCCGGCTTCTGCGCGCGTCGCGGCTATACCGCACGCCGGCTTGGGGCATGGAAGACCAGCCCGATTTCGTGAACGCCGCGGCGATGCTGGAAACCGCGCTGTCCGCGCAGGATCTGCTGGGCCGGTTGCTCGCGATCGAGCGCGAGCACGGACGCGATCGCGAGACAGGCCTGCGCTGGGGTCCGCGCACGTTGGATCTGGATTTACTGCTGTACGGGGACGCGATGCTGGACGAACCGGGTTTGCGCGTGCCGCATCCTCGACTGCACGAGCGCGCGTTCGCGCTGGTACCGCTGGCCGAGATCGCGCCCGAGGCGGTGATACCCAGTGTCGGCCGCGCTGCCGATGCGTTGGCGAAACTCCAGGCCGGCAGCATTTCCGTCCTCGACTGACCTGCATGCCGGCTTTTTTTTTGTAGGAGCGGCTTTAGCCGCGAGCTCTTTCCTCCAATCGCGGCATCGCGGCGATTTTTGGGAGAAAGCTCGCGGCTAAAGCCGCTCCTACAAAAAAACAGAAAAGCGGGATGGAGATTCCCGGAGACTAAAAGCCAGCGGCAACGCCGAAAGCGCTATCCTTCCCGCAGTCCGACTCAGGCGCCGACATGGCCATCAACGACGACAAGCCCTGGACCATCCCGGATCTGGCCGCGGCCAAACGAGCCGGGCACAAGCTGGCGATGCTCACCGCCTACGACGCCGGCTTCGCACGCGTATTCGACGCGGCCGGCGCCGATCTGATCCTGGTCGGCGATTCGCTGGGCATGGTCGTGCAAGGCCACGGCTCGACCTTGCCGGTGACGGTGGACGACATCGTCTATCACACCGCCAACGTCGCCCGCGGCCTGAAGCGCGCGCTGCTGGTCGCCGATCTGCCGTTCCAGGCCGATGCGACGCCCGAACGCGCGCTCGATGCGGCCACGCGCCTGCTGCAGGCCGGCGCGCAGATGGTGAAATTGGAAGGCGCGGGTCACAAGCTGGAAACGATCCGCTTCCTGGTCGAGCGCGAGATTCCGGTGTGCGGGCATCTCGGGCTGACTCCGCAGTCGGTGCTTCGTTTCGGCGGCTACAAAGTGCAGGGCAGGGAGGAAGCCGCGGCCAAGAAGCTGCGCGCGGACGCCGCTGCCATCGCCGAAGCGGGCGCGCAACTGCTGGTGTTCGAATGCGTGCCGTCGGCGCTGGCCGAAACGATCACGCGCGAAATTCCCATTCCCACCATCGGCATCGGCGCCGGCCCGGGTTGCGACGGCCAGGTGCTGGTGTTGCACGATTTCCTGGGCCTGGACAGCGGCCATCGGCGTCCGCGCTTCGTCAAGGATTTCCTGGCCGAAGGCGGTTCCGTCGCCGGCGCGGCGAAAGCCTATGTCGCCGCGGTGCGCGACGGCTCGTTCCCGGATGGCGAGCACAGCTACGCCTGAGGTCTTTTGGACACGGATAAATCGGATGAGTGCGGATAAAGATTTAATTTCAGAAATGCTCTTAATCCGCGGTCATCCGATTTTATCCGTGTCTAAAAAAGCGCTTAACCCATGATCGAAATCATTCGCGAACTGCAAACCTTGCGCGACCGGATCGGCGAGTGGAAACGCGCCGGCCTGCGCATCGGTTTCGTGCCGACCATGGGCAATCTGCACGCCGGCCACCATTCGCTGGTGAAACTGGCGCGCGAGCGCGCCGACCGCGTCGTCGCCAGCGTGTTCGTCAACCCGACCCAATTCGGCCCCAACGAGGATTTCGCGCGCTACCCGCGTACGCCCGAAGCCGATGCCGCAGGACTCGAAGCCAGCGGCTGCGATGCGCTGTGGCTGCCGTCGGTGGAAACGATGTATCCGTACGGCGCGGAAAACACCGTGTCCGTGCACGTGCCGGGCGTGACCGAGACGTTGGAAGGCGCGCATCGGCCGGGCCATTTCGACGGCGTCGCGACCGTGGTCGCGCGCCTGTTCAACCAAGTGCGGCCGGAGCTGGCCGTGTTCGGACGCAAGGACTACCAGCAGCTCGCGGTGATCCGCTACATGGTCCGCGATTTGGCGTTTCCGATCGAACTGGTCGCTGCCCCCACGCTGCGCGAAGCCGACGGCTTGGCGATGAGTTCGCGCAATCAGTACTTGTCCGCGGAAGAACGGCCGGTGGCGGCGACGATCCACAGCACGCTGCTGGCGATGCGAGATGGCTTGCGCGCCGGGCGTTCGCGCGAGGCCGTCGAGCAGGACGCGGCATCCCGACTGCGGGAAGCGGGGTTTGCAGCGGACTATGCGGTCGTGCGGACGCCTGAACTTCGTGAGCCGGCCGAAGGGCATTCGGGCGCGCTGGTGGCTTTGATCGCCGCGAAGTTGGGCAAAACCAGGCTGATCGATAATTTGGAGTTCGAGCGCTGACCGTCTTGTAAAGCTAGCGAACCTTGCTTTTCCTCTCCCCTCGAGGGAGAGGATGCCCGAAGGGTAGGAGAGGGGGCGCGAGCGGAGCGAAGCGTGCTTTGCTCGTGCTGGCAGGCCTCTCCCTGGCGCTTCGCACCTGTCCCTCGCTCCGCGCCCCGGCCCTCGCTTGCGCGAGGGCGTTCAGGGGCACGCGAAGCGATGCTTCGCAAGCAAATGCCCCTTCACCCCGCGAGAGGAGAGGGACGAACAACCAAAGCGGCTCCTGCCCCTGAATACGGGGCAAACGCTTTGTTGCAGTGCGGAAATTCGCCCCTATACTCCGCCCATCGGGCTGCCCGCCCTGCCGACCACGGCCGAAATCCCATGCAACTGACCCTGCTGAAAGCCAAGATCCACCGCGCCACCGTCACCCACGCCGAGCTGCATTACGAAGGCTCGTGCGCCATCGACGGGCGCCTGCTCGACATCGCCGGCATCCGCGAATACGAGCGCGTGGAGATCTACAACATCAACAACGGCGAGCGCTTCGCCACCTACGCCATCCGCGGCGAGGAAGGCAGCGGCATGATCTCGGTCAACGGCGCCGCCGCGCACAAGGCGCGTCCGGGCGACCTGGTGATCATCTGCGCCTACGGCGCTTGCGACGAAGCCGAAGCGGCGAAGTTCAAGCCGACCTTGGTCTACGTCGACCGCGACAACCGCTTGACGCACACCAACACCTCCATCCCCGCGCAGGCGGCCTGAGGCGTGGCCGGCGGCGATTTCGGGAAGCTCCGCGCGCAAGCCCTGCGCACGCTGGCCAAGCCGCTGCCGCAACTGATCGCCGAGGATCCGGCCCGCGCGCACGATTTCGCGCTGCGCGCCGGGCCGCTGTACGCCAATTTCGCCCGCCAGCGCTACGACCGCGAAGCCTTGGCCGCGCTCTTCGCGCTGGCCGACGAAGCCGGCGTCGAATCCGCGCTGAAACGTCTGTTCGCCGGCGAACCGGTGAATCCGACCGAAGGCCGCGCCGCGCTGCATACCGCCTTGCGCAGCGATCTGTCCGGCAGCGCTCTCGCGCACGATGCGCACGCGCAAGCCGCGTCCGTGCGCGCACGCATGCGCGAGTTAATCGCAGGCTTGGAAGCCTCCGGCGTCACCGACATCGTCAGCGTCGGCATCGGCGGTTCCGATCTGGGCCCGCGCCTGATCGTCGACGCCTTGTCCGGTCCCGCGCCGGGGCGTTTTCGAGTGCATTTCCTGTCCAACGTCGACGGCAGCGCAGCGCAGCGCGTATTGGCCGGGTTGGAGCCGGCACGTACCGCCGCGATCCTCATCTCCAAGACCTTCGGCACCCAGGAAACCCTGCTCAACGGCCGGATCCTGCGCGATTGGCTCGGCGACGACGAGCGCGTGTACGCGGTCAGCGCGAACGTGCGGCGCGCCGGCGAATTCGGCATCGCGCCTGAGCGAATTTTGCCGATGTGGGATTGGGTCGGTGGCCGTTATTCGCTGTGGTCGGCGGTCGGGTTCCCGATCGCGCTGGCGATCGGCATGGACGCGTTCGAGGCTTTGCTTTCCGGTGCGGCCGCTATGGACAAGCATGCGCTGTCTTCGCCGCCGAAACAGAACATCGCGGTCTGGCACGCGCTGACTGCGGTGTGGAACCGCAACGCGCTCGGCGCCGCCACGCAAGCGGTGCTGCCTTACGACGAACGCCTGAAACTGTTGCCGAACTATCTGCAGCAATTGGTGATGGAAAGCCTGGGCAAGAGCGCGCGCCTGGACGGCGCGCCGCTGGCCGAGCAAACCGTGCCGGTGTGGTGGGGCGGCGCGGGCACCGACACCCAGCACAGCTTTTTCCAGGCGCTGCATCAGGGTACGCAGATCGTGCCGGCGGATTTCGTCGGCGTGGCCCACGGCGACGATCCTTATGCCGACAACCGCAAAGCATTGCTGGCCAATCTATTGGCGCAGACCGAAGCGTTGGCCAACGGCTCGCGCAGCGAAGATCCGCATCGCGCTTACGCCGGCAACCGGCCCAGCACCCTGATCCTGCTGGATGCGCTGACCCCGCACTCGCTGGGCATGCTGATCGCGATGTACGAACACAGCGTGTACGTGCAGTCGGTGTTGTGGGGCATCAACGCTTTCGATCAATTCGGTGTCGAACTGGGCAAGCAGGTGGCGAACCGCCTGTTGCCGGCATTGAACGGGCAGGCGGAGGCGGACGATCCCGTAACCCGCGAAATCCTCGCCCAATTGCGAACCTGAGCTCTTGTAGAGTCGAGCCTTGCTCGACTGCTTTTTCTTTCCGGGCCGATGCTTCATCCGTGCCGAAAAGCAGTCGAGCAAGGCTCGACTCTACGGAACGTCGTGCCTCGAAAGCGCCCAGACGACATGTTCGCGCACGACGGGCGAGGGATGGTCGATGCGCGAGCGCAACGCCGCCACGGTTTCCGGCGTGGTCGGCGCGTTGCCCAACGCCACTGCGATATTGCGTAGCCAGCGCTCGTGCCCGCTGCGGCGGATCGCCGAGCCTTCGGTGCGGCGCAGGAACTCATCCTCGTCCCATGCGAACAGCTGCGCCAGCGTCGCCTTGTCCAGGTCGTTGCGGGCACGGAAATCCGGCTCGTCGGTGCGTTTGGCGAATTTGTTCCAGGGGCAGATCAGCTGGCAATCGTCGCAGCCGAAAATGCGGTTGCCGATCGGCGCGCGCAATTCTTCCGGGATCGAGCCTTCGTGCTCGATGGTGAGGTAGGCGATGCAGCGCCGCGCGTCGAGCCGGTGCGGGGCGACGATGGCCTGGGTCGGGCAAACGTCGATGCAGCGCACGCACGTGCCGCAATGCGCGGTCGCCGCTTCGTCGACGGGCAGCGGCAGGTCCACATAGATTTCGCCGAGGAAGAACCAGGAGCCGCCGTCCTTGTCGATCAAGCAAGTGTTTTTGCCGATCCAGCCGAGCCCGGCGTTGCGCGCCAAGGCGCGTTCCAGAACCGGCGCCGAATCGACGAATACGCGGTGGCCGAACGGACCGATTTCTTCGGCGATGCGTTCGGCCAAGGCCTGCAAGCGGTTGCGCATCAGCTTGTGGTAATCGCGGCCCAAGGCATAACGTGCGACGTAGGCGCGCTCGCCTTCGGCCAGGTTGCGCCAGGCCGCTTCGTCGTCGCCACCGTAGTCCAGGCCCACCGACACCACGCGCAAGGTGCCGGGGATCAATTCGTCCGGGCGCGAGCGTTTGTCGCCGTGCCGCGCCATCCAATCCATGGAGCCGTACAGGCCCTGCGCCAGCCATTCGCGCAGATAGGCTTCGTCGCTGCCCAGGTCGATGTCGCTTATCCCGCAACGCTGGAAGCCCAGTTCGCGCGACAAGCGCTTGATGCGCTGCGCGAGCTGGGCGTAATCGGGTTTGGCAGCCACGGTATGCACGGCGCCAAGTATAGAATCCGGGCATGAACTACGGCCTCGCGCTCTACGGGATCGACGCATTGCGCCAGGCGGAAACGCAGGCGATCGCCGCGCAGCGCGGCGACGGCTTCGGCCTGATGCGCCGCGCCGGCGAGGCCGCCTGGCGCTATCTGCTGGAGCATTGGCCGCAGGCGCAGCGGATTCTGGTGGTCTGCGGGCCCGGCAACAACGGCGGCGACGGTTACGTGCTGGCCCGGCACGCGCTGCTGTCAGGCCGCGACGTGCGCGTGCTGCACTTGGAAACGCACGCGCCGCGCAGCGCGCTGTGCCGGCGGGCGAGCGACGAGTTCGCGGGCGCGGGCGGGCAGACCGCCGTGGCCGGCCGTGCTTTGCCCGCCTGCGATCTGATCATCGATGCGATGTTCGGCATCGGCTTGTCGCGCGCGCCGGATGCGGGCGCGTCGGCCTTAATCGAAGCGGTAAGGCGGCATGGCGCGCCGGTGTTCGCGCTGGATGCGCCGAGCGGTGCGGACGCCGATCGCGGCAGCGCGCCGGGCGCGGCCGTCGTCGCCTCGCGCACTTTGCAGTTCATCGCCGCGCATGCGGGTTTGTATACCGGCGCGGCGTTGGACCTGGCCGGTGCGATCGACGTCGACGACCTGGACGTCGATGCGCGCGCTTTCGCCGGCACGCAACCTCGCGCGCGCCTGGTCTCACGAACCGATCTGAAGCATTGGCTGCCGCCGCGTTCGCGCAATAGCCACAAAGGCCGCCACGGCCACGTGTTGTGCATCGGCGGCGACGAAGGCATGGGCGGCGCGATCGCGCTGTGCGCCGAAGCGGCGCTGCGCTGCGGCGCGGGGCTGGTGAGCGTGGCAACGCGCGCCGCGCATGCGGACGCGCTGCGCACGCGCCGGCCCGAAGCCATGGCGCGCGGCGTCGCTTCCGCGGAAGAACTGCAAGCCCTATCCGAACGCGCCAACGTCATCGCGCTCGGTCCGGGCCTGGGAACGGAAGCGTGGGGCAGGGGCATGTACGAAGCCGTTATCGATGAAGCGAAACCTTGCGTCGTCGATGCCGACGCCTTGAATCTGCTCGCATCAGCGCCGCGTCCCGTGCCGCATGCGGTGCTCACGCCGCATCCGGGCGAAGCCGCGCGCCTGCTCGGTACTTCGACGCAAGCGGTGCAGCAGGACCGCTTCGCCGCCGCGGAATCGCTGGCGGAAAAATTCGGTTGCGCGGTCGTACTCAAAGGCGCGGGCAGTCTCGTTGCCGCATCGGGACAGACGACGCATGTTATCGGCGCGGGCAATCCCGGCATGGCTTCGGGCGGCATGGGCGATGTGCTGACGGGCGCGATCGCTGCGCTGCTGGCGCAAGGCCTGTCGGCTTTCGACGCGGCGGTTTGCGGTGCGCTGCTGCACGCCGCCGCCGGTGACGAAGCGGCGCGCGACGGCGAACGCGGCCTGCTGGCCTCCGATCTGTTCCCGCATTTGCGTAAGCTGGCCAATCCTTGATCGAGCGCGATGCGATGCGACTTTTTTTGGCCGATGCCGAAGCGACGGAAATGCTGGGCCGCGCATTGGCGGCGACGCGACCGGGCGACGCCGTCGTGCATCTGCACGGCGACCTGGGCGCCGGCAAGTCGACATTGGCGCGAGCGATGCTGCGCGGTTTAGGCGTGGAAGGCGCGATTCGCAGCCCGACCTACACGCTGGTCGAACGCTACCCGTTGGCGGATGGACGCGAAGCGCTGCATCTGGATCTGTACCGCATCGCCGATGCGGGCGAATTGGAATTCCTGGGCCTGGATGGCGCCGATATCGGACTTTGGCTGATCGAATGGCCCGAAAGGGGCGTCGGCGCATTGCCCCAAGCCGACTTACGGGTGGACCTGGAAGTCGCCCAGACGGGGCGTAACGTCTCCTTAGTGGCTGAGACCGAAATCGGCGGCCGCTGGCTGGAAGGTCTCGCGTTTATGGCCGAGTTGCGGTCGATAGTTGCCGCAAGCTGACAGGAAGGTAACCCAGGTGCCGGATTTGTAAGGGAAATCCTATTGCATTCGTGCGCGCTTGGTGCTTGAATCGCGCCTATGAGGGTCAGGGGAATCACCTTGCAGCAGGTCCTACTCGGCGCCGCCTTGCTGGCCGCGTTGTGTTGGAACCTGGCCCACGCCAGTGAAATCAAGGGGTTACGCTTAGATTCCGGTGCCACCGGAACTCGCGCCGAGGTCGAGCTCGACGGCCAGGCCGATTACAAGCTGATCTCCTTGTCCGGCCCCGATCGCCTGGTCCTGGATCTGACCGGCTCGGGTCTGGCCCGCGGCTTCCGTTTGCCCGCTGCGGTCGGCATCGTCAAAGCCGTGCGCACCGGACATCCGCAGCCTGGCACTACCCGCATCGTGTTCGACTTGGCCGCACCGGTCGTGGCGTTGAAGCCGCGCATGGAACCCGCCGGCAAGGGCAATCGCCTGGTCCTGGAATGGCCGGGCGACGAAGGTGAGCCTGCGGCGGCAGTGGCTAAGAATGACGACGGCGACGCACAGCCCGCGGCTGCCGCCGCGACTCCCGCGCAGCCGGAAGTCGATCCCGCCGCCGCTTCGAATGCGGCCACCGCGCGTTTGATCGCCGAATTGCCGTCGGCGCAGCCGTCCGCGCCGCTCTCGACGGCATCCGCGCCGCCGCCTTCGGTTCCCACCACGGTCGCCACCGGCGTGCCGACCCGCATCGCCACCGGCGTTCCGGCTCCGGCGAACGGCGCTTCGCCCTTGGACGCGATGACTGCGCCGCAGCAACAACAGCAACCCGCGGCTGGCCCGGCGACCGGCAAGACTTTGCAGCAGGTGATGCGCGGCCGCGGCATGCGGCCGTTGATCGTCGCGATCGATCCCGGCCACGGCGGCCAAGACCCGGGCGCGATCGGCATGAACGGCAAGCGCGAGAAGGACGTGACCCTGGCGATCGGCCGCGAACTGGCGCGCCAGATCAACGCCACGCCCGGTTTGAAGGCTTACATGACCCGCGACAGCGACGTCTACATTCCCTTGAACCGCCGCGCGCAAATGGCGCGCACGCAAAAGGCCGACATTTTCGTCTCGATCCACGCCGACGCCGCCGAGAACCGCAGCGCGTCCGGCGCGTCGGTGTACGTGCTGTCGCTGAAAGGCGCTTCGTCGCAGCGCGCGCGCTGGTTGGCGGACAAGGAAAACGCTTCCGATCTGATCGGCGGCGTGCCGGTGAGCCGGAACAACATGCTCGCGTCGGTGCTGCTCGATCTCACCCAGAGCGGACACATGAAGGCGTCCGAAGACGCGGCCGGGCACGTGCTCGACAGCCTGGGCCGGGTAGGCAGCGCGCGCCGCGTCGAGCGCGCCAACTTCGCCGTGCTGCGCACGTCCGACATGCCGGCGATGCTGGTCGAAACGGCCTACATCTCCAATCCGGAAGAAGAGCGCCGGCTCACCGATCCGTCCTACCAGCGCAAGGTCGCCGGCGCGGTGCTGGACGGCATCAACGCTTATTTCACCCGCCAGCCGCCGCCGGGCACTTTGTACGCCGCGCGTGCGGCGGCGGCTTCGTCCGGAGGCGGTGCCGCGGTCGGCGGCGGCAGCCCCTGAGACGTAGCCGCTTTTTGTAGGAGCGGCTTTAGCCGCGAGCTCTTCCCTACGCCGCGGCGATGAGTGAAAAGCTCGCGGCTAAAGCCGCTCCTACAAAAGCGGAATGCCGGTCCGGCGAAGGGCCGGGCGACCGGCTATCATCAAGGCTGATCCTCGTTAGCCCCGCCGCCAACGGCGCGGCCACCTTCAGTGCCGATCCGCCCGCTCCCCGATACCCTCGTCAATCAGATCGCCGCCGGCGAAGTGGTGGAGCGCCCCGCGTCGGTCGTCAAGGAATTGGTCGAGAACGCGCTGGACGCCGGCGCCACCCGTATCGACATCGATCTGGAAGAGGGCGGCGTGCGGCTGATCCGGATCCGCGACGACGGTGGCGGCATCGCACCGGAAGAATTGCCGCTGGCGGTCGCCCGCCATGCCACCAGCAAGATCACTTCGCTCGACGATTTGGAAGGCGTGACCACGCTCGGTTTCCGTGGCGAGGCTTTGCCGTCCATCGCTTCGGTCAGCCGTTTCGCGCTGACGTCGCGACGCGCCGGCGAAGAACACGGCGCCGTGTTGCCGGTGGACGGCGGCAAGCTCGGCGACGTCGCGCCGAAAGCGCATCCGCAAGGCACCACGGTCGAGGTGCGCGACCTGTTCTACAACGTGCCGGCGCGGCGCAAATTTCTGCGCGCCGAACGCACCGAGCTGGGCCACATCGAAGAATGGCTGCGCACTCTGGCGCTGGCGCGGCCGGACGTGGAATTGCGGCTTTCGCACAACGGCAAGGCTTCGCGCCGCTACCGCGGCGACGCCGGCGCGGAGACGGCCGCGCGCATCGCTGAAACCCTGGGCGACGAATTCACCAAGCATGCGTTGCGGATCGAGCATGCGGCCGCCGGTTTAGCCTTGCACGGCTGGATCGCGCAGCCCGCCTATTCGCGCGCCAGCGCCGACCAGCAATACCTGTACGTGAACGGCCGCTCGGTGCGCGACCGCAGCGTCGCGCATGCGGTCAAGCAGGCGTACTCGGACGTGCTGTTCCATGGCCGCCAGCCCGCTTACGTGTTGTTCCTGGAGCTGGATCCGCGCCGGGTCGACGTGAACGTGCATCCGGCCAAGCACGAGGTGCGCTTCCGCGATGCGCGGCTGATCCACGATTTCGTCTATCGCACTTTGAGCGATGCTTTGGCCGAAACGCGGGCCGGTCTTGCGGGAGGGGCTTCAGTCCCGACGCAGGCCGCGGCGATGCAGATCGGGGCCGGAACTCCTCCCGCAGCGTTCTGGCGGAACTCGCAGGCGGCGTTGCCGATGCATCAGGTCGCGGAGGCGCGAGCCGCTTACGCATCGCTGTACGGCCAGCCCGCCGCAACCGCACCGCTCGCGGCGTTCGAACCGCTGCCGCAGGCCAACGACGGCGAAGCGCCGCCGCTGGGCTACGCCATCGCCCAGTTGCACGGCATCTTCATCCTCAGCGAAACCGCCGACGGGCTGATCGTGGTCGACATGCACGCCGCGCACGAGCGGATCGGCTACGAAAAGCTCAAGTCCGCGCACGACGGTGCCGGCCTGACCACGCAGCCGCTGTTGGTGCCGCAGTCGGTGGCGGTGTCCGAACGCGAGGCCGACGTGGCCGAGCGCGAAACCGCGACCTTGGCCGAACTGGGTTTCGAAGTCACCCGCAGCGGCCCGCAGGCGCTGACCTTGCGCAGCGTGCCCGCGTTGCTCGCGCACGGCGACACCGAGGCGCTGCTGCGCGACGTGTTGGCCGATTTGCGCGAACACGGCGAAAGCCGGCGCATCGCCGCGGCGCGCGACGAACTGCTGTCGACGATGGCCTGCCACGGCGCCGTGCGCGCGCATCGTCGCTTGAGCCTTCCGGAAATGAACGCTCTGCTGCGCGAAATGGAAGCGACCGAGCGTTCCGGCCAATGCAATCACGGCCGGCCGACGTGGGCGCGTTTCTCGCTGGCCGAAATCGATCGCTGGTTCCTGCGTGGACGTTGACCGAGGGGAAAGTGGCATGGGGAAGATCGCTATCCGTTGCATCGCGTTGTCGCTGACGCTTTGCCTGTCCGCCTGTCAGGAAGGAACGCCGGCCGCGGGCGCCGATGCGGCATCCGCAGCGCAGGCGCCGGCTGTCGCGGCGGATCCCGCCTTCGCGCAAGCGCAGCAGGCTTGGCGCGACCAGCGCCGTGAAAGCCTGCTCAAGCCCGACGGCTGGACCAGTCTGATCGGCCTGCACTGGATCGAGCCGGGTCCGCATTATTTCGGCAGCGCGGCCGACAACGGCATTCGCCTGGCGATGGGGCCGGCGCATTTCGGCATGATCGATCTGCGTTCCGGCGGCAAGATCCGCTTCGCGCCCGAACGCGACGTAGCCTTGACCTTGGACGATCAGCCGCTGAAAGGCGCGACGACCTTGATCAGCGATGCCGATGGCGGCGAGAACGGGCCCAGCCGCCTGGGCTTCGACGAAGGCAAGGGCTTGGCCACCGTGATCAAGCGCGGCGACCGTTACGCATTGCGCGTCAAGCACGCGGATGCGCCGACGCGCACCGGCTTCGCTGGACTGCAGTATTGGCCGGCCGACCCTTCGTGGCGGATCGAAGGTAAGTTCGTGCCGCATCCGCCGGGCAAGACCATCGACATCGCCGACATCATAGGCACGCTCAGCCCGGTGCCGAATCCAGGCGCGATCGAATTCCAGCGCGATGGCAAAACCTATCGCCTCGAAGCGCTGGACGAAGGCGAATCCGAGCTGTTCGTGGTGTTCGCCGACCGCACCAACGGCCACGACAGCTACGGCGCCGGCCGTTTCCTGTACGCGCCGAAACCCGATGCGCAGAACCGCGTCGTGCTGGATTTCAACCGCAGCTACAATCCGCCGTGCGCGTTCACGCCGTTCGCCACTTGTCCGCTGCCGCCGCCGGAGAACCGGCTGGATCTAGCGGTGCTGTCGGGCGAGAAGGCCTACGCCAAGCCCGCCCATCCATGAGGATCCGCATGAAACCGTCCAGGCCGCTGATGCTGCTGTCGTTGTGTTGCGCGGCGGCCGCCTGGATCGCGTTGGCGCACGCGGACGGCGGCGCCAAGGCATCGGCTGCATCGAAAACCTCGAGCGTGCAGATTCCGTTGTTGTGGAAAGTCTCCGACGCCGACAACGCGGTGTATCTGTTGGGATCGTTCCATCTGCTCAAGCCCGACGACTATCCCTTGTCCAAAGACATCGACGCCGCTTTCGACGACGCCAAGACGGTGGTTTTCGAAGTCGAGCCGTCGAGCCTGGGAACCCCGGAGACGGCCCAGAAATTCCAGCAGGCGACCGGTTACGCCGACGGTCGCACGCTCAGCCAGGTGCTGCCGAAGGCTACGCTGGATCGTTTGGAAAAATTGCTGGCGGTCAGCGACGGTTCCGTGGCCAAGGTGGAACACGTGGAGCCGTGGGCGGTGAACCTGTCGCTGGTGCTGGGCATGACCCAGGCCATGGGTTTCCGCCAGGAGCAGGGCCTGGACGCCAACCTGATGCAACGCGCGGCCGCGGCGCAGAAGGCGGTCGCCGGATTGGAGACGGTCGACGACCAGATCCAGGCGCTGGATTCGATGCCGATGAACGAGCAGGTGTCCAGCCTGGACGAACTGCTGCAGGATCCGCAGGAAGCCTTGGGTGATTTGCTCGAGATGCACGATTGGTGGAAGCGCGGCGATCTCAAGAACCTGGACGAAAAGCTGCGGGTGGACATGCAGCGCAAGACGCCGGTGACCTACCGCACGATCAACGTGGAACGAAACGACCGCTGGGTGCCCCAGATCGAACAGCGCCTGGCCGAACCGGGCACCGACAATACCCTGGTGGTGGTCGGTGCGATGCACCTGCTGGGCAAGGACGGCGTGGTCGACAAGCTCCGCGGGAAGGGCTACACCATCGAACGAATCTGCTCGGCCTGCAAATAGCCGCCGCTTTTTGTAGAGTCGAGCCTTGCTCGACTGCTCTTGGGTCGGCATCGAGAGAAAAGCAGTCGAGCAAGGCTCGACTCTACGAAAAGCTTGTGTCGCTGCCTTTCGGCTGCGGATGACACCCTACGAACCGGCCGGCAGCATCACGATGCAATCCACCGGGCACGCCGGCACGCAAAGCTCGCAGCCTGTGCATAGCGGTTCGATCACCGCATGCATGTATTTCGAGGCGCCGACGATGGCGTCAACCGGACAGGCTTGGATGCACTTGGTGCAACCGATGCAGTCGGCTTCCACGACCACGGCGACTTGCGCCGGCTTGTGCGCGCCGCGGCTGCGGTCGTAGGGCTTGGGCGGGAGTTCCAGCAGTTTGGCCAGCGCACGTACACCCGCATCGCCGCCGGGTGGGCAGCGGTCGATGTCCGCTTCGCCGCGCGCCATCGCTTCCGCGTACGGACGGCAGCCGTCGTAGCCGCATTGGCCGCATTGGGTTTGCGGCAGCAGGCGGTCCAGGCGTTCGGTCAGGTCGACGGGCATGGCGGCACAATACAACCCAGTTGCTCTTCGTAGGAGCGGCTTTAGCCGCGAGCTCTTTCTCTCAAACCGCGGCATTGCAGCGATTTCAAGAAAAAAGCTCGCGGCTAAAGCCGCTCCTACGAAGAGCGGCGAGCGAAATCACCTCACCGGCATGCCCGGCTGCGCGCCGTCGTCCGCATCCAGCAGCGACAAGCCGCCGCCGTCGAAGCCGGCCGACAGGATCATGCCTTCGCTCACGCCGAAGCGCATCTTGCGCGGCGCCAGGTTGGCGATGAAGACCACGCTGCGGCCAACCAGCTTCTCCGGCTCGGCGTAGCTGCCGCGGATGCCGGAGAAGATCTGGCGCTTGCCCAGTTCGCCCGCGTCCAGTTCGAAGCGCAGCAGCTTGTCCGAGCCTTCGACGAATTCGCAGGTGACCACTTTGCCGATGCGCAGGTCGAGCTTGGCGAAATCATCGATGCCGATGTAGCCGTCCGCATCCGCTGCTTTTGCGGGAGCGGCTTTAGCCGCGACGCTTTCCTGCGCATTGCCGCGACCTTGAGTCGGGGCTGAAGCCCCTCCCACAGGAGCGGCGAGGGTGTCTTTGCTGGCATCGACCATGTGTTCGATCTGTTTGGGGTCTATACGGGTGAACAGCGGCGAATAAGCCTTGATGCGGTGGCCCAGCAGCGGCGCGTCCAGATCGCTCCAACTGTCGATGGGCGCATCCATGAACACCTCGATCTGGCCAGCCGTTTCCGGCAGTACCGGCTTCAATGCGGCGGCGATGACGCGGAACAGGTTCAAGCCCTGCGTGCACACCGCCTGCAGTTCGGCGTCCGCGCCTTCCTGCTTGGCGATCACCCAAGGCTTGCGCTCGTCGATGTAGCGATTGGCTTCGTCGGCCAGGGCCATCGCCTGGCGCAGCACGCTGGCCGGATCGTTGCGCTCGTAAGCCTCGCGGATCGGCGCCAGCGCGGCCACGAAGCGCGTGTAGGTTTCGGCATCCGGCAAACGGTCCGCCAGACGTCCGTCGAAACGCTTTTCGACGAAGCCGGCGCAGCGGCTGGCCAGGTTGACGAATTTGCCGACCAGGTCGGCGTTCACGCGGGCGACGAAATCCGACAGGTTCAAGTCGAGGTCGTCGACGCCGCCCGATGACTTCGCCGCGAAGTAATAGCGCAGTGCTTGCGGATTCAAGCCGGCATCGAGATAGGTGCGCGCCATCACGAAGGTGCCGCGCGACTTGGACATCTTGGCGCCGTCGACGGTCAGATAGCCGTTCACGTGCAACCGCGTCGGCGCGCGCATGCCCGCGCCGTGCAGCACCGCAGGCCAGAACAGGCCGTGGAAATTGACGATGTCCTTGCCGATGAAGTGGTGTAGCTCGGCCGTGCTGTCGTGGGCCAGGTAGTCGAACAGGTTGAAGCCTTCGCGTTCGCCCAGTTCCTGCAGCGCGGCCAGGTAGCCGATCGGCGCGTCCAGCCACACGTACAGGTATTTGCCCGGATGCCCCGGAATCTGGAAGCCGAAGTAGGGCGCGTCGCGCGAAATGTCCCAGGCGCGCAAGCCGCCTTCGCCGTCCAGCCATTCCTGCAGCTTGGCTTTCACGCCCGGCACGGCGACGTCGCCGGACAGCCACTGCCGCAGGAATGCGTCGAAATGGCCGACTTCGAAGAAGAAATGCTCCGACTCGCGCAACTCCGGCGTGGCGCCGCTGACCACCGAGCGCGGCTCCTTCAGTTCGGTGGCGGCATAGGTTGCGCCGCAGTTCTCGCAGTTGTCGCCGTACTGGTCCGGCGTGCCGCAATTCGGGCAGATGCCTTTCACGTAACGATCGGGCAGGAACATGCCCTTGGCCGGGTCGTAGAACTGCGCCACCGAACGGCGGGCGATGTGGCCGCTGTTGTCGAGCTTGGCGTAGATCGCTTCGGTCAGCGCGCGGTTGGCGGCCGAGTGGGTCGAGCCGTAATGGTCGAAAGCCACGCCGAAGGCGGCGAAGTCGCGCTCGTGGTCGGACTGGATGCCGGCAATGAAGGCTTCCGGCGTGGAGCCGGCCTTTTCCGCGGCCAGCATGATCGGTGTGCCGTGGGTGTCGTCCGCGCAGACGAAGCGGACCGTATCGCCGGCCATGCGCCGCGCCCGGGTCCAGATGTCGCCTTGGATGTAGCCGACCAGGTGGCCGAGATGGAGCTGCCCGTTGGCGTAGGGCAGGGCGCAGGAGACGGCGATATTGCGGGGCATGGCGATGTCGCGGGAGACGGCCTGCGATTATCGCATGGGGACTGCTTTTCCCTTCTCCCGCCGGGAGAAGGTGGCGCGCAGCGCCGGATGAGGGTTCGGCGGAGTGATGTCGGTTTGTCGAACGAATTGATGATCGGGAGCTAGCGTATTACTTGATCGCGATCATAGAGAGCCTCGCTCCGCCGAACCCTCACCCCAACCCCTCTCCCGCGGGGAGAGGGGCTCAAAGGCGAGTTACTCGCGTACCCACACCTGCTCGCGGCAGATGAAAGCGATGCAGCCGGACATGCCGAGCTTCTTGCCGCCGTCGATCAGCTTGACCTTGGACTTGTAGGTCTTGCCCTTGGCCGGATCGAGCACCGTGCCGCCGCTCCATTGGTTGCCGTCCTTCTTCAGGCCCCAGAGGATGGTCATGCCCTTGACCGGCTTGTTCTTGTTGGCGCCCTCGCACTTGTCGCAGACCGGGTTCGGGCCGCGGTCGGATTGCAGGATCTCGACGACCTTGCCCTGCAGCGTGCCGTTGGTCTCGGTGACTTCGACGATCGATTTCACCTTGCCGGTCTCGTCGTCGATGGTCTTCCAGCGGCCCACCGGCGAGTTTTGAGCGAAAGCGGCCACCGGCAGCAGCGCCAAAGCCAGGACGAACAGTCGGATACGCATGATTCCCCTCCAGGAATGCCGTTGCCGGGCGGCGGATGCCTTCCGGATGGCCGATTTATACCCGATTCGCCGGCGTATGGGCGGTCACGACGGCCTCTTGGGCGCGGCTTGGACAGCCGCCCTTCAAGGCCGGTCGCAGGCGCCCCGATGCCGTCAGCCTGCCGGCTTCCAACCCTCGCCCGGGATCGTGTTCACCATCCACGGCACCCCGAACCTGTCGACCAGGCTGCCGTAGCCCGGCGACCAGAAGGTTTCGGCGAAATCCATGACGACTTTGCCGCCCTCCTTCAACGCATCGAACCAGCGGCGCGCCTGCTCGGCGCTGTCCGTATGCAGGGTGACGTCGAACCCGTTCTTGGGTTTTTCGATGTTGGGCGCCCATGCGGTGTCCATGTCCGCGCCCATCAAAGCCTGGTCGCCGACTTCCAGCCAGCAGTGCATCAGCCAGTCTTTATATTTGGGATCGCCGCTCATCTCGGGCGGCCCGTCGCCGTACGCGTAGGCGGCGGTGATCTTGCCGCCGAGGACTTTGGCGTAGAACTCGAAAGCTTCGCGGCATTCGCCGCGGAAGCTGAGGCTGGTCACGATCTTCATGGCATCTCCTGTTTGTCGGCGGAACGGGGCGTGCATCCCAGGCGCGGGCTTGAAAACTAGCACCTGGGCGTTAAGTCCGAATGACCGGTCCGTCCGGCTGCCGGCGCAGGAGCGTAAACTGTGCGTATGCAGCAAAATCCCTCGAAACCCCGCATCCACGCGCATGCGGTGCAGCCCAACGTCTCCCCATCCCCCCGCGTCCGCAACGTGATCGCCGTGGCCTCCGGCAAGGGCGGCGTAGGCAAATCGACCACCGCGGTCAATCTGGCCCTGGCCTTGCAATCGGAAGGCGCCCGGGTCGGGATCCTGGACGCCGACATTTACGGCCCCAGCGTGCCGGCCATGCTGGGCCTGTCCGGCCGGCCCGACAGCCCGGACGGCAAGTCGATCGAACCGATGCGCGCCCACGGCATCGAGGCGATGTCGATCGGCCTGCTGGTCGACCAGGACACGCCGATGATCTGGCGCGGGCCGATGGCCACCTCGGCCCTGACCCAGCTCTTCGGCGAAACGCTGTGGGGCGATCTGGATTATCTGATCGTCGATCTGCCGCCGGGTACAGGCGACATCCAATTGACGCTGTCGCAGAAGATCCCGGTCGCCGGCGCGGTGATCGTGACCACGCCGCAGGACATCGCCACGCTCGATGCCAAGAAGGCGCTGAAGATGTTCGAGAAAGTCCAGGTGCCGGTGCTGGGCCTGATCGAGAACATGGCGGTGCACGTGTGCTCGAACTGCGGCCACGCCGAACATATCTTCGGCTCCGGCGGCGGCGAGAAGATGGCCGCGCAATACGGCGTGCCGCTGCTCGGTTCATTGCCGCTGGAAATCGCGATCCGCGAGCAGGGCGACGCCGGGGTTCCGATCGTGGCCGCTGCGCCTGATTCCGCGGCCGCGCAGGCCTACCGGGAAACCGCACGCCGGTTGGCCGCGGCGCTGGAAGCCAGGCCGCGGGCGCCGATGCCGATCTCCGCGTCCCTGCTTTAAAAAGCCCTCCCCTTCAAGGGGAGGGTTGGGTGGGGATGGGTTTGCGTTTTGCGTCGCGACTCGAACCCATCCCCATCCCAGCCTTCCCCTTGAAGGGGAAGGAGACCAGCAAAACAAAGGCAGCGGAGCAAGCTCCGCTCTACAATGCGAACAACCCTTCAGGAACCCCGCATGAGCATCAAGAGCGACCGCTGGATACGGCGGATGGTGGAACAGCAAGCCATGATCGAGCCGTTCGAACCCGGCCAGGTCAAGCATGCCGCCGATGGCCACCGCATCGTCAGCTACGGCACCTCCAGCTACGGCTACGACGTGCGCTGCTCGCGCGAGTTCAAGGTGTTCACCAACATCAACTCGACCATCGTCGATCCCAAGCATTTCGACAGCGGCAGCTTCGTCGATATCGAATCCGACGTCTGCATCATCCCGCCGAACTCGTTCGCGCTGGCACGCACGGTCGAATATTTCCGCATCCCGCGCGATGTGCTGGTGGTGTGCCTGGGCAAGAGCACTTACGCGCGCTGCGGGATCATCGTCAACGTGACCCCGCTGGAGCCGGAGTGGGAAGGGCACGTGACCCTGGAGTTCAGCAACACCACGCCCTTGCCCGCGCGGATCTACGCCAACGAAGGCGTGGCGCAGATGCTGTTCTTCCAGTCCGACGAAGTCTGCGAAACCTCGTACAAGGACCGCGGCGGCAAGTACCAGGGCCAGACCGGGGTCACTTTGCCGCGGACCTGATCCGCTCGTCCCATCGCGGTTTCGGGCCTAACGGAACTGTGCCAGACTCCGCCCAGGGCGCGGGCGGCTGGGGGAAATCCGCCGCGGACCCGGCATCCACACCGAAACTCCTGGGAGGGAAACGACGATGGAAGAACAGAATCCGTACCGCAGTCCGAATGCCGCGATCGCGGAGCCTGCGGGCGAAGAGCTGGCCAGCCGCTGGGTGCGCCTGGGCGCGGCCTTCATCGACGGCATCATCATGTTGGTGATTTTGCTGCCGATCATGTATTTCGGCGGATATTGGCAGGCCGCCACGACTGCCGCCGCGGCGGGGCAACAGGTCGGCCTGGGCACCACGTTGCTGTGGGCCGCGGTCGGCTTCATCGTGTTCCTGGTGGTGCAGGGCGTGCCGCTCAATGCGACCGCGCAGACCTGGGGCAAGCGCATCACCGGCATCAAGATCGTCGATCTGGCCGGCAACAAGCCGCCGCTCGGCAAGCTGATCGGTTTGCGTTATCTGCCGGTGGGCGTCGCCAGCAACATCCCCTTCATCGGCCCGATCATTTCGCTCGTCAACGTGCTGCTGATCTTCCGCGCCGATCGCCGTTGCGGCCACGATCTGATCGCAGGAACCCGGGTCGTCAAGGCCGGCTGACGTTTTCCTTCGCAACATCGAACGGCCGCAGCGTGGCCCACGCTGCGGCCGTTTTCCGTTTGGATTGCGCCGTCGTTCGCATTGAACACGGCCCTTCCTACGGACTCCGCATGCATTTGTTTCGTCTACGTCGTTTTTCATTGTCCGCGGCCGCCGTTGCGCTCGCGCTGGTCTGCGGAGTCTGCGCCGGGCGGCCGATCGCGGGCGTCATCCATAACCGCGTCGAATATACCTACATCGATGGCGTCGGCGGAGTGATAGGAACGACCATCTACCAATGCAACGGCTGGGTGTTGCACTGGGGCGCGAACAGCGGCGCCGGGGTACTGGTCGACATCGAGCCCTGCGATTGAAAGCTTACGCCTGCAAAGCATCGCGCAAGCGGCCGACGCGCTCGATGAGCGCCTCCTCTCCGTAATGCAGCGCCGCGGCCGTGCCCCATACCGGGCGCGGCCAGGCCGGGTCTTCGCGATAGCGCGCGATCACATGCACATGCAGCTGCGGCACCAGGTTGCCAAGCGCTGCGACGTTGAGCTTGTCGGGACGGAACACTTCCCGCAGAACGCGGCTGGCGCGGTCGATCTCGTCGGTCAGCGCATGCCGTTGCGCCGTGTCCAGATCGATCAATTCCACCGCGTCGGCCACGCGCGGCACCAGCACCAGCCAGGGGTAATTGGCGTCGTCCATCAAGCGCAGTTCGCATAGCGCGAATGTCGCTAGGGGATGGGTGTCGTCCGCCAATTGCGGATGCAGTTGCCAAAGGTTTCTCATGACAGATGCTCGGCGAAGAAGGCGAGGGTGCGCTCCAGCGCCAGCGCCGCGCTTTCGGCGTGATAGGCGTGGGTGTCGACGTCGCGGTTGAAGGCGTGCCCCGCCGGGTACACATGCAGCGCCGCTTGCGGTTGTTTTTCGCGGTGCTTGGCGATGTCCTCGGCCGGGATGGAACCGTCTTTCTCGCCGAAATGGAACATCATCGGCGCGCGCAGCTTTTCGTCGAGCAAGGCCGCGGTGCGCGCGCCGTAATAGCTGACCGCCGGCAGGCCGAGCCGGGTATTGGCCAGGTACGCGATGGTGCCTCCCCAGCAGTAACCGACGGCGCCGACTTTGTGGCCTTCCTGCTTCAGTGATTGCGCTGCAACGGCCGCGATGTCCACCGCGCGGTCCAGGCCGAGCGCATTGACCAGTTCGCGGCCCTTCGCGAATCCATCCTGTTCGTAACCCAGCTCCACACCGGCCTCGACCGGATCGAAGAACGCCGGCGCCAGCGCGACGTAGCCCGCTGCGGCGAAACGGTCCGCAACGCTGCGCATGTGCGCATTGACGCCGAAAATCTCCTGGATCACCACCAGCGCCCCGCGTGGCGTGCCCTGCGGATCGGCGCGCCAGGCGCCGACGTCGCCGTGCGCGGTCTCCAGGACGATGCGGTTGCCCATGGCGGCGGTCCGTGCGAAGAGGGGGCGATTCTAGCCCGCCGGGTATAATCGCGGCGTTTACGCGGCCCGCAGCGGCCCGCGCTCCTCTTCCGGATAGCCATGTCGTTCGCCAATCCCAAGGTCGGTTTCGTCAGCCTCGGCTGCCCCAAGGCGCTGGTCGATTCCGAGCGCATCCTCACCCAGCTTCGCGTCGAAGGCTACGACATCGTGCAGAGCTACGACGCCGCCGACGTGGTCGTGGTGAACACCTGCGGCTTCATCGACTCGGCCGTGGCCGAATCCTTGGATGCGATCGGCGAAGCGATGGCCGAGAACGGCAAAGTGATCGTCACCGGCTGCCTGGGCAAACGCCCCGAGCAGATCCGCGAAGCGCATCCCGACGTGCTGTCGATCAGCGGCCCGCAGGACTACGGCACGGTGATGGAAGCGGTGCACAAGGCGCTTCCACCGAAACACGACCCGTTCCTCGATCTGGTGCCGGATACGGGGATCAAGCTGACGCCGAAACACTACGCTTACCTGAAGATTTCCGAAGGCTGCAATCACCGCTGCAGCTTCTGCATCATCCCGTCGATGCGCGGCGACCTGGTCTCACGTCCGGTCGACGACGTGCTGCGCGAAGCCGAGAAGCTGGTGCGCGGCGGCGTACAGGAGTTGCTGGTCATTTCGCAGGACACCTCGGCCTACGGCGTGGATACGAAATACGCCGAGCGCGAATGGCGCGGCAAGGCCTACCAGACCCGGATGAAGGCCTTGTGCGAAGGCTTGTCGGAACTCGGCGTGTGGACGCGCCTGCATTACGTGTACCCGTACCCGCACGTGGACGACATCATTCCGCTGATGGCCGACGGCAAGCTGCTGCCGTATCTCGACATCCCGTTCCAGCACGCAAGCCCACGCGTGCTGAAGCTGATGAAGCGGCCCGGCGCGGTCGACAAGACCTTGGAACGCATCCAGCGCTGGCGCGGGATATGCCCGGAGATCGCGATCCGCAGCACCTTCATCGTCGGTTTTCCCGGCGAGACCGAAGCCGAGTTCGAAGAACTGCTCGATTTCCTGGACGAAGCGCAGCTGGACCGCGTCGGCGCCTTCGCCTATTCGCCGGTGGAAGGCGCCAAGGCCAACGATCTGCCCGATCCGGTGCCGGACGAAGTCAAGCAGGAGCGGCTGGCGCGCTTCATGGAAAAGCAGGCGGACATTTCCGCGGCCAAGCTGGAAGCCAAGGTCGGCAGCGTGCAGCGCTGTCTGGTCGACGCGATCGATGGCGATCTGGCGATCGCGCGCTCGATGGCGGACGCACCCGAGATCGACGGTCTGGTCCAGATCCAGAACGGCCGCGAATTTGGCCTGAGGCCGGGCGATTTCGCGTCTGTGGAGATCATGGGCAGCGACGAGCACGATCTGTACGGCGAGGCCGTCTGAGCCGCCCCTTCCAGCACGGAGGCGATATGCGGCGATACCTGGGTTCGATCGTATTGGCGGCCGTCGCGCTGCCGGCGTTCGCGCAGCGCGTGCCGGTGATGTCGGCCGAGGAAATGCAGGGCCTGATGCCGAACGGCGCGAAGATGGAAACGCGCGTCGACGGCGATTTCAACGGCGACGGCGAAACGGACACTGCCTTCGTCTGGCGCAGCGAGGAGGGCGTCGACGAAGCGCGCGGGCTGATGGTGGGCGTGGCCTACCGCAACGAGTTCGACATGGGTCACGATCCCGCCGGCGAATTGAGCCTCGACCCGTTCCCCTTGGGTTCCGCTTCCTTGTCGGTCCGCAAAAGCGTCCTGATCGTCGAAGACCTCACCGGCGGCACCACGGCTACGCAGTCCACGCGCCGCTACCGCTACGACGCCAAGCAACGCAAAATGCGCTTGATCGGCATCGACGCCGAGCGCTACAGCCGCACGAACAGCCACGGCACGACCAAGATCAGCTGGAACCTGCTCGACGGCACCCATATCGTCGAGCGCGGCGAGCCGAATACCGATCCCAAGAGCGACGCGGCGCTGGTCTACGCCAAGCCCGAACGCACCGTGCGCAAGTCGCTTCCGGTCTGGATGGAGGAATCGCCGGATCCGGACGAGCTGATCGACGCCGAAATCGTGCCGGAAGGCGAAGACCGCGACTGACCCCGTTTTTGTAGAGTCGAGCCTGCTCGACTGCTCTTGATTTTCCGGCCAAGCCTGAAAAGCAGTCGAGCAGGCTCGACTCTACGGAAAGCGCAGGCCGAGGCGTGCCGTCGGGTTGGGCGCAACTTTTCGGCCCCTGCCTGCCTCCATACGTCGCCAACATCCGTAAGGGTAAGCTGAGACCCAAGGAGGCGCCGCTATGTCGTCCGAGCCCATGCCGCTGCCATCCGCCGAAAACACCGCCTGGCGCACCGTGTTGCGCCACCGCTGGCCGCTGCGCTGGATGCACTGGATCAACCTGCTGTGCATGCTGGCCCTGGTCGGCAGCGGCCTACAAATCTTCAATGCGCATCCGGCCCTGTACTGGGGCGAGGCCTCGCACTTCGCCACGCCGGTGTTCGCCGCCCAGGCGATGAAGCGGGGTTCGACCGGGGAGTTGTACGGCGTGACACGGATCGGTTCGGCACGTTTCGAGACGACCGGCGTGCTAGGGGTATCGGAAAACCAGCGCGGCCAGATGTCGGCCAAAGGTTTCCCGGACTGGAGTACGATCCCCGGCTCGCGCAATCTGGCGCTCGGCCGCCGCTGGCATTTCTTCTTCGCCTGGCTGTGGGCGATCAACGGCGTCTGCTATCTCGCCTGGTCGCTGGCCAGTCGCCATCTGCGCCGAGATCTGGCGATGGACAAGCGAGATTGGCGCGGCATCCCGCGCTCGATCGCCGATCACTTGCGCTTCCGCCATCCGCAAGGCGATGAGGCGCTGCGCTACAACCCGCTGCAGAAGCTGGCCTACCTGGCGATGATCTTCGTGGTCGCGCCGGTCGCGATCCTCACCGGCCTGTCGATGTCTCCGCAGATGGACACCTTGCTCGGCGGTTTCGTCGATCTGATCGGCGGCCGGCAAACCGCGCGCACGATCCACTTCGTCGCGATGTCGCTGTTCGTGCTGTTCGCCATCGTGCACGTGCTGATGGTGTTCTATGCCGGGCCGATCAACGAGCTGCGTTCGATGACCACCGGCCGCTTCAAGGTCCGCTATCCGGCGTCGAAGGAGACCAGCCATGACTGACATCGAACGCCCCTCGCGGCGGCGCTTGCTGCGCGGCGCACTGGCGGGCGCCGGCGTGGGCCTGCTCGCCGGTTGCGACGCGTTGTCGCGCAAGCCGGGATTCGTCGGCGCGCTGGAACTGGCCGAGCCGTTGAATCAGCGCATCCAGCGTCTGCTGACTGGCGATCGGCTGGCCCGCGAATTCCCGGCTTCGATGATTTCGCCCGTGTTCCGCCCGAACGGTTCGACCGATCCGCAAACGCCCGAATACCTGGCGTTGAAGGCCGACGGCTTCGCCGGTTACCGCTTGTCGATACGCGGTCTGGTCGAGCGCGAACTGGAATTCTCGCTGGATGCGATCCGGGCGATGCCGGCGCGCACCCAGATCACGCGGCACGATTGCGTCGAGGGCTGGAGCGTGATCGGGCAGTGGGCCGGCATGCCGCTCGGTGCGCTGCTCGACAAAGCGGGCGTGAAGACCGGCGCGCGCTACGTGGTGTTCCACTGTTTCGACGATTACGGCAAGAACGGCAGCCGTTACTACGAAAGCATCGACTTGATCGACGCCTATCACCCGCAGACGTTGGTCGCGCACTCATTGAACGGCTCGCCCGTACCCATCGCCAACGGTGCGCCGCTGCGGATGCGGATCGAGCGCAAGCTGGGCTACAAGCAGCCCAAGTATCTGCGGATGATCGAAGTGGTGGACAGCTACGCCCATCTGCAGGGCGGCAAGGGCGGGTTCTGGGAAGACCGCGACTACGATTGGTACGGCGGGATTTGAACCTTCACTGCGATATCGCCGTTGCCTTGCACGGCAAAGTCGCTTAATCGACCCTATCGATGGAGGTCTTCACCCTAAACGTCCGAACGGCTGCATTGGGTAAAGGGGTTCCCATGCAGTGATTGGACGGAAAGTTGCCTTGGCGATACGGACAAAACCATGAGCTGTGGTTATTTCTAACTGATGCCGAAACAGAGTTATGGATCGCCCCGCGATGAAGTATTATTGAAACCAGAGCTAGCCTCCACTTGCATGGCCCGAGGCCGTAGTAGTCTTCAGGAATGAAGTAATCCTCTGCAACGATCGTTTCGACAATTTTTCCTCTCTTCGTCGCTATAAAAGAGGGTCTTTCTTCGAATGTCGGCTTGCTTCCGCCGAGAGAGCGGGCATAGTCCACCGGTAAGCAATCGTTATCTGCAATGACGTAAAGCGCTTGTGCGCTGACGTCGGCAATGTCGCCCGGGTCTTCGATCAACTCAACCGACATCCGCTGGAAGCGACTCGGTACGGGGTTCGTGTGCGTTATCGGGGGTGGCACGCGCTCGCACCCGCTGGAGAAAATTATGTACGCCGCGATCGCTGTCCACAGCCATGGTAGCTTCAAGGCGACTTCTCCCTGGCGAAGTTCGACCTATTCGAATTCGTAATTCATTTCCGGCCCGGCCATCGCCAGGAAATGGCCCTGCACGTAATCCACGCCGCCGGAGAACAGGAAGGTCATGCTGGCCGCGTCCTGCACGAATTCGGCGACGGTCTTGATGTCGCGGTCGCGGGCGGTGTCGGCGATCTCGCGGATCCGACCCTGCTGTTCCGGACTCTTGGCCAAGTCGAGCATGAAGGCACGATCGATCTTGACGAAGGCCGGGCTGAAGTGCGACAGCAGCTGCATCGAGTTCAGGCCCGAACCGAACTGCTCCAGGCCCACGCGCACGCCCAATCTCGTCGCGCCCTGCAGGAATTCCTGCGCCGGCTTGAGGTGGGTGAACACCTTCGATTCGGGGAGCTGCAGGATCAGGTTCGAACCGGCGACCTTGTTCGCGGCCAGTTCGTCGGCGATCAGCTTCAGCATGCCGTCGCCATCCAGCGAGGCCTGGGTGATCTTGACCAGCAGTTGCACCGGCTTGCCTTCACGCGCACGTCGGCCGATGGTGCGGATGGCCTGGCGCACTACCCAGCGGTCGATGTCGCCGATCAGCCCGTTCTCCTCGGCGATCGGCAGGAAGGTCTGCGGGAACACCAGTTCGCCGTCGCCGCCATCCAGGCGCAGATAGGCTTCGTACATGGCACCCGGTTCGCCCTGCAGGCTGATCACCGGCTGGTAGTGCAGGATGAAGCTGTCGTTGGCCAAGGCGGCGCGGATCCGCGTCAGCCAGGCTTCGATGCGCTCTTCTTCGGCGCGGTCCAGCGCGCCGGGGTCGAAGATCTCCGCACGGTTGCCGCCGACGCCGATCGAGGATTGCAGGCCTTGGCTGGCGCGGGCCAGCACCTGCGGCAGGCTGGCGATGCGTTCGCTGATCTGCACGCCGCCGATGCTCACCGTGACACTGAGCGAGCGCGCGCCGGTGTCGATCACCGCATCGGCCAGGCCGGTGCGGATGGTTTCGGCCAGGCGCGCGGTGTGCGCGTGGTCGCTGCCGCGCGAGAGCACGGCGAAATTGTGTTCGCCGAAGCGGGCGGCTTCGTCGTCCGGGCCGAGCAGCGGGCGCAGCCGTTCGGCGATGCCGGCGATCAAGGCGTCGCCGGCGTCCAGGCCGAGTTCCTGCAGCAGTTGCTGATGGTGATCGGGCTCGATGAGCAGCAAGCCGTGGTTGGCGCCGTTCTGCGCGGCTTCGGCGATGGCCGACTCCAGCGACAACAGGAAGGTCTGGCGGTTGAGCAGGCCGGTGACCTGGTCGCGGCGGCGCAGCTCTTCCACTTCGCGGGCCAAGGCGGGATCGGCTTCCTGGCGGCGGAACACGATCTGCTGGCAGGGTTCGTCTTCGTAGGTCGCCGCGGTGAATTCCATCACCGCCGGGAAGACGTTGCCATCGATGCCGCGCGCTTCCAGTTCGTAGCGCGGCGGCGGGGCTTCGCCCTTGCTCAGCCGCTTCAGCAACTGCTTGAAGTTCTCGACGTGGCCTGGCGCGACCAGGTCCAGCAGCGACATGCCCTCGATGTCCTCGAAGGATTCGAAGCCGAACATTTCCAGATACGCGTCGTTGGCACGGATGTGCATGCCTTCGTGCACGTAGGCGATCGGGTCGCGCGAAGAAGCGATCAGCGCGTCGCAGCGGCGTTCGGTCTCGCGGACCTGGGCTTCCAGGCGGCGCAGGCCGCGGCGCGCTTCCAGGTCGATGTATTCGCTTTGCACGACGTGGCGGATCTGGTCGATGTGCCCGCGCAGCGCGATCTTGCGTGCGCCCAGCGCGATCGTTTCCAGCACGATCTGCTCGTCGACCTTGTCCAGGACCAGGATCATCGGCAGGTCCTTGCCGCTGGCGTCGATCATCGCCATGGTTTCGGCGGCGCTCACCTGGCGGGCCGACTTGGCGGCCAGGACCAAGTCCAGCGGCTGCGAGCCCACCATCGCGGCGAGTTGCTCGGCGTTTTCCGGACGATAGGGGCGCACGGCCAGGCCGCCGTTGCGTAGTCCGCTGACGATAGCTTCGGCGTCCTCGACGCTGTCGTCCACCACCAGCAAACGCACGGTCGTTTCCCTGCCGATCTGCATCCGCCTAATCCCCCCGTCGGTCTCGCTGAAGGTCAAAATACATCAAACCCTCGCTGCAATACATTGATGCGGTGGGAAAAATAACCGGTCACAGCGCACGTTTGGAGGTGTCGCCGGCCACTTCCCGCACCAGTTTCGGGACCAGATAGCCTGGCAGGGCGGCCACTAAGCCGGCGTGCAGAGCGCGGGCGCGGTCGTCGGGCACCTCGAAATGGGCGGCGCCATCCACGCGGTCCAGCTGGTGCAGGTAATAGGGCAGGACGCCGGCCGCATAGCCCCGTTCGCTCAGGGCAGTCAGCGCTTCCACGCTGTCGTTCACACCACGCAACAGGACGGCCTGGTTGAGCAGGCTGGCGCCGGTGGCGCGCAGGTCGGCCAAGGCGCCATCGACCGCGGCGTCGAATTCGTTGGCATGGTTGGCGTGGATCACCACGGCCACCGGCCACGGCAGGCCGTGCAGCCAAGCCAGCAGGCCGGCGTCGACGCGCTCGGGCAGGACCACCGGCAGCCGGGTGTGGATCCGCAGCCGGCGCAGGTGTGGCACGGCGGCCAGGGCCCCGGTCAGCTCTTCCAGCTTGGACGTGGCCAGCGACAGCGGATCGCCGCCCGACAAGATGACCTCGTCGATGCCCGGATCGGCCGCGATCGCCTCCACGGCTGCCCGCCAGCCCTCGCGGGCCGCGGTTTCCTCGGCATAGGGGAAATGCCGGCGGAAGCAGTAGCGGCAATGGACGGCGCAGCTGCCGGTGGCGATCAGCAGGGCGCGGCCGCGGTATTTGCGGATGACGCCCTCGCCGGCGCGCGCGGCGGCGTCGCCGACGGCATCCTGCGAAAACCCCGGCACCCGCCGGTCCTCGTCCGCGATCGGCAGCACCTGGCGCAGCAACGGATCGTGCGGGTCGCCGTAGCGCATCCGGGCCACGAAACCGCGCGGCACGCGCAGCGGGAATTGCGCCGCCGCTGTATCCGAAAGACCGAGATCCGAGCCTTGCAAACCCAGCAGCGACAGCAAGTCGCGCGGATCGCGCACGGCGTCGCGCCAGAGTTGCTGCCAGCGCGGGGCGGCCTCGCGCTGCAAGGGAAGGGGGGCTGCGGGTATCATTCGCGTCTTGGATTCAGTCGCCACGGGCCGCCTACGGCGGCCGGGCCAGCCTCCATTCTATCCGCCGCGCCCCGGCAACGGCGGATTCCCCGGCTTCGCACCTATTTCCGCAGGAGTTCCAGATGGCCAGCTATGGCATGAACGACGTCAAGAACGGGATGAAGATCCTGGTCAACAACGATCCGTGCATCATCACCGACACCGAATACGTCAAGCCGGGCAAGGGCCAGGCCTTCACCCGGGTCAAGTACCGCAACATCAAGTCCGGCCGCGTGGTCGAACTGACCATGAAGGCGACCGATTCGCTGGAAGCCGCCGACGTGGTCGATACCGACATGCAGTTCCTGTACGCCGACGGCGAGTACTGGCATTTCATGAACCAGGAAAGCTTCGAGCAGGTGCAGGCCGACAAGGCCGGCATCGGCGACGCGTCCAAATGGCTGAAGGGCGAGGAAGACTGCGTGGTGACGCTGTGGAACGGCGTGCCGATCGCGGTGCAGCCGCCGAATTTCGTCGAGCTGAAGATCACCGAGACCGACCCCGGCGTGCGCGGCGACACTTCCGGCGGCGGCGGCAAGCCGGCCACGCTGGAAACCGGCGCGGTGGTGCGGGTGCCGCTGTTCGTCGGCCAGGACGAAGTGATCAAGGTCGATACGCGCAGCGGCGAGTATGTGTCGCGCGTGAAGTGATCTGCTTTAGCCCTCTCCTGCTTGCGGGAGAGGGTGGGTGAGGGCGCGCGGACTTGCATGATCGCGTCGTCACTTTCTGGTGCGAAAGTCACTGGATTCCCGCTTCCGCGGGAATGACGGCTTAACGGCAAAGAAAGAACGCATGAGCGAAACCCAAGCGCGCCAATTCTGCGATCTGCTGATCGAAGCCGGTTACGTCGTTCCGGTCGAACCGCATGCGGTCGTTCTGGAAAACCATGCGGTCGTCGTCACCGACGGCGTCATCGTCGCCATCCTGCCGGCGGACGAAGCCCGCAGCCGCTTCGAAGCGAAAGAAACCGTCTCGCGCCCAGAAGCCGCGCTGATCCCGGGCCTGGTCAACGCCCACGCCCACAACCCGATGACCCTGCTGCGCGGCGTCGCCGACGACCTGCCGCTGAAGGTCTGGCTGCAGGAACACATCTGGCCGGTGGAAGGCGCGGTGATCGGTCCGGATTTCGTGGCCGACGGCGTGACCTTGGCCATCGCCGAAATGCTCCGCGGCGGCACCACCTGCGTCAACGAAAACTACTTCTTCCCGGACGTGCAGGCGGCTACGTACAAGAAGCACGGCTTCCGCGCCCGGGTCGGCCTGCCGGTGATCGATTTCCCCACCGCCTGGGCCAAGTCCGACGACGAATACTTCGACCGCGCCGGCGAAGTGCACGACCAATGGCGCCACGATCCGCTAATCGCCACTGCGTTCGCGCCGCACGCGCCGTACACCGTGTCCGACGAGAATTTCGAACGGATCCGGATGCTCGCCGATCAGCTCGACGTGCCCGTGCATTTGCACTTGCACGAGACCGCCCAGGAAGTGGCGCAGTCGCAGGAAAAACACGGCCAGCGTCCGTTCGCGCGGATGGATCGGCTGGGCCTGGTCAACGATCGCCTGATCGCGGTGCACATGACCCAGCTGACGCCGGCCGAAATCGCACTGTGCGCCGAACGCGGCGTGTCGGTGGTGCATTGCCCCGAATCGAATCTCAAACTCGCTTCGGGCTTCTGCCCGGCCTGCGCCTTGCAGCGTGCAGGCGTGAACCTGGCGATCGGCACCGACGGCGCGGCCAGCAACAACGACCTGGACATGTTCGGCGAAACCCGCACCGCGGCGATCCTGGCCAAGGCGGTGGCCGAAGACGCCGCCGGTTTCGACGCCTTCAGCGCATTGCGCGCGGCGACGCTGGGCGGAGCGAAGGCGGTGGGTTTCGACCATCTGGTCGGTACGATTGAAATCGGCAAGCAGGCGGATCTGGTCTGCGTCGACTTGTCGGCGCTGGAGACGCAACCGCTGCATCACGTCGTTTCGCAGCTGATCTACGCTACCGGCCGGCACCAGGTGAGCGATGTGTGGATCGCGGGCAAGCCGAGATTGCGTGGTCGCGAATTGGTCGGCATGGATGTCGCCGGCATCGTCGCGAACGCCAGGCAGTGGCAGAGTAGGATCGCGGCGGTGCGGCGATGATCTTGTGGGAGCGGCTTTAGCCGCGAGCTTTCCTGCGGTCGCTGCGGTCTGAAGAAAGAGCTCGCGGCTAAAGCCGCTCCTACAAAAGCTATATGGGCTAAAGGTCGATGAACAACGCAGCCAAGGAAAACTACAGCCAGGCCGAACTCGACAAATTCGGCGCGCTGGCCAACCGCTGGTGGGATCCGCAAGGCCCGCAGAAAGCCCTGCATGCGCTGAATCCGGCGCGCTTGGGCTACGTCGCCGAGCGCGTCGCGCTGCGCGGCGCGGCGGTGCTCGACGTCGGTTGCGGCGGCGGCCTGTTGAGCGAAGCGCTGGCGAGCGAGGGCGCGCGAGTGACGGCGATCGACTTGGCGCCGGAGCTGATCAAGATCGCCAAGCTGCATCGCTTGGAATCCGGCGTCGAAGTCGATTACCGGCTGAGCACGGTCGAAGCGCTCGCCGCCGAACAGCCGGCGAGTTTCGATGCGATCGCCTGCATGGAAATGCTCGAGCACGTGCCCGATCCGGCGTCGGTGCTGTCGGCCTGCGCGGTGTTGCTGAAACCGGGCGGCCGTTTGTTCGTCTCCACCCTCAACCGCACGCCGGCGGCATTCGCCTTGGCCATCGTCGGCGCCGAGTACGTGGCCCGCGTTTTGCCGAAAGGGACGCATCAATACCGCGATTTCATCAAGCCTTCCGAACTGGCGTCCTGGATGCGCGATACGGGCCTGGAGCTGGAGGACGTCAGCGGCTTGATGTACGAGCCCTGGCGCAACGCAGCGCGGGTGATCCGGCGCACGGACGTCAACTACCTCGCTTGCGCTCACAAGCCGGAGACGCTCGGATGACCGCGTTGCGGCTGTTCCCCCCTTTGAAAAAGGGGGGCAGGGGGGATTTGCTTTTGCTTTGCGTCATTAACAGCAACGTCAAAAGCAAATCGCTACGCGATTCCCGGCCTTCGCTTGCGCGAAGGCGCTCAGTCAGTCACAAGCCTGCGGCTTGTAAGCGACTGTCTTCGCCCCCCTCGATCCCCCTTTTTCAAAGGGGGAGGAACAGCGCATGAGCCAGGTGAAATTCCCGCGGCTGACGCTGTTCGACCTGGACGGCACGCTGCTCGATAGCGCTCCCGACATGCTGGCGACCGTCAACGCGCTGCGCGCCGAACGCGGCGAGCCGGGCATGCGCCTCGACGAACTGCGGCCGCACGTATCGAAAGGATCGCGGGCGATGCTCGCCGCCGCATTTCCGCAGTTGGAACAGGCCGAACGCGAAACGATGGTGCCGGCGTTCCTGTCGCGCTACGAAACCGAGCTGGCCAAGCACGGCCCGCCCTTCGACGGCGTCGAAGCCCTGCTCGGCGCGATCGAAGCCGATGGCGGCCGCTGGGGCATCGTCACCAACAAGCCGGAATACCTGGCGCGGCTGTTGCTGCCGCTGCTGGGCTGGCAGACGCGCTGCGCGGTGCTGATCGGTGGCGACACGTTGCCCCAACGCAAGCCGCACCCGCTGCCGCTGTTGCATGCCGCGCAATCGCTGTACGTGGCGCCCGAGGATTGCGTCTACGTCGGCGACGATGAGCGCGACATCGCCGCCGCGCGCGCGGCCGGCATGCGTTCGATCGTCGCGCTATGGGGCTATCGCCTGCCGGAAGACGCGCCGGAACGCTGGGGCGGCGATGTGATGGTCGAATCGCCGCGCGAGCTGCTCGACGCCGCGGCTTGGCCCCGATAGCGCGATGACCGATCCCGCGGCCCTCGAAAGCTTCATCGCCAAATGGCGCGCGCGCTGGCCGGAATGGACGGTGGCGGAGACGTTCGTGCCGGCGTCGCAGCGCGAGATCGCGGCGGCCTGGTTTGCGCTGTTGCAGGAACTGACCGACGCGGCCTGGGGCGGCGAAGACCCCACGCCCGGCCTCGCCAAACTGGCCTGGTGGCAAGAGGAACTGCGCGGCTGGTCGCGCGGGCGCCGACGCCATCCGCTGGGCATCGCACTACAACGTCAATCCGCGCCCTGGCCGATGCTCGAGGCGGCACTACCCGCGTTGCGGACCAGCCGCGATCCGCCGGCCGATGCGAAATCGGCGCTGACCGGCCTGCGCGGCTTCGCCGCTGCGGCGGCGGCAGTGGAGCAATCGCTGTTCTCGTCTTCGGACGGCGCGGATGTAATCGCCGCCAGCCTGCTGGCCACCCACCCGCATTGGCTCGCTGAAACCGGCCGCAGCGACGATCTGCTCGCGCGCTGGCCTCCCGCGCAAGGCTCGCGGCCGCGCCGAATCGCCGCTGCGCTGGCCCGCGCACGGCTGCGCCAAGACGCGCCGCTGCCGCTTTGGCGCGCCCTATGGCTGGCCTGGCGCGCCGCGCGGCACTGAGCGTTGCGCGGACGCGGCCTTGCGGGCCGGTACAATGGCCCGCATTGAGTCCGCTCCGCCTCCGCTGGAATCCGCCGTGTCCTCCCCCGTGAATCCCTCGCGACTGCCCGACGTTGCCGACGATGCCGCCGCGCTGGCCCGCCCGCTGGATTGGGTCGGGATGGACCGCATTGCGCTGCCGCTGCGCGTGCATGGCGCGGGTGGGGAAGTCGTGCAAGTTGCCGCTTCGGTCGATGCCGCCGTGAACCTGCAACAGGCCGGCGCGCGCGGCATCCACATGTCGCGCCTGTACCTGCGTTTGCAGGAAGCTTTCGCCGGCGAAGCGCTGACGCCCGCCGGTTTGCGCCGGGTGCTGCAGGACATGATCGAATCGCAGCGCGGATTGTCGAGTGCCGCGCGTTTGACCGTGCGCTACGACCATCTGCTCAAGCGTAAAGCGCTGGCCAGCGATCACGCCGGTTGGAAGAACTATCCGGTGCGGATCGAGGCCTCGCTGCGGGAGGGCCATTTGAAACTGGCCTTGGCGTTCTCCGCCGAATATTCCAGCACTTGCCCGGCTTCGGCCGCGCTGTCGCGCCAGCTCAACGCCGAGCGCTTCACCGCTGATTTCGCCGATGCGCGCCCGCTATCGCCCGGTGTGGTCGGCGACTGGCTGGCTTCCGAACGCGGCCTGGCGGCGACACCGCATGCCCAGCGCAGCCGCGCCGATGTGGTCGTGGAATTGCGCGCTTCGTTCGACGAGCTGCCGTTCGCCGCGTTGATCGATGCGGTGGAGGAGGCGGTCGGCACCCCGGTGCAGACCGCGGTCAAGCGCGAAGACGAACAGGCCTTCGCCAAGCTCAACGCCGAGAACCTCATGTTCTGCGAAGACGCCGCGCGCCGCGTGGCCGCCGCGTTGGCCAGCGACGCGCGGGTCGAGCGCTACGACGTGACCGTTTCGCACTTCGAGAGCCTGCATGCGCACGATGCGGTGGCGCGGGTGTCGGGATCGCGCGCGCAATAAGGCAGCGATGCCGCCGCGACCGCTCTTGTAGAGTCGAGCCTGCTCGACTGCTCTTCGAGCGGATCGCAGTCTAATTGCCAAGAGAGCAGTCGAGCAGGCTCGACTCTACCAAGCAGGTCGTCGGGCTGGGTTATTTCCCGTTCCGCTCCAACACCAGCAGCGGATCGATCCGCACCTCGAACCAATTCATGCCCCAGTGCAGGTGCGGCCCGGTGACGCGCCCTGTGGCGCCGACCGCGGCCACGACTTGGCCTTGTTCGACGCGATCGCCGACTTTCACGTCGATCCTCGACAAGTGCAGGAAATTCGAACTGACGCCGTGGCCGTGATCGATCACCAACGTGCCGCCGGTCAGGTACAGGTCCGGCGCGGCGAAGCTGACCACGCCCGCCGCCGGCGCCTTGACCGGCGTGCCGGTCGGCGCGGCGATGTCCATTCCGGAATGCGGCGATTTCGGCGTGCCGTTGTACACGCGCTGGTTGCCGAAGCGGCCGCTGATCCGGCCTTGCACCGGCCACACGAAGGTCTGCATGAAATCGACGCGATCGTCGTCGCGCTTCCGCGCCGCGACCACGCGCGCCTGCTCGCGTTCGATCCGCGCGGCGATGTCCGGCGGCGGATTGACGGTTTTCGGCGGCACGCCATTGATGCGTTCGATCGGCCAATCCCGCGGCGCGACCTTGATGTTGCCGGAACCGCGCGTGCCGTCCGGCCAGGCGATATCGACGCGCGCCACACCGATCTGGTCGCGGGCGATGCCGAAAACGAACAGACCGTCGGCCGACACGCGCAGCCGACGCCCGGCCACCGTGACGACGTTGCCGGGTTCGGTACGGCCCACCACCAAAGCGCCCTGGCTGGCCGAAACGGGCAGATCGATGATGCGGTCCGACGCCCGCGCCACCGTGCCGGCGCAAAACGCGAGCGCGAGCAGGCTAGCGCCCGCGAACGCAGGCCTCACCGGTCGAATTCCAGACGCTTGCCGTTCGGCGTGCCGACCAGCATCCGCCCGTCCCAAGCCAGCTGGCCGTTGACCCAGGTCGAAGCGATGCGCGTATGGAAAGTGAAGTCTTCGAAAGGCGACCAGCCGCATTTGGACAGCACGTCTTCGCGGCGGACCTGGAACGGCTCGTCGGCCACCAGCACCAGGTCGGCCCAATAGCCTTCGCGCAGGAAGCCGCGTTCCTTCACGTCGAACAATTGCGCCGGCGCGTGCGCGAACTTGCGCACCACTTGCGCCGTGGTCAGCGAACCTTCGTGCACGCATTCCAGCGCCGCGTTCAGCGCGTACTGCACCAGCGGCAAGCCGCTCGGCGCCGACGTGTAGGGGCGGGCTTTCTCTTCCAGCGTGTGCGGCGCGTGATCGGTGGCCAGCACGTCGATCGTGTCGTCGGCCAGCGCGCGCAGCAGCGCCTCGCGGTCGCTCGCGTCCTTGATCGCGGGATTGCACTTGATCAGATGCCCGAGCCGCGCGTAATCGGCGCGGTCGAAGCGCAGGAAATGCACGCAGGTCTCGGCGGTGATCCGCTTGCGCGTGCCGTCGGCGCGGACCAGCGGGCCGCGTTCGAACAAGGCCAATTCGTCGGCGGTGGAGATGTGCAGCACGTGCAGGCGGGTACCGTGCTTGCGGGCCAGCGAAATCGCCAGCTGGGTCGACTTCATGCAGGCTTCGCGGCTGCGGATGTCGGGATGGCATTCGGCCGGGATGTCGTCGCCGTACTTGGCCTTGTAGCGGGCCAGCTCGGCGTCGATCATCGGCGTGTCTTCGCAGTGGGTGATGATCGGCGTCGGCGCTTCGCGGAAGATGCCGTCCAGCGTCTCCGGATTGTCTACCAGCATGTTGCCGGTGGAGGCGCCCATGAAGACTTTGATGCCGGGCGCGGTGAGCGGATCCAGCACGCGGATCGCATCCAGATTGTCGTTGCTCGCGCCCAGATAGAAACCATGGTTGCCCCAGGCCCGGCCTGCGGCGCGGCGGTATTTGTCTTCCAACGCGGCGGCGTCCAGCGTCGGCGGATTGGTGTTGGGCATGTCCATGAAGCTGGTCAGGCCGCCGGCGACCGCCGCGGCCGATTCGGTGGCCATGTCGGCTTTGTATTCCAGGCCCGGTTCGCGGAAATGGACCTGGTCGTCGATCATGCCCGGCAGCAAGCGGCGCCCGGCGGCGTCGACGACCTTGTCGCCCTCGCGCGCGCTCAGGCCGCTGCCGATTTGCGCGATGCGGCCTTTTTCGATGCGCAAATCGCCTTCGAATTCGCGGTCTTCGTTGACCAGGCGGGCGTTGACGATCAGGGTCGAGGGCATGTGAAGGTTTCCGGAAGTGATGTGGTTCAAGCCGGCGGCACGGGATCGTGCCCGCCGGGATGCAGCGGGTGGCAACGGCCGATCCTGCGCAGCGCCAGCCAACCGCCCTTGACCGCGCCGAAGCGGCCGATGGCCTGCATCGCGTATTCCGAGCAAGTGGGCACGAATCGGCAGCGCGGGCCCAGCAGCGGGCTCAGCCAGCGTTTGTAGAGGCGCAGACAGGCGATGAGGAGCTTATCGACCAAGGTACCTGAACATGGTGTCGCGGCGCGCGGAGATGCGTGGTTGCCGCTGTAAGCCCAGTAGGCTATAACAGCGCGCTTTCCCGCCTCAAGGGAAGAGGAACATCAGCTCGTGGCAGTAAAGAAACCAGCGAAGAAGACCGCCAAGGCCGCCAAGAAGACCAGCAAGCCGGCCGCCAAGAAGCCGATCGCCAAGAAACCCGCTCCCGCCAAGCCTGCAGCGAAGAAAGCGCCGGCCAAGAAGCCCGCCGCCAAGCCCGCTCCGAAGAAGGCGGCGGCCGCCAAGAAGCCCGTCGCGAAGAAGCCGGTCGTCGTCGCCAAGAAGTCGGCGCCCAAGCCGGTGGCGAAGAAGGCCGCTCCGGCCAAGACCGTGGCCAGCAAGCCGGCGGTCGCCAAGAAACCCGAACCCAAGCCCGCGGTCGCCAAGCCCGTACCGGCTCAGCAGGCCGCTCCCGCGCCCGCAGCGGCCAAGAAACCGGCCGTTGCCAAGCCGGCCGCGCCCGTCGCGCCG
>DATFFH010000001.1:0-25957 GCA_035250245.1 Luteimonas sp. | reverse complement strand
TTGACCGTCGCCGCGTTGCTGGCGCCGCCTGCGTTCGCGCAGAGCGCGCAGGCGGTGATCGACGCCGGCGCCGGCGCGAACAGCCAGGGCCGCATCGCCGTCAATCAGGCTGCCGGCGTGGGCAATGCGCAAGCCAACCTCGCCGCGCTGGCGCACGCGCAAGAAGGCCTGGGTTTGGCCGATACGCATAGCGATCAACGCGCCGCGAATACGCAGCGCGCGGTTGCGGCCGATGCCGCGATCGGCGGCGGCGCCTTCGACGGCGTCAGCGGCGCGCTCTCGCTCAACCAGGCCGCAGGCGATTCCAACCTGCAGCTCAACACGCTTTCCATCGGTAGCGGCGGCGGTTCGCTGGTCGCGCTCGCGGACGACGCGGCGCTGGCCGACACCGCCACTACCGGCACCAGTACTGAGGGGACTGCAACCGCAACGCCCGACCGCCGCGCCGTCATCGATCTCGATGCGTTCCGCGGCAGCCAGGGGGTGGTACAGGTCAATCAGACCGCGGGAGTCGGGAACCTCTCGACCAACGCCATCGTGCTCCAGCTTCCGGGCACGCCTTAACAACCGTTGTAACCACGTCACAGGAGAGATCACATGAAACTGCGCTACTCGATTCTGGCCGCCACCCTGCTCGCGATCGCCGCTCCGGCCGCGTTCGCCGAAGGCGACGACGCCGACATCTACAGCAATTGGGACATGTACAACAGCATCTACGTCATCGGCGACATCTGGGCCGAAGGCACGATCAAGGTGAAGAGCGAATCCGGCGCGCTGGTCGATCAGGACCAGGCCACGGTCGCGAACGCTTCGTTCGGCGACGGCGACAACACCGCCACCGTCGACGGCGACGCGCTGTCGGCCGCCGAAGGCAACATCGGCGCGAACGTCGCCGCCGGCGTGGGCAATGCCCAGGCCAACGACGTGGCGCTGTCCTCGGTCGACGGCGAGAAGGTGTTCGCTTCGGCGATGATCTTCAACAGCCAGGCCACGGCCGCCAACCTCGGCACCGACGACGGCTCCGCCGACAACCAGCTGTTCTACGACGCCACCGTCACCGACAACGCCCTGGCCGACGCCTCGGGCAACATCGGCCTGAACGTCGCCGCCGGCGTGGGCAATGCGCAGACCAACGCGCTGGCCGCCTCGGTCAATAGCTCCGGCACGATCGCCAAGGCTTCGGCCGACAGCGAGCAGCTGACCCTGATCAACACCCTGGCCGCCGATTGCGACCTCGACAACACCGCGCTGCTGAGCGGCAGCGCGCTGTCGGGCGCCGTGGGCAACATCGGCGTGAACATCGCCGCCGGCGTGGGCAACGCCCAGCACAACGGTCTGGCGATCGCCGTGGCCGCGTGCGAGCTGTGCGACTGATCAGAGCCTAAGGATCCGGGAGCGGCGGGGCGCCGCTCCCGGCATCTTCTTCCACCACTATCCAGATAGGGGATCGACATGAAACTCCATCACAGCCTGTTGGCCGCCGCCGTTCTGGCGCTGGCTGCTCCGGCCGCATTCGCCGAAGGCGACGACGCCGACATCTACAGCAATTGGGACATGTACAACAGCATCTACGTCATCGGCGACATCTGGGCCGAAGGCACGATCAAGGTGAAGAGCGAGTCGGGCGCGCTGGTCGATCAGGACCAGACCACCGAAGCCAACTGGTCGCTCGGCGACGGCGACAACACCGCCACCGTCGACGGCGACGCGCTGTCGGCCGCCGAAGGCAACATCGGCGCGAACGTCGCCGCCGGCGTGGGCAATGCCCAGGCCAACGACGTGGCGTTGTCCTCGGTCGACGGCGAGAAGGTGTTCGCTTCGGCGATGATCTTCAACAGCCAGTTCACCGATTCCAACCTCGGCACCGACGACGGCTACGCCGACAACCAGCTGTTCTACGACGCCACCGTCACCGACAACGCCCTGGCGGGCGCTTCGGGCAACATCGGCCTGAACGTCGCCGCCGGCGTGGGCAATGCGCAGACCAACGCGCTGGCCGCCTCGGTCAATAGCTCCGGCACGATCGCCAAAGCTTCGGCCGACAGCGAGCAGACCACGTTCTGGAACACCCTGGCCGCCGATTGCGACCTGGACAACACCGCTCTGCTCAGCGGCAGCGCGCTGTCCGGCGCGGTGGGCAACATCGGCGTGAACGTCGCCGCCGGCGTGGGCAACGCCCAGCACAACGGCTTGGCGATCGCCGTGGCCGCGTGCGAACTGTGCGCGCCGCCGCCGACCTGCAGCGACTGCGGCGGGGATTGATCGATCGATAGCAACACCAGGCAGGGCGCTCCGATCGCCGCGCTACGGCGCGGCGGTCGGGGCGGTTGGGACGACACGGAGCGGATGCGATGACGAAGGGCAATACAACGCGGACCTGGCTGAGCGGCATCGCCGCGGCCGCACTGTCGCTGGCGGCCTTGTCCGCGCAAGCGCAGACCGCGCTGGACGCGACCCGCATCGGCAGCGCGCCGGTGGTGAAAAAGGTCAAGACGTTCCGCGATATGCGCTTCCGCGACATGATGCCTCAGCACTACGACTTCAGCTGCGGCTCGGCCGCGCTGGCGACGCTGCTGAACAACGGCTACGGCATGAACGTGTCCGAGACCGACCTGATCAAGAAGATGCTGGTCGGCGCCGATCCGAAGGAAGTGGTCAAGAACGGTTTTTCGATGCTCGACATGAAGCGTTACGTGGAGAGCATCGGCATGCGCGCGCACGGCTTCCGGGTGAAGCCCGACGCGCTCTACCAATTGCAGATGCCGGTGATCGCGCTGATGGAAATCCGCGGCTATCGTCATTTTGTCCTGGTGAAGGGCGCGTCCGCGGGGCGCGTGTTCATCGCCGATCCGGCTTTGGGGCACCGGGTCGTGTTCGAAAACGATTTCGTCAAGGGTTGGAACGGCGTGATCCTGGCCGTGGTCGGCAGCAAGCCGATCGATCCCAACTCTTTCCTGATGCGGGACCGCGGTTCGCTGGCGCTCAAGCGCCGCATGGATGCGCTGGACCGTGCAACCACGCCGCCGCCGGTGCTCGAATTCGGGCTGATGCGCGCGGACTTGCTCTAACGAGGTGCGCCATGAACATACGAACTCTCCCCCTCGCTCTGTTCGGGACCCTCGTGGGGATGGCGGCCTCGGCTTCGGCCGAGGCCGCCCAGCCTTCCCCTGCGGTCAAGCCCGCGCCGGTGCGCGTGGAGGTCGTGGATGAGGACACCCTCAGCCGGATCAACGGCAAGTTCTATGGCGCCGACATGCTGGTCGGCTTGCGGATCGAATTGCTCTCCAACTGGCGCACCGCCGAAGGCAGCCTGAGCGCCGCCGGCACGCTGCAGATCCAGCGCGACGCCAACGGCAATTTCACCGTGCAGGTCGACACGCGCAGCGATGCGCAGGCCACCGGCGGCGCCGGCAACGGTTTGGCAAATGCATCGGCGAGCGGCGGCGATCAGGTGTCCGTGAACGGCATCGGCCAGGTCGTGCAGATCGCCGGCGACGGCAACCAGTTCGGCAACCTGACTTCGATCAGCTTCAGTCCACGCGACGCGTCCGGCGGAGGCAGCTTCAACGGCCAGACCAGCAGCAACGCCAGCAACGGCAACTTGGTGGCCAGCGTTTCGTTCGAGAACGGCGGCGCGCGCCTGGGCCTGTCCGCGCCCAGCGGCCTGCTCAGCCAGAGCGTAGTGTCCGGCGCCGACGGCGGCGTGCTACAGGCCGCGCGCGTGGCCGGGCAGGACCAGATCGGCAGCAACACGATGCAGCTGCAGCTGCAGACCGCCACGATGCCTGCGCTCACCCAGCAGCAATTGGGCATCTACGAAGCGATGGCCGGATTGCGCCAGCTGCCGCGTTGATAAGAGAACCGTAGAGTCGGGCCTGCTCGACTGCTTTCCTCCCCGGTGCGTGTGGGGAAAGAGCAAGAGCAGTCGAGCAGGCTCGACTCTACAAGAAGCGCAGCGCCTCGCCCTTTACCCGCATACCTAGGGACAGCCATGCTCCGGCAAACGACCCTCGCTTTCGCCATCGCTTTCGCGCTCAGCGCACCGCTCCACGCGCAGGAAGCCGGCGGGCAGGCGACGGTCGCGCACGACGTGCGTTCGCAGCTGGATCGGTTGGAGTCGCGGGTCAACGAGCAGCAGCAGGAAATCGAACGCCTGCGTGCGCAGGTGGAATTCCTGGAACTGGGCCTGCGCGGACGCGGCGTGAGCGATCCGCAAACCGCGACCGCGCAGCAAACGCCGCAAGAACTCACCGCCGATCCGCAGCAGGCGCAGAACCCGCAAGCGCCGGCGCAGGAAGGCGAGCAGGCCGTCACCCAGATCGGACAAGAACAGAAAGTCGACGACAGCGAACGCCGCGAGCAGGAAAAGGCGCTGGTGGTGCAGGAACACGCGCCGCTGTTCGAGCGCAAGTTCACCCTGGAAGCCGGCGCCAGCTACAGCTATTACGACCGCCGCCAGCTCGCGCTGAGCGGCTTCCTGGCGCTGGATGCGATCTTCCTGGGCACGATCAACCTCGACCAGACCAAGTCGTCGGTGCTGACGACCGACATCACCGGCCGTTACGGCATCACCGACCGGCTTAACCTTGAAGCCAACATTCCGTACGTGACCCGCACCAGCCGTTTCATCAGCGGCGGCGCGGGCGGTGCGTCCACTTCCATCAGCGAAGTCACCAAGAGTTCCAGCGGCATCGGCGACGTCAGCGTGGCCGGCTACTACCAGCTGGTGAAGGAATCCGCGCGCTGGCCCGACCTGGTCGCCAGCTTGCGCGTGCGCGCGCCGACCGGACGCGATCCTTTCGGCCTGAAGCTGATCGCACCGGACGACAACAACAACAACCTCAACGTGCCCGAGGACCTGCCCACCGGCAGCGGCCTGTGGAGCGCGACGATGAGCGTGTCGGCGCTGCGCACCTACGATCCGGTCATCCTGTTCGGCAACCTGGGCTACACCTACAACCTGCCGGGCGACTTCGACGACATCTCGCCGGTGCTGGGCCAGAAGAATCCGGCCAAGGTGAAGCTGGGCAATCCGTTCCAGCTCAGCGGCGGCTTGGCGATCGCTTTGAACGACCGCGCCGCGGTCAGCTTCAGCGTATCCACGTCGATGGCCGGCGCCACCCACACCAAGGCGCGCGGCGCGGACGATTACGATCGCGTCCCCGGCAGTTCCACCAGCACCGCCACGCTCAACATCGGCGCGAGCTATTTGCTGCCGTCGGGCTGGTCGTTGAACGGGCAGATCGCGAACGGCTTGACTCCGGACGCGCCGAACTTCGTGATGTCGTTCCGCGCCTCGCGCGGATTCTGAGTCGGCACGCATCGCCGCGCGATGCGGCGCATACTGCGCGCCGGGCGATACGCGATACGCGGTGCGCGCAATGACGATCGAAAGCGAAGGCTGGGCGTTGCTGCGCGGATTCCTGGCGCCGGCCGAAGTCGCCAAGCTGCAGGCGCGCGCCGAAGCGGTTGCGCAAGAACCCGAACACGGCGCCTGCGTGCGGCCCAACAACCGGTTGCTGCCGTTGCGCTGGTCGGATCCCGCCGTCGCTACCGCATTGTCGTCGACGCATCGGCGCGGACGTTTGGCTCGTGCCGTGGCGGCCACCGATCTTCGCTGGATTTCGGGCTACGTCAGCACCAAACCGGCGTTCTCCGGCGCGCTGCCCTGGCATCAGGATTGGTGGTGCTGGCGCCATCCCGTTTCGATGCAGCGCCGGCCCGCGCAAATCGTGGTCGCTTGCTATCTGAGCGCCACCGACGCCGGCAACGGCGCGTTGCGGGTCGTTCCCGGATCGCATCGCCGGCGCATGCGGGCGCACGACCGCGCCTTCGATCTCGCGAACATGGTCGGCATCGCATCGGTGGAAAGCGACGATATGCCGGAACAAGTCACGATCGCCGCAGAACCCGGAGACGCGGTGGCCATGGACTACCGCTTGCTGCACGGCACCCACGCCAATGCGACGGCGGTGCGCCGCGACGCGATCCTGCTGAACTTCGCGCCGCATTGGTCGGATTTGCCTGCGGAATTGCGCTCGCATTTGATCCAGCATCCGGCTTTGCCGGGGCGGCACGAACGCGCGTCGGCGACGGTCCGCTGGTTACCGAGTTTCTCCGGCAAACGCCGCAGCTTGCGCTTGGTCCGCGATGTGCCAGTGGATTTCCGGTCGCGATGAATCGTAGCCCGGGTGGAGCGCAGCGATACCCGGGAGTACGCGGCGACTCATTTCCGGGTATCGCTGCGCTCCACCCGGGCTACGGAAGCGGTCTGCGCCAGCGCGGCGACCTTGCGGGTGCGGCGATCGTCTTCGCCCCATTCCTTGCGCAACAAGGCGAGATCGGCAGCCAAGGTCGCTTCCGCCTCGCGGCGTCCGGCCGCGATCCGGCACGCCGCGCGTTGCGCGCGGAGATAGGCATGCTTGGGGGCATCGTTTTCGCGCGGAGGCGCCATCGCATACGCGCGTTCGGCGGCGGTGCATTGCGGGTCGATGCGGCCGGAAAGCAGTTCGGCGCGGGTCAGTTCGCGCAGCGCGGACAAGACATGCGCGTTGCCGGGGCCGAAGGCGGCGTCGTAAGTCCGCACCGCTTCGCGCAGATGGCGCTCGGCCTCGGCGTATTCGCCCAGATCGAGTTCGGCGGCACCCAAGGTCAGCAACGAAGCGGCGGTGGTGTGGTGGTCGGCGCCGTATTGCGCCAGGCGGATCCGCAAGGCTTCTTCGGCCAAGCGTTTGCCGTTCTCGGCGCGGCCCAATTCCAGTTCGCAATTGGCCAGGTTGGTGGCCGCGGTGGCGACCAGCGGATGCGCATCGCCGAATTGCGCCCGGCGTTTCGCCAACACAGCGGCGAATGTGTCCGCGGCTTCTGCGAAACGGCGTTGCGCGTATTGCACGGCGGCCATGTTGTTCATCGCTCCGATCGTGTCCGGATGATCGACGCCTTGCGCGGCGCGCCGGATCCCGACCTCCTCGCGGCGCAGCGCCTCGGCTTCCGAGAGGGGGCCGTTGTTGGCCAACACGACGGCGAGGCTGGCGATGGCTTCGGCCAGATGCGGATCGTGGCGTCCGGTACGCTCGCGCACCGCAGCCAAGGTGGCGCGCGCCAGGGTTTCCGCTTCCTGCTTGCGGTCGCGCAGGACCAGCAGGGCGACGTAGCGCATCGCCACGTCCTGGCTGCGCCGGTCGCCGGCGCCGTGCAGCCGGGTTTGTTCGCGGTAGGCGCGGGCGTAGGCGGCATCGGCCTCGTCGAAGCGGTTCAGCGCCTGCCACGCTTGGCCGCTCAGGTATTCGGCATCGGCGCGCAGCGCTTCGTGATCCGGATCCTCCGGCGAGGCCGCGCGCAGCGGCGCGAGCGCAGTCAGCGCTTCGTCGTAGCGGGCCAAAGCCAGCAGGTTGCGTACGCGGTTCAGTTCGGCCGAACGGTAGATCGCGTTTGAGCCCAATTCGCGGCCCAGGCGCGAGGCTTCTTCCGCCAGCGGCAAGGCGTCGGCGTACAAGCCCAGACCACGCTGCGCGTCGGCGATCGCCGACAGCAGTTCGGCGCGCACTTCCGGTTGCCGTTCGAAGCGGCCGCGGATGCCGCTGGCGCCGCGCGCCAGCAGTTCGCGTGCGGTGACCTGTTCGCCGCGCGCCTTGTCGGGATCGGCCAATTCGAACAGGCCGCGCATGAAATCGACCACGGCCCGGGACTTGGCCGCTTCGGCCACCGCCACATCGCGCTGCAGGCGGGCCTGTTGCGCCTGCCAAAGCGCGATGCCCAGGCCGCCGCACAAAGCCGCCATGGCCACGATGGCCATGCCTGCCGCGAGCGCGTGGCGGCGCAGGAAACGCGCCGTGCCGTAGCGCCAGCCGCCGCTTCGCGCCGCCACCGGACGGTGCTGCAGCCAGGCGCGCAGATCGGCCGCCAGATCCTGCACCGAGGCGTAGCGCCGATCGGGTTCCTTGCGCAGCGCCTTGAGCACGATCGCATCCAGATCGCCGCGCAACTCGCGCCGCAGGCGTTGCGGCGTGAGCCGCCGTTGCGCGGCCAGTTCGGCGGCGCTGGCGCCTTCAGCGGCATCGCGGGTGGCCGTCTGGCTCGGCCGCGTCGGTGTCTGCTCGAGCGTCGCGCGCTCATGGGCCGATGGCGTCGCATGGTCCAGCGCATACGGGCCGCGCCCGGTCAGCAGTTCGTACAGCAGCAGGCCCAGCGTGTAGATGTCGACCGCGGTGGTGACCGGTTCGCCGCGGATCTGCTCGGGCGCGGCGTATTCGGGCGTGAACGCGCGTATCGCAGTGGCCTGCGCGGCCGGCGCGTCGATCAGTTTGGCGATGCCGAAATCGAGCAGCTTCACCGCGCCGTCGTCGCGGACCAGGATGTTCGAAGGCTTCAGGTCGCGATGCACGATCAGCCGCGCGTGCGCGTGGCTGACCGCCGAGCATACGGTCAGGAACAAGGCGATGCGCTGCCTCAGATCGAGCCGCTGCCGCTCGGCGTAGCGGCGCAGGTCGACGCCGTCGACGTATTCCAGCGCCAGCCAGGGTTTGCCGTCTTCGGTCACGCCGCCGTCGATCAGGCTGGCGATGTTCGGGTGACGCAGGTCCGCCAGCATCTGCCGCTCGACGCGGAAGCGCGCATGCAGCTCGGTTTCGTCCCATTGGCTGCGGACCAGCTTGATCGCCACCCGCTGCGCGAACTGGCCGTCGGCGCGTTCGGCCAGCCAGACCGCGCCCATGCCGCCGCGGCCGATCGGTTCGAGCAGGCGGAACGGACCCAGCCGCATGCCGGCCAGCCGCTCTCCGGTGTCGGCGGCCAGCGCGTCGATGCCGCGCGCTATGCGCTGCCGCGGGTCCTGCGCATCGGCGTCCGCCATCAGCAGATCCAGCACTTCCCGCTCTAGCTCGCCGTCGCCGCCGCAGGCTTCAGCCAAGCGCTCGCGCCACTGCTCGGCCGGCAGCCCTGCCAGGCGCTCGAACAATTCCCTGGTGCGCTGCCAACGATCTTCGCTCATGCCCCGCCCCAGGAGATCGCGAACCGCGATTCTAGAGGCCTGGGCGAACAGGGTCACCTGCAGGCGCCGATTTTGGTGCGTGCGTCGGTGCGCGAAGCGGACATGCTGCCTCGAATCCGTACTTTTCTCCCGGTACGCACGTGGCACGATCCAAACACGCCTCGGCGTTCCGAGTCGCCGCGAGTTCGTCGATCCAGATGACTTACGGCCTATTGGTGAGGCCGGCCGCCACCAGCAAGATCGCCGTTTGCGCCGACGCAGGCGGAAGGGCATGAGACCGAATACGTCCGCACGAAGCATCCGTCTCGCGCTCCTGCCGTTATTGCTCGGCGCATGCCTGCCACTATCGGCCGCCGAAGCGGACGCGCTGCAACGCGCCGTGCGCTATTCGGGGCTGCCGGCGACGGCCAACGCCGTGGAGGTGGACATGCGCGGCCTGCGCTACACGCCCGAACAGGCGCGTACCGCCGACACCGCGATCGCCAAGGTCGAAGCCGAGCAGACGCTGCTGATCGACCGCGACGGCCGCTTCCGGCTGCGCACCCGCACCCGCTATCCGGGCGCGATCGAATTCGGCTTCCTCACGGTCGGCACGGCATCGGGATCGGCGACGATCGACGAACTGAAATGGCGCGACGGCCTGGAAATCCAGCGCGATCCCGCCGAAGGCGCGCGCGAGGACCATGCCGATCTGCTGTACCTCGCGCCCGCGTTGCTGGTGCGCGAGGCGATGGCGCGCGGCGCCACCGCCACGGACGAAGGTCCGCGCACCATCGTCCGTTTCCAGGACGGCGCCGCCCGCCCGGCCAGCTTGACCCTGGACACTGCCAGCGGCCGGATCGAGGCTGCCAGCGTCGGCCCGCGCGGCTACGCCTATTCGGAATACCGCGACGCGCAGGGCTTGCGCCAGCCCGGGCGGATCGAACAGACGCGGGACGGCAAACTCAACAACGTCTGGAGCGACGTCTCGCTGCGCTCGGTCGCCGCACCGGCCGAAGCCGAATTCGCCTTGCCGGCCGGCTACGTCGAGAAAACCTCGCGCGCTCCGCTGCGGGTCACCGAGCTCGGCCAGGGCGCGTATCGGATCGACGGCACGCCGTCCGGCTATCACACCGGTTTTGTGGTCGGCGAGCGCGGCATCGCAGTGTTCGACACGCCGATCGGCGTGGAAGAAGCGCAGCAGGTGCGCGCCGCGATCGAACGCACTGCGCCGGGCCGGCGCATTGCTTACGCAGTGCTGTCGCATCCCCACGGCGACCATATCGACGGCTTGCCGGCCTACCTGGCCGGCGGCGACGTGGAAGTGATCGCCGGCGCGCATGCCGGCGTCGCGCTGAAACGGCGTCTGGGCGACAAGGCGCCGGCCAAGCTCACCGAACTGACCTCGCACCGCCGGCTCGACCTGGGCGGCAAGCACGTGGATCTGTATCCGCTCGACAGCGGCCATTCGGAAAGCATGCTGGTGGCCTACGCGCCCGAATCGCACACCGTGTTCCAGGGCGACCTGTTCTATCTGCCCGAAGTCGGGCCGACGCCGCCCGCGTTCGAAGTCGGCGAAGAACTCGCAGCTTTGATCCAAGCCCAGAAACTCGACGTCGACGCCATCGTCGGCGTGCACGGACGCAGCGGCAAGCGCGCCGACTTGGACGAAGCCCTGCGCCTGCGCAAGGCGCAGGCCGCCGCGCCCGCGGCTGCCGCCTCCTGCGGAAACTCGGCGGCTCCGGAAAAGGTGGTGCAGGCCCAGCTCGAGGCCTACAACGCGCACGACCTGGACACCTTCGTCGCCTGCTACGCGGACGACGTGACCATCCATTCGCTGAGCAGCGGCAAACCGCCGCGCAAAGGCCTGCGCACCTTGCGCGAGGACTACATCTTCCTCAAGGAAGTGCCGAAGGACTACCGCGCCGAGCGGGCCAACCGCATCGTCAGCGGCCCCATCGTGGTCGACCACGAACGCATCCGCGGTTTGCCGCCCGAGCGCGGCGTGCCCGAAGCGATCGCGGTGTACGAAGTGCGCGACGGCAAGATCCTCAACGTCTGGTTCGCGCCCAGGAAATAATGTTTTGTAGAGTCGAGCCTTGCTCGACTGCTTTTTGGCGCCGGGTATCTGACCGAAGAGCAGTCGAGCAAGGCTCGACTCTACAAAAGCGGGCTACGCCGCGCCGGCGTCACTGGTTTCGGATTCGGGCCGGCGCAAGCCGTGCCGTTCCATCAGCCGGTATAGGGTCACCCGCGATACGCCCAGGTCGCGCGACGCGTCGATCAAACGGTGCCGATTGCGCCGCAGCGCCTGCTGGATCGCGGCGCATTCGGCGGCGTTGCGCGCTTCCTCCAGCGTCTGCGGCAACAGGCTGGTGTGCTCGTCGGCCAAGTGCATGTCCGAAGCGGTGATCAGGCGCCCGTCGGCCATCACCACCGCCTGGCGGACGCGGTTGATCAGTTCGCGCACGTTGCCGGGCCATTCGTAGCTATGCATGGCGTGGATGGCGCACGGCGAGAAGCCGCGGATCACGCGCCGGCCTTCGCTCGCGTAGCGCTGCAGCGCGCTCTCGGCCAGGCGCAAAAGGTCGTCGCCGCGTTCGCGCAACGGCGGCTGTTCCAATCGCAGCACGCACAGGCGGTGGTACAGGTCGGCGCGGAAGCGGCCTTCGGCGATCGCCGCGCGCAAATCCTGATGGGTGGCGGAAATGATCCGCACGTCGACCCGGATCGGTTCGTGCCCGCCGACGCGTTCGAAATAGCCTTCCTGCAGGAAGCGCAGCAGCGAGGCCTGGCAATCCAGCGGCAGGTCGCCGATTTCATCGAGGAAAAGAGTGCCGCGATGGGCGTGCTCGATCCGGCCGATCTTGCGCTGCTGCGCGCCGGTGAACGCGCCGCGCTCGTAGCCGAACAGTTCGGACTGGACCAGGTTCTGCGCGATCGCGCCGCAATTGATCGCCGCGAACGGCTGGTCGTGGCGCGAGGAGTGGCGATGGATGGCTTGCGCCGCTAGTTCCTTGCCGGTGCCGGTCTCGCCGGCGATGAACACCGGCGCCTGGGTCAACGCGGACTTGCGCAGGGCGCGGTACAGCGCGCGCATCGGCGGGCATTCGCCGATCATGCCGTCGTTGCTGTCCGGGGCCACATCCAGCGCGCGCGGCGAGAGCGAGGCCATGCCGTAGGCGTGGCCGATCACGGTGCTCAGCACCAGTTCCGGGCAGGGCAGGGTGACGTAGTCGTAGCAATAGTCGCGGATCAGTTGCCGGATCGGCTCCAGGGCCAACTGGTCGGGTTGCACGCAGGCGACCCAGCCGGCGTTGCTGGCCGACAGCATCGGCGCCATCGCCGCCAAGTCGCGGGCGTCGAAGCCGCCGCGCAGATCGAGCAGGGCGGCGAAGCGCAGGCCGGGATGGCCGCGCAGTATCTTCAGCACCGCCGCCATGCTGTCGGCGCAGCGCAGGTTCCAACCCAAGGCGGCCAGTCCCTGCAGCGCCGGCGAGCCGTCCGTCGGCGCGCAGGCGAAATAGATCACGTCGCGAGTCGCTTGCGCGCTCATCCGCATCTTTCTCCCCGATTTCGTCGCCCACCACCGCCGATCCAGCGGATGTCAAAAAGCCGTGGGTAGTAGGGTGAACGCAACCGATGACCGAAACAGGACAAACTGGCGATCAATTTGACCGTTCGATGACGCCAATCTGCGGCATGTTTCTTGCTGAAGGCCGCGTAGGCTGGGTTGAGCGCAACGAAACCCAGCATCGCCATCCATCATGGCGATCAAGAAATGGAGAAATGGCCTGAGTCGCGGCCGGCAGCATGGCGTTGCTGGGTTTCGCTGCGCTCAACCCAGCCTACGGCTCTGACGATCAACCCCAGCCTACGGATTAGGCTTTGGCGCCGTGCTCGAGGTGATAGCGCGAGGCTTCTTCGACTTCGCGCTTGGAACCCAGGAACACCGGCACGCGCTGATGCAACTGGTTCGGCGCGATGTCCATGATCCGCTCGCGGCCGTTGCTGGCCGCGCCGCCGGCCTGTTCGACCAGCATCGCCATCGGATTGGCTTCGTACATCAGGCGCAGCTTGCCGGCCTTGCCCGGATCCTTGCGGTCCCAGGGATAGATGAAGATGCCGCCGCGGGTCAGGATGCGGTGCACGTCGGCCACCATCGAGGCGATCCAGCGCATATTGAAATCCTTGCCGCGCGGGCCTTCCTTGCCGGTCAGCAAGTCCGACACGTATTGCTGCATCGGCGCTTCCCAGTGGCGCTGGTTGGAGACGTTGATCGCGAACTCCTTGGTCTCTTCCGGCACGCGCATGCCCTTCTGGGTCAGCACGAAACCGCCCTGCTCGCGATCCAGCGTGAACGCGTGGGTGCCGTGGCCGATGGTCAGCACCAGCATCGTGCTCGGCCCGTAGATGCAATAGCCGGCGGCGACCTGCTCGCGGCCCGGCTGCAGGAAATGCTCGTCCTGGGCCTGATCGATGCCGTCAGGGCAACGCAGCACGGAGAAGATGGTGCCGACACTGACGTTGACGTCGATATTGCTGCTGCCGTCCAGTGGATCGAACAGCAGCAGATAGGCGCCGCGCGGGAACGCGTCCGGAATCGGCTGGCTGTGGTCCATTTCCTCCGACGCGCAGGCCGCCAGATGGCCGCCCCAGGCGTTGGCTTCCAGCAGGATCTCGTTGCTCAGCACGTCGAGCTTCTTTTGCGCCTCGCCCTGCACGTTGATGCTGGCCGCGCCGCTGGCGATGACGTCGCCCAGCACGCCGCCCAGCGCGCCCTTGCCGACCGCGACCGAAATCGACTTGCAGGCGCGGGCCACCACTTCGATCAGCAGGCGCAAATCGGGATTGACGTGGCCGGCGCGTTCTTCTTCGATCAGGAAACGGGTCAGGGAAATGGACGACATGGCTCGGTTCGGCGATGAAAGGGCGCCATTGTCGCCCATCCCCGCAAAACGCCGGCCAAAGGAATGCGCTGGAAACGTTTGCAGATTTCAGCGTGCCGTCGCCCACCAAGCCGCGGTCGCGGCGGGATCGCGGATCGACAGCGGCTGCCCGATCGATGGTGTCGCGATCTCCACGCCGCGCGCCTCGGCCAAGGCGGCGATCCGGTCCAGCGGTTCGCGCCAGCTGTGGAACGCCAGATCGAAGGTGCCGTTGTGCACCGGCACCAGCCGCTTGCCGCGCAGGTCCAGATGCGCCTGCAAGGTTTGTTCGGGTTGCATGTGCACGTCGGGCCAGTCGGCGTTGTAGGCGCCGCATTCGACCAAGGTCAGGTCGAACGGGCCGAACTTCTCGCCGATCGCCTTGAAGCCGTCGAAATAGCCGGTATCGCCGCTGAAGAACACACGCAGGCCGGCGCCTTCGATCACCCACGAAGCCCACAGCGTCGGATTGTCCGCGAACGGCGCGCGGCCGGAAAAATGCTGCGCGGGCGTGGCGGTGAAGCGCAGGCCGCCGACCGGGATCGAATCCCACCAATCCAGCTGCAGCACTTTTTCGGCGGGCACGCCCCATTCGACCAGCACGTCGCCGACGCCGAGCGGGGTGAGGAAATGCTTGGTTTTCGGCGCCAATTCCAGGATCGCGGCTTTGTCGAGATGGTCGTAATGATCGTGCGACAGGATCACGCCTTCGATCGGCGGCAGATCCGCGATCGCGATCGGCGGCGCATGGAAGCGCTCCGGACCGGCCCATTGCACCGGCGAGGCGCGACGCGAGAACACCGGATCGGTCAGCCAAAACGCATCGCCCAGCTTCAACAGCACGGTCGAATGCCCCAGCCGGAACAGGCTGCCGTCCGGCGTTGCGCGCAGCGTTTCGGGCGATATCGCGGTGATCGGCGGCGCCGTCGCCGGCACGGTGTCTTTCGGCTTGTCGAACAGGAAGCGCCAAGTCATCGCGAAGAAATTGCCGCGCATTCGCGGCTGGACCGGATTGCGGAAGGCGCCGTCGCGGTATTGCGGCGATTCGGCGTAGGGCGATGTAGTGGTGCAGGAACAGAGTGCGGCGGTAGTCATGATCAAGATCGATAGAGAAAGGACGATGCGCTTTTGCTTTGTAGAGCGGGGCTTGCCCCGCTGCTGTTCGCCTGGGGCCAAAGGGGAATTGGACGAAAGCGATCCCGCGCAAAAGCAAGGGCAGCGGGGCAAGCCCCGCTCTACAAAGCGGTTGGCGCGATCACGCATTCGCGGATAGGTCGGTCTGCAAGGCCGAGCCGGCCGGCAGCACATAACGCGCGGTTTCGATCCGCGTGGCCTGCGCGTTCGCGCCCGACGGGCGCCCCGCCAGACTCCAGGCCGGCGCCTGCCATTGCATGTTCAGGCAGCCCAGTTTCGTCGCCAATTCGCGCGCCTGTTCCAGCAGCAGGCGATCGGCTTGGCTCGCCCGCCAGAGCGGACGCACGTGCCAAGGCTCCAGTTGCAGGTAATAGCCGCGTTCCAGCAGCGAAAAGCCGACCGTCGCGGCCGCATAGCCGACGACCTCGTCGCCGGCGCGCAGCAGCCAGGCCCAGGCGCGCAAAGGGGGCTCAAAAAGGGCCTCGATCAATTCCATCGGATCATGGCGCGCGCGGCCGTAAGGCATGCGTTCGAAGGCGACGACTTCGGCGTGCTCGGCCGACAGCCGCAGCAGGTCGGAGATGTCGTCGCGGCGCACCGGACGCACGGACAAGGGTTTCAGGCGCGACAAGGTCAAGCTTTCGGCGTTCATCATCGACTCCAGGATCAGGAAAGCGGCGCTCATGGCGCGGCCACGACGGCGGCGTGAGCGGTTTCGGACGCGCAGGCGCTGCTGCATTGGCGTTCGATCGGGCGAGCGTGCGGAGACATCGGGGGAGGCTCCTTGGGCGGGCGTCGCGGACGGTTTTTCCGCAACCTGCGGCGAGCAGCCTAGAAAGTAGGTTTTAAGAAGTTTTTAATTGCCCCGGCGCACAGTGCCGGCATGGGCGAAGAGACCAAACGGATGAACCTGCTGCTGGTGGAGGACGATGCGATGCTGGCCGACGCGTTGCGCACCTGGCTGGAGCAGCACGGCTCGGGCGTGGACTGGGCCGCCGATGCGGGCGCCGCCCGTGCCGCGCTGGTGGATCACGGTTACGACGCGGTATTGCTCGACCTGGGCCTGCCCGGCAGCTCCGGCCTGAGCGTGCTTTCAGCCTTGCGCGGGCGATACGACACCACGCCGGTGCTGATCCTCACCGCCCGCGACAAACTCAGCGATCGCATCGCGGGTTTGGATGCGGGCGCCGACGACTACATCGTCAAGCCGTTCCAGCCCGACGAGCTGTACGCGCGCCTGCGCGCGGTGCTGCGACGCAGCCAGGGCCGCGTCTCGCCGGTGTTGAGCCATGGCGAAGTGACTTTGGACCCGGCCAAGCGTCTGGTGACCCGCGACGGCAAACCGGTGCAGGTCAGCGCGCATGAGTTCCTGACGTTGATGCTGCTGCTCGAGCGGCAGGGCAAGGTGACCACGCGCGAACAGTTGGAGGAAGCGGTGTACGGCAGTTCCGGCACGATCGAAAGCAACACCATCGCGGTCTACGTGCACCAATTGCGGCGCAAACTCGGCGAAAAGCTGATCGGCACGGTGCACGGCTATGGTTACCGGATCGGCGGGCCGCAGCCTTGAACTGCAATTGGCGCGAGCGTATGCGGCGCAAGGCGGCTTTGGACCGCGATTGGCGCGCGCACTGGCGCCACCAGCGCCGCCTGCATCAGCGGCATTCGCTGCGCTGGCATCTGACCAAGGCGCTGCTACTGTGCATCGTATTGGCGTTCCTGTGTTGGAAGGGTTATCAGAGCTGGCAGCTGACCCGCGAGCGCACCGGGTTTTGGGATACCTCACTGCAGCAGATCGCCAGCCAGATCCTGGAATCGATGCCCGACAACCTGGCGCTGCTGGCGCAAACCGCGCAGCCGCCGCGGCCGAGCGCGCGCCGCGACGACCAGAAAATGAGCTTCCAGATCTGGGCCGGCGGCCGCAACGTGGTGCATTCGCCGGCGGCACCCGTCGCGGCGATGAAGCCCGATTTCGCCGACGGCTTCGCCACCCGCCGCATCGACGGCGAAACCTGGCGCGTGTACAGCGTCGCCGACGGCAAGCGCGGCATCATCGTCCAGGTCGGCCGCACCCAGGACATGATGGCCGAGGAATTCAGCGGCTGGGTGCGGGTGGGACTGATCGCGGCCGCGCAGGTGTTCGTGCTGTTCGGTCTGGTGGCCTGGCTGGTGATCGGGCGGTCGTTGCGGCCGGTGACCGCGTTGCGCAAGAAACTGCTGGAACGCCCGCCGCTGGATTTGACGCCGTTGCCGCTGGGACCGATTCCTACCGAATTGCAGCCGCTGGTGGAGGCGTTCAACCGCCAGCTGGGGCGCGTCGACGAAGCCCTGCAGCATGAACGCCGCTTCATCGCCGACGCTGCGCACGAACTGCGCACGCCATTGGCCGTGCTGACCGCGCATGCCGACCTGGCGTTGCGAGCGACCACGATCGAAGAGAAGAACGCGGCCCTGCAGCGGCTGAGCGCCGGCGTGCAGCGCAGCGCACGCTTGTCCGAGCAGTTGCTGGACCTGGCGCGTCTGGACACCGCGGCCGACGGCGCCGAACGCGGCCCGGTCGATCTGTCCGAACTGCTGGTGCTGCTGGTGCGCGACATCGAAACCCTGGCGCGCGCGCGCCGGCAGAAGATCGCGCTCGTCGCCGAGCCTGCCATCGTGACCGGCGACATCGACCAGCTCGGCATCCTGCTGCGCAACCTGCTCGACAACGCGGTGCGCTACGCCGGCGAAGGCGGCACCATTTCGGTGTCCTGCCGGCCCGCGCTGAGCGACGGCGAACCCGGCATCGTGCTGCAGGTCGCCGACGACGGCCCGGGCGTGCCGCTGGCCGACCGCGAACGCATCTTCGACCGCTTCTACCGCGCGCCGAATGGCAATGGCGCCGGCAACGGCCACGGCGATCGCGGCAGCGGCATCGGCCTGTCGCTGGTCGCGCGCGCGGCGCGCGGCCACGGCGCACGGATCGAAGTCGGCGATGGCCTCGGCGGGCGCGGCTTGTCGGTGACGGTCTATTTTCCTGCCGCCACCAAAGAAGGCGAAGACACCGCCTGATCGCCACGCTCTTGTGGGAGCGGCTTTAGCCGCGAGCTTATTCCATCCGCTACCGCCGAAAAGAGCTCGCGGCTAAAGCCGCTCCCACAAAAAGCTCGGCGGCCCGATTCCAGCGTGCTTCGCTCCACCCGGGCTACACTCGGTGCATGGATGCCGAGACCAACGCTTGGTTGCAAGGTCTGCTTACCGCGCTCGGCGCTGGGCTGCTGATCGGCGTCGTGCGCGAGCGGCGCAAAGACGATCCTGAGCACGGGCCTTCCGCCGCAGGGCTGCGCACACATGCCTTGACCGCATTGACGGCGGCGGTGGCCTGGCAACTCGGGGTGTTCGTTTTCGTGGCCGCCTTCGCCGCGCTCGCGTTGCTGGTATTCGCCAGTTACAAGCGCAGCGCGGAAAGCGACCTCGGCCTGACCGGCGAGATCGCCTTGTTGTTCACCGCGCTGCTCGGTGGGTTGGCGATGCGCACGCCGGCGTTGTCCGCGGCGCTCGCGGTCGTGGCCGCGGTATTGCTGTACGCCAAGCCCGCGATGCACCGCTTCGCTCGCGAAGTGGTCAGCGAACGCGAATTGCGCGACGGCCTGCTGCTGGCCGCCTGCGTGCTGATCGTCTGGCCGCTGCTGCCGCACGAAGCAGTCGATCCCTGGGGCGTATTGAAGCCGGCCGAGCTGTGGAAATTGGTGGTGTTGGTGATGGCCGCCGGCGTCGCCGGCCACGTCGCGCAACGTCTGGTCGGGGCGCGTTTCGGCATGCCGGTGGCCGGTTTCTTCGCTGGCTTCGCCTCGTCGACGGCCGCGGTCGCCGGTTTCGGCCAGCGCGCCAAGGACGAACCGGCGTTGCGGCGCTACGCGGTATCGGCGGCGCTGTTCGCGAACCTGGGCTCGTTGCTGTTGTTGGCTGGCGTATTGGCCGCAGGTAATCTGACCCTGCTGCGCGCCTGCGCGGTGTCCTTGTCCGCCGCTGCGCTCGTACTGGCGGCGATCGCGGCGTTCGGTTTGTGGCACGCGCCGGCGGAAAAGGCGCAACGCACGGATTCGCAATCGCGCGCCTTCAAGCTGAGCCATGCCTTGCTGTTCGCGCTCGCGGTAGCCGGTTTGCTGCTGCTGACGGCATGGCTGCGCGAATGGATCGGCGACCGCGGCGCGTTGTTGGCGGCGGCGATCGCGGCGATGGCGGAATTGCAGGCGGCGGCCGTCGCGGTCGGGCAACTCGCCGGCGCCCAAGCTTTGACCATGGCCGAAGCGCGCTGGGGCATCGTCGCTTTGCTCGGCACCAGTTCCGCGGCCAAATCCGTGCTCGCCTTCCTCAGCGGCGGCGCCGGATACGGTTGGCGCGTCGCATCGGGATTGGCTGCGATGACCGCCGCCGCGGCGGCCGGCGCCGCATGGACGCCCGACTGAGCCATTCAGCGCCGACAGATTGAGCCACTCCGCCTGCTGACAGTCCGTTGGCAGCAGCGTGGTCCGATCCTGCCTGCGTGCGCTCCGCACGCCAGCAGATCCGCAGATGCCGCCCACTTCCGAAAACCGCGCCGAAACAACGGACGTGCACGCCGACCTTTCGCGCCGCCGTCTGCTCGCGATCGCGGCGAGCGGAGTGTTGGCGCTGCCGATCGCGTCCGCGCTGGCCCAATCCTCGCTTCCCGCTTCCCGACGGAACCCGACCATGCCCACTCACGAACCGAACGACGGCCGCCGCGATTTCGATTTCTATCTCGGCCGCTGGCAGGTGCGCAACCGCCGCTTGAAACAACGCTTCGTCGGCAGCGACGAATGGGAGGAATACGCGGCCACCGACGAAAGCCGGCCCATCCTGGGCGGCATGGGCAGCATCGACGACTACCGCACCGAACATTTCGGCGGCGATTTCCGCGGCATGGCGATCCGCTTCTTCGATCCGCAGACGCGGCTGTGGAGCGCGTACTGGTCCACCAACCGCACGGGCACGCTCGATCCGCCCGTGGTCGGCGGCTTCAAGGACGGCATCGGCACTTTCTACGGCCACGACAAGGACGGCGATCGCGCGGTCTACGTGCGCTGTCTGTGGTCGGAGATCACCGACAGCCACGTCAAATGGGAACAGGCGTTCTCGATCGACGACGGCAAGACCTGGGAAACCAATCTGGTCATGGACATGGACCGCATCGCATGAGCGCGCAACCACAAGAGGACACCCGCATGGCACCCCGCGACGGCCGCCAAGATTTCGACTTCCTGCACGGCCGCTGGAAGATCCGCAACGAACGCCTGAAGCGGCGCCTGGCCGGCAGCGACGAATGGGAAACCTTCGACGCCGCGCAGGGCTGCCGCCCGATCCTGGAGGGGCTGGGCAATATCGACGATTTCGTCAGCGACTGGGACGGCGGTTACGTCGGCATGGCCTTGCGCTTGTTCGACCTGAAAACCAAGCAGTGGAGCATCTACTGGGCCAGCGACCGCACCGGCATCCTGGAAACGCCGGTGGTGGGCGGATTCAAGGACGGCGTCGGCACGTTCTTCGGCCGCGAAACACACGAAGGCCGGCCGGTGCTGCAGCGGTTCGTGTGGTCGGACGTCACCCTGAGCAGCGCCGTCTGGCAGCAGGCCTGGTCGCTCGATGAAGGCAAGGCCTGGGAGACGAACTGGATCATGCGTTTCTCGCGGGTTGCCTGATTTCGTGGTCGCTTTTCGTAGGAGCGGCTTTAGCCGCGAGCTCTTTACTTCAAATCCGGAGTTCGCGGCGATTTCAGGCATAAAGCTCGCGGCTAAAGCCGCTCCTACGAAAAACAAAATGAGCGGAGCAGGTTCCTCCCTACAAAGCAGGCGCCGATTTTTGAAACAGGAGTTATCGATGGCTTCGTACGGAAATTCGACGGTAGGCCCTTACCCGATCGCCGAACTGCGCGACTACACGCTCCACCCCGGGCAACGAGACGTGCTGATCGACGTCTTCGAACGGCACTTCATCGAATCCCAGGAGGCGGTAGGCATGGACGTGCTGGCGCATTTCCGCGATCTGGATCGGCCCGACCGCTTCGTCTGGTTCCGCGGCTTCCCGAGCATGGCCGCGCGCGGTGAATCGTTGCCGGCGTTCTACGTGCGCGGCGAGGCCTGGCAGGCGCACCGCGACACCGCCAACGCGACCATGATCGATTCGGACAACGTGCTGCTGCTGCGCGAGGCCTGGCCGGGAGCGGGAATGACCGGTGCAGGCGAACGGCCGCCGGTCGATGCCGCCGCAAAAGACCACAGCCTCGTCCTGGTCACGACCTATTCGTTCGCATCGCCGGCGGATGCGGCGCTGTCGGAACTGATGCGCGAACGCCTGCTGCCCGCCGCGCAAGCGGCCGGCGCGCGGATCCTGGCGGCTTACGCCACCGAATACGCCGACAACAATTTCCCGCGCCTGCCGGTGCGCCAGGGCGAGCACGTGTTCGTCTGGGTCGCCGCGTTTGCGGGCGCGGATGCGTACGGCCGTTACCGCGTCGCCTTGCGCGATTCGGCGCAGTGGCGCGAGGCGCAGGCCGAACTGGCCCGGCGTTCGAACAAACCGGCGGAAGAACGCCGGCTGGTCCCCGCGGCGCGTTCGCGGGCGTTGGGAGATTGAGTCCGATGCGAGCGCGCGCGATCATGGCGCATGCGCCGCGCCGACCGCCTGTTCCTGATCATCCACGCCCTGCGCGGGCGCCGCTCGGCGATGCCCGCGCGCGCGCTGGCCGAAACCTTGGGCGTGTCGCTGCGCACCGTGTACCGCGACGTGGCCGACCTGCAGTTGTCGGGCGTGCCGATCGAGGGCGAGGCGGGCGTCGGCTACGTGTTGCGCAAGGGTTCGGACATTCCGCCGCTGATGTTCAACGTCGATGAGCTCGAAGCCCTGGTGGTCGGCACGCGCTTCGTGCGCGCGTTCGGCGGCGAGCGCCTGGGCCTGGGCGCGAAAGCGGCCCTGCTGAAGATCGAAGCGGTGCTGCCGCCGGAACTGCGCGAACGCAGCCGGCGTACCCGCATCTTCGCGCCGGAAGTGTCGAACCGGATCGAAGCCAGCGGCATCATCGACCGCTTGCACTCAGCGATCGAAACGCGCACGCCGCTGCGCTTGGATTATCGCGACAAGGACGAACGGATCAGCGCGCGGGTGGTCGAGCCGCTATGCCTGGCGTTCTGGGGCGGCGCATGGACGCTGGGCGCGTGGTGCCGCTTGCGCGAAGGCTTCCGCAATTTCAGGCCGGACCGGATGGCGGCGATCGTCGAGCTCGACGAAGTTTTTCCGGACGTCCCCGCGCGCGGCCTGGAGGCCTACATGGCTGCCGTCGGCGGCCCGGCCTCGTAGGGTGGGCCTTGGCCCACCGTCGCCATGCCGCGCTAACTACAAACACTATCGGGACGTAAAGCCTTCGCTTCGCTCATTGCTCGTCGTCGATGAATGATGGCAATGGTGGGCCAAGGCCCACCCTACACGTCGCCTTCGCCCGCCCAGCCTTCGCCGGTGCCGCGGTGGTAAACCTTGTCGCTATCGAGCACGGTGCCGGCCGGATACGAATCCTGCGCCGCCAGTCGCGCATAGATCGGCGTGAAATCGGGTTCGGTCGCTTCGATCAGCTGTTCGAAGCTGTCGATCACGAAATAGGTCTTCTGATAGGTATCGATGCGGTAACGGGTGCGCATGATCCGCTCCAGATCGAAACCGATCCGGTTCGGCGCATCGCTGTCCAAGCAATGGATGCTCTCGCCTTTCGACGACACGATGCCGCTGCCGTAGATGCGCAGGCCATCCTTTTGTTTGATCAGTCCGAATTCCACCGTGTACCAATACAGGCGCGTCAAATTGACCAGCGCTTCCGGGCCGATGCCGTGCGCCTTCACGCCGCCGCGGCCGTAGGCCTGCATGTAGTCGGCGAACAGCGGATTGATCAGCAGCGGCACATGGCCGAACAAATCGTGGAACAGATCAGGCTCTTCGATGTAATCGATCTGCTCGGGCTTGCGAATCCACCAGGTGACCGGGAAGCGGCGATTGGCCAGGTGGTCGAAGAAATCCAATTCCGGCAATAGGCCTTCGACGCCGATCAACTCCCAACCGGTTGCATCGCGCAGCGCGCGGTTCAGATCGGAGAACTTCGGGATGCGGTCCGGGGTCATGCCCATCGCATCCTGCGCGATCAGGAATTCGTCGCTGGCGCGGCCGACCAAAATCTGGCGCTGACGTTCGTACAGGCGGCGCCAGACGTCGTGGTCGACGTCGCTGTAGTCGGCCCAGGGCTGTTCGACCACGCCGGTGGCATAGACCGGCACCTTGCCCTTGTCGGTATGCAGATTTTCGACGCGGCGGGGTTGGTTCATGGCGCGACTCCGGTGGATGAGTCACTGTAGCCGCCGAAGTGCGCAAAAAGGTTGCAAAATTGCGTCGAAAGGGGGATAAGGCGCAATAATCTTGCACAGATTGTCGATTCCTGATTTCGAATGAGCGCCGCCGAGCTCGATCGCACCGATTTGTTGCTGTTGGCCGAGCTGCAACGCAACGGCCGCCAGACCAATGCCGAACTGGCCGAGCGCGTGCATTTGTCGCCCTCGGCCTGCCTGCGCCGGGTTCAGCGGCTGGAGCGCGACGGCGTGATCGCCGGCTATCGCGCCGAAGTGGACCCGGAAAAACTGGGCCTGGGCCTGCAGGCTTTCGTGCGCGTGCAGTTGAACCATCACGACGCCGAATCGGTCGCCGCCTTCGCCCGCTTCGTCAACGATTGGGACGAAGTGGTGGCCTGCCACGCGCTGACCGGCGACATGGACTATCTGCTCCAGGTCGCGGTGCGCGATCTGGAGCATTTCTCCCGTTTCCTGCTCGACCGCCTGCTCAACCAAAGCGGCGTGGCCGACGTCAATTCCAGTTTCGTGCTGCGCACCGTCAAAGCGATGCGCGGTTTGCCCTTGCCCTTGTGACTGTGCTGCCGGTTATTCGCTTTTCGTAGGAGCGGCTTTAGCCGCGAGCTTTTTCTTTCTTCGGAATCGCCGCGATGTCGCGATTTGAAGGGGAGAGCTCGCGGCTAAAGCCGCTCCTACGAAAAACGCATCTTCGAAGAGAGGTAATACGCATGTCTGACGCCATCGCCGTTCCTCCGACCCGTCCCGAACGGATCTTGCTGCTGGCCCTGGTCGCCGGCGCACTGATCTATTCCGGCATCGCGCCCAAGGACCGCATGACCTGGTTCCTGGAAACGGTGTGGGTGATGGCGGCCTTGCCGCTGATCTATTTTTCGTGGCCGCGTTTTCCGTTGACGCGCTTGTTGTGCTGGCTATTGGCCGCGCACGCGCTAGTGCTGATCCATGGCGGCGCCTACACCTATGCCGAAACGCCGCTCGGCTTCTGGTTGCGCGATACGTTCGGTTTCGAGCGCAATCCCTGGGATCGCGTCGGCCACATCATGCAGGGTTTCGTGCCCGCGATCTTGGCGCGCGAATTGCTGCTGCGGCTGACGCCGCTCAAGCGCGGCGGCTGGCTGGTCTATCTGGTGCTGGCCGCGTGCCTGAGTTTTTCAGCGTTCTTCGAATTGATCGAATGGTGGGCGGCGCTGGCTTTCGGCGCGGATGCCGATGCCTTCCTCGCCACGCAGGGCGATCAGTGGGATACGCAGTGGGACATGTTCCTGTGCCTGGTCGGCGCGATCGTGTCGTTGTTGGTGTGGTCGCGGTTGCACGACAGGCAATTGGGCGCCGGTTCGTAGAGTCGAGCCTGCTCGGATGCTTTTGCTTTGTAGAGCGGGGCTTGCTCCGCTGCTTTCAGAGATGGCGCTCGCGCTGGCGTAGAGCAGTCGAGCAGGCTCGACTCTACGGGTGCCAAGAGCCAAACCCTCTCCCTGGCGCTTCGCGCCTGTCCCTCTCCCGTAAAAGGGAGAGGGACAAAGCGGTCAGCGGCCCTCGCTCATGAACTCGCGGATCGCGCCGACGAATTCGGCGTTGTTCTCGTAATAGGAAATGTGGCCGCCGTTCAAGACCACCACTTTCTGGTTCGGGAACTTGAAGCGCTTGTGCTCGTCCGGCCCGACCGCGTAATCCTTGCTGCCGGCGATCACCAGCACCGGCTGTTTCACGGCGGCGGAATCGGCGGTGTAGTCCTGCATGTATTCGGGATATTTCGCCTGCTCGTCGAAGATCGCGTTGCCGAAGCCGCGCGAACGCGCGTAACCGCCGTCGATCTCGCCCATCACCTTGATGCTGTCGGTGGTCTCGGACAGGAAGCGATAGCCGTTGCCGCTTTTCATCAGCGCGGCGCGCGCTTCGTCGCGGGCTTTGGTCAGCGTCGCTTCGTCGGCGTCGTCGGCGACCTTCACCACCTGTTTGCCCAATACGCGGTTGACGAAATCGATCTGCATCCGTGAGTTTTCCGGGCCCAGGAAATGCAGGGTGGCGTTCGCCATCACCACTTTGGAAACATGCTGCGGATAGCGCTTGGCATATTCCACCGCCAGGATGCCGCCGAACGAATGCGCGATCAGGCACATCTTGTCCACGCCCAGGGCCTGGCGCGCGTCTTCGAAATCCTGCACCACGCGTTCCAGCCGGTAGTCTTGCGCATCCGGCGACTTGCCCGAGCCGCGCTGGTCGAACCAGACCATGGTCAGGAAGTCTTCCAGCTTGTCGGCGCCCATTTTTTCAGTGGACAACGAGCCCTGGCCCGGTCCGCCGTGGACCAGCATGCATACCGGCCCTTTGCCGGCGACTTTCAGGTACAGCTCGGCGCCGTCGGAGGCCTTGATCCGCCGTTCGCCGGGGGCGAGCGCCGGTGCGGCCGGCGCTTCAGCCGCAGACGCGCTTGCGGCAGCGGCGTGGTCGGCCGAGGCGTCGGGCTGCGCGCAGGCGGTCAGCGCGAGCGCGAGAAGGGCGGATAAACCGTGGTTGCGCATGCTTTCTCT